>SCKN01000001.1 GCA_004124385.1 Fidelibacterota bacterium
ATAACGCCACCGATACCTCACTTACTAAAACAAGCTTAAGCCTGTCCAGCGGCACAGCTTATTATATAAGTGTAAAAGCAACAGATAACGCCGAGAATGAATCCACAACCATTACGTCAGACGGCGTGACGGTGGATACGGATGGTCCCCTTATTGGTACTGTATTTGATGGTCCCGGGGCCGATATGGATTGGACCAATTCAGATTCAACCCTTTCTGCCAACTGGAAAGATTTCAGCGATACCTTAAGCGGTATCAATATTTATGAATATGCCATCGGTACGGAAATAGACAGTTTTGCCTTGGTCAATTGGACGTCAGCAGGGTTGGATACATTTTTCGTAGAATCCGATCTCAACTTAATCAGTAGCGAGACATACTATGTGTTTATTAAAGCAACGGATTATGTTAATAATGAAGGAAGTGTTGCGGCTAGTGATGGTATAATAGTTGATCTCATAATTCCGCTTGTGGGTGATCTCTATGATGGCATAGACGGCGAAGACCAGGATTGGCAATCATCTGACAGTACGTTGTCATTATTCTGGTCCGGCAGTGATTCCCGAGAATTAGATTATTACCAGTATTCAGTAGGCACAGCGTCTGGGGATTCAAATATTGTAGCTTGGACAAGCGCGAGCACCAATACCAGCGTAACCCTCGTAAACGTTGAACTGCTGGAAGAACAGACTTATTATGGTAATGTCCGGGCGGTGGACAGGGCCGGCAACGTTTCCGATGTGGTGTCCAGCGATGGCATTACGATTGACTACACCGCACCAGTAACCGGCTCCGTCAGTGATGGTTTGGGTAAAGATTTAATATTTACAGGCACGGCTGATTCACTGTCTGCCAACTGGTCCGGATTTTCTGATTCGTTCAGCGGAATTCAATATTTTGAATATGCTATCGGTACAACACTCCAGGGCACGGATGTTGTCAGCTGGACACTGAATAATACCGATTCCGCCATGACACACAATGGGTTGACCTTAACAAATGGTTCAGCATACTATGTTTCTGTCCGGGCTACAGATTTCGCCGAAAATGTTTCCAATATCGGAAGTTCCAACGGCGTTACTGTTGATATTGAAGTACCCATAGCAGGCAGTGTTTTCGATGGGGCAGGGCAGGATGAGGAATGGACAAATTCATACGCTACGCTGGAGAGTAACTGGTCTGGATTTTCAGATCCCGTCAGTGGAATACAACATTATGAATATGCCATCGGCACAACTTCAGGCGCGACAGATGCCGTTGATTGGACCAACAATGGACTGGCAACATCATTTATTCGGGAAGATTTAACCCTGCAAAGCGGAACGACGTATTACATTTCTGTGCGGGCCACAGACCTTGTTGAAAATACCAGCGCTGTTGCTACGAGTAACGGTATTACCGTGGATCAATTCAGCCCTACAGTAAGCGATCCTTTTGATGGTTCTTTAGCGGAAGATATAGACTGGCAGCAGGATAATACTACTCTCGTTTCTGCCTGGCAGGGGGATGATACAAGGGACATTGCCTATTATGAATATTCCTTTGGTACAGCGCAAGGTGATTCCAACATTGTTGCCTGGACAGACAATGGCACCAATACGGATGCCAGCGTCAGCGGTCTGTCGTTAACAAACGGTACAACATACTATACTAATGTCCGCGCCTATGATCTGGCTGGAAACCGTTCCGCAATCGCCATTAGCGATGGAATCACCATTGATTTTGAACCACCTTCTGCAGGAGAAGTTAATGATGGAGCTAGTGAAGATATTTGGCTATCAAATTCGTTTGAAACGGCTGGTGCAAATTGGTCTGGCTTTAGCGATGCTTTGAGCGGTATCACTATCTATGAATATGCGTTAGGTTCATCTGTTGGCAGTAATGACATTATAGATTGGATAACTGTTGGGGCAGACACGACGTTTGTAGAAAATTCCGGTTTGAGCTTAGAGCATGCTGCATCTTACTATTTTTCTGTCCGCGCCACGGACCTGGTGGAAAATGTTTCTGCTGTGGCCAGCAGTGACGGCTTTGTGATTGATATTTATCCCGGCCCGCCAACCTTTGTGAGCATGACCTTCGATACAGCATCAGAATTATTATCATTAACAGATGACAGGGTAGTGGACATTGTTTTGTCTGAACCTTCCGTCAGTATGGATTACGAAATGACGTCTCTTTTGCCTGTAACTCATGCTTCTTCATTGGATTCTATTTATATTCAGATTAATCTGACGGCACCCTTTGCCAGTTTGGATACACTTCAATTTTCCATTTTCAATTTGACTGATATGGTTGGATTGGATAGTAATTATTCCTTTACCATTTATACAGAAGTGCTAG
Organism: Fidelibacterota bacterium; assembly: GCA_004124385.1. GTDB lineage: Bacteria > Fidelibacterota > Marinisomatia > Marinisomatales > TCS55 > UBA2126. The sequence goes on from SCKN01000001.1 coordinate 2,344, forward strand.
CCGATTACAATGCAGATGGTTTAATAGATGTAACTGATTTAAATACATTTTCTAATGCTTGGACATCAGAAGATTACAGCCTGGAGCTTGGCCCTGTTACCGGGACAGTGCCCCATCTGATACCAACACCGGATAATGTATTTGATTTAAGGGATGGTTTGTCTTTTGCCAGGATGTGGCATTGGTCAAATAATACACCGGCATTATTGCTATCAGATTTAAATCAATATGGACCCCAGCTCGATATACAACAATCCGGTAAAATACTGGATATAACGCTCACTGAAGATGTCGTATCCGCACAGGTATTGGTTATTTACAATCCAACAAAACTGGCAATAGAAAATACCATTGATTTATTGAACCAAAACGAGATAATGTTCAAAAGCCACTTTAAAGAAACAGGTAATCTGCTCATTGAAAAAGCGTTTTTGACTGATATACAGGAAAAACACATTTCTCTGGAGACGAATTCGTTAGACGAGGAAGATTCCTTTATTTCAATTCAATATACATTCTTGGATCAGTTTAAGAATATCATCGCCCAAGGCTTTATGTCACAAAAAGTCATCGCTATACCCGATGAATTTGCCTTACATCAGAATTATCCAAACCCATTTAATCCCGTAACCACCATCCAATATGATATTCCGGTAGAGACGCATGTGAATCTTATCGTATATGATATTTTAGGCCGGGAAGTCAGAATGCTACTCAATCAAACAGAGCAGCCGGGGTATAAATCAATAAGATGGAATGGTAGAAATAACGCTGGTCAAGAAATTAGCGCAGGTATGTATTTTTACAGGCTCGAAACAACCGGGTTTGTTAAAGTGCATAAAATGATTTTACTGAAGTAGTATTTCAGTACAAATGCGTATAATTATACTATTTATTATTAGGACATTAATCAAACGAAAAACGGAAATATTTAGGACATATTAGTCTGCTGATTCTACAAAAATAAATAAATAATCCCTGTCCTAAATTATGAGGTAATGTTATTATTTTCTCATTCATTTCAGTAACAATATTGAGTGAACCTTATTTTAATTCAGACTGAAAAGCCATAGGTCAATATGTGTAGTTTCCGCCGCTCATGAAGATCAAAATTGTACATGAAAACAGCTTGGGAGCCGAATTGGGTCTCCAACCCGGAGATAAAATCGAAGCAATCGATAATTCCAGAGTACGGGATATTCTTGATTATAAGTTTAAAATAACGGATGATCAAATTCGCCTTAAAGTTCGCCAAAATGGTGAATTGGTGGAATACGACCTGGAAAAGGATGAAGATGATGATTTAGGCTTGGAATTCGAAGATATGCGCATCCGCAAATGTGCCAATGATTGTGTTTTTTGCTTCGTAGACCAAAATCCTCCGGGAATGCGTAGCGGAATATATTTCCGTGACGGCGATTTCAGAATGTCGTTTCTCCACGGTCATTACATTACGTTAACCAATATGGGCTGGAAAGAATTAAAACGAGTGGTTGAGCAGCGCTTGACGCCATTGTATATTTCTGTTCATGTCACCGATCCAGATAAACGTCTGGAATTATTTCTCTATGGCAAGGATGACAATTTGTTATCCAAGTTCGAATATTTGACTGAAAATGGCATCGAATTGCACTCACAGGTTGTATTATGTCCCACGTGGAATGACGGCGTTTTCCTGGAGAAAACGATTGCAGATATCCACCAGTATGCGCCCATGGCTCGCAGTATGTCCATCGTTCCGGTCGGATTGACAAAACACCGCGATGGACTCCCATTTATTCCGGCGATTACAACAGAGTATGCAGAAAATGCAATTTCTCTGTATGAAGAGTTTGATAAACGATTTAAACATGCAGACGGCAGCCGCTTTTTGGTGTTGAGCGATGAATGGTATCTGCGCGTCGGAAAAGACGTTCCCGGGTGTGAATACTATGATAACATCAACTTGGAAGAGAATGGCGTTGGACAAGTACGCGATTTCATTGAAAAGTGGACAGATTTTGACATTCCGATATTCGAAAAAGAAACGCGGATTACTATTGGTTCAGGCAAGCTTATTTCGGACACATTTCGCAATTGGTTTATTCCCAAGCTGAATGCTATTCCAAACCTTACTGTGAATTATATAGTGATTGAAAATCATTTCTTCGGTAAAGATGAAGTGACAGTAACAGGTCTTTTAACCGCCCAGGATATCATTGATCAGTTAATAGATACGGATTTGGGAGATAAAGTTATTTTTAGCGATCGTATACTAAATGATGAAGGATCGTTAACCCTGGATGACCAAACATTAGGTGATATCAGTAAAACACTTAAAGTACTACTAGAGATTACAGGTGATTCTCCAGAACAATTATTTAATACAATCCGCGGCTAAAAAATATGTCTGCTCCAGTCATAGCAATAGTCGGCCGGCCCAATGTGGGTAAATCCACATTTTTCAATCGTGTTTTACGTCAGCGCAAAGCGATTGTTGATTCCCAGGAAGGCATCACTCGTGATCGTATTTACGGTGAAACTGAATGGTCCGGAAAGCGCATGAGTTTTATCGATACCGGCGGATTTATTCCTGAAGATTTGGATATATTTAATGCAGCTGTTCGGGAACATTCCAAACTGGCAATGGGCGAAGCGGATATGGTTCTATTAATGGTGGACGGACAGGCAAATATGACGTCCAGCGATCAAGTCTTGGCTCAAGCTGTACGGGAAAGCGGAAAACCGCATATACTGATCGTTAATAAATGTGATAATTTGAATCAGGATGATCAAGTCTATAGTTTTCATGAATTAGGAATTGAACCGGTTTTACCTATGTCTGCTCTATCCGGACGATATACAGGTGATATTCTTCAAGTTGTTTATGAAAAATTAAATTTAAGCGAACGAGTCGATGAAGAGGAAGATAATACGGATTTACATTTGGCAATTGTGGGTATGCCCAATGTGGGGAAATCCTCATTGTTAAATGCACTGTTACAAAAAGAACAAACTATTGTAACGCCCATCGCCGGTACAACCCGTGATTCCGTTGACACAAAAATGAAATGGTACGGCAAGGATATTATTCTCGTAGATACCGCCGGTTTACGCAAGAAGAGTAAGGTAAATGATGCTATTGAGTTTTATAGTACGGTGCGAACGAAACGATCCGTTGATCACTGCAATGTTGCTTTGGTACTCATCGATGCAGAAAAAGGATTTAACAAGCAAGACAGGTCCATTATTGACCATGTAATCAAAGCGGGAAAGGGTATCGTCGTTATTGTCAACAAATGGGACTTGATTAAAAAAGACACCCATACCATGGAAGAGAGGAAAGAGTCCATTCGCAATCAATTTCCTATGTTGAATGATTTTCCCATTTTATTTGTCTCTGCTCTTACGAAACAGAGAGTATCTGGAATATTGAAAGAAGCTTTTTCTGTTTATGAAAATTATCAACAGGAAATCTCGACACATAAATTAAATACGTTCCTAGAAAATGCGATCAAAACTCGAAGCGTTCCGGCTGAAAAAGGAAAATTGATCCGTATGAAATTTATTAAGCAAGTAAGTTCCTCTCCACCGCTATTTGCCTGCTATGCCAATTACCCCAAATTGATTCCCACCCATTATAAGCGTTTTATGGAAAACCAATTAAGAGAAGCCTTTAATTTTGAGGGTGTTCCCATTCGTTTTTCATTCAGAAAATCTTGAATAAGATTCCCATGAGTACAGCTCGTGCTGTTCTCAAAGTAAAACGGTCAGAATTCAAGGCAATTTTAAAGCCTGTATATACACAAGAAGATTTCCAACATTTCTTAAAACTCATCCGCAAAGAATTTCACAATGCTCATCATATGTGTTGGGCATATCGATTGTCTGACACTGGTATGATTGAAAATTCATCTGACAGCGGAGAACCATCAGGATCCGCCGGAATTCCCATTTTAAATGTATTGCGGAGTTCAAATGCTGTACAATCAGCCATTGTCGTCGTCCGATATTTTGGCGGCGTTAAATTAGGAAAAAAGGGATTAATCAATGCATATGGATCTGCGGCATTAGCGGTATGCCAAGAATCGAAATGGAAGAACTATATTCAGAAGGATGTATATATAATTACCGGTGATTTTAGCCAAGCGGGAAAACTCGAATATTGGTTAAATAACCATAGTGGGAAACGGATAAATGAATTATCGATGGATCACTTAATTTGGGAAATAGAAATTCCAGTTATAACGGACTTAAAAGATTTAAGGATTCTTGGTGTGGACGTAAAAAAAAGAAGCGGACACAACCAAACCAAGGAGGTAACAAGGAGGGAAGTAGGGTAATAATACGTGTCCGCTTCAAAGATATATATGCCAATAATATTAAAAAGTTTCCAAAAAGTTCTATAAATTGAAAGGATAATTATGAATCCTAAATTTATAATAATACTCGCCTGTCTTTTCTCTGTCCTTTGGGGGCAATCCCTTCGGGTTGGATTTTGGAATGTGGAAAATTTATTTGACTTGGAGGATGATCCAACCACTCGGGATGAGGAATTTGCTCTAGGTGGAAGAAAAAATGTTACTCAGGAAATTTATGATCTTAAATTAAAAAATTGTTCATACGTTTTGGCTGACCTGAATGCGGATGTTCTGGGACTTTGTGAAGTAGAAAACTACTTTGTATTGGATGAACTCAATGATGCCTTTACTGGCAGAGATTATAAGATTATTCATTATGATTCACCGGATAGTCGAGGAATTGATAATGCACTTTTATATGATCCGAATGTATTTAATGTGCTATCAAGTACGCCCATTCAAAATATGCTTCCCGATGGAAATTTGACTCGGGATATCTTATATGTGAAAGGTGAATATGCCGGATACACACTGCATATTTTTGTAAATCACTGGCCGTCGAATTACGGCGGAAAGAAAAAAGCGATTCCCAAACGCCGTTCCACAGCACGTTTGCTGGCAAATGAAGTTGCGAAATTGTTATCCGAAGATCCAGATGCAGACATTTTGCTTATGGGCGATTTCAATGAAGATCCAACCGATGATAATGTGCGTATATTAAAATCTGTAAATATGACCAGTATGATGGCATCTATGATGGGGCAACGCAAAGTCGGTACATATGTGTATAAAGGTGTAGATTATTTTATGGATCAAATTATTATCAGTGATGGTCTGAATGATGACAAGGGATTAATTGCCGGAAAAGCGCAGATTTTGGATAAGCCGTTCTATCGTCAGCAGGAGGGAGATTATGCTCATTATCCATTTCGGTTCTGGGCAGGAAATAAACTACTTGGTGGTTATTCAGATCATTTGGCTGTGTATGTGGAAATACTGAAAGTCTCTGAATAACATATTTTTTTTAATTTTTACCTGATTATGATTGTAGTTTTTTTAAAAGTTAATTATTCAGTCATAAAACTACGATTACAGATACATAATATTTTATTTTAAAATTTACAAATAAAAGGCGGGGCTCGCCCCGCGTAATGAAAAAGCCCTTTGCAAAAAAGCAAAGGGCTTTTGATTGTAGCGGGGGCTGGATTTGAACCAGCGACCTCCGGGTTATGAGCCCGACGAGCTACCAGACTGCTCTACCCCGCGATCATTAATTCTTTGGGTTAAAAACAGGACGCAAAATTAATTCAAACAAAGTGCCTTTGCAATGGGGAAAGATGAAGAAACCTTATTATTTTTAACAGTACTCTGATTCTTTAGATGTCAGTTAATTTCTACCATGAAAACTGATATTGGAGATAGAGAATGAGTAAAGTCACCTTCCGATTAATAATAATAAACATCTTTTTATCTACGGCTTTTGCTAATTTTGAAAAAGAGTTGCAAACACAGTTGATATTGGCAGAACCCGGCGATACAATTACTTTAGATGAAGGACGATTTGAGATATTGGGAACTCTATCTATGGAAGGGAAGGAAAATATCGTTATACGTGGAGCTGGAATGGATCAAACAATCTTATCCTTTTCCAATCAGATTGAAGGAGCTCAAGGGTTGAGCATTACGAACTGTAAGCGTATCATATTGGAAAATTTTACCATTCAAAATACAATTGGCGATGGAATTAAAGTACAATATACAGATGGAATTGTATTTCGAAATATAAAAGCAGAATGGACCGGTGGACCAAAAGAAACGAATGGAGCGTATGGATTATATCCGGTACAATGCAGTAATGTGCTCATCGAACATTCTATGTCTATCGGAGCATCTGATGCAGGTTTATATGTGGGGCAATCAAAAAATATTATTGTGCGAAATTCTGAAGTGTACCATAATGTGGCTGGGATTGAGATTGAAAATTCGATTAATGCGGATGTATACAATAATTATGCTCACGATAATACTGGGGGAATTTTGATATTTGATTTGCCGGACTTAATACAGAAATCGGGAAAAAATGTGCGAATTTTTAACAACCTAATTGAAAATAATAATTTGGATAATTTTGCGCCAGAAGGGAATATTGTGGGTCAAGTACCTCCGGGTACAGGCATTATGGTTATGGCAGTGGAAAAGGTGGAGATATTTAAAAATACGATTCGTAATAATAAAACAGCCGGGACAACGATCGTGAGTTATTTTATAACAGAGGAAGCCATTGAAGATTCTCTTTACAATCCTTACACAGCTTCTATTTATATACATGATAATATCTACGAGAGAGAATCGCAACTACCTACCTTAAATCATGATATTGGAGTATTGTTGGCATTACGCTTTCGATGCCATGTGCCCGATATTATTTACGACGGCATGCCCGATCCACGCTATGCTAATGCTGATGGACAGATTCCGGCTGATCGAAGACTGTGTCTTGAAAATAATTTAAATGCAGGATACGTGAATCTTGATATTTCTAAAAACTTTAACAAATGGTACAGCCCATTTATCGCTTCATTCTCTACAGATAAAGATGAATGCAACTGCAGTCAAACACCAATATCTGCTGTAAAACTAAACATAATCGAATAGCCTTGTTGTCTCTTCGCTCGATTGTATGCGTAATTATCATATCCGGCGTTTGTGCGGGGAATGGCATAATGGAATACGCAAAACCAAACTTGTCTGATTATGGATTTTTCAAGATACCCATGAAAAATCAGGAACCGGTAGCAGGAATCTTGCCTTTCGGTATCGCTACAGAATTATTTTCTGACTACGCAGAAAAACTGCGTTTTATTCAAGTTCCGGTAAATATGAAGATATCAGTTCAAGCTGATAACACGTTATTGTTTCCAATTGGAACCACTTTTATAAAAACATTTTATTATTTCGTAGATAAATATCAGCCAGAATTAGGACGGCGTTTAATAGAAACTCGTCTGCTTATGAACACAATCGATGGTTGGCTGGCATTTCCATATATTTGGAATGAGGAACAGTCCGATGCAGTATTGGCTATTGCCGGTGATCGGATGCAAGTTGATTGGATCAATGAACATGGAGAATCAATGGATATTCTTTATAGTGTACCCAATGTGAATCAGTGTAAAGGGTGTCATGTTTACGAAAATAAATTAAAACCCATAGGCCCTAAAATTCGAAATTTGAATATGGACTATATGTACTCTGATGGTTCCATGAATCAATTAATTAAATGGGAATCTTCAGGAATACTGTCCAACTTGTCGGAGATTGCACACTTGCCTCGGACTGCAAAAGCTAATGACTTTAATGAAACTTTAAATGGCCGAGCCAGAGCTTGGATTGATATAAATTGTGCACATTGTCATCGTAAGGGCGGGCCGGCGGAAACGTCTGGATTATTTCTCGAATTGGAACAGAAAAATCTTCGTGCTTTGGGCGTGATGAAACCTCCTATTGCGGCAGGAAGAGGAACTAGTAAATTCAAATATACTATAGTGCCTGGAGAGCCTGAAAAATCAATCATGCTTTATCGCATCCGTTCTACCGATCCTGGAATTATGATGCCTGAATTGGGTCGTAGATTAACCCATATGGAAGGAGCGGAATTGGTGAGAGAATGGATCAAAGCAATGCCAAAATCCGGAAAGTAAATAGGGTGTATAAGCAGGGTATTATTTTACTCGCATTATTACTGTTCAGTATGCAGTGCGAAAAAGCACCATCTGAAAAAGAGGATGATGAACAGATTCTAGCGAGGGTTGGCTCATCGGTAATAACTATCGATAAATTTCGTAATAATTATGAGTTTGGTTTTGCCCATTTAAAACCAAAAAAAATTCTAAAAAACACTATTTAGTGTATATGATTAATGAAAAATTGTTTGCGGATGACTGTGCCGATTGTAGATGCTTTCTGGGGATGGGAAAAATAAAATGATTTCCTCGAATCAAAACTCTTAAGTAATCTGTATATACTAGATTGTACAAAATTGATATGAAAAAAATAAAAATATGTCTGTTATTAATGTCCGTTTGTTTTGGTCAACTGACATTGACTCATGATGGTATAATCAGAGAATATTATGTTTCGTATCCAGACAGTGCCACAGAACCTTGCCCACTGGTTATAAATATGCACGGCTTTGGCAGCAATGCATTAGAGCAACTGTATTATTCTGAAATGGATAATGTTGCCCTTGGGATGAATATTGCAGTTGTCTATCCGGAAGGGATTAGCAACGCTTGGAATGTGGGTGCTATCTGGAACATTAGCAATGCAAATGATATTGGTTTTATTAGTGCATTGATTGATTCTGTAGCTGACGATTTTAATATTGATCTAGATAGGGTGTATGCCTGTGGTATGTCTAATGGTGGTTATATGGCTTATGAACTTGCCTGCGAACTTTCAGATAAAATTGCTGCATTTGGTTCCGTGACAGGCAACTTTATGCTCAATTCAGATCAGACCTGTGATGCTGACAGGGATATTCCCTTTATTCATTTACATGGGACGGATGATTTAACCGTACCATATACCTACTCTTGGGATTGGTCCATGTATGTTGGGGAATCTATAGACTATTGGCGGGGTGTGAATAATCTTGAATATGAATTGATTGAAGTTTTACCGGACACGGATGCATCAGACAACACAACTGTTGAAAAGTATACGTATTATAGTACTTCTTCATCAACACAATTTGTTCATTTCAAAGTGATTGGTGGCGGACATCAATGGTTTGGTTCCAGTATTTCTGATTTGGATTGGGTCATTAATTCATTAGGATACAGTAATCATGAAATAAATACAAATACGGAGTTGATTGATTTCTTTATGAATTACAGGTTATCAGATTTTCTGTCAACGGATGAAATTGCAGATGTGTTGCCGACTGATTTTATTTTACACCAAAACTACCCGAACCCATTTAATCCAGAAACAACAATACGGTATGAATTACCGGAATACAGTTTTGTTAACATTATTATTTATGACATGCTGGGCAAGGAAGTGAAAGTTCTAGTAAGCGGAGAACAAGCGATTGGTAAGCACGAGGTTAAGTGGAATGGAACGAATAAACTTGGCCATTCTGTTTCTGCTGGAGTGTATTTTTACACTGTATCCGCCGGTGACAAAGTGCAAACCGGGAAAATGATTTTACTTAAATAAACACTGTCATCTTGAATCCTGGAATATATGTGAGGGTGGGTTCAGGAGCTCAATCAATCAACCAATCATTTCACGTAAACATCTTTTCCATCAACAACAGTTCTGATTACATGTGTATTCAAAATATCATCTGGATTAATGACTCGAAGGTCTTTAGATAAAACTACAAAATCCGCCAGTTTCCCCGTTTCCAGTGTCCCAAGTTTATCTTCCTGGAATCCGGCATAAGCACTATTAATAGTATAGCAGCGTAAAGCATCTTCTACAGAAATCTTTTCATTTGGATACCAACCGTCTGGGTTTTTGCCATCACGTGTTTTACGTGTAACAGCTGTAAATATGCCCATCAACGGATCCAATGTCGTCACTGTCCAGTCAGAGCCAAATGTAAGCGTGGCACCGTCATCAAGCAATGATTTGAAAATGTACGTCCCTTCCAAAATGCTGTCATCCACGCGCTTATAGGCCCAGGCAGCGTCGTCATAAATACTGGTTGGCTGCATGGATGCGATAACGCCATTGGCGCTGAAGCGCTTCATGTCTTGGGGAGTTAGATGCTGGGCATGTTCAACTCTGGGTCGTCGATCTCTTTCACCATGTTCTTTTTTGATTGCATCAAATTCATCCAAAATCCATTCATTAGCTCGTGTACCGATGGCATGAACGGCAATCTGAATATTTGCTTTATCCACTTCACGGAGGATTTTTCGAAATTCAACAGTATCAGTTGCAACCACTAATCCTTTTGTTTTTGGATCATCTTTGTATGGATCGTGCATCCACGCAGTTCGAGAGCCCAACGAACCATCCATCATTGCTTTCATACCATTCCAACGAAGTTTGTCATCTCCAAAACCGTTATCATCATTATATTTAATAATTTTTTTCCAATTTGTATACCAGGGCAAAGCATAAATGCGTAGAGTTAGTTTTTCTTTGTTTCGTGCATATGTTTGTAAATCCTCCCAAGAACACATATCGTGGATTTGAGTTACGCCAATGGAAGCGGCATAAGACATGGCTTTTTGCAGTGCTGCATCCATTTCTTCGGGGGAATTTTCAGGAATAAATGGCGAGATCAATCCCATAGCTTCATCCCGGAGAATTCCAGTCGGTGTACCATTTTTATTTTTTGCAATCAATCCACCAGGAGGATTCGGAGTTTTGCTGGTAATTCCGGCTAACTCCAGCGCTTTGGAGTTAGCCAATGCCATATGACCATCCAGCCGTCCCAGGAAAACGGGGATATCTGCAGTGAAACTATCAATCCATTCTTTGGTTGGCAATACACCGCCCCACATTTCATGATCCCAATCACCGCCTTGAACCCATTCACCAGGTGAAATATGTTGAACATACTCCTTTATGCGATTGATAAAATCATTTTTACTGGATACATCACGCAAATTGATACTCATAATCTGAAATCCGCCGCTTATAAAATGAGTGTGATTATCGATAAATCCTGGCACAACAAATTCTCCCTTCAGATCAAACATTTCAGTTTTGGGACTTTGGAGTGATGTATAATGAATTCCTACGGCTAATATTTCATTTCCTTTTACAGCAATGAATTCAGCGCTAGGACGGTTTGGGTTTCCAGTCCAGATATTACCGTTGTAATAAATCTTATCGGCAAATTGGTTTTGCTCACAAGCGGTTAAGCAAAATATAATGAGTAAATATATTGTTCGAATTTTCATTAAATCACCTATTTTCTTTAAATGAGGGTTCACAATCTATTTAATTAAATCATTAAAATCCATTAAGGAAAAAAAACTTCACTCTCTGCCATTGTATTGTATTTATTAATAGAGGTAAATTTGCCGTTATGGCAGAGTTTAAAGTCCATTCAGAGTTTACACCTCAAGGAGATCAACCCCAGGCAATCGCCAGTTTGGTAGAGGGATTGAACCGCAATGATTCGTATCAAACACTTTTGGGCGTTACGGGCAGTGGTAAAACGTATACCATGGCAAAAGTGATTGAAGAAGTTCAAAGACCAACGCTGATTATTTCCCATAACAAAACATTGGCTGCCCAGCTTTATGGCGAATTCAAATCACTGTTCCCGGATAATGCAGTGGAATTTTTTATAAGTTATTACGATTACTATCAGCCGGAAGCTTATATGCCGGTCACGGATACATTCATTGAAAAAGACATGTCCGTGAATGAGGAAATCGATAAACTGCGTCTTAAAACAACCGGCGCTCTCATGGAGCGAAACGATGTGATTGTAGTGAGTTCTGTTTCCTGTATTTATGGTTTAGGCTCTCCGGATGATTATAAAGATCAAGTTGTTCATTTAAAACGCGGCGATCAATTTAACCGTAAATCATTTTTAAAGAACCTGGTGAATATTCATTATGCCCGGAATGATACCACCTTTGAGCGCAGCACATTTCGCGTCCATGGGGATGTAGTTGAAGTGCACTTGGCGTATGAGGATGTGGGCATCCGCATTGAAATGTTTGGAACGGAAGTGGAAAAGATTACGCGATTTGTTCCGTTGACCGGTGAAATCATTCGAGAAATGGATGCGGACTTCATTTATCCCGGAAAACATTTTGTTACGGATCAGAAAACAATTAACCGCATTGTCGTAGAAATTCGCAAGGAACTCCATGAGCGACTGGAATTTCTACGATACCACGATAAATTATTAGAAGCACAACGATTGGAACAGCGCACCAACTTTGATCTGGAAATGATGGTGGAAATTGGTTATTGCTCCGGCATTGAAAATTATTCCCGTTACTTTGCCGGACGAAAACCGGGTGAACGTCCGTTTACGCTCATTGATTTTTTCCCAGATAATTTTTTAACAATTTTGGATGAATCCCATGTAAGTCTGCCGCAAATAAAAGGTATGTATAATGGCGATCGTGGACGGAAAACGGTGTTAGTGGAACATGGCTTTCGCCTTCCCAGCGCTTTGGATAATCGTCCGTTGAAGATTGAAGAATTCATGAAATTACAGAATCAAATCGTTTTTGCGTCGGCAACTCCAGCCGATCGAGAATTGGAATTGTGTAATGGAGTTGTTGTGGAGCAGATGATTCGTCCCACAGGACTTTTGGATCCTATTGTGGATGTGCGGGGAACAGGTGGGCAAATTGACGATCTTATTGGAGAAATTCGTTCTCGCTCCAAAAAGAATGAACGTGTGTTAGTGACAACAATCACCAAGCGTATGGCAGAAGATTTGACTGAATATTTGCGTGGATTGAATATGCGAGTTCGTTATCTACACAGCGATGTTGCCACATTGGAGCGCGTCCAGATTTTGCGTGATTTACGCTTGGGAGAATTCGATGTATTGGTGGGTATTAATCTATTGCGAGAAGGGTTGGATTTACCGGAAGTGTCGTTGGTGGCAGTGCTGGATGCTGATAAGCAGGGATTTTTACGTTCCCGTAGTTCTCTCATGCAAGTGGCCGGTCGTGCGGCGCGTCATAAAGGGGGCAAAGTGATTCTTTACGGCGATAAAGTCACTGATGCTATGAACTATTTAATCACGGAAACAAAGCGCCGCCGTAAAGTACAGGAAACATTTAATAAGAAGCACGGTATTACACCCAAAACCATTTACAAGTCGGTGGACAATATTATGCAGACCACTGTGGTGGCGGACAATTATTCTGAACAAAGATATGATACAAAATTTAAGCGTAAAGGGTCGGATTTTGACGAATTGGACAAGCAGATGGCTGTAGAAATTATGCGCCAAGAAATGCTGGAAGCGGCGGAAAATTTGGAATTCGAAAAAGCAGCTCATTTGCGGGATGAAATCGCTAAAATGGAAAAAGAATTGGAGAAAAGTTTTTGATGGAAAATATAATAAAAACCCCTCTTCAATTCTCCCCTATTACAGGGGAGAAGGATTCTTCTACGAAAATATACAATTTATAAAAACTGATGTGTTTCCCCTGTCATAGGGGAAACACAAAGGGGTATTGTAAACAAGAGGATGAAATAAGTTTATGAAAGTTTTAGTAACAGGCGGAGCAGGATATATTGGTTCCCATGTAGTCTTGGATTTGATTGATGCCGGGTATGACGTCGTCATTTTAGATGATATGTCTTTAGGCTGTGTGGAAAATATACACGATAAAGCTGAATTCGTCGAAGGCAGTACGCTTGATGAAGCAATGTTGGATGAAGTGCTGGCAAAAAATATGGATGCTGTGATACACTTGGCCGCATTCAAAGCAGCCGGGGAATCCATGACGAATCCGGAGAAATATTCCCGTAATAATCTCAATGGAACCACGAATGTATTGAATGCTATGATGAAACATAACGTAATGACTTTTGTTTTTTCATCTACAGCAGCAGTGTACGGTTATCCTGAATATTTACCCGTGGACGAAGCGCACCCATTAAAACCCATCAATTATTACGGATATACAAAATTAGCCATCGAAGATATGCTTAAATGGTATGACCAGCTTAAAGGATTAAAATATGCGGCATTGCGCTATTTCAATGCTGCCGGTTATGATGTAAATGGTAATATATTTGGATTGGAAAGAAATCCCCAGAATTTGCTGCCTATTGTAATGGAAGTGGCGTCCGGTCAGCGTAAAACAATGAACGTATTTGGTGATGATTATGATACAGAGGATGGTACCGGAGTACGGGATTATATTCACGTGAATGACCTTGCTTTAGCTCATGTTCAGGCGTTGGAGTTTTTACAGGAAAACAATTCATTTACGGTCAATCTCGCTACAGGCGAAGGTTATTCGGTATTAGATGTTATCAAAGAATCGGAAATAGTTTCTGGTAAACACATAGATTATAATGTGGTTGATCGACGTCCGGGGGATCCAGCCAAACTCATTGCAACATCCAAGCAGGCGGGAGATCTTTTGGGCTGGGAAGCAAAATATTCTGATCTGAAAACCATTTTAGAAAGCATGTGGAACGTATACAATCCGGAGGTAAAACATGATTGAAATATTGGGTAATTAAAATGGGTATTTTAAAAAACATCTTTGTATTGACTTTAATGTATTCTGTACTCTTCCCTCAATCTTTCAATACATATCTCATGGGGTATATGCAAGGAAATTATCAATATCCACCAAATGCTCCCAATTATGTTGGTGATGAATTTGGGAAAAGACTTGCTGCAGGTGATATAAATGGTGATGGTTACGATGACTTAGCTGTTTTTTCATTTTATACTTCAACTGGATTACTATCAGGTGAAGTAGATGTATTTTTTGGGAGTAGTCCATTTGATACAATCCCAGATATAACATTAAAAGGAGAATACGATCTTCAATTATTTGGAAGTGGTATATTAATGAATGGTGATTATAACAGCGATGGAGTAAATGACTTAGTTATTGGGGTCGTTGGACAAAATGATGATAGAGGTCTTGTGAAGATATTTTTTGGAGGTTCGCCATTTGATACAACTGCAGATCTTATTTTTCAAGAGAACGGCAATATAAATGCCTATTTTGGGTCTGATCTTGCTTCCGTAGATTTTAATAGTGACGGTTATGACGACCTTTTGGTAGGCGCACCCAATGATAGAGACGTTTTTCTTTACTTTGGCGGTGCTGATATGGATACAGTTGCTGATGGTGTATTCCACAGACTGTTTTGGTCTTTAAATACAGCCGGTGATTTTAATAATGATGGATACGAAGATTTTATTACAAGTGGAAATAATTGGTCGCATCTATATTATGGCGGGGATACTGTTAATACAGATGTTAATTTAATTTTCCATGCAAGTGGTGATATAGAGGCTAATGACTATAATGGTGATAGTTTCGTAGACTTGTATTTTAGTCTTACTGGAATATTTTTAGGAGGTGAAATACCGGATACAACGTTAGATATAACAGCACCGGTAGAATTCAGAGGGAATCCGGCTGCCGGTAAATATAATATGGATGGCTTTTCAGACTTGATTTTAGGTCAATCAGGTAATGGATGTGGAGTTGTTTATCTTCATTTGGGGAATAATCCCATGAATAATATACCAGACGGGTATTTCTATGATACAGGATGTGGAAAATTGGGTTATAGAACAGCAGCTGGTGATTTCAATGGGGACGGTGCAGATGATATGGCTTTTAGTGAACGTTGGTATCAAAATTATTTTGAATTTTGGCCGGATTATAAAATAGGGCGAGTATATGTATTTTCTGGTGATACGACAAGTCTTTCAGTGTCAGAAGATGTGCCTACATTAAGTCAGGATTTCAGGCTTTTTGATCCATATCCCAATCCGTTTAATGCAGTGGTAACTATACCTTTTGAGTTGGATAATAACAGTTATGTTATTGCACGGTTATTTGATATAAAAGGCAGACTTGTAGATGTGTTTATCAATGAAGAAAAAACAGCGGGCTTTTATGAGTTTACTTATCAAGCTAATACAATACCTACAGGGGTGTATTTTATTCGATTTACAACCAATACAGGATCTGATGTGAAGAAAATAATATTACTAAAATAAACTGAATGATAATTTTATGAGACAAACCAAACCAAATATAAAAATACTTCTAATTTTCAATTTGCTGTTCAACTTATTAATGGCACAAGAATCCTTTTTCCCTATCATTTCCTGGGGTTACCCAACTGACACAAGTTATTATCCCATTCTTGATGAGGAAGGGTTTGATGATATATTAAATGCAAACTTTAACGGTGCTTTGGGCTGGTTTAAATATCCTTCATCCAATATAACAGTCCCTTTTGATTCTGCAGAGAGCAAAGGACTGCATTTAATTAATTCACAAATTTACTGGCCTCAGGCAGAGGGACAGTATACTGTTTATGAACCAGATAAAAATAGATTAGATGAATATTATCCCTTCCCTCATTTTGATACTACAAATGTAGTCGGTCGAACGGTAAGAGAAGATCTTACAAGCAACGAATTTGCTTGGTCAGTAGATGATGATATAGATAATGCCGGATATGTAGTTCGGGGATTAAAAAGGCCATTTAACAGGGAGCAACAAGTTATAAGACCTGGCCATCAGGATTATGATCCATTGCATTTTTATGCAGATATCAGATTTAAAATGGATGATATCACTGGAGTACATGCTTCTGATACAGTTTTGATTGCAAAAGTTGTCCGAATTAGACCCACTGCCAGTGATTCTATTTTAAAAGAAAAGGTCATTTTATTCCAGGAAGTATTAGACAGCGGTTCAGTATATAGCTTTAAAAACTACAGGATACACTTTACAGTAGCGAGCGCTGGGAATGTCAATGTTTTAGATAATAGTGATAGTCTGGATTATCAAATATACTGGAATGGCAGGGGAGATTTAAGTATAGACAATATTACTACTATGGATACCATTTACCATGATTTTACACAGGGC
Source organism: Fidelibacterota bacterium (assembly GCA_004124385.1). Taxonomy (GTDB): domain Bacteria; phylum Fidelibacterota; class Marinisomatia; order Marinisomatales; family TCS55; genus UBA2126. Next base: position 19,277 of record SCKN01000001.1, read on the forward strand.
TTGTTTAATACTGCAATCGATAACAAAATAAATACATATGAGAGTTATGGAGCAGATAAAACATTGTTACGCTGGTATTTGCGGGATGAACCCCATCGTGATATGTTTGAAGCCAACAAGATGTTGAATTACTATATACAGAATCGTTCTTCTGTAGGCAGTTTTCAATCCATGCCTATGAAACCACAAAACCTCATACCATATATGAAGGAATTTGTAGGCAGGATCAATCCTCAAGAACTTGTGTATCATGCGTATCCTTTTAAGGTAAATACAGAGACAGATGCTTTATCAATTAATACTTCCTTTGATCAGGCGTTAGCCTTATTTGATTCAGTAAGACAAAAAGCATATGATGTAGGGATTCCATTGTGGCTTATACCACAAATGCACCAATTTTATAATAATAGTGGGCAAGTATTACGTTATCCGACAAATAATGAAATGAGAGCCCAGGTTTATCTAAATCTCTGTTATGCTCCTGCAGGATTTCTATATTTTCTTTATGCAACCAAAATTGATGTACATATTGATTCTTTAGCTTCCAGATCCTTGAATAATGGTTTAACAAATTATGAATCATCTCATGAAGCGTATCTGGCATCTGAAATGACAACGAATTGGTCAGGAAGTACTGGATTGGTATGGTTTGATCCGAATTACGGTTCAAATGGTAGTTGGCGTAAAGTAGAAACTGATCCAGCAAATAATGATACTTTATGGAATGCTGTACAGGATATAAATAAAGAACTGCAGGCACTTTCTAATGTATTGGTAAAAATGGATTTTGTGAGATCATTTTCTTCAGAGAATGTGCAAAATGCTGGTGATGATTTAATATCAGATATTTCTTCCAATACGTTCAATACTGCTTATGTACACGTGGGACATTTAACACATAAAGTTACAGGTGAAGATTATTTTTATTTGGTAAATAAACGATGTTTGTCAAATGAATCTCAAACTGTCACTGTCTCATTTTCTACACCGGGATTAAAGATTGAAGATATGTTGGCCTCACGTATGGAGGAGGATTCCAGTTATGTTAATTATACATCTCTCAGCACAAATCAAAATACATTTACAGTAACATTGCAGCCAGGAGAAGGCAGATTATTTAGAATTGACTCAAACAATCCATCCAGACCAACAGGATTTAAAGTAACTGGAACGCCAGGGCAAAATCCTTTATTATCTTGGAATAAAAGTCCTGATGATGATGTTATTGGTCATTCAATCTTTCGAAAATTACCTTCTGGTAATTATGTGTATTTAACTACCGTTTACGATACGACAAAATTTAGAGATATGGAAATTACTATTTCTAGTAATCGAAATGATCCAGTTGCGCGGTATTTTGTAAGGGCAATTGATGTATTTGAACAGGAGTCTATAAATTCTATTACACGGTGGGTGCGTTATAATGGAGGTCTTCAAAGGTTAATTGATCAAGGGATACCGGATTCTTATTTACTATTTCCAAATCATCCCAACCCCTTCAACCCTGTAACAACCATCAAATACGCACTCCCTGAACAAAGCAATGTTCAATTGACCATATTTGATTTATTAGGCAGAAAAATAAACACCCTCAAAAACAATACAGAAGATGCGGGATGGTATTCCATTAAATGGGATGGAACAGATGAAAATGGAAAGCCACTTTCATCGGGGATGTATATTATCAAAATGTCTACTCAATCGCTGGAGAGTCAAGAAATATTTACACAATCACAGAAAGTGGTGTTAATGAAATGATGGATTATTTAATTAAAAAGCATGTGGAACGTATACAATCCGGAGGTAAAATATGATTGATCTGGATCGATTGCAAAAAACAACGGGCATTATCGGGAATTCCGATGCCATAAAACAGGCACTGGAAATGATGGGCCAGGTTGCCCCAGTGGATATTTCCGTGCTGGTTACAGGCGAGTCCGGCACAGGTAAGGAAATGGTGGCCAAAGGTCTCCATAAATTCAGCAAACGGGCAAAATATGAAATGGTCACCGTCAATTGCGGAGCCATTCCCGTTGGCATCATTGAAAGTGAATTATTCGGACATAAAAAAGGCGCATATACCGGCGCCGGTGATGACCGCAAAGGCTATTTCGAAACGGCGGACAAAGGGACCATCTTCCTGGACGAAATTGGTGAAACGCCTTTGGAAACACAGGTTAAACTACTTCGTGTATTGGAGTCCGGGGAATTCATGCGCGTGGGGGATTCCCAAACACGGCGGACGGATGTTCGTATTTTGGCAGCAACGAATAAAGATTTAAGTGATTTGGTCCAGCAGGGGAAATTTCGCCAGGATTTGTTTTTTCGATTAAAAACGGTAACGGTGAATATACCGCCGCTGCGCCAGCGCATTGAAGACTTGTCACTTTTGGTGGAGCGCTTTGCACTGGAATTCACCCGCAGTAATGATATTCCCTATCGGGGATTCATGCCGGAAGCCATCCGTCGTATGAAACAATACGATTGGCCGGGGAATGTTCGGGAATTGAAGAATTTTGTGGAAAGTATTCTGGTCATGGAAAAAGGCGAGCGCATTACAGTGGACATGGTGGAATATAAATTGGGAATGTCTCAACCGATGGGTCAAAACCAAAATCTGCCCATGCTCATTCAGCAATCTCCGGAGCAGGCGGAACGTGAATTGATTTTGCGTCAGCTTTTATTGCTCCGCCAGGACGTGGAAACAATCAAGGCCATGATGGGGCAGGGCGGAGCTGCCGTTCAACCGGTGCCATTTTATCAAGGCGGGGATGTGAGCGATTTACCGAAAGAAATGCAGATTGATGAAAATAGCCACCATAGCATTCGCGATGCTGCTATTGGGGATATGAATTTGGAAGAACTGGAAAAAGAAGCCATTTCCCGGACATTACAGCATTTTAATAATAATCGTCGAACTGCAGCGAAATCTTTGGGCATGAGCGAACGGACACTTTATCGGAAGATTGATCAATATGATCTTGGCCGTAAGATTAAACGGTCGAATGGAAATAATGGTTGATATGAAAAAATATCCACAATACCGTTTCTTTTTACTTCTTACTTTATCCTTCTTCCTTATAACGGGATGCATGTTCTACTCCATGGCCGGTTCTATTCCGCCGCACATTAAAAGTATTGCCATTCCCCTCGTGGAAAACCAGACAGCAGAATTCGCCATGGCGGAAACGGTAACAGATCATTTAGTCTCCAAGTTTACGAAAGAAAATATTTTGCGTGTGACGGATGAGAAGAGTGCTGATTCTATTATGAAAGGTGTAATTTTGAAGGTGGATGATGGGCCGTATACGTACAGCAAACAGGAGGCGGTGACGGAATATCGTTTTACGGTAAGTATGAAAATGGAATGGCTGGATGTTGCCAATGATAAGGTATTGCTGACAAAACAATACTCCGGCTGGGGCGCCTATGGTTTAAGCGGCGACATCAGTACGGATGGAATTGATAATGACGGCGACGGAGCCATCGACGGCGATGATATTGATGAGATTGGCGATCCTCGGGAATTTGCCACAAAAGTGGCTGTAGAAAAAATTGCAGAAGACGTTTTGAACGATATTTTAACATCATGGTAAACATACTGCCAAGAAGACTCAAAGACACAAAGACACAAAGATTTTAAATATAGAAATGTTATTTCTTTGTGACTTTGTGCCTTCGTGGTTAAAAATAGAAAGGATAATATGAGTAAAGTAACGATTAAAAATTTAAAAAATCACGTAGATGAGAAAGTGACCCTCAACGGTTGGTTATATAACAAACGCTCTATCGGCAAGGTATGGTTTCTCATCCTGCGGGACGGCAGCGGCATAGCTCAATGCGTGGTCGTTAAAGGGGAAGTGGCCGATGACATTTTCGATTTGGAGCAAACACTCACTCAAGAATCATCTGTGTCCGTAACGGGTTTGGTTAAAGAAGAGCCTCGTTCTGTGGGCGGCTATGAGATTGGAGTGACAAAAGTGGAGGTGCACCAAGTCGCCGAAGAATATCCTATTTCGCACAAAGAACACGGCACATCCTTTTTGATGGATAATCGCCATCTCTGGCTGCGCTCCAAGCGGCAAACCGCCATTTTAAAAGTGAGACATCAGACCATCAAGGCGGCACGGGATTTCTTTGACAATAATGGTTTTACATTGGTGGATACACCCATTTTCACTGCCAACGCCTGCGAAGGAACTTCCAATTTGTTTGCCGTGGATTATTTTGAGCGTTCGGCTTATTTAACCCAGAGTGGTCAGCTTTATTCCGAAGCAACGGCAGCGGCATTTGGAAAAGTCTATTGTTTCGGTCCCACATTCCGTGCGGAGAAATCCAAGACTCGTCGCCATTTAACTGAATTCTGGATGGTAGAGCCGGAAATGGCCTATTGCAATCTGGACGAGAATATGGAATTGGCAGAGCAATTTGTGGAATATGTCGTGCAGTGGTGTTTAGAGAATTGCAAGGAAGAATTGGACATCCTGGAACGAGATACATCCAAACTGGAAAATGTGAAAGCGCCCTTTCCGCGGATTACTTATGATGAAGCAGCAAAAATTCTAGCGGATAACGGTGCGGATTTTACGTACGGTTCTGATTTTGGCGGAACGGACGAAACAATCATTTCTGAACAGTTTGATCGTCCTGTCATGGTTCATCGTTGGCCTGCGGAGATTAAAGCATTTTACATGAAACGCGATGCCGATAACGATAACCTGGCTCTGGGCGTGGATATGCTGGCTCCCGAAGGCTATGGTGAAATCATTGGCGGCGGTCAGCGTGAAGATGATTTAGCCATTTTGGAAGGCCGCATCAAAGAACATGAATTGGATATGAAGGATTTCAGTTGGTATTTGGATCTGCGGAAATATGGTTCCGTACCCCATTCCGGTTTTGGTTTAGGCATCGAACGGACCGTGGCCTGGATCACCGGCAGTAAACATATCCGGGAGACGATACCTTTCCCGCGGACATTGGCGAGGTTGGAGCCTTAATTGTCCTTCAATAAAACACGCATTTCCATTTTTGGCGGCAGAGACATTACAGACAGCATTTATGATGATGCCTATGAACTGGGTAAGCTTTTGGCGAAGGAAGGCTACCTTGTCTATTGTGGAGGCGGAAACGGTGTTATGGAAGCGGTATCCAAAGGTGTCAATGAAGACGGCGGTACCATCGTCGGAGTATTAAAAGGCGATACATTGGAAGAAATGAACGATTATATTTCTATTCCATTAGCCACAAATATGGGCATTACGAGAAATGCATTATTGGCGTATAACTGCGATGTTGCGGTGGCAGTCAGTGGAAAATATGGAACATTATCTGAAATTGCTTTTGCCATGCAATTGGAAAAACCTGTGATTGGGCTCCATAGCTGGAATCTGGAAAATTTAAAAAATGTTAATACACCAAATGAAGTTATTCAATTTATTAAAGAGAATACTTAAAGTAAAACATGAATAATAATTCACACCAAAGTTTAAATATATTTGGGCTTTTAATTTTATATTTTCTCTGCGTCTTTGCGTCTTTGCGGCTATGTGTAAGATGAAGGCATTCAAAGCAACAGTGTCCGGTAAAGTCCAGGGAGTCTGGTTTCGTGGCTCCACTCGCGATGAAGCGAATAAGCACAATCTTGTGGGCTGGATAAAGAATATGCCCGATGGTTCTGTATATTTAGAAGCAGAAGGTGAGGAAGAAAATTTGAAAAAATTTGAAAAATGGCTCAATATTGGTTCGTCTAATTCTTGCGTAGAAAATGTCGAGATTGAGTGGATTGAACCAGCAGAAGATTTTTCTAACTTTGATATACAATGGTAAACTTTAAAATAACAACCACACAGACTCAATGTCTTTTAATTTTGTATTCTCTTTGCGCCTTTGCGCCTTTGCGGCTACGTTTAAAATGAAGATCGCCCTCTGCCAAGTCAATCCTACCGTTGGAGCATTAGATGCCAATAAAGAGCTCATTCTTTCAAAATATAGAGAAGCTATAGAAGGCGGCGCTGATATAGTAGTATTTCCTGAAATGGTTATTACAGGATATCCTGTAGCTGATTTATTGTACGAGGATGGATTTGTGGAAGAAAATATGGTCGTCTTGGGTGAGATTGCTGAAAAAGCGACAGTCCCATTGATTTTGGGCTATATTCACAAGGAAAACGGAGATTTATTCAATTCCGCAGCTGTATGTATACACGGAAAACAAATTTACCGATACGATAAAATATTATTACCAACATACGATGTGTTTGACGAACACCGCTATTTCACAGCCGGAACTGATCTGGGTTTATGCGAAGTTGAAATTAACGGGGAAACAGTCAAGCTTGGATTGGAAATATGTGAGGACCTTTGGGATGAGAATTATGATCGGAAGGTTACAGCAGAATTAAAAGCAGCCGGCTCTGAATGCATCATCAATATTTCTGCTTCGCCTTATCATGAATTGCGCTTGAATGAACGACTAGGCCTTGTACGTAACAAAGTGCAGGAAACCCATATTCCGTTTTATTACTGCAATCTTGTTGGCGCCCAAGACGAACTCATTTTCGACGGCCAGTCATTAGCATTAAATGGTTTTGGAGAGTTGATTGGAGTCGGCAAAATATTTACAGAAGAAATCATTTATGCGGATTCTGAATCTTTTACTAGAATTGAACTCCCTCATGAAGATCGGGAGGGGGAAATGTATCATGCTCTCGTTTTGGGTGTAAAAGACTATTTTAAAAAAACGGGACATAAGTCAGCCGTCATCGGTTTAAGCGGTGGAATCGATTCATCGCTGGTGGCGTGTATTGTCGTGGATGCCCTCGGCAAAGATAATGTCCATGGCGTGTCCATGCCGTCGGTATTTTCCAGTGAGCACAGCAAAGATGATGCACGACAATTAGCTGAAAATCTTGGCATTGATTATCAAACAATTACTATTCATGAGATTGTGGATGAATACGAAAAAACGCTCCAATCTCATTTTGAAAATACGGACCGGGATGTGGCAGAGGAAAATATTCAGGCACGGGTTCGGGGGAATTTGCTCATGGCCTTGTCCAATAAGCATCACTGGCTGGTGTTGTCCACGGGAAATAAGACAGAATTGGCGTTGGGATACTGTACACTGTACGGCGATATGAGCGGGGGACTGGCTGTGATTTCGGATTTGTCCAAAACGGATGTGTATGGCGTGTCCAGGCGGGTGAATAAACATGCCGGTTTTGAACGTATTCCGGAAAACTGTATTTCTAAACCGCCATCGGCAGAACTGGCTCCCGATCAAGTGGATCCCTTTGATTATGATGAGGTCAGCCCGTTGGTGGATGCCATTGTGGAAGATCGCAAATCACTGGCGCAATTGACAGCAGATGGACATGATGAAGAATTAGTGGAAAGTTTGTACCAGAAAATTAGAATTAACGAATACAAGCGCCGCCAGGCAGCACCGGGAATTCGCTTAACCAAAAAAGCATTCGGTACCGGCAGACGTATGCCCATTGTGAATCACTATCGAGGAAAGAAATCGTGAAAAAATTCATCTTTATATTATTGATCGGGATTGTTTTTCCCCAGGAGAGAACGCCGGCAGATTTCTGGTACGGATTGGAAGAAGCAGAAAAAGTATCGTTTGTAAATGGCGCATATTCTGCCACGTCAGCTATGAAAAGCCACCATCAGCGTCAAGTGAAAGAACAATATCTAGGAAATGATAATTGGGTACGTCCTTATTTTATTGATCGTTATTACGAAATTATTGATGAACATATTTCAAGAAATGTCGAGGGGCATATCGATATTATTTCCAAGGCAATGGATGCCTTTTATTCCAATTCGGATAATTCCAATATTCCAGTTATGGAAGCCATTCGCATTGTGTCCATGGTTCAGGATGAAAAAGGTAAAAAAGCAAATTTGTATTTATTAAAAGCTCAAAAAAAGTATGACTAGTAAATTCTTGCCGCACCTAGATTCTCACCCATTTATTGAGGAAGAAAAGAAGAGTTCAAATATTTTCCCCACATATATAGAAGTGGGGTTTTTATTCAACTTCTACCAATTCAATATTTAGTTCATATTAGATAACAAATAATGTCCACAGACCATATACGCAATTTTTGTATCATCGCTCATATTGACCATGGCAAATCCACTCTTGCCGATCGTCTTTTAGAGGAAACGCACACACTTTCCAAAAAGCAGATGAAAGCGCAGGTCCTAGACAGTATGGACCTTGAGCGTGAGCGGGGGATTACCATCAAAAGCCATCCCATCCAGATGCATTATAATCACAGCGATGGACAGGAATACATTTTAAATTTAATTGACACTCCCGGCCATGTGGACTTTTCCTATGAAGTCAGCCGTTCGCTGGCAGCGTGTGAAGGTGCTTTATTATTGGTGGATGCCGCCCAGGGTGTGGAGGCACAAACGGTGAGTAATACTTATTTGGCGATTGATAATAATCTGGCTCTCATTCCAGTTATAAACAAGATTGATCTTCCCAGTGCTCGCATCGAAGAAGTAACTGATCAATTAGTGGAACTAATAGGTTGTAATCGAGATGAAGTTGTTTTAACCAGCGCAAAAAGCGGTGCTGGTATTGAAGAAATTTTTGAATCTATAATCAACCGAATTCCTGCACCAAAAAATAATGATAGAAAACCTCTACGAGCATTGATTTTTGATTCTGTGTACGACAATTATAAAGGTGCTATTCCTTATATACGCGTGATGGATGGGGTATTGAAGCCCGGTTCTCGCGCAAGATTCTTTGCCCATAATCATGAATATGATGTATCGGAAGTTGGTCATTTTGTTTTGGATCAAATAAAAGCCAATGAACTACGCTCCGGCGACGTGGGATATGTACTGGCAAGCATTCGAGATGTGAACCATGTCCGCCCAGGTGACACGTTGACCAGTAAAGAAAATTCGGCAACAGAAGCTTTGCCAGGTTACAAACAAATTCAGCCCATGGTTTTTTCAGGATTATATCCTTCGGACAGTGATGATTATGAACAGCTGCGTACTGCACTGGATAAGCTTAAATTAAACGATGCATCGCTTATATTTGAACCTGAAACGAGTGAGGCGTTGGGGTTTGGATTTCGCTGTGGATTTTTAGGGCTGCTTCATATGGAAATTATCCAAGAACGCTTGGAAAGGGAATTTGATTTGGCTTTAGTTACCACATCACCCAATGTCAGTTACAAGTTGGTATTAAAAGATGGTAAAGAACTGGAAGTGCATACTCCAGCAGATATGCCTGAATCTGGTCGAATTCTAGATATAAATGAACCCTTTGTTTCTGCAGAAATCATTACTCCCAAAGAATACATTGGCAGTTTGATGAAACTTTGTCAGAAAAAAAGGGGTATTTATGTTAATACAGATTATTTAACAAAAGATAAGGCCCAGCTTCATTATCATCTTCCTTTGGCAGAAATTATTTTCGATTTTTTCGATAAACTGAAATCGGTTTCCAAAGGCTACGCATCTCTGGATTATACTTTTTTAGAATATCGTTCGGGGAATTTAAAAAAACTGGATATACTTCTTTCTGGAGAGCCCGTAGACGCTTTGTCGATAATTACCCATGCAGATAATGCATTTCATCAGGGACAAGCATTATGTTCAAAGCTGAAAGAGCTAATTCCCCAGCAATTATTTGAAGTAACGATTCAAGCATCGTTAGGAACAAAGATTATTTCACGATCAACTGTAAAGGCATTACGGAAAAATGTGACAGCCAAATGTTACGGTGGTGATATTACCCGTAAACGCAAACTATGGGAAAAACAAAAACAGGGGAAAAAACGTATGAAAAAAGTGGGTAAAGTGGAAATTCCCCAGGAAGCATTATTGGCAGTATTACAAATCGATAATGATTAATACAGTGTAAAAGTTTAAAAGTGTTTAAGTATTATAGTTTTCAAGTGTTAAATAAAATACCAATCAATCTCGTCTGCCGAAAGAACGTAAGCAGGCAAACATCCAATCATTTGTTTTTAAATGTCTAAACAAGACACATCGTATTGGTCAGAAACCCATTCTCCGTTATACAGTTTTGTATTTACGCTGCCTTTGTTCATTTTATATGAATTGGGTATGCTATTTTTATCAATGGATGACATTTTTGTTTTGCGCAATGGTGCTGATGTTCTTATGCGCCAGGTGCTGGGCGTATTTGGTGTGTATGGTGCTTATGGGTTCAGTGCCACATTCATGGTAGGATTTATTATTGCATTCTTACGCCAAAAGAAGCATTTAAAATCTATGGTCGTTCGTGGGGAATATTTGTTAAATATGTTTTTTGAAAGTGTTTTATACAGTGCATTGTTATTTGTTTTACTCGGATTTTTTCAAACATTTTTAATGTCGCCGGCTTCCAAACAGTTATTCCAGCAAATTGTCTTGTCATTGGGTGCCGGGATTTATGAAGAATTTGTTTTCAGGGTCGTAATGATTACCGGTATTGCTTCTTTGTTGGGATTCGTATTTCAATGGGAAGCAACAGCAAAGAACGCTGGAGGTGTTTTGATAGCTGCGGGTATTTTTTCCATGTTTCATTTTGTTGGAGAGTTTGGTGATAATTTTTCATTTAATTTATTTATGATCCGTTTTCTTGCTGGAATATTGTTGGGATTAGTTTATGCGTTTCGAGGGTTTGGAATTGCTGCGTATACTCATGCAATGTATGATTTAGTTGTATTAACCGTTATAACGACGAGTGATTCATGAAAAAAATAAAATTGATGAGTCTTTTTTTATCGATTTTCAGATTAATAAATGCTGAACAATATCTCGATGCAGTCAATGTAAATTTGTTTCCAGAATATTATTATAGTGGCGTTATGGTCGAAATGGAAGCTGTTATTGTAGCTGATTCAGAGTCGGAGATAATTTCATTATCATTACCAGCTGAAGCCGATTCTGTATTTTTTATCGGTGGAATTCCCAACCCCAACAGTGAAGTTATCCCCTTAACTATTTTAAAAGGTGCACCATATTCTCATGTTGAGTTTAGTGCAGCACATGATCAGTTCAGGCTCTTTGTGTTTTACAATCCTTTTGACAGCGGCTATGAAAAATATTTCCGATGGTCAATGGGTACTAATATAGCCATGAAAAATGTTCATTATTCGGTGCAGGTTCCTGTTATGGCCGAACAATTTGTTGTATCGAGAGACATCTCTTCAGAAGAAAGAGATCAGCATGGTATTATATTTAAAAGTATCCATATAGGTGAAATTTCTGGAGGCACTGTAGTGTCGCTTGATGTATCTTATATTAATTCCAGCGGTCAAACGACAATGGAATATCTGCGAACCCAGTTGGAACAACCTCAAGTACAAAGCCCGGAACCTGTGGTTGAACATTCCAAGCCGAAAAGACATACTCTACTCTTATGGGAACCACTTGCCATCCTCGGTGTTTTATCCATCATTATTGGTCTAATGTATTATTCATCAAATAAAAATACGCATTACTCAAAAGAGAATAGGAACTTCTGCAGAAGCTGTGGGAGCAAACTTAATTTCATCGACACATTTTGTGCAAACTGTGGAGAAAAAAAATCATGATTCCTGTACTTTTTGAACTGGGCCCCATAAAAATTTATTCATTCGGATTTATGCTGGTAGTTGCATTTTATAGTTGTTTCTATCTATTGCAAAAAGATATGAAGCGTTTGGGTTATGAAGTACAAATAGCATCTGATATGGTTTTTGCAGCTGCATTAGGTGGTATTCTCGGATCGAAACTATATTATTTAATAGAAAATTATGAACGTGTGATTGATGACCCCATGGGCATGATATTCAGTGGATCCGGATTAGTTTTTCTAGGTGGACTCATGGGCGGAACGTTGGGAGTGACACTTGTTCTGCGGAAAAATAATCTGCCCTGGTTCAAATTTGCAGACATTGTAGCTCCCTTATTGATTTTAGGTTATTCCATCGGCAGAATAGGCTGTTTTCTTGTGGGAGATGATTATGGGGTTCCGACTCATTTGCCTTGGGGTGTCGCATTCGAAAATGGACTTCCGCCGTCAACGTATCGTGTGTTTGATTTGAATTATCCTTGGGTCGATTTAACTGGATTTGAACCAGGATTACTAACAGTGCACCCAACACAATTATATGAAATCGCCATGGGATTGGCTATTTTCGCATTTTTATGGAATAGACGCAATCATGTTAAGGTTGTAGGCAGTTTGTTCTTTACATACCTTATTTTGGCCGGGATTGAACGGTTTGTTATTGAATTCATCCGTACAAATGACCACTATTTGCTTGACCTGACCGGATCACAATTGATTTCGGTCATCATGATCATTATCGGTTCAACTGCTTTGATTCGGCCTTTTTCTACACCAACATCAAATACATAAACGTTTGATGAAACGCTTGCTTGCCTTCCTTGGGCTGATGGCGGCGTGTTTGGCCCAGGATCCTTTATTTTTAATTAAGGATTTCAATCTATCACAGATAATAGAAGATGATTTTACGCCACAGCGCATAGCTGCACTGGGCGATGACCGTTTTGTTCTCCTCGATCAAAATTCTAATGAACTTGTACTAATCAGCGCCGGAGAAATTCTTCGTCGAACGGGTGGTTTTGGTCAGGGTGGGGAATCATTTACAGAACCAGTAGATTTGACCGTTCACAACCTACAAATATGGGTATGTGATCGTTATGAAAATGCATTAAAACGGTTTGATTATAAACTCAATTTCTTGGGTGTTGATCATATTTTTTCAAATGAGTATGACTCATTTTTACCAGATTTAATTACGGCTGATCCCTTTGGAAAAGTGCTTGTCTTTTCTCAACAATATGGGCAACTCTTGTCCTTAGATAATTCAAACCAATCACTCATAGATTTAAATCAATATGGAATGGAGGGAGGATGCACGATTGATTTAAAAACGGATAATTATGGAAATATTGCACTATTATCCTGCGAAAATGAAATAACCTTATTCAATCGATTTGGTAGAAAATCGAAAATGTCCCTCGTCCACATTAAAGATCCCATTCAAATTCTCACTTGGTCAAATAACTGGGTTGTTATTAATAGCATGGGTGAAATAGAATCAACCAACGGGAAAGTAAATGTTTTACCTCTACGTGAGGATGAAACTGTTTTGGATGGAGATGTGTATTTTGAACACATCATCATTTTGACTGACCAGCGTATTTTAGTGATAAAAAAGTGAAGAGATTGTTCCGAAAAGGTCTAATTGGGCTGAAGCCTAATTTATTACGAATCTCCAACCCTCACCTAAAGGTGAGGGTAAAAGCAGAAAGAGTTAATATTAACGAAAAACAGTTACCCTGTCCTTTAGGACGGGGTTTGTGGAAAAGCTCTAGGATTGAGGGGTTTTCCCGCCTGCCGGACGGGCAGGAACCCCTTTTGGAGTGGACGTTATAGTGAAATATTTTATAATAATTTTTCTTCTAGTTACGAATCTTTTACACGGACAAAGCGAGGTAAGCAGTGATGTATTGATCAGTAAAAAAGATACGTCTAAAATAATATTTCCAAACGTTTATGGTCCACTGTATTTGCATTTTCCCAAAATGGACTCATTACTCATTGTAGAAGAGGATACAACTATAATTAAAAAACAATTACCTCCAAACTATAGGAATGATCACGTATTGTCAACTGGATCTGTATATCGATCATTTGCAATTTCTCCTTTGGGTGGCTCTGAATTTACTGGTGGATTACGAATACAAATCCAAGGACAGTTAAGTGAATCCATGCAAGTGAGCGGTGTGCTCTCGGATGAATCATCGCCCATCCAGCCGGAAGGAAATACGCAATCATTGGATGAAATTGACCAAGTGTACCTGCAAATATCCCATCCTCAATTTCAAATGAATGCTGGCGATATTGATTTGATATATCAGAATGGTAAATATATGAATATCAGCAAAAGGCTTATTGGATTAAAGAATAACTTTAACGTAGGAAAATGGACAGGTTCGGCTGTTTATGCACGTTCAAAAGGGCATTATAGACAAATAGAGATCAAAGGAAGCGATGGTAAGCAAGGTCCATATTTTCTTGATTCAAAATCTGGAAACCGAAATATCATCGTTCAAGCGGGAACGGAAAGAGTATGGTTAAATGGTCAAAAACTGACTCGAGGAGAAAACCACGATTATATTATCGATTATTCAACAGCAGAAGTTCATTTTACACCCATTCATTTAATTCATTCAGATACCGATATTTTAATTGAATACCAGTATTCAGATTTTCAATATGCACAAAGTGTTGCCGGCGGCACTATGGAACGAAAATTCGGAGGAAAAGGTGAAATTTCATTTTCGTGGCTGAATGAATCAGATCAAATCCAAAATTCAGTCCTGAATTTATCTGACGATGAAATTGAGCTATTGAATTTATCAGGAGATGCAACTGCCCTATTTTCTGGAGCTGTGTCTAATGCTGACGGCGATTATATTTATGTGGGCAGGGAATATTATGAATACACTCCGGATAAAACAATCCAGAGCGACCGATATTCAGTAACATTCACAAATGATAATGAAACGGGAGAATACCGGCGATTAATTACCAGTACCGGCGAAATTTATTATGAATTTGTTCAGTTAATAGACAGAGAACAATATGATGATCTCTATAGTTCCATGAAACAGGTCATCAGTCCAAAAGGGCACCAGCTTTTCGAAATATCCGGAGATTATCAATTATCTGAAAATACAGTATTGGATTTTTCCACAGCCGTTTCAGATGTCGATCAAAATCGATTATCTTCAAAAAATGATGATGACAATACTGGTCTCGCATATACACTTGTTTTATCAAATAATAAAATTGATATTTCAGAAATAGTGCGAATGCGGTATACACTATCTAGTTGGCAACAGGACGATCGCTTCGAAGCTATGCAGCGTGACAGATCTGCTATGTTTTACCAAGACTGGAATGTGCAGCCGTTGCTAAATGTAGCGGAAAATCATCACGCCATTGAAGCGGGTGTAGAAATAGAAAATGTAGGAAATGGTTCAGTGACTGCTTCTAGATATACGTATGGTGAACGATCATTTAATCGCTTCCATAGTTCTTTTTCCGGCGGTGTTAGATATATGCCATTTGTGAGTGCAACGCTAAATGATATTTCTGCAAATAGAGGCTATTTCAGACAGCGAACATTGATGTTTGATCTTTTACCTGGAAATTTACACCCATTCTATAAATTTGATTATGAAGAACAGGAAGCTCATCATCGTTTTGATCATCAAACTGTGGGGATAAAATATGCCAAAGACCGCTGGGAAATAGCTTTGGGAGTCGGGGAGCGGTTCGACTATGCAGAAATGGATTCTACGAAGGCCGGGTTAGAATTATCAGCTGAAGGTATTTTTGGTTCTTTGGACATAAAAGGCCTTAAGAAAAGTGGCTGGACACAAGAGATTACAGTGCGCCGACGTATTAAAAATGACATTCAAAATAATAACGATTATAATTTTACGTTGGCACGACTTCGCTCATCATTTCGCCGGACGACGCATCCCATCCGATGGGATATGAAAACAACTATAGAAGAGACATTTACTGAAACGCGGGCTTTGGTCTACGATTCAGTCGGTATCGGTTTGGGTGATTTTCGATATGATGCACAATTCAACGAATACGTCAGCGATCCCAATGGCGAATATATTGCTTATACGATTTTTACAGGTGATCGCCACCCTACAACAAAGCTGGATGGGTTGCAGTTATTTGAAATTGATTTTAGTAAAACACATTATCAGTTACTCAAGGATTTTTCGTTAAGATCTGAATTGAGATCGACCATTGAAGGACAGATTTGGTCTGCAACTTCATTTGTATACCCCGTTTTAGGAGATACGGCTATTTCGAAATCCAAGTGGTCCTTGCGAAATGAATTAGTTTATAAACCGTTAAAAATGAAAAAAATGATCAAAGTGTGGCATAAAAAATTTAGGAATCTTGATGGTTTGGACAGTAGGGGGCACGATTTAAAACAAAGCGTTGAAGCTGGCATAGAATACAGAAAAACCATTTTCAAAAATTTTACTATGGAATATCGCTGGAAGTATCATAATGATAAGATTGAATCGACTGTTTCTGAATTGCGGGAGCGCAGTGTGAGTGGTCATTGGATCGAGGGTACAGCAAAAATCAGGGTCGACCAGTGGCAATTTGATATGGGAATGAAATATGGTATAGATAATGGTTTTATTCGTAAGCAGGCATTTGATGCTGATGCAGTGAGTTTAAATACAAATATTTTGAAATTTGTGGGAAATCGCGGCCGTATTCAATCTCGATTTGAATGGTACAAAACAACTGTATCTGATAAACTGGATTATCTCCCGCCGGAATCATTGAACGGATTAGCAAAGGGAATTACGTTACGTTCAAACATTCAGGGGCAATGGATGTTGGGCAGGGGCTTTTCACTCAATCTTTCCATGAATTATATTTTGGATCAGCGCTATAAAAATTTCCTGACATTTAATGGAGAAGTACGTGCGTATTTCTAAATACATACTTATCATTGTTGCACAAATGGCTTTTGGTCAGGATGCTGTTATAACAGTTGATGGCGAAATGGTGCCAATCAACGGGCGATCTTCCATAATATCACAGTTTGATTCGCTTCTTGTAGAAAAAGGCGAATTTGGAGGTATTTTAACGCTGGTTGATTTTGATCCTTCGCCGGGAGCATTGTTTAATTATCAAACTCATAATGATCGTAAAACAATAGATGAAATATTATTCAAAAATAATATGAGTGTAAATACGCCTGTTTTACTGCAAATATTTTCAAATTTGACGAAAGCGTATTCCTATGAATCTGCACAAACGATTGTCAATAAATTGCGCACCGGTTATCCATTTATACCTCAAAATTTACATTTTATTTATGGTTTAATGAAAAATGACAGGTTGGGAGTACTTGTTGATTTTAATCCGGAATTTAACAGTTATTTTTCTGGTATTGCTGGAGCGGGTCGACAAGATGAACGTAAGTGGAATATTGCAGGTGAAATCGACATTCATCTGGAGAATACATGGCATACTGCAAATATAACGGATTTGGTTTGGAAGCGAAATGGTGAGGATTCACAATATATTCTTTTCAAACACGAGGAGCCGTATTTAGTTGGTTTACCCTTTGGGGCAAAGATCGAGTTGATACAGGATTTGAGAAACAGGGAATATATGTATACAAACTCCAGCGGAGCTTTTTCAATGCAATTAGGACCGAGAGGAAAATGGTATTTTGGAGGTGGTCAGGAATCCATCAAGCCAACTGCATTGGGCGATTCGCTGTGGATTGAACCATTTGAAGTGCGAACGTTTAATGTCGAGTATTTTAGTGATGGCCGAAATGACAGATGGCTGCCGACGAATGGATTTTTTCTGAACATGAAATCACAAACTGGGATAGAAAACACATCCAATCAAAATGATAATTTGGTTGCTCGAATTCAGCTTCATTTTGAAGAATTCATAACTCTTTCTCATAGTGCAGCTTTAAGAATCAAGTATTGGAATGGTCTTGTCTGGAATAAGGATAATGACATACACGTAGGCCAAAAAATTCGTTACGGCGGTATGAATACATTTCGTGGATATCAGGAAGATATTTTTGCCAGTGATATCATCAATATTTTTAGTCTTGATGCATTATATACACCGACTAAACAATTTCAACTATTCGCCTTTGGTGATATGTCCATTCCCACCATTCCCATGTCTTTGGGGTTCGGCTTTCGCCAACGTTCTGCAAATTCTGTTATGGAAGTTAATTTTGGCTGGCCCACGGATGAAGCTTTTTCCAGGGGAAAAGTTCATGTTAAATTTACAAGTTTGTTAGATTGATAAAATGAGACGATCACTAATCATACTCAATACCGCCATGCTACTTTTCTTAATGAGTTGCGGGAAACCATTATCGAAAGGTGCTGATGATGAATTGATGGTATTGACTGCAGTAGAAGACAGAACTGAAGCACTGAAAATTTTAACTAAAATTTTCAGTGATACTTTATTTACTCCTTCTCCTGAACCTTATTATAAAACCAAGTTTATCAAACCGGAAGACATGGAAAAAGTGCGACATCATCCCAATCTCATCGCCATTTCAATCAATGATGATCTGACAAATCCTGCAACACGTTTGGTGAAACAGATGCTGCCTAATAAAACGTACATCACTTCAAAAAATAGCAATCCGTTTATTTTGACACATGAACCTTACTCATCATTACAAACTATGTTAGTCATTAATGGAAGTTCTATAGATACGATTATAGCAGCAGCAAAAATACATGGTCAAAAAATATATGAAAAATTTGAACAGCAGTTTGTTAATAGGCAGAGCAGATTTTTATTTAAACGAGCACGAAAAGAAGAAATGGAACAAAATGTGCTTAAAAAACATGGTTTCAGTTTGCAGATTCCTTGGGGATTTACAATAGTACAGGACAGTGTTGAAACCAGTACATACTGGATCGGTCGAGAGGAACCATTTCGATGGCTAGTTGTTCATTGGAAAGAAGGAATGGTCATAAAAGATATTAAAGATGCTGAACGTTTTTCTCGTGAAATTCCCCAGAAAATTTATGGACATATCAAATATATTGATTACAAATTCAAAATTAAACCCACGATGTTCAATGATTGGTCGGGTTGGCGTATAACTGGTTTGTGGGAATCATTGGAAGAAGCTCAGGGCGGACCCTTTATTGCATATACGTTTTATGACGGTATTTCAGATAGAACGTATTATATCCATGTTTTGATTTATAATCCCGGCGGAGACAAGTATTTACTTTTAAGACAATTGGATATTATTGCCAATACTTTTTATGTAGAAGAATCGTCATGAAAAAAATATTGATAACAGGCGCATTTGGTCAATTAGGCGCATCGCTTCAATTAAATAACTATAATATTATTCGAACGAACATTATTCTACAAGATGATCAAGAGCATTTTAAAGTGCTTGATATAACCAATGAAGAACAGGTAAATGCCCTTCTGGAAAAAGAAAAACCGGATGTAATTATTCATTTAGCAGCCATGACAAATGTGGATGGGTGTGAACGCAATCCAAATCAAGCGCAACTTATTAATGTTCTAGGGACTGAAAATCTATTAAATCACTTCACTGGTAAATTTATATTCGTTTCATCTGATTATGTTTTTGATGGAGAAGATGGACCTTATACTGAAGATGATGATGTCAATCCTATCAATGTTTACGGCAAAACAAAACTGGAAGGAGAGGCGAGTGTCCGCAAATTATCTAATGATTGGGTGATTTTGCGTACAAACATTGTTTGGAATATCGGTGGAAATTTTAAGGCAAGTTTTGCCGATTGGGTAGTAGATGAATTACAAAGCAATAGACATATTCGAATTGTCACTGATCAATGGAATAATCCGGCATGGACAGTAGATTTAGGTAACATAATTGAAACATTGATTCAACATGATGCAAATGGTCTATATCATCATGGAAGTTCACGCATAATAAATCGCTATGATTTTGCATGTATGATTGCTAATGTTTATGAATTGAACTCATCATTGATTGAACCGATAACAACAAAAGAATTGAACCAATCTGCACAACGACCGTTAAAATGCGGATTGATTACGAAAAAGTTAGAAAATGATTTTAATTTTACACCTTCAAAAACCATATCAGACATAAAAGCAGCCAAGTATCAAACAGAATTATGAAAACACTCATTATTTCCCCAACGTATAATGAAAGCAAAAATATTGCTAGCCTTGTAGAACATGTGTTTACACTGGATGAAAACTATCATTTACTCATTGTCGATGATAATTCTCCTGATGGTACTGCTGATCATGTAGAAAAACTCCAACAGCGTTATAAAAATTTACATTTGGCAAAACGCCCGGGGAAAGCCGGTCTTGGTACAGCCTATAAATTTGGATTTAAATGGGCGTTGGAACGTGATTATGATATCATAGTGCAGATGGACGCAGATGGCTCTCACGATGCAAATGAAATTCCGTCTATGATACGTGGTTTAGAGAAATATGATGTCATCATCGGAAGTCGATATGTACATGGTGTCAGTGTTGTTAATTGGCCGATTCGCCGTTTAATCTTAAGTTATGGAGCAAATGTTTATTCGAGAGTTATTACGGGTTTGCCGGTTAAAGATGCTACGGGTGGATTTAAATCGTGGAAGCGTGAAGTTTTGGCAAGTATTGATATCGATTCTGTGAAATCTCAAGGATATTCATTTCAGATTGAAATGAATTTTCGTGCTTGGCAAAAAGGGTTTTCCATTAATGAACATCCTATCATTTTTATCGATCGTACAGTAGGCGAATCCAAAATGTCCAAGGCAATAATGATTGAAGCTATTTTTATGGTTTGGCGATTACGTATTTGGAAAATATTTGGATGGCATAAATAATATGAACCCAAAAGTTTCTGTCCTTATTGTCAGCTATAATGTAAAAGAATACGTTGATCATGCAATCGATTCAATCATGCGATCAAGTGTAGATGATTATGAAATTATCCTTGTGGACAATAATTCCTTCGATGGTACTGTAGATTATATTAAACATTCATATCCTGAAGTAAACGTTATTGCTAATCAGGAAAATGTTGGGTTTGGTAAAGCAGTCAATCAGGCAGCAGATGTGGCATCAGGAGAGTATTTCCTTATTATAAATCCGGACACGGTTATTCAAGAAAATACAATTAGCACATTACTGAATTACATGGAACAGAATGAAAAAGTGGGCATGGTTGGTCCAAAAATTCTTAATTCTGATGGAACGTTGCAGGCGGCGTGTAAACGATCTTTTCCTACTTTAAAAGTGGCTATTCCAAAATTACTTGGATTCGATAGAGTATTTCCAACTTCCAAATGGGCGGGAAAATATAATCTTACATATCTTGATCCCGACCAGGTTAATCCGGTTGATGCGATCAGCGGTTCATGTATGTTTATTCGCGAGAAATTATTTCAAGACTTGAGCGGGTTTGATGAGCATTTTTTCATGTATGGAGAGGATTTAGACATATGCTATCGAATATGGCAATCTGGATTAGAAGTCCATTATGTGCCCACGACGCAAATAATACATTATCAGGGTGAATCAGTCAAATCAGCTCCTTTTGACAGTATAAATGCTTTTTATAATGCAATGATACTTTTTGCTGATAAACATTTTTCAACGAGTCAGGGGTTTTTGACAAAATGGGCAATCCGTTTTGGAATATCCATTAGAAAATTCATGACACTAATGGGTGAAATACGTTCTCAAATTATATCTGTATTTTTTGATTCTGTTGTAGTTTTGTGTGCATTTTTAATTGCGATTCCATTCAAGTTTGATCACTTTGAACCTATAGAAATGAGCGGTGGACTTGTTCCTGGTGTTTATATTCTTTTTTGGATTTCGGTCGGAGCACTATTTCAACTGTATTCCCGATATATTTTATCCTACACACGTGCAATCCTATCTTCGTTGACCGGATTTTTTCTGGCAGTTGCTTTTACATATTTCTTTAAACAATATGCATTCTCCAGGTTGGTTATCATTTTGGCGACAATCATTATTACACTGTTTATTCCAGGTTGGCGTGTTTTGGTCCATTACCTAATGTCCCGCGGATTTTTACGACCCATTAAGGAAAAGCACAATATTCTTTTCACCCGTAAGACAGCCATCATTGGTTCTGACAGAGAGGGGATACGTATTGCAAATCACATATTAAAACGATTTGATACTGGCCTCGATGTGGTGGGATTTGTAGACACTCATCCGAGAGATGATGAATTGCCCTTACAATTTTTAGGTAATATTGCCGAATTAAAAGGAGTCGTTAAAACACATGCAATTCGTGAATTAATTTTTTCAAATACTGCTTTTTCCAACGAAGAAATTCTCAATATAATGGATTCTACAAAAGAAATGCGATTAACATACAGAATGGTACCTCGTCATCAGGATATTTTATTAGGAAAAGCGTCAATCGAGGAAATTGGTGAATATTCTTTTGTTAATATTGAATACACGTTATTCAATCGACTCCATACTATCACAAAACGTTTGTTTGACACATGTATAGCATCTGCATTATTGATTCTATTTTCTCCGATCATTTTATTGAGGAGTTTAGGAAGCTTGCCGAAAAAAGTTGAATTTTGGGGTCAGGATCACAATCGTTTTTATGGAAGAGTATTTAATAGTAAATATGGATTTATCCATGATCTTCCCTTGCTTTGGTCAATTGTTACTGGAAAAATGAGTCTGGTAGGTTCATCAATGATCTCTACAGATGAAAATGACCCAAATTTAATTTGCATGCCGGGACTTACTGGGTTGGAACGGTTAAGAAATGTTAAGTTCACAGAACAAGACAGGCGGTTGTTGGACCATTATTACGTTCAAAATCAAAGCGTATCATTTGATATTGAAATTTTAGTCAAAACGGTGTTTAACGGATAATGAAAGATTATTATTTAGAATTCGAAAAACCTCTTAAGCTGATCGATGAAGAGATTATTGAATTGGAAACGAGTGAGGATCCTGATTCGCATCGAACTGAAATAGAAAATTTAATTAAAAAACGAGTTGGTGAATTAGAAAAAATATTTTCTAGTTTAACTCGTTGGCAGCGTGTCCAATTAGCTCGACATCCCCAACGTCCTTTCAGTTTGGATTATATTAATAAAATGGCTCCCGATTTTGTGGAACTACATGGAGATCGACATTATGGTGATGATCCAGCTTTAGTGGGAGGATTCGGTTCAATAGATGGACAAACAGTTATGTTTATAGGCCAGCAAAAAGGTCGCAATACCAAAGAAAATCTTTTCCGTAATTTTGGAATGATGCGCCCGGAAGGATATCGTAAAGCGTATCGCTTGATGAAATTGGCAGAAAAATTCAATGTACCTGTTGTATCATTAATTGATACTCCCGGTGCTTATCCTGGTATAGGTGCAGAAGAAAGAGGCCAAGGGGAAGCAATTGCCAAAAATATAATGGAAATGTCAAGATTGAAAGTCCCCATTTTGGTTATTATAATTGGTGAAGGAGCAAGCGGTGGCGCATTGGGTATAGGTGTCTGTGATCGTATGCTTATGCTGGAAAATACGTGGTATTCTGTTATTAGCCCCGAAGGGTGTGCTTCAATTTTATGGCGTGATGCTAGTCAAGCATCGGTTGCTGCAGATGCTATGAAAGTCACTCCTAATGATTTAATGGAGATTGGAATTTGTGATCGAATCGTTGCAGAACCACTGGGTGGAGCTCATCGATGGCAGGATGAAATGGTAGGTATTTTAAAATCAGTCATTCTTGAAGAACTCAAGGAACTGCGGCAAATTGATCCCAATTCATTTTTGGATAAACGAATCGAACGATATGACGTCATGGGTGTTTTTACAGAATCAGCGTGATTTCTTTCGATTATTCTACCAAAGTCTATTATAAAGACATTGATCAGATGGGTGTTGTTTATTATACTCGATATTTAGAGTATTTTGAAGCTGCTCGTACAGAATTACTCAAATCCATTGGAGTTGTTGTAACTGATATTGAAAATGAAGGATTCTTTTTACCTGTAATATCAGCGCATTGTGATTATAAGCAGGGTGCTAAATTTGAAGATGAAATTATAGTGCGGACATGTATTAGGGAATTACCAAGAGCTCGCATGAAGATTGAGTATGAAGTCGTAAAAAATGATGCTGTATTAGCAATTGGTTACACTCTGCACGGTTTTACTGATCATCAAGGTAAAGCTAAACGCCCTCCGAAATCATTTCAGCAGGTCATGCAGAAATATTTTTAACTTTTTTCAGCTCTAAATAAATAAATCCCATCACCATCTTCTTCGAACGTTTCTAATTTAACATTAACTAAACCTGCTCTTTTAATTTCTTCAATAACCAATGTTGGTTTTGAAAGTGGTCCTTCACTGTGACCACAAGAATCTCCGGAAACGATTTCATCACTAATAATTAAACGTCCGCGTGGTTTAAGTACTCGTAATATTTCTGCGAGTCCTTTTTTGTAATCATTCCAATGATGAAGTGAGTTGATAGCAATGCAGATTGTTTTTGAATCATTTTCAATTGGTAAATTTTCAGCAGATCCTAATAAATATTCTAATTGCACGATAGATGAGGGTGTGTTTTCTGTTGCAATGCGAATCATAGCTGAAGTTGGATCCATTCCAATAATAGTTCCTTCAGTAATAATTTTCGCTGCCTCTCTGCATGCTGATCCGCTACCGCAACCAATTTCTAGCAAATGTTCATCCTGTTTTAATTTTGCATTCTTTATGGTTAATGCATTTGAAATATGATCGCCAAATTCTGCTGCATACCATTCTGCGGTCTTGTCATCCCAAATAGGAGTATTTTGATCGTGATTATCATGATTATCATGATAATTCATTTAGGTCGTTTATTTATTAAGTAAACTGCAAACAAAGCTAATAAACTTCCAATTGTTATGGAATAGGTTAGTTTTTCATCCAACAAAATGATAGCAAAAAGCATGGCTGTAACTGGAACAGTGAAAATAAAAGCACTGGCTTTTTGAGGGCCTAATCGAACAGATGCCAAGAAATAAACGGTTGTACCAAACGCCATTGAACCAATTGCCAATAACATCATATTTAACCAGAATATCCAATCAAAATGAAAAACGGACAATAATGGCTGGTCCATTGCAAAAAATAAACTCATCAAACTGGCAATACAAAAAGACCAAAAACTGTAAGGAATAAATGGTAAAATATCTTTAGATCGAGATGTGATTAAAGTAACTGTCGCCCAAGATAAAGATGCCATCAAAAAATGAATATTTCCACTCTGAAAAAGGAGTGATAAATCCATTCGCCATATTTCGATGATTAAACCACCGCCAATTAATCCAAGAATCATTCCGTAGATATCTTTTTTATATAATCGAATTTTGTAAAGAATAGCAGCTAAAATAGCAGTATTAATTGGATTTAAAGTTGTAACTAATACTCCCCCTGCACCAGCCAGACCAACTTGTGTTCCCTTGAAATAAAAATAATTATAAGACGTCATAAATATGGCATTCAAAGCAATGAATCGAAAACTTTTAATATTTAAGGAAAAACTATTTTTTGTATAATAAACAATGGGAGCAAAGGATAAGGTAGCAATAGTGAATCGCCAAAACATCATGAGCTGTGCATCTCCATAATAACCCAATATTTTGGCATTTGTCCAAGATAATCCCCAAACCGCCATGGCTATTAAGGTCGCTATGTAAAGCTTGGTATTGCTGGAGTCCATTAAGTAGAGTAAGGAAAATCACATCCTGAAAACAGGAAAATTATGATCTGGAATCGGCGAGTTTGCAACCGCTTTTAAAGCAATAGAAAGTATATGCCGAGTTTCAATTGGTAATATTACACCATCATCCCAAAGCCGAGCAC
The DNA here is from genome assembly GCA_004124385.1 of Fidelibacterota bacterium. Classification (GTDB taxonomy): domain Bacteria; phylum Fidelibacterota; class Marinisomatia; order Marinisomatales; family TCS55; genus UBA2126. Next base: position 44,782 of record SCKN01000001.1, read on the forward strand.
TTGCGTAATATGGATGACCCTCCAATTCATACTTTTCAAGAATAGGATTACGCACATTATCCCATTCTTCAGAACTCATTTTTTCACCTTTTAATTTTAATTGATCTTTTTTAACTGTTGCTAAAACATCAGCAGCTTGAACGCCGCCCATTACTGAAATACGGGCATTGGGCCACATCCAAAGGAATCTAGGTTGATAAGCTCTGCCAGCCATTGCATAATTACCTGCTCCAAAACTACCACCGATAACTATGGTCATTTTGGGTACATTAGCTGTTGCTACCGCTTGTACTAGTTTTGCACCATCCTTGGCGATTCCGCCTTGCTCTGCGTTTTTACCAACCATAAAACCCGTAATGTTTTGCAGGAATAAAATCGGCAATTTCCGTTGGCAGCACAATTCCACGAAATGGGCACCTTTTAAGGATGTTGCGCTAAAAAGAACACCATTATTGGCGATAATACCCAAAGGTATTCCTTCAATTTTTGCAAATCCGGTTACAAGTGTTTTTCCATAGTCTGCTTTGAATTCCTGAAATTCAGATGCATCTACTATACGAGCAATAATTTCATGAACGTCAAATGGTGTACGATGGTCCTTTGTAAGGATTCCCATGATTTCCTGTGCATCATAATTTGGATCTGAAAACGATTCTATGGATAATTTTTCTTTGTGTGGAAAATGATCTATGATATTTCTACAAATGGCAAGAGCGTCTTCATCATCTTCAGCAAAATGATCTGCAACACCACTAATTCGGGTATGCATTTTAGCCCCGCCTAGTTCTTCTGGAGTTGCATCCTGACCAATGGCTGCTTTAACCAAAGGTGGGCCTCCTAAAAATATTGTACCTGTTTTATTAACAATAATTGCTTCGTCACTCATTGCAGGAACATACGCGCCACCAGCAGTACAAGAACCCATTACAACAGCAATTTGCGGGATCCCTTTTGCACTCATGTTAGCTTGATTGTAAAAAATACGGCCGAAATGTTCTTTATCCGGGAACACTTCATCTTGTTTGGGTAAAAATGCTCCACCACTATCAACGAGATAAATACAGGGGAGATTATTTTCTAAAGCTATTTCTTGGGCTCGAAGATGTTTTTTAACCGTTAGTGGATAGTATGTTCCGCCTTTAACAGTTGCGTCATTTGCAACGACTATACATTGTCGTCCAGCAACATTTATTAAGCCTGTGATTATTCCTGCAGCAGGCACGTAATCATCATAGACTTCATGGGCTGCGAGTTCAGAAAATTCCAGGAAGAATGTATCTTCATCCTTCAATAAATCTATACGTGCACGGGCGGTCAGTTTACCCCGCTTTTGATGCTTTTCTATTCGATGTTGCGGACCCATTTTTCTGATTTTTTCTAATAATGACGTCAGATTTAAAGATAAGTCCGTATGGAATGATGAACGTTCTTTATACTGATCTGAATCTGTTTTTATTTTTGTTTTAATAATACTCATAAATTAATTTAAATATGTTTGTATTAATTTGGAAGCTTCAGATAATTTTTTCTCTTTAATTCCCGTTTTAATTCCTAATTCCTGACAAAGTTTTATTACGGAGTCTGTACTTATATTTCCGGAAGCTCCGGGTGCAAAAGGGCAACCGCCAATTCCTCCAGCACTTGAATCAAATGAAGTGATACCATATTCCATACCTACTTTGATATTTTCCAGTGCATGATTGTATGTATCATGGAAATGCAAGGAAAACCGATTCGCATTATATTCTGATAAAATTATTTTCAGTGTTTTCTTTACATCCTCTGAAGTTGCTTTACCAATCGTATCACCTAATGAAATTTCTTCAACTCCAAGTTCAAAAAGTGAATTGATGATTGGTAAAACAGTTTCAGCAGGAATATTTCCTTCATAAGGGCATGCCCAAACGGTAGAAATATAGGCGCGAACTCGTAAAGAATTTTCTTGAAATGATGATTTCATATCTTCTATTCGCTTGATGCTGTCTGTTATACTGCAGTTTGTATTTTTTAGAGAAAATGTTTCACTAGCTGCAGTAAAAACAGCTACAGATGAATAATCTGCATCCAAGGCCATATCTAATCCATACACATTTGGAACTAAAGCAGTATAAATAATGTGAGAATCCCGAATAATTTTATCCGAAACTTCTTGTGCATCAGCTAATTGGGGGATCCATTTTGGAGAGACAAAACTGGTCACTTCTATCTCTGATAATTTTGCATCAGAAAGTATGTTTATAAATTGGATTTTTGCATTGGTGGGTATGTGTTGATCAATATTTTGCAAACCATCGCGTGGGCCTACTTCCACTATGCGAATTGCAGGAGGTAGGGAGCTCAATTTATTTTGCCCAATGAGGAAGTCTTTTTTCAAGAAAAGCTGTCAATCCTTCCTGGCCTTCCTTTGAAGAGCGTAAATCAGCAATCAATTCAGCCGAATGTGTATTGTCCATATTACGGCAATATTCTTTGAATTTTGAAACAGCTTGAGGACTGGCTTTCAGTAGTTGATTTGTAACTGATTCTGTTAATTCATCCACTTCACTTTCTTTAACTGTATAATGGACAAGACCAATCTCGCTGGCATATTTACCATCAAATCTTTCACCGGATATACCTAAAGCTCGGAAGTGGGAATTGCCAATTTTTTTAACCGTAAATGGCCCAATGACTGCCGGAATTATTCCTATGAGAACTTCACTTAAACAAAAAGAGGTATTTTCGGCGGCAACGACAATATCACAAACAGTACACAGTCCAAAACCACCGCCGTATGCATGGCCATGTACTTTACCAATAACAGGTTTAGAGCAATTATCTACTGCTAAATACATGTCCAAAAGTTTGTTTCCCGAAGCAACATTTTCATTCCAATTCATTTGTCCCATGGCTCGCATATCTTCTAAATCTACACCAGCAGAAAAAGAGGGGCCATTGCCAGACAAAATGATAACCCGAATATTTGGGTCCTGATGTAGTTCGTTGAATACATCCGTAATTTCTTGAATCATGGTCGTATTCATAGCATTACGAACTTCGGGTCGGTTCATAGAAACGGTGGCTATTCTGCCATTTAAGCTAATCTGTAATGTTTTGAAACTCATTTACTCATCATAAAATATATATTAAAACCCATGGGCATAATTTGCTTTCTTCATTAATGATTACCAAGTAATAAAAAAGGGCACCATCAGCACCCTTTTTTAAAATGATATATTTCTATATCAATAATAATATTTTCGATTATCAATAATGTCTGCTTCAGCTTTCAATTCGGTTAACCATGTATTAAATGTTTCTTCCTGAGCATTATTTATTAATGTAGAGTAGATACTAACTTCTTTATTTTGAAAATCAGAAGAATCAAAGGATGCAACAGCTAACAACTTAACGATGGTATAACCCCGAGCTGTTTCCAAAGGTCCTACAACATCTCCTATTTCACTATTCATCAACGCACCAATGAGTGTATGACTGCGGCCAATGGAATTAAAACCTCTGGCTAATTTTTTCTTATCCGTAGCTACAAGCTCTAATCTTCTATCATCAGAAACAAGATCAGTGAATGATGCTCCATTATCTACTTTAGATTTGATCTCTGTTGCTAAATCAAGAGCAGCTGTTTTTTGATTTTCTGATGTAACTTTTCTTGATACTTGATTTTTAACATCTTCTAATGGTTTTGTACCGGGGGGGATGATTGAATCCAAAACAGCAACAATATAAAAGTTATCATTTTCCAATCGGTCAGAAACAGAGCCTATTTCAGTTTGATCATTAAACGCAAACTGAACAACATCACGTAGAAATCCAACCCCCGGAACCGAAATAGATAATGATTCTAAATGAATTGCTTTTTGTGCCTCAACTTTGTGAGTATCCAAAGCAGCTTCAAAACCATAATCTTCAGCATCGTAACTAAATCGAGTCGCTTGTCGCCTTAATGATTCCCGTGTTTGAGAACCCATATTAATTTTTAAGAGAATATGAGACGCATTTAATTCGTCTTTACCATTCTTCTGACGCTTATCATGAACCTTAATGATATGATATCCAAAACGGCTTAATACCGGTCCAATAATATCTCCAGCATTTGTTGCAAAAGCTGCCTCTTCAAATTGCGGAACCATTTGACCTTTTCCAAACCAACCAAGATTTCCTCCACGGCCTGAATCTGGTGTTGCTTGATTGCCGGGATCTTCGGTTAATTGATTAGCCAACTTTGCAAAGTCCGAACCTGTATTTAAGTCCGTAATGATTTCCAAAGCTTCTTCTTTGACTCTGGCAGTATCCGATTTAGCTGGGCCTTTTTTCCAACTTACATAACGAATATTTCGCGTTTCATCTTTTGAAAATAATTTAAGGTCAGCAAAATACGCTAGCTGAATTTCTTCTTCTGTTGGTTCAGCTATATCATCCTTTAGTTTTAAACCGATAACATGTATTCCTTCAATTGTATAGGCAACATTTTCTTTAATATAGTTTTTACGTACATCATGATTGGTTACAATAACACTGGAAGCAATGAATTGTTGAAGTTTATAATTTGGTACATATGTGTTTTTCATAAACTGTTCAATTTGAACCCATTCATTCCCCTGTGGATTATTAATTGCCTGTTCATACTTTGCTCTATCAAAAACACCATCTGTTAAAAAAGTAGGATTTTGTAATAGAAACGGGGGTGGATTATTCCGTAGGTGATATAAGATTTCATCGTCAGAGGCGATTAATTCCAGTTCATCAATTTTTTGATAGAGTAATATATCTTGAACATAATTATCCCATACTTCATTTCGAATATCATGCATTTGTCTTTCATCTAATTCCTGCCCATTTGAACGGTATTGCTCCATACGCTGGTTTACAGCACGCATAAATTCATCGGGTGTAATGCGAGTACCATCAACCACGCCTATTGCATCGGCAGGATTAACACGCCCGAAGATTTCGTCAATGATATTAGCGCCACCGACTAAACCGCCGATGGTCATACTCAATAAGAATAAAATAAGAAGCATCCACAAAACAAAGTGCATGCGATTTCGCATTAATGTCATTAAAGCCATAATTTTCCTGTTTTCATAATTATTTAAATGTATAAAACGTATTATTTAGTTTTAGAAGCCGGCGAATTTAATTTTCTTAAGAAAGGAAACAAAGCACTACCGACATGAATTATAGCGCAGTAAACTTTATGGTGCAAATAGTAAAAGACGTTAACATCTTCGTATACCGTCATTTATTTATAAATTAAAAATTGATGAACAGTAAACATCCAACGAGTGAAATACATCCATTATTACAGGGCAATAGTAAATTTACAGCGCTATATCGTGAAGTTGTTTCCTGTAATTTGTGCCAAAGAATAGTTGATTTTAGAACTAGAATAGCAAATGAAAAGCGTAAACAGTTTATAGATTGGACATATTGGGGGAAGGGAGTACCCGGTTATGGTGACATTAACGGGGAATTATTACTGGTAGGATTAGCACCGGCAGCTCATGGGGGGAACCGCACAGCTCGAGTCTTCACAGGAGATAAGTCTGCAGATTTTTTAATTATGTGTTTGTACGAAGCCGGTTTGGCTAATCAACCCAATTCTGATTCATTGGACGATGGATTGGAACTGTTTAATACATTTATGACACCTGTTTTGAAATGCGTTCCACCTCAAGACAAACCAACGGCAGAGGAGTTGAAAAATTGTTCTTCATTTTTTAATCGAGAAATTGAATTGTTAAAAAATGTTAAAGTAATTTTAGCATTGGGTAAAATTGGATTCGATGGATGCCTAAAATATTATCGTCAATTTTATGATTTTAAAATGAAAGATTATCCGTTTGGTCATGATGTATCTTATATTTTACCAAATGGAATAATTTTGAAAGGGTCGTATCATCCAAGCCCTAGAAATGTGAATACGGGTCGATTGAATAAAGAAATGATGCTAAAATTATTAAAGGAGTTACCCATTAATGGAACGTGATTTTCAAATTACTGTCTGGGGAGCTACCGGTTTTACCGGACAAATCGTTACAGAATACCTGCATAAAAATTATGGAAATGAAATTCGCTGGGCAATTGCCGGACGAAGTATTGAAAAACTACAATCAGTAAAAAATAAACTGCAGCTCAACGATTCAGTAGAATGTTTAGTTGGCGACAGCTTTGATGAAAAATCGTTGCAAACAATAACGTCCAGAACTGATGTAATTATATCAACAGTAGGTCCATATGCTCTTTATGGTAAAGCAATGGTTAATGTATGCGTAGAATCCAAAACTGATTATTGTGACCTCACAGGTGAAATTCCATTTGTGAAAAATTCTATCGATGCATTTCATGAAAAAGCAAAAGCGAATGAAGTAAAGATCGTTCACTCATGCGGGTATGATTCTATTCCATCTGATATTGGATGTTTACTTTTGCAGGAAAAGGCCGTGGAGAAATATGGAAAGCCAGCATCCAATGTGAAACTGTTTGTGATGGGCACTAAAGGGACGTTTAGCGGTGGTACGGTAGCCAGTATGATCAATCTTATGAAGGAAGCAAAAAATCCCGCAAAACGTAAAATTCAAAGTGATCCATATATTTTATGTAATGATGTGATTGATGGAATGCCTAATCAGAAAATTCAGAATTTTACCTGGTATGATCCCCGGATAGAAAAATGGACAGCTCCTTTTATAATGGCTCGGTTCAATTCACGAATTGTTTTCCGTACGAATGATCTTTCCAATTATCAATATGGAAGGGATTTTGTTTACGATGAAGGACTCGCAGTCGGTTATGGGATGAAAGGCAAATTTCGTGGAGCAATACTCATGGTAGCTATAGGCATTTTTATTAAACTAATGTCAATGTCATGCACTCGATCCCTTCTACAAAAAACAGTATTGCCCAAACCGGGGGAAGGGCCATCCAGAGCAGATCGGGAAAGTGGTTATTTTAAGGTAAAAATTATTGGAGAAAATGAGGAAGGTGAGAATAGGACAACTGTGATTATATCGAATACGAATGATCCTGGTTATGGAAGTACATCAATTATGCTAGCTGAATCGGCATTGTGTTTAGCATTGGACAAAAATGATCTTCCCCATGAATATGGCGTTGTAACAACAGCGATGGCTATGGGTACGACAATAGCTGATCGTTTAAAAAAAGCGGGTTTCAATATTTCAGTATCTGATTAAATTCACGCCGCATTTTATTCATCTAATGGGGCCATAGCTCAGTTGGGAGAGCGCCTGAATGGCATTCAGGAGGTCGTCGGTTCGATCCCGTCTGGCTCCACACATTAAAATGTCGCCCTATTGATATTTATTATAAGATAAAAAAAATATGAAAAATATATCCATCTTATTTTTCTATTTATTAGTAGTTGGTTGTGAAGTGGAAAATGATAATAATGACTTAAACTACGACTCAAACTGGGAAACATTACCAGCTCCAGTTGCGCCTGATTCCATGGTTAAGCATGATGATGTCTTTTTTGTGAATGAACAAAAAGGATGGCTCGTAACCAGGAATGGCCAGATATATAATACCCTCGATGGCGGCGAATCATGGAATCTCCAATTTGAAGATGATATTTATTGGCGCTGCGTTGGTTTCGCAGATGAACTACACGGCTGGGCAGGAAACAAGTTGGGCGATAACGGCAAACTTCTATACCAGACCACTGACGGCGGTGAAAATTGGTCAATGGTGAATAATATTGCCGAGCCGGTACCTCACGGTTTATGCGGTATTTTTGTTTATAATAGTAATATTATTAATGCCTGCGGCAGGATTTACGGACCGGGTGTTTTTATCCGCAGTGAAGATGGCGGAGCGAACTGGACTTCATTGGATTTGAATGATGTGGCAGAAATGCTCATTGACCTCTATTTCTGGGATGAGTTAAACGGCATTATTGTGGGCGGTACATCAGGCGGGTTTGATGATTCCCATGCTATTATATTGCGCACCGAAGATGGCGGAATAAATTGGAATGTAATTTATGAAGGTAATCGGGATGGAGAATGGTGCTGGAAGATCTCTTTCCCCACGCCGGATATAGGATATGTTTCCATACAAACCGGATTGTGGGGTGTCGCCGTTGATGAATATTTTCTTAAAACAACTGACGGCGGAAATACATGGTCAGAGCATGTATTTTATACGGCTGGGCAAAGTGCAGAATTTGGTGGTTACTCTACTCAGGGTATCGGTTTTATAAATAAAGATATCGGCTGGATGGGCAGTTATGTTAAACAACCGACTCTGATGACTTTAGATGGAGGTGTAACATGGTCTGAATCGGATTTTGGTGCGCACGTTAACCGCATCAGGTTTTTATCAAATAATCTGGGATATGCTTCCGGAAAAACTGTGTATAAGTATGCGTCTGATTAAATGAATTTGTAATATATTTCCTGGCATCAGATTTATCAAATTTTTAGTGTAATACATATCCTAGGAAAATTAACTACATATATGCAAAGAATCCCGATTTTATTATTCGTTACATTTATATCATTTAACTGCGCTTCTCTTAAAACAACGCAGGAAGCAAAACCCCATTTGAGCACCGGACTGTCAAACCCTGTTGAGCATGATACTTATCCGGAACTAACAGAACGTAACCGCCTAATGGGGCAACTATCCCCGGAGCGCACCTGTTATAATGTAAGCAATTATGATCTGAACCTGGATATTGATGTGGAAAACAAAACCATTTCCGGATACAATATGATTACCGCATTAGCTATTAATGATTTTTCACAACTGCAAATTGATTTAGGCGAAGATATGAAAATTGATCGTATCGAATACGATGATAATATCTTGCAATACACACGAAATAAAGATGCCGTATTTGTTGAATTTCCAACTATGACTTTGGGAACAGAATTTTCATTTACTGTCCATTTTAATGGAACTCCCCGTGTAGCTCCGCGACCGCCCTGGGAGGACGGCTTCGTTTGGGATAAGGACAAAGCCGGTCGAGATTTTATTGCTGTAACGAGCGAAGGATTGGGCGCCAGTCATTGGTGGCCATGTAAAGATCATATTTCCGATGAGCCAAATACTATGTCCATCAATATAACGGTGCCCTCTGAATTAATGTGTATTTCCAATGGACAATTGAAAGAAATAAACGAATTGGAAAATGGCAAAACTGAATATCGATGGTTCGTGAATAATCCCATCAATAATTATAATATATCAGTGAATATTGGTCATTATGCTGTTATTAAAGATACGATTCATTCCCTTGGAGAAGTCAGAGATGCAACCTATTATGTTTTGGATTACAATGAAGAAGTGGCTCGTGAACATTTCAAGGAAGCCCGGACTGTAATACGAGCATTGGAGCATTATTTTGGACCCTATCAATGGTGGGACGATGGATATAAGTTAGTTCAAGCTCCTTACCTCGGAATGGAACATCAAACAGCGGTTACGTATGGTAACGGTTTTCGCAATTATGATAAATCAAAATCCAGAAATATTTATGGATTCATTGATTATATCACCCTCCATGAAACCGCACATGAATGGTGGGGGAACAGCATAACAGCCTGTGATCCGGCCGATGTATGGATACATGAAGGATTCGGCACATATTCTGAAGTTCTATATGTTGAATATTTAATGGGATATGATTTAAGTATCGATTTTCTATTACAAAAACGAAAACACATCGGAAATAAAAAAGCTATTGTGGGGCCAAGGAATCAGAATTATTGGGGTTTTAGTGATGCGTATGCTAAAGGAGCCTGGATTATTCATACTCTCCGTAATGTCATTGATGACGATGAATTATTCTTTGCTACGCTAAAAGGGTTTGCAGTTGATAACGCAAAAGGGATTGTTTGTACCGAAGACGTTCGAGATTATTTTTCCGATAAAACCGATATAGATTTTACCAAATTCTTTGATCAATATTTATTCAACCGTAAAGTACCCATTTTGGAATATGCACAGGAAAACGGAAAATTTTACTATCGCTGGGTTGATGGTATAAATGGTTTTGATATGCCGATAAATATTCTGGTCAATAAATCAGAAATACGTATATATCCAGAAAAAATTGCCCAAAGCATTGATATTCCTGAGTATGCCACTGTAGAATTGAAAGACTGGGAATACTTAATTATTAAAAAAGAGAATAGTAGTTTATTACCCGGTTCTGTAATTAGCAGTAGTAATTAAATTTTTTGTTTGTGTAATTTTAATGTAAATCATGGATAACAGAAATGGACAGTAACAATTTTAAAGCACTTTTTCAAGTATTGAGCAGTGAGCAACAAATTCTTATGCGTACGGATCAGAAAGCGGAAAATCATACGTATCTGAAGACCTTAAAAAATGGTCATATAAAGGAGACATCCCCTTAAAATGATTTTCAAAACCGCTTTCTTGACGGTCATAATTTCTTCGTTCATATTTGCTGGTCATCCAATAACAATTGATGGTTTGTTTGACGATTGGGATGAAGTTGATATAAGCTATTCAGATAGTCAGGGCGATGGCGCAGACGCCGATTTTGCAGTTATCAAGATCACGTACGATAATGATTTTCTGTTCATCTATTTCAATTTCCATGATGGAGAATACCTAATGCAGGATTGGAATGAATTTCACTTGTACATCGATGCGGATAATGATACAACAACTGGTTATTACATTAATGGTATAGGAGCTGAATTGGACTGGTTATTTGGTGATCGTTCGGGATCCTATTATATAATGGATGGAATCATTGATATATACCAAAATGATTTAACATTGCGCATGGCGCCAACCATTACCAATCATGAATTTGAAATTTGTATCTCCAGGAACAGTAATGTGCTCACAATGGATGGTACTCAAGTTTTAGTGGAAGGAAAAGTCATCCTGACAGATACGGGACAGAATGCTGATCAAATACCTGATGAAAATGGGGGTATTAGTTTTTCAATCGGCGAAGATTACATTATGCCGCCTACACCTATAACATTTGATAAAAGGGATGAAACGGATATCCGGCTGGTTACACATAATGTGTGGAATTCAAGCATGATGGACCCAAATTATCAAGAACACTTTCGACGAATCTATCAAGCATTAGATCCTGACATTGTGGCACTCCAGGAAATGTATGAGAATACAAACCAGCTGCACAGCTTATTCAATGACTGGTTTCCTGATGAGCAATGGTATGTCAGCAGTCAATTCCGTGATAATATCATTATATCAAAATATCCGGTTTTGGAGGAGGACTATTTCACTTCATCAGAACGAACGATGGTGGCGCTTCTGAATACGGACGATGAATTAGGCAGCGACCTCATTATCTTCAATTCACATTTAGCCTGCTGCGATAATGATGAAAGCCGGCAATACGATGCAGATGAATTTGTATCCAATTGGAGAGATTGGCGCGAGAATGGTAATGGTCCTTTTAGTATGGATGAAAATACTCCTTTTGTCTATGTGGGCGATTTCAATTTGGTGGGTTATCGGCAGCAGCTTACGACATTTACCGAAGGAGATATTGAAGATGAAAATACGTTTGGAGATGATTATAATCTAGATTGGGACAATACGCCTATTGCAGATTTATTTTCACGTCACTCTCATAACCGCATGGGCTATACCTGGCGTTGGGATAACAGTTCATTCAGTCCTGGTAAACTGGATTATATTTTATACACGGATAGCGTTTTGGATACCAGCAAGCATTTTGTCTTTAACACGTTAACAATGGATTCGGCTTCCCTGGCAGAATATGGCCTAGAAGAAATGGATAGCTATAATTCATCGGATCATTCACCAAGAGTTTTGGATATTAAAATAGCGAATGTTGTGGGAATTGGTGAATCAATTGTGCCTACGACCATTAATGTTTCCGCTCCATATCCTAACCCATTTAATCCCCAAACTGTAATACAAATTCACCTTGATAAGAATACTCATTTACAGGTAGATGTTTATGATGTAAATGGACGATTTATTAGGCAGCTTGCAAATGAAAATTTTCAAAGCGGTATTCATGAGATAGCATTCATTAATGATGGTTTATCCAGTGGATTATATTTTATTAAAATACATAATGGTGCATTTCATCGTACATTTAAAGTACTACTCTTAAAATAATGGGTAAAAAATCTAAAGTCGTTTTTTCAACGAATCCTGATTATCTAGACGAAGTAATTAAAAATGTAGATACACTACCAAAAGAAGAGCAGCAATTACGTGTTTGGTTAAAGCGATTGGGAGGCGGAAGATTGCTAACGGTGGTGAAAGAGTTTGTAGGTGCCGATGATGAATTGCTCTCATTGGGAAAGGTGTTAAAAACGAAATGCAGTTCAGGTGGTACGGTAAAGAATGGTGAAATTCTAATTCAGGGTGACCATCGGGACAAAATTGTGAACCTTCTAAACGAAAAAGGATATAAAGCAAAAGCCAGTGGAGGATAAGAAGATTCTTCCGGCATAAATATAAATTTCTCTAAATTCAAATCATGAATATACTTAAAAATACATTATTTCTTCTGCTGGGCTTAAGTCTGGTGAATTGCGGAAAACCGGCAAAAACCGGCAATGTTACCATGATGGTCACTGCAAATGTCCGCGGTCAACTTGATCCCTGCGGCTGAAAAAAGAATCCTCTGGGCGGTCTGTCCAGGAAATCAGTATACATAAATAATTTTCGTAAGGAAAAGGGTATCGATCCAATAATTTTGGATGCGGGTGATGCGTTTTTTGCTTCTGCAATTCTAGCAAATCAGAATGCTGATGGCGATAAACTTCAGGCAAAAGGATTATTGAAAGGCTATGAAAAAATTGGATGTGATGCCTTGAATGTTGGCGGTTTTGATCTGGCCGCAGGAAAGGAATTTCTAATGTCTCTTTCTGAAGGATCTTCAATTCCATTTATTTCAGCAAATTTGACGGATACTAATGATAATCTATTATTTCCTGCTCAAGTCATTATAGAACGCAGCGGTTTTAAGATTGGCGTTACCGGCTTTAGTGATCTTATTCCTCAACATATTGATGATGTCAAAAAACGTCCTTATGTGGAATCAGTCAATAAAGTGATTGCAGAAATGAAGTCAGCGGTAGATTATGTTGTGCTGCTTGCAAACGTTGAACGAAAAAAAGTAAATGGATTAGTGGCAAATTTTCCGGATGCTGATTATATTTTCATCAGCCGCGATACACAACGAACTCGACCTACAATAAAACAAGTTGATGGAGGCCCTTATGTATATTCAAGCGGCGTGCAGGGCAAATATTTAACAATGGTCAATATTTCATTAGATGATGTAAGTCAGCCTATTGTTGATATTTCTACTGCTACAGGAAAAATCACATCCATTAATCAGCGTTTAGAGAAACTGCAGAAAAAAGATCCAGTCAGAACAATTGAAGAAATGTATGCTGATAAACCGAACGTATTGAAACTGGTTAGTGATTATCGTCAGCAATTGGTTAAATACGAAACCATCATGGCAGATGCCATTAATACGACTCAATATGAAAGTATTCCTTTAAGCAAGGCTGTGGGTGAAGATGCCGAACTCTTGGCATTCGTTGATGAAACATTGGCTACATGTTCAGCGTTACGTAAAAAAAATATCAAATTATCTAAAAATATAATCAAGCCTAAATCAGGCCCTCTCAAAAAGACAATCAGCATTAATTAATTATGCTCCGCGTTCCCTTGAACCAAATACTGGTGATCATTGTACTTTCGCTCGTTGTCGGTTTTTTTGTAAATATTATTCGTTCAGATAGTATTCCACTTTTGGCAAAAGAAATGTCCATAACCAAGAATCTCGATGAAATTTCGGGTGAACCTGTTGCAATTTCATTGTTACAGGCTAAAACGCTGTTTGATAAAGGTGTCGTATTTGTGGATGCTCGGGGAGAAGAATATTTTGCTGACGGCCATATACAAAATTCATGGAACAGTGGATTTTTCATGGAACTGATGTTCAAACTGGATTCAGCACAAACGAAGTCAGGCCTAGTTGTTTTATACTGCGGTGAAGATGAATGTGGTTCCAGTGAAGAATTAGCGGATGATTTATATAACGAAGGTTTTTCAAAATTATTTGTATTTAAAGGTGGTTGGCAGGAATGGAATGAAGCTGGATATCCCGTTGAATGAGTAATGAAATGAAAAATATGATGGTGATGATTTGCCGTATTTTCCTGGGCTTTATGTTCATTTATGCCAGTTTGGATAAAATTGCGAATCCTGAAGAATTTGCAAAACAAATAGGCTATTATAAAGTACTGCCGTTTGGTATCGAGAATATATTAGGTATTATTTTACCTTGGACTGAATTAATCGTTGGTGTGTGCTTGATTGCCGGATTATTGGTTGATGGTGCAGCATTATTGAGCATTATTATGATGCTTGTGTTTATTTTAGCAATTTCCCAAGCAATGCTTCGGGGCATCGATATCACCTGCGGTTGTTTTAAAGTGAGTGCCGATAGTGATAAACTGGGTCTGGATACCATTATTCGTGATATCATATTTTTTGTTATGAGTATGATCGTATTGAACCGCCAGGAAAGAAAGTTTGAATTCCTGCCGAAATCCGATTGATAGGTCAATTATAAAACTGTAATTTTGCACCCCGATTTCATGCGAGAGTAGCTCAGCTGGTAGAGCACCACCTTGCCAAGGTGGATGTCGCGAGTTCGAACCTCGTCTCTCGCTCAACAAAAGCCTTCTTTTAAAGGAAGGCTTTATCATTTATGTACTATTTTTATATTTTATTCTCTGAAAGAAGAGATCGTTATTATTATGGATATTCATCAAATGTTGACGTTCGTCTTGTCCGACATAATGAAGGTTGGTCCAAATCCACAAAATCCGGAATACCTTGGAAATTAGTGTACTTTGAAAAATATTCTACTAAAAGTGAAGCAATCAAAAGGGAAATTGAATTAAAAGGTTGGAAGAACAAAAAGCTGGTTGAGAATTTAATTGAAAATTGGAAAATAATAAATTAAACTAATGTGGATGTCGTCCCGATGAATCGGGAAACCTCGTCTCTCGCTCAACAAAAGCCTTCTTTTACAGGAAGGCTTTATCATTTATGTACTATTTTTATATTTTATTCTCTGAAAGAAGAGATCGTTATTATTATGGATTTATACTCAACAAGTGGAATAGGGATTATAATATATAACACATAATCAACCAAAGTTGACCCCCATGCCCGCAATTGATGGGGGGGGTAGGGTCGCATAGATATTGCGCACACCCATTCTGCAATAATTTTTTAAAATTCACATATTGTCCTTCTTTGTATATTCCTACCTATGTTATATACGGAGTTTACTTTTAAATGAGAGGAACGGAAGCTCAATCACGCATAAAGATTAATCGACTTCTGGAAGATGCAGGCTGGCGATTCTTTAATGATGAGAATGGTAGAGCCAACATCCAGCTTGAGCAGGGTGTAACAATTACTACCCAAGAAATTGATGCTCTTGGAGAAGATTTTGAAAATAATCATCAAGGTTATATCGATTTTCTTCTGTTAAATGAAAATAGCAGACCATTAGTTGTTCTTGAGGCTAAACGTGAGGAGAAAAATCCATTAGATGGAAAAGAACAGGCACGTGAATATGCCAAATCTATTATTGAATTATTAATTAATCGAGAAATAATAATCTAGCATAATGAAATTAAAGATTTGTTTTCCATATTTTTTCCATGCATATCATGCCTATCATAGTGCTCCAATAGGATTCGAATTGTCAAGATTAGATCCGGACCTTGAGATTAAATTTATCACGACAACCAAAAATACATATGATCTATTAAATAAAATCGGTTCCTACTATAAAAATCATCGATGTTCTGTACATTTATTACCGTCAAAATTTTATGATTATTATCAACGGTTTTCATATAGTCAAATTCCTTCTCCCAAGAGAATGATCAAGAGATATGCAAAGCAATTCAAACAGATGGATGTAATTATAGATACTAATTTTCTGAGCCTGAGATTAAAACAATTAAATCATAATAATGTCACGAAATATATACTGGCTTATCACGGAGCAGGAGACCGTAACCGCGAATTCTCTAAGCATCTAAAACGAATTGATTTCTTTTTATTATGTGGACCTAAAAGATTTAGAAAGTTGAATGATATGGGATACTTGGATAGAGAAAATTGGGCTTATTTTGGATATCCCAAATTTGATATAGCACAAAAAGAAACTATAACAAGGTCAGAATTATTCAATAATCAAAAACCAATTGTATTATATAATCCTCACTTTGAACCTCACTTGACATCATGGTTCGATTGGGGTGGGAACATTCTTGATTACTTTGCATTATCGGAACAATATAATCTGATTTTTGCGCCACATGTTGAATTGAAGGGTCGTTCAAACCCAAGATTATCACTTAATAAATATGCAAAAACCCCAAACATACATATAGACTTTGGAAGTCATTCATCGATAGATATGACCTATACAAAAATGGCCGATTTATATATTGGCGATGTTAGTAGTCAAATCGTTGAGTATTTAGTTCACCCACGTCCGTGTGTATTTCTAAATAATAATAAAATTTCCTGGAAAGAGAATTCACATTATCTTCATTGGAAATTGGGTCCTGTTATAGATCAAATATCGCAATTAGATAATACAATTAAGGATTCGTTTAGGTCTCATAAACAATTTTATTCAACACAGATAGAATATTTCAATGATTCAATTCAATTAACAGATACCCCTTCTGGAATACGTGGCGCTCAGTCAGTTATCAATTTTTTAAAAAGAACGTTTCATGATCATTAATCAATATTTTTCGATCTCAAATCAAAATGGGTGATACATTCCATTCAGATAAAAAGACTCAAAAAGCTGATCAAGTAAAACAAACTGTTGAACAATTGATTGCACAAGGATCAAAAGTATAAGTTTTTGATATGGCAAATATTTCCCCTTTTAAAGGCTGGCGGTACAATATTGAGCTGATCCCGACTGTCTTTGCCCTCCTTCAAAACTATCCCAACCCATTCAACCCAGTTACAACCTTACGTTATGATTTGCCAGAGCAGTCTACTGTGAATATTATCATTTACGATATGTTGGGCAGACAGGTTAGAACACTGCTAAACCAAACCCAAGATGCTGGCTTTAAGTCGGTGATATGGGATGCTACCAATGACTACGGTAAGCCTGTGAGTGTTGGTGTGTATCTATACAAAATACAGGCTGGAGAGTTTGTCCAGACCAGGAAGATGGTGCTGTTGAAATAACCCCCACCCAAAGGATTTAAGCAAGAGCCCCGCAGTAGCGGGGCTCTTTGTTTTGTGCTATATTCATACCTGTTATTTACGCATAAATCAACCAGGGATCATGAAGAAAGTTTTACTTTACATAGCTATAATATCTACATTTCTGTCAGCCGGAGAGATTGCTGATCAGTACGGCGCTGCTGCTGAAAAGATCATCCAAGCTGCATTAGAAAATGAGGCAGGCTTTGAGCGCCTGGCAGAACTTTGTGATACATTTGGACCGCGATTTACAGGTTCACAAAATCTAGAAGATGCCATTGACTGGATTCTAAAAAAGATGGAGGAAGATGGTTTATCCAATGTCCATGGAGAAAAAGTGAAGGTGCCCCGCTGGGTACGTGGAAATGAATCACTTGAGTTACTTACTCCCCATAAAAAAGAAATGCATATTTTGGGTTTAGGCGGAAGTGTAGGAACGCCTAAAAAAGGAATCAGGGGAGATGTATTTGTGGTGAGCAGTTTTGATAACCTTGAAGCCAATGCTGACAAAGCAAAAGGGAAGATTGTTCTTTTCAATGTACCCTTTACGTCCTACAGAGAAACTGTTCAATATCGTCGAAGTGGAGCGATCGCCGCTTCTAATGCAGGTGCATTGGCCAGTCTGATACGATCTGTTGGTCCTTATTCCATGAACACACCTCATACCGGGAATATGAGTTATGAAGATGGAGTGCGGAAAATTCCCCATGCTGCAATTACATTGGAAGATGCATCCATGTTTCAGCGCATCCAGGATAGAGGTGGAAAGATTATTGTAAAGTTGAAAATGGATGCCCATTATATTCCTGATGGCTGGAGCAGAAATGTTGTTGCAGAATTGCGTGGTTCCGAATTTCCCGATGAAGTTATCGTTATGGGTGGACATATCGATTCCTGGGATGTGGGACAGGGTGCTATGGATGATGGCGGGGGATGTCTGGCTGCTTGGGAAGCATTGCGAATAATCAAAAAATTAGGTTTACAGCCCAAACGGACAATTCGTGTTGTTTTGTGGACCAATGAGGAAAATGGAATCAGAGGTGGAAATGCCTATCGTGATGCACACCGGGATGAATTAGCTGATCATATTTTGGCAATAGAGTCCGATGCGGGTGTTTTTAGTCCACAAGGATTTGGTTTTACAGGCTCGGATGCAGCTCGTACAATTGTGAAGGAAATTGCTAAATTATTAGAGCCCATCGGTTCCAATGTAATCGGTGAAAGCGGCGGCGGAGCCGATATTGGCCCCATTATGCGTGAGGGCGTTCCCGGAATGGGATTGAATGTAGATAGATCAAAGTATTTTTGGTATCATCATACCAATGCAGATGCCATCGATAAATTAGATCAAGATGAATTTAACCGCTGTGTTGCCACGATGGCTATCATGGCATATGTTGTAGCAGATATGGATGAAAGATTACCACGATAATGCAAACACAAAACAAACTATTTTAATGACTTAGAGAAGTATCCTAAGTCCTATAAACAAAAAATGACCCCAAAAAACATTCTGTCCGTTTTTCTTTATTCTTTATTTTGGGTTTAAATCAAGTATATTCAATGCTATGGCTAAACTAAAAAATAACAACAGATCAAAGATTCCCGGTGGTTATCATTCCGATGATACAGGAAAGCGGATCACATGGATCGAGAAAAAGACAGGTTTCAATTACAAAGATATGCCGGTTAATAAATCCGAAGAGCTTAAGGGTATAATAGAAAACCATATTGGGTATATGAAAATACCAATGGCGATCGCTGGCCCTCTGCAGTTGGATGGTCATTATGCAAAAGGTGAATTTTTTGTCCCCATCTGTACTCTGGAAGGTACCCTGGCTATTTCCATGACCCGTGGCATGTATGCCTCTTCTCTTTCCGGTGGAATTCGGGTCCGCCATGTAAAACAGGAATTATCCCGGGCGCCCGTATTCATTTTCGATAATTTGGACGATTCCATTGAATTCATAAGCTGGGTAGATGAGCATTATGACGATATTAAAAAAGTAGCTGAATCCACGACCCAATATGGAAAACTGTTAAGGATTGATCAATACCCAGTCCAGAATTATGTTATTCTAGATATGGTCCTAAATACTGGAAATGCCGCCGGACAGAATATGGTCACCTTGGCAGCCAAAGTCGCCTGCGACTACATTAAGGAACAAACCGGGCATGAATTTATTCTTGAGTCTGGTTTTAACAGTGATAAAAAAGCATCAGCCCGCAATATGATCATGGGACGGGGACACACCGTTTTAGCGGAGACCACCCTCACCCATTCTGTCATGAAACGGATCTTGGGGATTTATCCCAAGGATGTGGAAAAATTCCAGCAGTTAGGTCCCACCATCACCGCCATGGCCGGTACTTCAGGATGCCACCTCCATATTGCCAATGCACTTACTGCAATTTATCTGGCTACCGGACAGGATACGGCCTGTGTAGCTGAAAATTCCATTGGCCATTTCCAGACTGAACCAGTGGATCACGGTATGAAATGCAGGCTGACCCTGCCCTCTCTCACGGTGGGAACCGTAGGCGGCGGCACCCGCCTCCTGCCCCAACAGCAAAATCTGGAATTGCTGGGATGTCAAAATGGTGAATATTCCTCCCGGAAACTGGCGGAGATTATTGGTGCATCCGCACTGGCATTGGAAATTTCCTTAATGTCCGCCATTGCTTCTGACACATTTGCCATGGCGCACATAAAATACGGTAGAAGGTAAATGAAGCAGGCAAACGTTCTTGAGAATCCTGAATATTCCTATTTGATCAAGAAACAATCCGTCTTTTTCCGTATCTGGAAAAAACTTTTCTACCTGTACAGTAAATTTGTTTTTCTCTGGTACACACCCTTAAAGGTCTATGGCCGGGAAAATATTCCCGATAAATCTTTCATTTATTCCTGCAACCATAACAGCCATATGGATGTAGCCTTGCTGGCGGCATCCGTTAACAAAAGTTTCAATTATTTCGGTATGCTGGCAGCAAAGGACTACTGGTTTGATAACTGGATCAAACGATTCCTGGTTAATATAGTCATGAACTTGGTTCCTATTGATCGCAAAGTAGAGGGGGGTCGGGATTTTCCCATAGAAGACACACTCACTCTCTGTAGTGCTTTCATGACTTTTGACAATAGAAACTTGATCATGTTTCCCGAAGGAACCAGGGGCAATCCTGGTGTTATGGGCAGTTTCAGGCAAGGGACAGCCATGTTCGCACTGCGACTTAATGTTCCTATTTTACCCGCGTTGATTGTAGGTTCCCATAAAGCTTGGCCCAAGGATAAAATTTTTATGAGGCCTACCCGTATTCAGGTACACATCCTGAAACCCCTTTATCCAGATCAATTCATTAATAGTGGCAAAATAGAGGATTCCACAGAGGAAAACCTGATCAAAAAGGCCCAGGATATGACCGCAGAATTGGAGAAACGAATCCGTGAAAAAGGAAAAATATTCTATGGATAAACAGCATAAACCCAAGACTGAAAAATTCTTTGCCGACACTCATACAACATGGGGACATAAATGGGGTTACAAGGATACTAAATTCATCCTCAATGAGGATCGCTCAGTCCGAATGGTGGGTGACCGGTATGAGTTGTGCGGATCGGATATGCCTGATTTCATACCTTATGTTGAGGAAATGCTGGATATCACCATTGACCCCAATGACAGGCTTTCTGAGATTGAAAACAAACCGATTAGGGAACCCAACATCAATGAAAAATTTGTGGAGCAGGTTAAATCTACATTTCCAGAGGACCGCTACACCTTTAGTGACGATGACCGTTTGATTCACAGCCATGGACAAACTACATCGGAAGAGGTGTATAAGATTCTTTATTCTGAGATCAGCCGCAACGTGGATATGGTGTTTTACCTGGAATCGGAGGAAGAAGGTGTTAAGCTTATTAATCTGGCAAAGCAGTTCGATGTGTGCCTCGTCCCCTTTGGTGGCGGAACCAGCGTAAGCAGTGCCCTGCAAATTCCTGAATCTGAAACTCGGATGGTTGTGGCCATGGATACCCGCCGCATGGACAAGATCGAATGGATCAATGAAGAGGACCGCCGGGTCTGTGTTCAGGCCGGGATCACCGGCAGCCGTTTGGAAGAATTACTGGGCGAACAGGGATTTACTGTCGGCCATGAACCAGATAGTATTGAGCTTTCGACCCTAGGCGGCTGGATTGCTACCAATGCCAGCGGGATGAAAAAGAATCGCTACGGTAATATTGAGGACATTGTTGAAAATGTGACCATGGTTTCACCCAATGGAAAAATCGAGCAGGTGGATCCAATCACCCGGGCATCCATTGGCATAACGCCTCAAAATATTTTATTCGGGTCCGAGGGCAACTTGGGCCTGATCACAAAAGCTATCTTAAAACTTCATAAAAAACCGGACTTGAAAAAATACAATTCAGCTGTATTTCCAGACTGGGAGACGGGAGTCAAATTCCTTTATGAACTTTCGAAGACCAGTTTTATACCAGCCAGTGTCCGCCTCGTGGATAATGTCCAGTTTCGTTTTGGCCAGGCATTGAAGCCTAAATCCGAAGGAATAAAAAAGTACATTGACAACCTGAAAAAATTCATGGTCATTAATATAAAGGGATTTGACCCTTATCAAATGTGTGCGTCTACTTTTGTCTTGGAAGGGTCCCGGGAAGAGGTGGCATACCAGGAAAAGAATATAGCAAAATTGACCCAGGCACACGGTGGGCTCTTCGGCGGTTCGGAGAATGGAAAGCGGGGCTACATGTTAACCTTTGCTATTGCCTATGTTCGCGATTTCCTCACCGATTTCTACATCATTGGAGAAACCATGGAAACCTCGGTTCCCTGGAGCAAGATCCATGCGACCTGTCAGGCGGCCTCTCAAAAACTTATCGAACTCCACAGAAAACATAAGTTCCCGGGAATTCCCTACATGTCCTATCGAATTCCCCAGATTTACCACACCGGCGTTTGTATCTATTTTATGCTGGGAATGAGTGTGAAGGGAATTTCACATGCGGAAGATGTATTTGGATCTATTGAACATGAAATACGGAAAGTGATCATGGAAAATGGCGGTTCGATTTCTCACCATCATGGCGTAGGAAAATTGCGGAAGGATTTCATGGCCGACACCTTATCGCAATCCAGTATTGACCTGATTAAGAATATCAAAAAAGTTCAAGACCCAAAAAATATTTTTGGGATTGGAAATAATGTATTCGCTGATTAGATACACATATAAAATTGAACCTATCTGAAAAAACGTTTATCGTCACGGGCGCTTCGTCCGGAATCGGTGAAATCCTTTCAAAAAAGCTGGCGCAAAAAGGAGCCCATGTGGTATGTGCTGCCCGCTCTGCGGATAAACTGGACAGGGTTATCACAGGAATCAAATCTAATGGCGGTACCGCAATGTCCGTACCCACTGATATCACCGATCTGCTCCAATGTCAATCTTTAGTTAAAAAAACCATCGAACGATTTGGGAAACTGGATGTGCTTGTTTTGAATGCAGGGATCAGCATGTGGACCTCTTTCGAAGAATTGAATGATGTGAGTTTTTTCCGACAGTTAATGGAGACGAACTACATGGGCGCCGTCCATTGCTGTCATGCCGCCATACCGCATTTAAGGTCCGGCGGGCTAATTGTCAGCTGTTCTTCAGCACAAGCTCTCATGGGATTTCCATATCATTCCGGATATGCCGCATCGAAACATGCTCTTCATGGATTCCTGGAGTCTCTGGATATTGAAATGCGGGGTGAGATCAACTTTCTTGAAGTGATAATGGGCTGGATCCGGGATACGGAATTGAGGCATAACGCTTTAGGTTCTGACGGGCAAAAAATGGGAGAAAATAAACGGAAACACACCAGCCAATCTGTAACCCTGGACGATTGTACGGAAGCTATTATTGCCGGAATTAAAACAAATAAAAAAACAATTTATATCCCTGGGAAACTGCGCTGGGTTCCGTTTTTGAATGTTTTTTTTAAAGCATTTTTAAGACGGAAGGTCTTAAAAACAGTGGATGACAATATGGAATGAGTGTGGCAACTATGGCTATTATGGCTTATGTTTTAGCCGCTATGGATGAACGCTTACTACGCTAATGGAAATACAAAATAAAACAGTTTTACTGACCGGTGCTTCAAGAGGAATTGGTCCGTATATTGCTAAAACGTTAGCCAATGCAGGAGCTGTGCTCATTGGTTTGGCTCGTTCTGAAGAGGGACTCAATACAACAAAAGCTGAAATAGAATATGAGGGTGGTACTTTTCATACTATATCATTTGATTTAAAAAATATTAATGGTTTATCAGACCTTGTTGAACAAGCAACAACAATCAATGGCGAAATTGATATTTTGGTGAACAATGCCGGTATTGAACTATGCAGGAAATATCAAAATTATTCTGCCGATGAAATTCGTGATGTACTGAATGTAAATCTTCATGCACCTCTGGAACTCTCTCGCTTACTACTACCAGCTATGTTAGAAAGAGGAGGACACATTGTAACGGTGGCATCATTAGCCGGGAAAAAAGGTATGGCGTACAATACACCTTATTCTGCCAGTAAGGCCGGACTGATTATGTGGACGGACGGCATGCGCCAGGAATTGCGCGGAACAAAAGTAGGTATTTCAGTGATTTGTCCTGGATTCATTTCGGATACGGGAATGTTCTACGAAGACCATGTGGATCCACCGGCTATGTTGGGTACATCCAAACCACAAGCAGTGGCTGATGCTGTCATAAAAGCCATTAAGAATAACAGTGCCGAAATCATTGTGAATAAAGGACCCATGAAACCACTTTTGGCAATCGGTCAAATATCTCCATCATTTGGCGATAAAATTGTTCGCAAATTTGGAGTTATAGAGTTTAATAAAAAGCGGATCAAAAAATGAAGGTATTAAAACTTATAGGCACCCTTTTAGCATTATTAATTCTGTATTTATGTTTCTGGCCTATAGATATTGATCCTGTTGCTTGGGAGCCGCCTGTTGATTCTGGTTTAATTGGAGTATATGCACCAAATACGTATTTGGCAGATGTTGAAATCTTTGGAATCGGAGATGGAATAGGCCCGGAAGATATTGATATTGATAGCGAAGGACGAATTTACGCACCATATGAAGGAGGTCGTATTGTGCGTTATGATGCCGACGGTAAAAACCCAGAATTATTTGTAGACACCGGAGGTCGGCCCTTAGGTCTAGAATTTGATGCAGCAGGGAATTTGATTATTTGTGATGCCATTAAAGGACTCCTATCTGCGAATCCGGATGGGAAAATAATAACTCTAGCTACAGAAGCGAATGGTGTCCACTTCGGATTTACGGATGATGTGGATATTGCTAATGATGGAATCATATATTTTTCGGATGCATCGTATCATTGGGCTATTAAAGATTACAGATCTGATATAATAGAACACGTTCCATACGGTCGATTAATTGCTTATGATCCTCATACGAAAGAATCGACAGTTTTATTGGATGATTTGTATTTTGCAAATGGTGTTGCAGTGAGTACAGATCAATCCTTTGTATTGGTGAATGAAACATCTGAATATAGAATTCAAAAAGTATGGATTAGTGGCGAAAAAGCTGGGCAGTCAGAAATATTGATGGAAAACTTACCTGGGATTCCTGATGGAATTTCATCAAATGGTAAAGGAATATTTTGGGTAGCATTTCCATCAAAACGTAAGGAAATTTTAGATAATTTAGCCGGAAAACCATTTGTACGGAAGATGGTTATGCGTTTACCTGAATCAATGCAGCCGGCACCGGACCATTATGGTTTTATCATTGGAATTGATGGCGATGGCAATATAATTCATAATTTTCAAGATCCCAGCCCAGAATCATTTTCTCCTATCACAAGTGTAGAAGAACATGAAGGATTTTTATTTTTGGGCAGTTTAACCTATGAAGGCTTCGGAAGAATTAAAGCGCCTGACTAAAAAGGCAGTTTATCCAAGATCGGTTTCAATTTTTTCGTTATGGGATCTAACTTTTCTTTTATTCTATTTTTTACAATACGACCGGGATTAAACCAATACATGGAATGGGGGAATTGGTCTTCCCTGATCAAGGGCCGGATATAGTGAGTGCGCTTATCAAAGTAATAATCGTATATCATCCAGCCAATACTTGAAACTGGGAAAAATATTGTTACGGATTGATATTGTTGTCCGGCTGAAGAAAGACCGGGAATAAAGTTCATAATACTTGTTCCCAATGCTCCACCCATGGTTTTAGCTTTTTGAAATAATGAAGCATCTTCCGAAAGATTTTCACTTCGATCTCCATAATAAGAAAATGACTGCAATGTTAATCCAGTTAATACTAAACATATTCCGGTAATGCATCCTCTCCGTACTGAATGCTCCATATAAGAGGCATCGATGCGAATTAAATGGACGTCAAAAAGACTTATCTTGTGGGCCAATTCATTGTCTTCTGATGCAAGGTAAACGTACGGCTCATCCATTCTTCGATCTATTTCAATCGTTGTGTAATCCAGCGTATCTCCTGAAGTAGTAATCAGAAAACCACTTCGTTCCTCAATTAGATTCAGGCGATCTTCGTAATTAGGGCTAATATAATATAATTTGCCAAATGAGTTATAAATATAGTAAACATCATTCAAATTTAAAGACGTCTGTTTGTCGTCATTTTCTGGAGTAATGAAAACAGATTCAGTATTCATCGAATCAACTAATCCAACGATAGATGTACCATCAAGATTAATAACAATATGTTTTATGATTTCCTGGCAGAATGAAATAGAAATAAAAATGAAAAAGGATAAGAAATTGTGCATCATTCTGCTGCAAGTATGCCCAATTATCGAGTTATATTCTATTCTGTTATGCGCTGCAGATATCATTTATTAGCCTACCTGATATTAACATCTTTTATCATTGCCCAGCCAAAGATAAGTGGACGTTTAGGGATTGGTTATACTTCACCAGATTATAAAAAATTTGCTGAAAGTCCATTTCCTAAAAAAGGTGTATTTGAAAATATGATGTTAAATTTTTCATTCACCTACCAAGTATATTCTAATGTGCGGATTGGATATAGTCAGTGGTCTTCATTCACAAGTGATAAATACGAAGGTGAAGATTTTAAGCGCTCATTTAATTATAGAGCAATAGTTGTAGAAACATATTTTTTTCCAAAAAAGAAATTGGAAGTGAATTTTACAATTGGACCATTGATTAATTCAGGCAGTATTTCATTAACAACAAAGCAAACGATTGAAGCATGGGACAATTTGATGGAAGAATTTGATAATTCGGAAATTGACCTTTCTGTATCAGATGAAATGACAACTACGTTTTTAGGAATTACAAGCTCGGTCGGAGCCCGGTATTACATTAAACCATATCTGGCTGTTGAAACACAAATTGGTTTTATGGAAAATTATTATTCAAAGGATAAATGGAAATTTCAGGATAAAGATATTAAAGGTCCGGATATTAATATTGAAGATTTACCCTTATTTTCATTTGGATTGGTTTACGGATGGTAAATTTTTTTCTGGTTTCTTTAGTATGTTGTACAGTTGTAATGAGTCAGGAATCGCAACAAACTGGTAATGCATGTCAATCTCCATTGATTATAAAAGCTAAAAAAGAAGGTATGCGTTCAATTAAAGTAACAGAATTACCACAATTTGTGATAGATCTTTGGAGTTGTAGAAAAGAAAATAATAGTAAAAAACTATTTAAAAGAATAAATGAAAAAACCTATATAGAAGATTATAAAATGTCTCAACAGTTTGTTGGGTTTACAGCAACCTGTGCTTATTGCTCTGCAGCTTCAGTTTTGATCTTTTACTTGGTTAAATTATCAGGTAATTAATGAGACAATAAAAAGGAAAAATAATGAATAAAAATATATTTACACTTGTTTTTGTAGTTCTGGCAATTGGGTTGGTTGTTCAACGTTTGGAAAATCCTCAAGTACGGAAACCATCGGCTAATCCATTGGTAATAGATTTTAATGATGTCCAAGATTTTTCAAACCTACGGCCGGGACACATCAAGCGTGCCACTAAATTTGCCATTGAATCGGCAGATGCAATTTTGGATAAAATACTTGCCATTTCGAACACTGACCGAACATTTGACAATACAATGGTGAAAATGGATGATATTTATGTAGCTATTGAAAGTGTTTGGAGCCCGGGTTATCTCATGGGATCAACACATACAAATAAAGATATTCGTGATGAAGGTCTTGCTTCCAGTAAAACCATTCAGAAATACATGACGGATCTTGCACTTGATGAAGATTTATATAACGCTGTTATTGCCTATTCAAAATCAAAAGAAGCCCAGCAACTTGCCGGATATAAGAAAAAATTTATCGATGATACACTTCTCGATTATAAGCGTAGTGGTTTTAGTCTGCCAAAAGTTAAACGGGATAAAGTAAAAAAAATATTTAATGAATTGGCTGACTTGGGTTTAGCATTTAATAAAAATATTTCTGAATACCAGGATACTCTTTTTGTTTCGGCGATAGAAATTGAAGGATTACCGGAAAATTATCAAAAAGAGCGACTTCAAACTAATGGGTCTTATGCTATTGATATGTCCTATCCGTCATACGTACCCTTTATGGATTACGCAATTTCAGGCGATGTACGGAAAAAGTTGAAATTCAAATTCAATAATCGTGCTGTGGATTCCAACTTGGATGTATTGAATAATATTATTCGCAAACGCCGTGAGTTAGTTGATGTGCTTGGGTATAAATCTTATGCTGAATATCGCACGGAAGACCGTATGGCAAAAAATCCACAAAATGTATGGGATTTTGAAAACGACTTGAAAGATAAACTACGTGCTAAAGGGGAGATGGACATAGCTGAAATGCTGAAAATCAAATCCAGTCGAACGGGCACGAATGCAGATGTCATACATGTGTGGGAAGCTGGATTTTATGAAAACCTTGTCCTCAAAGAAAATTTCAATCTTGATCCGGAAGAAGTACGGCAATATTTTGAATTTAATAATGTAACGGAAGGTCTGTTTACAGTTTACCAGCAGTTATTCAATGTCAAATTTAAGAAAGTGGAAAATCCATCTGTATGGCATGAAGATGTGTTGATGTATGAAGTATTTGACAGATCAACCAAAGAAATGATTGGGCGCTTTTATTTGGATATGTTTCCTCGTGCAAATAAATACGGACATGCCGCTGCATTCTCGGTTACCATGGGAAAGATGACTGCAGATGGGTATCAACTACCCGCAACCGCATTAGTTTGCAATTTCCCAAAACCAACAGAATTTCAGCCATCGTTACTCACCCATGATAATGTGGAAACGTATTTTCATGAATTCGGCCATTTGGTCCATGGTGTTTTGACTCAAGCACCGCTTATGAGTTATGCCGGTACTTCCGTTGCACGAGATTTTGTGGAAGCGCCATCGCAAATGTTGGAAAATTGGGTTTGGCAGAAAGAATCATTATCTCTTTTTGCAAAGCATTATAAAACGGGAGATGTCATCTCGGACGCATTGCTGAATAGAATGATCGCCGCTAAAAATGTGAATTCCGGCACAAAAGCACTGCAACAGGTTTATTACGGTGTATTGGATTTTACACTTCATGATGGTTACGATCCTGATGGAGACGTTTCAACTACGGAAATTGTTGCTCAATTACAGAATGAGATTACGTTTTATCCCTATCAGGATGGAACGCACATGGAAGCAGCCTTTGGACATTTGAATGGCTATGGTGCTGCTTATTACGGCTATAAATGGTCTGAAGTGTATGCCCAGGACATGTTCTCCATATTTGAAGAAAAGGGAATTATGAATGCGGAACAGGGTATGCGCTATCGTAAAATTATTTTAGAAAAAGGTGGTATGGAAGAACCCTTAATGCTGGTGAAAGAGTTTTTGGGTAGAGATTCAAACTCTGATGCTTTCATGAGAAGTATGGGACTTGAATGAAGAGAATCGTTTTCATTTGGGGCGCTTTAGTTTTAAGTCTTACAGCCGAGAATAATTTAGTTGATCAAGATATATTGGATCGTTTCAACCTATTATGTACACGAATCGAATGGGTGATAAAATCTGATCATGAATATTATATGATGGATGTCATCAGGGCATATGGTTTACAGTCTGTCCGAAATGAAAATGATAATTTGTATGAGGTGTTATTACAATCTCAAGTATATGAAAAAAATCTATTAAATGCAGGGAAAAGTGTATTGAAGGAGTTACGAAATAGTCAAAAGCAGAAAATATTAATTTTACCTGAAATAATGGTAAAAAGTAGAGTCACTATTTATTCATTTTCCTCTGTGAATTGATCAGGGGTATAATCGAGCTGTTCAAAAATAAATTTAGCAATTTCATCCGCAATTTCATCGCTGGTCATGCCGTTATTTTCCAATTCTTCCCAATTGGTTTCCAAAATTTCTAAATCATCTTCATCTGCAAAAATTTCATCAAGAATAGAAGCAGGTATTTCAAAATCCCTTAATCGCTGATACATGTTTAATTTGACCAAATCCATAACGTAAACTACGGCAAAGATTAATCAACTTAATGGAGCATTCATGGAAAAACATATCAAATATCTTTATATCATCATGATAGCTGGCTTTTTGTCTTTATCTGTACAACTTTGGCAGCAAAACCAGATTATCCAGGCACTGGAAATTAAAGTAGAAGCAATTCGTGAATTATTATTCAGATTTGTTTAAAAAAACACATTAAATTTGCAGGCTTTTTTTCATTAATAAATTTAATTATGGCGTCGTACCCAAGTGGTCCAAGGGAGCAGTTTGCAAAACTGTCATTCATCGGTTCGAATCCGATCGACGCCTCCAAATAAATAAATTGGATTTTAGCCCGGGTGGTGGAATTGGTAGACACTACAGACTTAAAATCTGTTGGCTGAATGGCCGTGCCGGTTCGAGTCCGGCCTCGGGTACTGATGAAAACCCCCATAAAAATGGGGGTTTTTTTGTAGCTATTTATGATTGTATCAAATTTGTTAAGTATAAAGTACAGCTATTTGACACGGATAATGTTTTGAATTATAAAAATAGATTTTATTATTCTTTTTAGGTCCTTTATTTATTTATCATCATCTGGGGAAGCACCTTGGGGTTTCAAATCTTCTTGTATGTCACCCTCTTTGCTATCTTCGTCGTCGGGTGCTTGGATGCTTGAGGTGTCGCTTTTGGATGAATCAGTCATTGCAGGCTCACCGGGGCTACCGCCATCGCCAGTGAGTTCGTCTCTGTCGCTCTTTGCTGCAGATTCAGGACCATCAACTACTTTGTCATCTTTTTCGATGGGTGCTTGGATGCTTGAGGTGTCGCTTTTGGATGAGTTGTCGTTTTTAGTTTGACCATAAACAAAACCAGTTGTTGAAAGTAGGAAGGTTACTATTAGTAATTTGACTATGAGTTTCAAAATGAAACCTCCTTTATTAAGATTAACTAACCAAAACCATTATGGTTTTAAGTGAGTCAGATAATAGGCTTGAATGGACATAAAAGCAATACTCTTTTTCATTGCTGTGATTTGTTTCAATTTTCCTCTATATAATTACGGTTTATTAATTTTAATTTATATATCTTCGTTTTTAATTGATCTTCGATTATAAAGGAGTCATATATTTTCTTCTTTTTAAATCATATTGATTAGAAGGTTTTTTTTTATTAGTTTTCTTTTTAGATTTATTAAGATTAACCTGAAGGGGATTTCAAATGTTAAAGAGATTTTTTCCACTTTTAATATTTTCAATGTTAATGGCTTCAGATTATTCATTACCAGACGAAGCGACTTACATTTGGTTAGCAGAACAATTGGGAATAGTGTATGAATCAGAAACGAATATTATTTGGAATGTAACTGTAACAAATGGTCAGGATACAGTTGCGGCATTAAATGGACCCTTACAATTTCATATAGATGCGTATAGAGTCCTTAGGTATAATAATGAATATAATCATCCTAAAATTTTTACTTTATTTCCTAATTATCCCAATCCATTTAATCCATTTACAACTATCCAGTTTGATATACCGGTGGAAATTACAAGCGCAATAACTCTACAAATTTATGACATGACCGGGCGTATGATTGATGAACTGGTGAATGAAGAATTTTCACGCGGATCATATTCAATTCGCTGGAATGCATTAAACGTTAGTAGCGGTGTTTATTTTGCTGTTTTAGAATCTGCTTCTAATAGAAATATTCAAAAATTAATATTGTTGAAATGATAAAACGCATACTGTATTGTTTAACATGTTTAATCACTATTTATGGACAAAATAATGAGCAAACAGTTGGCCTTTTCTTAAATACAGAAAATTCTTCACCTGGATATAATCTGTTTGCACCTAACAGTTATAACGTCACTTATCTAATGGATAATAATGGGAATTTAATTCATTCCTGGCAGAGTGATTTTCGGCCGGGTCTTTCGGTTTATTTAACAGAAGAAGGTCAGCTATTAAGAACCCAACGAATACAGAGCGATCTTTTTCAGACGGGCGGTCATGGAGGCGGTGTTGAATTACTCAATTGGGATGGATCTCTTGATTGGGAATTCGAGTATGCAGATAATGATCATTGGCAGCATCATGATATTGAGTTATTACCCAATGGAAATGTTCTTATTCTTGCTTGGGAGTTAAAGTCAACCATTGATGCAGTTAATGCCGGTAGAAATCCATCATTTCTGGGTGGAGGCGGTACACCATTGGGTCTATGGCCTGAACACATTGTAGAAGTTGATACCGACACAGACAGCATAGTGTGGGAATGGCATACCTGGGATCATTTGATTCAAGATTATGATTCTACTAAATCAAATTTTGGTATCATCGCTGAACACCCGGAACGAATTAATATAAATTTTCCTCAAGGAGGACCGTTAAGTCATGGAGGCGATTGGCTTCATATTAATTCAATTGATTATAATGCAGATTTAGATCAAATATTACTTTCAGTCCATCATTGGGGTGAGATTTGGGTTATTGACCACAGTACTACCACGGCTGAAGCAGCGAGCGATTCGGGTGGAAATAATGGAAGGGGTGGAAATATTTTATACAGATGGGGTAATGCGACTGCTTATAATATGGGTAATATCGGATTACGGTTTTTATACGGTCAACATGATGCACGCTGGATAAATGATGGTTCACAAATAATGATATTTAATAATGGTATAGGAAGACCGGATGGACCTTATTCATCCGTTGATGTTTTATCACCAACTTTGAATTCCATTAATGTTTATGAAATGGATTCTTCTGGTTACTTTGGTCCAGATAGTCTGGATTGGCGTTATATTGAGTCACCACCCACTCAATTATTTTCATCAAACATTTCCGGGGCACATGTGCTTGATAATGGGAATACGTTGATTACAGATGGAGCACATGGTCGATATTTTGAAGTGGATTCCAGTGGCAATACTGTATGGGATTATATAAACCCGATTATTCACAACGGGCCATTATATCAAGGTCAACCCGTGCCACCAATGGGTGGGCCCAATTCAAATATGTTTGCAAATCATACATTTCGCATTCATCGATACAGTCCGTATTATCCCGGATTGGTTGGACAGGATTTGATACCGCAGGGACCTTTAGAATTCTATTTTCCAACGCCAGTAGAAATATTGACTCCGGAACAAGGAGATACTATTTTAGTCACGGAAGAAAATATAGATTCAGATTTTATTTCATTTACATGGTTAGTTTCTACAGATTTGAATAATGATAGCCTTACATATGATTTAATACTTTTTAACTCAAATATAGGGAGCCATTATTTTACTACAAGTTCAAATCATATTGAAATATCGTATCAAACCATTGCAGATTTTATGGTGAATGAAAATAGTTCAGTAATGGATATTCTATGGAATGTTCGTGTGTCTGATGGGCTTGCTGAAGTTATGTCTTCAAATGGTCCTTTTATATTTAATGTGGGAGTAATATTTTTATCTATTGACAGTGATAATTTGCAACCGGATAATTTTTTATTATATCCAAATTTCCCAAATCCATTTAATCCAACCACAACACTACGATATGACTTGCCTCGAAACAGTTTTGTGAATATTACCATTTATGATTTGAATGGCAGAGAAGTAAAAAAACTGGTTAGAAGTGAGCAGGTGAGCGGAAATCATTCTTTAACCTGGAATGGGACCAATGATCAAGGTAAGCTGGTGAGTGCAGGAGTGTATTTATATCAAATTCAGTCTGGAGAGTTTGTACAAACAAAGAAAATGGTATTGATGAAATAGTTTTTGATTTAGAATAGGATTAGGAACTTGGATATACATAATTTTTAATCTTTATTCCAATCCTTATCCAATTTCCATTTTTAAATGGGACTCCGCTAGTTCGCCCTCGACGTTATAATATCATTAACAGTATATTCTATCCTGTGAGAAAGCGCACAATTATATATATGACCATAAATAAATAATGAACTCTCCCGCATTTACAATTTCCATAGCATTGGCAATGGGTATGATTGCCCAATCCGTCGCCCGACATATAAAAATTCCGGGCATAGTCTTATTGCTGGCTGTGGGTGTATTGCTGGGACCTGACGGTGCGAATATCATTCGACCGGCACTTTTGGGAGAAGCATTGCCGCTTCTGGTAGGTTTTGCTGTGGCAGTCATTCTTTTTGAAGGTGGGATGAACTTGCGAATCACCCGATTGCAAAGAGAAGGGCGAACCATCCGGCAACTCATATCCGTTGGTGCATTGGTAACGGCCATCGGTGGAACATTAACTGCCAAATTGCTGATGAGTTGGGATTGGAATACAGCCATTTTGTTTGGAATATTAATAATCGTAACCGGCCCAACTGTTATCACGCCTTTACTCCGCCGGATCAAACTTCGTCAATCTGTTGCAACCGTACTGGAAGCAGAAGGGATATTACTGGACGCTATTGGTGCTATTGTCGCTGTTGTCGCTTTGGAAGTAGTTGTAAGCCCTTCCGGATATACATTGCTGGCAAGTCCATTTATGATTTTAGGACGGCTTTTGGTTGGCAGTTTGTTGGGTATTATCGGCGGTTTTATCATGGCTTGGTTATTGGGAATACGCAAACTTGTTCCGGAAGGTTTGGAAAATGTATTTACTCTTTCTCTCGTTTTTGCATTATTTCAGATTTCGAATGCATTAAGTCATGAAAGCGGTATCGTAGCTGTCACCATTGCAGGAATGGTTGTGGGCAATCGCAAAACAATCGTTCGCAGAGAATTGATGGAATTCAAAGAACAATTGACCGTTATGCTCATCGGTATGTTATTCATTCTCTTGGCTGCAGATGTTCGTTTAAATGCAGTTATGTCATTGGGCATGGGTGGTTTTTATACGGTGTTAATATTGATGTTTGTCATCCGTCCGCTTAATATTTTCTTTGGAACATTCAATTCTAATTTAAAGGTTAAACAGAAAGTTTTATTGGCTTGGATTGCTCCACGTGGAATTGTTGCTGCGGCTGTAGCATCTTATTTTGCTATCGAACTGGACAAACACGGAATGGATGGATCCCAGTTACGGGCAATGGTTTTTCTACTCATCGCTGTCACAGTTTTATCCGCCGGATTAACAGGTGGTTTTGTAGCAAAACTATTAGGACTGAAGCGCCAAAGTGAACATGGTTGGGTCATTCTCGGAGCCAATGCAGTCGGCCGGGCTTTAGCAAAATTATTATCAACCGGCGGTGAAGTTGTGGTGTTGATCGATAACAATCCAAGCCTTTGCCGTTTAGCTGAAAAAGACGGATTAAAAGTAATTTACGGTAATGGACTTGAAGAAAGTGTATTATTACGGGCTGAAATAGATATACGCAAAGGTGTCATCGGATTGTCCGAAAATGAAGAAGTCAATATGCTCTTTGCCCAACGGTCGAAAGAAGAAGGTAAAGTGCCGGAAACATTTATCGGAATCAAAAGAGAAAATGAAGGTGTAACAGCAGAGATGGTGGCTGAAGTGGGTGGTAATATACCCTTTGCCAGAGCACGGGATTTGGAAAAATGGTCAGTCTGGATACGACATGCACAAGTTGAAACATATAAATTAATATGTCAGTCTGATGATGATGTAACAGCTGGCGATACCTTTGGCAAAGATACCGAAGGCGTTTTAATTCCATTAACTTCTAAACGAAAAAGTAAAGTGATTCCATTAGGCCATTTAACAGAATTAAAAAAAGACGATCAAATAACATGCATGGTGCTTACTGAAAAAAAGGATCAATTCAATGCATGGCTTGCAAAAAGTGTGTTTTCAAGTAATACTATCTCATGATCAGGATCACTTTACCTTTATGTATTATAATCATGACCTGCGCACCATATTATATATCTGATGATGATATTCCGAATGAAGTCAAAATTGTATCAGAAGACCATCCTTTATACGATGGTAAACGCGTACGTTTTACCGGTTACAACAGCGATTACAGGTCATCGTCCATCAGCGGTAGGCGGCAGTATATGTGGGAAGAATTAGCAGAGAAGAATGGAAGGGTAATAGGCGAATTTGAACTTCCTAATGGTCGATATTATATTGTTGAAATGGATGATTTAAAATTGATTAAAATTCACAGTTCGATATTTTTGGATGTCATTATTTTTACGGATGAAAGTGAATATAATTTTTAATCCCAAATCATAACGATTTTATGATATTTATTAATTCATTAAAAGCCGTTTGTACACACTAATCTTCGATAATATATTCCGAGCCATAATTTCCTCCATTTAATGACAAATCATTCTACAAAACACATATTATTTAGCATTCTGCTTTTTTGTTTTGCAGCCCAAATCGCAATTGCCGGAACTACCGGTAAACTGGTTGGCAAAGTTACAAGCAAAGTAAATGGCGAACCCCTTATTGGCGCCAATGTTATTTTGGAAGGTACAGGAATTGGTACAGCTACGGACATTGAAGGACTATATTTCATCTTACAAATCCCACCTGGATCATACGATGTTCGTTTTACTATGATTGGCTATCAAGATGTTATTATGCGTGACGTTCGCATCCGTGTTGATTTGACTACGACGATTGATACTGAATTGAATGAAGGTGTCATCGGCATGGAAGCAGTGGTTGTAACTGCTAATCGACCTATGGTTCAAGTAGATATAACCTATTCCCAGGTAAGCATTAGCAGTGATGAAATTGATATGCTGCCTGTTGAAGAATTTGAAGATATTATTGCTCTGCAGGCCGGTGTGGTACAATCGGGTGGTGATATGCATGTCCGCGGCGGCCGCGGCGGCGAAATCGCCTATTTGATTGATGGAATCACTGTTACGGATCCATTCAATGCAGGTATGGCCGTAGAGATTGAAAATAACGCTATTCAAGAGTTACAGTTCATCAGTGGAACCTTTAACGCAGAGTATGGTTCAGCTATGTCCGGTATTATTAACATTATTACCAAGGATGGTGATTTTAACAAATATAATGGAAGTGTTTCTGTTAATGGAGGCAGTTATTATACCAAAGGACAAATGATGGAGGTAGATCTGCTCAATGCTGAAGGAAATTTAAGACCAGACTCATCCATGAACCTTTTTCCCCATTTAGATTCATTCGAGTCCAATACAATTTCAGATTTTCAAGGCAATTTCAGCGGACCGATATTACCGGGCAAGTTATCCGTATTTGCTTCAGGACGATTCAAACGCAATCAGGGATATTTATTTGGTCAGCGACTATTTGTACCGGAATCACACATATGGAATCCTTCGACCAATGATTATGATTTGATGACAGCTGCCGATGATACAAATGGCGGATATTGGGATCAAGTAGGAGGGACTCCTGCAGATTCAGCTTTAGTGCGTATGAATTGGTCAGAACAGACTTCCGGACAAATAAAATTGTCCTGGCGTGTATCACCGCTGATAAAACTGGCATATAATTTCATGGGCAGTAAAACTGCTTCACAGGGTTATTCAAAAACGTATTTATGGAATCCTGATGGGCGCTCTCATAGTTTTACCAGACAGACTAGTCATACGTTGAGATTGGATTACAGCTTAAATGCATCTACATACTTTAATGCAATGATTTCCCAGTCAATTAAAAACTACAAAAGTTACTTGAGTGATGATTCAGATTTTGAACTAAATACACGTTTAGTCATAGATACTCTTACGTTCGGTGAATTTACTTTTTATGATACATCAGAAGTTTTAGCTACTGATATTTATAACGTTGATCCTGCAATAGATAATTATACACCTGGTAATAATTATGAAGTAGGCGGTGAAAGTATGGGTTATTATAACCGTACGTCTACAATTAATACGTTTAAAATAGAAGGAACAAGTCAACTTAATCGATTTCACCATGTAAAAACAGGCCTTGAATACAGGAAAACAAATATTGAATTACAGGACCTCACTATTTTATTAGGAGCATTTACTGGTAATAATGCAATCGTTCCTGGTACGAATGGAGTTAATCATGATACCTATGGAAACGATGGACGTAATCCCTTTGAGTATGGGTTTTATTTACAAGACAAAATTGAGTTTGATGATATGGTTGTAAATATTGGTATTCGCTGGGATTTATTCGATCCCGATTGGAAAACATTAAATGACGGTTCTGATCCAAATATCAATTCCCCTGTAAAACCGATAAATAATTATTTTGATTTAGATGGGGATGAAGAAATTTCTGAATGGGAAATGACATTTGATAATAGAAAAAATGCAAATGATCGTTTAGAAAGTAATGCCTTTGGTTATCCATGGTATAAAAAAGTAAAAGCTAAAGAGCAAATAAGTCCTCGTTTTGCTTTGGCATTTCCTATTACGGATACAGGTTTTCTTCATTTCTCCTATGGACATTTTTTCCAAATGCCCAGTTACAGCTATTTATTTACAAACCCTGAATTTGAAGTTACACCCGGAAGTGGAGCTGGTACTACAATGGGTAATGCAGATATGAAACCGGAGCGTACGACCCAATATGAAGTTGGATTTTCACAACAGATTGGAACGGATATCGGAATTGAAGTCACTGGTTATTACAAAGATATTCGCAATTTGAATTCAACGAAAATTATTAATTCTTTTATAGGTGGCGATAGATACGGACTATTTATAAATCAAGATCATGCCAACTCAAAAGGGATAACCTTAGCATTTTCCAAGCGTCCTTCTGGCTCTGTTTCCGGCAATATTGATTATACATTTTCCATATCAGAAGGTGTTGCATCAGATCCGGAAGCAGTATTTCTAGATGAGCAATCTAATGTAGAGCCTGAAAAATTACTCGTTCCCCTGGATTGGGATCAGCGTCATACACTTAATGTTTCATTAACATACCATCCGGTTAAAAATTCCGGTATCAGTATAATTTACAATTATGGCAGCGGATTGCCTTATACGTCGCAATTTGCAGGAGTTCGCACATCGTTTGAAAACAATGCCCGTAAACCCAGTACCATGAATGTAGATATACGCACTTTTTATAATTTTAATATTAGTGGAGTGAGAATTGCACTTCATTTAAACATATATAATCTGTTTGATATTCGAAATGAATTATCAGTATTCAGTGATACTGGGCGTTCAACGTATACATTATTACCGACATATACACCTCAGGTAAGCGGTCCCGGTTATAATACTCTGGATCAATACCTCATGAGCCCAGCTTTATTTTCAAGTCCCCGACAAATTAAATTTGGTATGAGCGTTAGTTTTTAAATCATGAGAAATTTCATTTCAATACTATGTTTTTGTAACATTGTTTTTGGGCAAGCATTACCCAAGTATGGCAATGCAATCATTGAAAGAAGTAATAAACTAAATGATATGATGGATGTGACGGATAGAAAATATGCTGATCATAACGGTAATCGTGTTTTATGCCGCATTTATAATTTTGGCGGTATAGGCGCTTTAAGCAGTAATGTTTCCGGTGTATATCCTATAGGTACAAGTCATTCATATTTTTATGAATTTACTCCCATTATTGCAGCCAGTGTAATAGATGAAAATGGCTACAGGGTACATATTGTATCTGATGGTGCTGTTGGATTAACAGACAATTCACCTGAAGGATATCAATGGGGTTTTGAACCATTGACTGGATATGCAAATCCAAACCAGGAAATATTTGCCTTGAGTACCAATGAAGATTCATGGCCAGAATCTTGGCCAAATAGGGATGAAACATGGGATGGCGTTTGGAATGGACAATATGGAAAATATGTCCGCGCAGATCAAGAAACATTTTTTGTGATGGATGATTATTATAACGATGAATTTGACTATTTTCCGGATTCCACTGATGCCGGACAGCCTGAACGTCGTGCCGGGTTGGGGATTGAATTGCAGGTTCGTGGCTACCAATGGAATCACCCGGCGGCAGAAGATATTATTATTTTTACATACTGGATTAAAAATGTTGGCACGTCAACTCTGGACAGTGTGATATTCGGAATGTATGGAGACGCAGATGTTGGCGGTCCTAGTAGTTTTAGCGATGATGATGCCTGGTTTGATATTGAAAATGATATTGTGTATCAGTGGGATCATGATGGCTATAGTAATTCGTACGGTGGTTTTAGCCCCGCTTATTTTGGCTGGAGTTTTTTAGAATCTCCCGGTAACTCCACAGATGGCATTGATAATGATGGTGATGGTATGATTGATGAAAGCCAATATGATGGAATAGATAATGATGGCGATTGGCTGGCAGAACGAGATGATATTGGTGCGGATGGATTAGGTGAATATCATTATGGTTACCCCGGACCGGATGCGGATGGAACAGAAGGAAATGGTGTTCCCGATGTAGGGGAACCCAATTTCGAGATTACAGATAATGATGAATCAGACCAGATTGGTTTGACTAGTTTTTATTCTGCTCCATATCCAAGTATCCAACCTTCTAATGACGAAATTATGTGGAGCCAATTACAACCAGGCCGTTTTGATGTTCCATCTCAAAATATTGATCAAACATATTTATATGGATCTGCTTTTATAACACTAGAACCGGGTGAGCAGAAAAAATTTGCAGTAGCCATGGTTTTTGGTAATGATTTCGATGATATTTTGCGTAACACCGTTACGATGCAAAACATTTATGATAATGATTACAGTTTTGCAAAACCACCTCTTAAACCAAACGTAAATATTACTGCAGGTGATAAGAAGGTTATTTTATCCTGGGATAATAAATCAGAAAATTCGTTGGACCCCATTTATGGAAAAGATTTTGAAGGGTATCGAATTTATCGCAGTACAGACCCCGGTTTTATAGATTCATATATTGTAACGGACACATACGGAAATATCACGTTTAAAAAACCTATAGCAGCTTTTGATTTAATTGACAGTTTGCAAGGCCCTCATCCCATTGGATACAACGGTGTTCAATTTGATATGGGCACGGATTCCGGTCTAGAATATTTATATGTGGATTCGAATCTGATAAATGGCCAAACATACTATTATGCTGTAACTGCATTTGATAAAGGTTACGATCTGGATTTTTATGATCTAGGTTTTAGTGAATCAGATAATCTATTGCCCATTGCACCATCAGAATGTTCAATTATTGTAGATCTTGACCGAAAAGGGTATGTTATCAATATGAGCGAAAATGCAGGAACTGTTGTGCCTAATGCGCCATCTGCAGGATATATTCCACCTAATACAAATGAGGATGGTAGTAGTATTGTAGTCCATGATTCAGGCTCATCTACCGGTTCCATCGATCTTGAAACAATCATTTTTGATGACATACCTGAAAATCGTACCTATTCTGTAGAATTTGAAAAAATAAGTGTCAATCCAAAAATTCAATACAACGTACGCGATGAAACAATCATAAATGAAAAGATCATTTTCTTAAGTGGAATGGCAAATGTAAGCTATGTAAATATTGATTCAGCATCAATTCTCTTAACGAATATGGAGGGCACAATTGTTTATTCAGACACCAGTGATTTTAGTGTAGATTTTGCCAGTGGCATTTTTGCTATAGATTCTGCAAGTACACTTGTTGAAGAAGTTGAATATGCAGTTTCATATAAATATTATCCCATATTTAACAGCAGATACGTTGATGGTGAAAAAGATAATAAAGTATTCGATGGAATGCAGATTAGAGTTAATGATGCTCCTTTAGGAGTTAATTTGGATAATTCCGGCTTTCGTATTGGAAACAGTAATTATGCATGGGAAATTATTGATTCCCGTGTATATCCAGCGAATTTTGAAATTACCTTTGTAGGTGAAATTGGTGATTCTTTAAACGCAGATAATTATAATATTGCTGTTCCGTTTTTTATCGAAAATGTTACAGATGGTGATACCATGGGTTTCAGGGTCTTTGATCAAGATCATGATGGTGAATGGGATAGAGAAGAAGCAATATTGATTCTGCCTTATGAAGGTGAAATAACGCCTTATATGTTTGTTGTATTTGATCCGTATGATTCAGTAACAACACTCATTAATACGGGAGATACAACCGTTTTAGACACTGCATTTGAAGATATAATTGATATTGAAAGTGGCGATGTGTTTAGGATTGACATTAATATTCCTTTTGCAGAAAGTGATAAATACCATTTCACAACAATTTCTTCTAGAATTAGTACCGATTTGGCTAAATCAGAACTAGATGATATTGCAGTTGTTCCTAATCCGTATGTTGTTACTGCTTCTTGGGAGCCGCAGCATCAATTTGAATCAGGGCGTGGTCCCAGAAAAATTGATTTTATTAATCTCCCAACTGAATGCACAATTAAGATTTTTACATTATCCGGTTATCTTGTCAATACATTAAAACATTCAAATCCAAATGAAGATGGAACATATTCTTGGAATATGCTCTCCAAAGATGGTTTAGAAATTGCCTACGGGCTTTATATCTATCATATAGATGCAGATGGCATAGGTGAATTCACTGGAAAATTCGCATTAATTAAATGAAGTTAGGCCGTCAGAGTTATTTAATCTTTTTGATGATGACTACATTTGTAGTTGGCCAAAGTAATGTCGGTACAACTTCAGCATCATTTTTAGATATGGGTATCGGTGCCCGATCTTTATCCATGGGT
This sequence comes from Fidelibacterota bacterium, assembly GCA_004124385.1. GTDB lineage: Bacteria > Fidelibacterota > Marinisomatia > Marinisomatales > TCS55 > UBA2126. The sequence continues at coordinate 87,258 of SCKN01000001.1, forward strand.
GGAGCTTTTACGGCTGTTGCCGATGATGCCACCGCTCTTTACTGGAACCCAGCCGGAATAACAGCTGTAACACAACCGACAACGCATTTTTATTATGCACCTTGGTTTGCAGGTATCGATTTCACCCATGTGGCTGCAGTGGTTCCCCTGGGACGTATGGGTGCCATTGGTATTTCCATTACATCCGTTTCTATGGAAGAAATGAAAGTTCGGACAGTATCGGTTCCTGAAGGAACTGGTGAACTTTTTGAAGTAAATAATTTAGCGTTGTCAACAACATATGCAAAAAAACTAACGGACAGATTTTCTTTTGGCGTTAATTTAAAATTTATTCAGGAAAAAATTTGGCATATGAATGCCAATACGATCGCAGCGGATATAGGGTGTTTGTTTGTTACCAAGAACCGCGGTATCCGAATTGGAATGAGCATATCCAATTTTGGCAGCAAAATGAAAATGGAAGGTTTTGATACAGAAAGAGATTTTGATATTGATGAAAATATTTACGGAAATAATGACCGTATTGATGCTCATTTGGATACACAAGGCTGGCCGCTGCCCCTTATTTTCCGAGCGGGAATTAGTAAAGATGTTTTGGATAGTAAAACGCATAAATTGACCTTGGCCGGCGATGCAATTCATCCCAATAATAATTATGAATATTTAAATCTGGGAATGGAATATACTTTTATGGGGATGGGATCTATCAGAGCAGGTTATTCCTATGTCTTTTTAGAAGAAGGTGATAAATTAAAAAACCAATTCACTATAGGTACAGGATTAAACTATAAAATACCCCGCGGTCCCCGCATTCAACTTGATTATGTTCTTCGAGACTTTGGCGTTCTTCAAAGTGTTGGTGGATATTCGCTGAATATTTCCTTTTAGTCGTTTTATGTAATGCCAGAACTGCCTGAAGTAGAAACAGTTGTCAGGCACCTCAAACCTGACCTTATCGGTCAAAAAATAATATCATTTCAATCCAATTGGTCTAAAGTTCTCGATAATATAAATATTGATCAGTTTTTAGAGACCATTTCTGATCAAAAAATTCTTGATGTAACTCGTAGAGCAAAATTTATAGTACTGAATCTTGAAAAGGGTTTTATTCCTATACATTTGCGTATGACAGGGCGGTTGTTTCCTAATGACAGAATACCAGATGAAAAACATATTTCCGCAGTATTTCAGTTATCGGACATATTTCTGATATTTAAAGATACGAGAAAATTTGGTCGAATTTACTGGTATGATGAATGGTCAGATTTTGATATTAAACATGGTATTGAACCTTTAGGAGAGCTATTTACACAGGAATGGTTACTAATGTCAATACACTCAAAAAAACGACAAATGAAAGCATTGTTGTTGGATCAACACTTTATAGCCGGTTTAGGAAATATTTATGTGGATGAAGCACTTTGGTCGGCCCGTATCCATCCTTTATCAATCTCTAATGAAGTATCATCTGTAAAAATAAAAAGATTACATAGATCAATTAGAGCAATACTGGAATCAGCAATAGTCTATAATGGAACCACTTTTATAAACTTCTCATTCAAAGATGGAATTCCCGGATCTTACCGAAATCAACTCCAGATTTTTGATAGGGAAGGCTTACTGTGTAAAAGATGCAATACGACGATTAAAAAGATACGTGCTGCTGGTCGAGGAACATATTATTGTACACGATGTCAGAAAAGATAAATTATATTTCGATGTTAAAAACAAAGTAAATAAATGAAAAAGATCCGTAAAGAAATAAAAGATAATCTGCCACAAGTTGATAAAATATTAATTGATACTGCAGAGACTATTCTGAATTCATTGGATAAATTTTTAAATGATGTGGTAAAAGGGGCAGAAAATATTCTTGAAAGCCCTTTTAAAGACATAGAAAAGAAGAAATAAACTTAACAGTTCTTTGTTAAATTCATCGCGTTTAATTATTGATCACAGTGCGAAATCCTATACTATTCATTTCCTTAATTCTCATTTTCACTTCATGTGGTGAACCACCGAGAGATGTTGAAATCCTTTGGGATAAATTCGGTATTCCCCATATTTATGCCCAGAATCAGAATGATCTTTTTTATGCGTATGGCTGGGCGCAAACACATGCACACGGGGACCTATTGTTGAGGTTGTATGGACAAGCAAGAGGCCGAGGTGCAGAATACTGGGGTGAAGACTATTTAAATAGTGATAAATGGATGTGGGTGAATGGAGTTCCAGATAGATCTATACGGTGGGCCAAAGAACAAGTGGAACCATATAAGACAATGTTGGAAAGTTATGTTGCCGGGATTAATGAATATGTTGCTCAAAACCTGGACAAAATTGATAAAAAATATTCTGTTGTTCTGCCAATAAAGATTGAAGATGTTATGTCGCATATTCAACGTGTTTTACATTTTACATTTGTATTCGATCAAGCTGATTTGAAAGCGGCTGAAAAAAACTGGAATAATGTGAATGGATCAAACGCATGGGTAATCGCTCCCAGTCGATCTGCATCAAAAAAACCGATGATGTTAGCGAATCCACATTTGTTTTGGGGAGATATTTATACATGGTTTGAAATTCATTTAAATTTGCCTGATGCCAATATATATGGTGCAAGTTTGGTTGGAACTCCGGCATTGGGAATTATTTTCAATGATCATCTTGGTTTTACCCATACTGTCAATACCCACGATGGTGGTGACTTATTTGAATTAACACTTGTTGAAGGAGGCTACGAATTTGATGGAGCTGTAAAACAATTTGATATTCAAACAATTGAATTAAAAATTAAATCTGGTGATTCATTAAAAACAGAATTATTTGAAGTGAAAAGTTCAATCCATGGTCCCGTTGTTAAAGAAGAAAATGGGAAAGCATTGGCACTAAAAGTTGTCGCTTTGGATGCCAGTCAAATTTTTAAAGAAAGATGGGAAATGGCAACTGCAACAAACTTAGATGAGTTTGAATCCAGTTTAAAAAGTCTTCAGACTCCCATGTTTACAGTCATGTATGCTGACAAAAAGGGTAATATCATGCACCTCTTTGGCGGTCAAACTCCAAAACGACCAACTGGCGATTATGACTGGTCTGGCATTGTTCCAGGAAATACATCTGCCACTTTATGGAATGATTATCATCCGTACGAAGAATTACCACGCATTTTAAATCCGGTAAGTGGTTGGCTACAAAATGCCAACGATCCTCCATGGTCAACTACTTTTCCCCAAGAAATTGATGCAAATAATTTTCCCAATTATATGGCACCGCGGGAAATGGGGTTTCGCGCCCAACGGTCAGTTAGAATGCTGGAGGAAGATGAAAGCATATCCTATGATGAACTTGTGGAGTATAAATTTTCAACTCGTATGGAATTAGCAGATCGATTATTAGATGATTTGTTAGATGCTGCCTCCACAGCTCGGGACAAGGAAATAAAAGACGCTGTCCGCGTTCTGGAGCGCTGGGACCGTACAGCAGATAATGCCAGCCGGGGGAGTGTATTATTTAAAACATGGGTGGACGATATGAATTTCCCTGACGACTTTGCTCTTAAGTGGAATGAACGTAGTCCAACGCAGCTACCGGACGGACTCAAGGATCGTTCTATGGCAGTGCATCGTCTTTTTGGTGCGGCAAAAGAAGTAAAAGAAAAATATGGACGCTTGGATGTATTCTGGGGCGAAGTTTTCCGATTAAAGCGGGATAGCCTTGATTTTCCGGCGAATGGCGCTCCTGGTGATCCTTACGGCGTGTTTAGAACGTCTTATTATAGTCCTCCTGATGATAATAATAAACACACTTTGATTGCGGGTGATACATATGTTGCCATTATTGAATTTGGAGATACAATTAAAGCGAATGGTGTTTTGGGCTATGGAAATTTCAGTCAACCAGGATCACCGCACCGGACAGACCAGTTAAAACTGTATTCAGATAAAAAGCTGCGCCCGATTTTATTTTATCGTCATGATGTAGAAAATAATGTAGTATCAACAACATCGTTTTAATGGTGTGACGAATCCTGCAGAATTAATTATTACCCCTGCATCTGACTGTTCGTTAATAATTCTTTTTGGTGAAGAGGATTCACTCCAAACTCAAAAAAAAGTCTTTCATTATACACATTATTTAATTGATCACCCTTTAAATGATATATTAAATATCCATCCTGGATACTCATCAATTCTCATTTCAGTAAACATTGCCAAGAGGTCTATAGATTCAGTTCAAAAGGAATTACGAAATATCTGTATTAATGCTGAAAAAATTGATTTACCAGAATCAAAACTAATCAAAATTCCAGTTTTATATGGTGGAGAAAAAGGTGCTGATATAGCACTTGTAGCTGATTTTAATGATATTTCTATAATTGATGTTATTGATTTACATAGCAGTGGAGATTACTATGTAAGCTTTATTGGTTTTACTCCGGGTTTTCCTTATATAAGTGGGTTGAATCCAAAACTGGAAACTCCGCGATTAAAAACTCCTCGTAAACATGTACCGCTAGGTTCTGTTGCTATAGGCGGCAAACAGACAGGCATATATCCATCACCATCACCAGGTGGTTGGAATTTGATTGGGCAATCTCCCCTCAAAATATTTGATGTCAACTATCCTGAAAATGCATTAATAAAAATAGGTGATCGCATCGAGTTCTACTCAATAATTGAATCTGAATTTGAGCGATTACAGTTATCATGAGTATTCATGTATTAAAGCAAGGATTCCAAACAACTGTCCAAGATTTGGGAAGGCCTGGTTTTGCTCATTTAGGAATTTCTGCTTCCGGTGCGGCGGATGCGTTTTCAATACAAATTGGAAATTTACTTGTGGGGAATGAGCCTAATACTGCTGCTTTGGAAATTACTATAACCGGAGGTAAATACAAGTTTACTACTGATTCATATATTGCATTATCAGGTAGTGACTTTGATGCACAAATAGATGGTAAAACTGTTGCTAACTGGACAGGTGTGAGCATTAAAAAAGGACAATGTTTACAAGTAAATAAGAGTTTGGGTGGTGCCAGATGTTATTTGAGTGTTCAGGGCGGTATTGATGTACCAATTTTATTAAATAGTCGCTCCACACATTTAATGACCGGTTTGGGTGGATTTGACGGCTGTGTGTTGAAAAAGGATTATGTTTTGAAAATAGGTCATGTTGTTAATAAGCTAACAAAGATTACTTTAATTAATAAACAGGAAATGGAGCAGAAGTTAGAGCGCAAAACCATTCGTGTAACTAAAGGACTTGAAGGAGATTGGTTTAATGATGATACCTGGGAATTATTTTTGAATAAAAACTTTAGAGTTTCCCAATTATTTAGCCGCATGGGTATCAGATTGGAAGGTAATACGATTCAATCAACAGAAGGGAATGAAATTATGACTCAAGGCATTTCTCTGGGAGTAGTCCAGATTCCCGGAAATGGTGAGCCGATCATTTCTTTTGTTGAGCATCAAACTACTGGTGGTTATCCACGTATTGCCAATATAATCAGCGCTGATTTTTGCAAGGTAGGACAATTAAAACCCGGCGATAAGTTTAAATTTGCACTTGTAACTATTGATCAAGCTGAACAACTGTATAAAATGCAATTAAAAATTATTCATAATATTGCTGTATCATGAATAAACAAATTGATATCAACAGCGATATGGGAGAAATTCAGCAGTTGCTGGATAATGGTACATATGCAGATATCATGCCCTATATTTCATCTATCAATGTTGCATGCGGAGGTCATGCCGGGGATGATGATATGATGATAGCGATGGTTGTTATGGCAAAAGAACGGGGTGTTAATATTGGAGCACACCCAAGTTTCCCTGATAGAGAGAATTTTGGTCGGGTTATAATGGAAATGCCATCATCAGCTATTATTGAAACAGTTGCTGATCAAGTTTCGCATTTGCAGAAAATTGCATTAAATAATGGTAGTTTTTTAACGCATGTAAAACCTCACGGAGCGTTATACAATCTAGCCGTCACTAATAATGATATTGCTGCAGCAATAGGCACAGGTGTAAAAAATGTGAATGAAAGATTGAAATTGGTTGGTTTAGCCGGATCTACGATGCTGTCTGTCTGGCGAAAGATGGGATTTGACACATACGGAGAAGGTTTTGCTGACCGAACTTATGAAAGTGATGGCAGTTTACGGAACCGAAAATATGACGATGCATTGATTATAATTCCTACTATTGCAGCCAATCAAGCCGGAAAAATGGCATGTAATGAAAAATTTAATGCAATTGATGGATCACAAATAAAAATGGATATTCAATCGGTATGTATTCATAGTGATACTCCCAATTCTGTAGAAATTGCTAAAGCAGTATATTCAGTTTTACGGCTATAAGAAATATAGCATAAAATTATTAATAATGATAAATTTGTAAACTCATAAAAGGAAAAAAATGGAAAAATTATTTCATAAACCATCAATCGAACACGGTGGTATATCAGCCGGGACAAAAGTTAGATTGATTAAAGACCATCATGAAATCGGTGGGGAACTATCCGCCGGTAGTGAATATATTGTGGATGCGATCATTCATTTTCCCACGCGTTGTCGTCTAAAAGAGAATGATAAAATTTGGACTGTTCCAATGCATTCCATTGAAATAGTAGCTGATGAATCAAAGGAAGCTGTTGATGAAAAATATGGGGAGGTAGACGATTAGGATCGTGGATTCGACAACCAAGGAGATAATGTCCACCTCCCACATGAATAAAATAACCTATATGTATTATAACGAACTGTGATGAACGTCATATTATGATTTCACAATTTTTTAAATTTCTTGTAACACTTTCACCAAACCTGAAACGTTTTTTATGGCGTAAGTGGTATCAGATTATGGCGAAAAGATATCAGCTTCCTGATTGGAATTTCATGAATTACGGTTATGCTGAATTGGATGGCTATCAACTTGATTTACAATCCTATTCTGAAAAAGATCGATATTTTATTCAATTATACCATTTTGTTGCTGCTGCTGTAAATATTAATGGGAAAAAGGTTTTAGAAGTTGGTTCAGGGAGGGGCGGAGGAGCCAGTTATATTGCAAATGCTTTAGAACCAATCGAAATGATAGGTTTGGATTATTCTGCAAATGCAGTGAAATTTTCCAATAAACATAATGCAAACTCAACTTTATCATTTATTGAAGGTGATGCCGAAGCGCTTCCTTTTGAAAATGAATCTTATGATGTTGTACTGAATGTTGAATCGTCTCACTGTTATGGAGATATGCAGCAATTTGTAAATGAAGTATTTCGTATTCTAAAACCAGGTGGATATTTTTTGTGGGCGGATTTACGAAGTGCGGAAGAAGGAAAAAAACTGTCTTCTATTTTCAAAACTGCTGGTTGTGAAATAAAGCAGGAAGGAATAATTACTCCTCAAGTATTAAATGCGCTCGATTTAATTCATGACCAAAAAATGAAAATGATTGAAGATAATGTACCAACTATGATTCAATCGGCATTTAAAGATTTTGCTGGTGTGAAGGATAGTAAGATATATAATGCTTTTAAGGATGGATCTGCAGTTTATCTGCGTTTCGTCCTTCAAAAACCTTCTAATCTATAATTTGTTTTATATTGACTCTCCTGTGTAGTTTTACTAAAGGTAAGGTGAGAACCTTGGCTTCCATTAATAATATTTATATATGACTTTCCCCCATGAAATATTAGAACCGTTAAGTGCCATTTGGTGGCAGACCATTGTCTGGCTAACGGTCATCATTGGTGGAATATTATTATTAGCAAAAAAATTAAATAAAGATCAGCTTGAATTATTAGCCAAAGTGATTGGAGTTATCCTTATTGCACGATCCATCCTTGTTCATCCCTATGTGGCTAATTTAAAAGGGTGGGATATATATAATAATCTGCCTCTACATTTATGTGGATTATCTGCTATCATTTCCGGAATTATTATGTTCTACCGTAAGCAGTGGATGTACGAATGTCTCTATTACTGGGGGATTCCCGGTGCTTTTCATGCTTTTCTTACTCCAGAGTTTACCCAGGGAACAGAAGGGTTGTTATTTTTAGAATATTATATTGCCCATGGCGGTATCATTTTGTCCGCACTATTCTGTACGCTATATCTCGGTTTCTCTCCACGAAAAGGATCTTGGTGGCGAATATTTCTCTGGTCACAGTTACTTTTACCAATAGTGGGTGGTTTTAATTGGTTAATTGACGCCAATTATATGTTTATCTGTGCTCCTCCTATTGTTGATAATCCATTTGTTATCGGCGATTTTCCGGAACATTTGATTGGTTTAGAGATTGCCGGACTGTTACATTTTGCAATTGTTTATTTACCCTTTGGACTAAAATATCGACGCACATCAAAAACTTCAGGGACTCCAGCTATTTGACTGCCTCCATGTAAGCTATTTATTTACGTGGCTGGTTATTTGGATTGTTGTTCCCTTTATTGGAAAAAAATACCTAAATAAAGATCAGTGCAAAATGGTTATCTGGTCTATGATTATTTTTATGATTGGACAAGAGGCCCTTGATTACTGAAATCGTGCACAGTTTCGTGATTTGAATTTGGTTTTAGACTTGCCATTGCACTTTTGTCATATTTCATTAATATTTGCAATTTACTTGTTAATAAAGCCCAATGCATATTTATATGAGATAACTTATTTTTGGGGATTAGTCGGCGCCTTTCAGGCCATGTTAGCTCCCGACATGACAGATTTTGACAATTATCTCACTGTATTTTTATTTAATGCACATCACGCCATGATTATTCTGGTGTGTATTTGGCTGGCTGTCATTGATGGTTATCGCTGTAGAAAAGGTGCCATTAAACGTATGATGATTCTGACTAATATTGTCATCTGGCCTGTTTGGTTGATCGATTGGTTGGTGGGTGCAAATTATATGTATCTCATGGAACGGCCGCCAACAGAAAGCCCATTGGTTTTCGGTGAATGGCCTTGGTATATAATCAATATTGAATTAGTTGGTCTGCTTTTGAGTGTCTTCATGTATCTGCCAATGATATATTTACGTCGAATGGCATTGCAGTCTGAATCAAGAACAGCATAAATTCACAGTACATGGCAACGTTATTTTTGTACTTTTTCTTGGCTTTGGGTATTTCATTTCTCTGTTCTCTACTTGAATCCGTATTGCTCTCAATGAGCCGTTCATTTATTAGCATCCTAAGTAAAAAGAATCCTGCTTCCGGTAAATCATTGGAAAAATTAAAGGATAATATTAGCCGTCCATTGGCCGCAATTCTTTCATTAAACACTATAGCAAACACTGTAGGCGCTGCTGGTGTTGGTGCTGTTACGTACAATTTATTAGGTAGTAAGTGGGTGGCTATTATGTCAGGGATTCTTACCCTATCCATTCTTATATTTTCAGAAATTATCCCCAAAACAATTGGAGCACATTATTGGAAAAAACTAGCTGTACCATCAGGCTATATGATTAGAGGGTTAATTGTCATCATGTATCCGTTTGTGGTCATGCTTGAGGTCCTTTCAAATTGGCTTAAACCCGAAGAGAAACAGGATATTGTAACAAAAGAAGATGTTATTGCTATGGCTGAAATCGGGGAGGATGAAGGTACGATTGAGGAAGATGAAAGTACCATTATTGAAAACCTCCTTCGCTTGGATAATATTACGGCTGAAGAAGTGTTGACTCCGCGTTCTGTTGTTTATGCGCTTCAAAAAGATTTGACTGTACGTCAGGCATTGGATGAGTATGATAATATTATCTTTTCACGGATACCCGTTTATGATAAAGATTTAGATGAAATAACAGGATTAGTTAGACGAGATAATTTGCTGAATAGTAAAGCAGAAGATCAATTTGATGTAACCATGGAAGAACTATCTGAACCGGTTCACATCGTAAACGAAAAAGAATCTGTTGGAAGTATATTGGATGAATTTGTCCGCCGCCGTGAACATCTATTTATTGTCAAAGATGAGTTTGGCCAATTTGTTGGTATAATTACCCTAGAAGATGCGATAGAAACATTATTGGGTGTAGAAATCGTAGATGAAACCGATTCGGTTGTTGATATGCGTAAACTGGCTGAAGCAAAAGGTCGCTCGCAGAAATCTTACTTGAAAAAATAGTTATTTATTTTGCACTTTACTTATGAAATACAGTATAAAAGTTTTGTAATTTTGCCGGCTATATTTTAACCGAAAATCTTCGGTTTAGTAGAGAAATTAATTATCAATAAATAGAAGAGAGTATAGAAGATTTAAATGACACCTTCACGTGGTCAGACAGATGCAGAACGTGGTTTTATAATTCCCATTGGCGGAGCTGTAAGAAAGCGCAGGAATCCAGTAATTTTAGAACAATTTCTGGAAATTTGTGGTGGAAAGAATGCAGTAATTGCTGTAATCCCGACTGCAACTAAAGTGGAAGAGAACGGAAAAGTGTATTCAGAATTGTTTTCAGCAATGGGAGCATCCAAAGTAATATGTTTGAATATCAATAAACGTACAGATTGCAATAGGGATGACTATTTATCGCAAATAGAAGAATCAACAGGCATTTTCATTTCGGGTGGAAATCAATTAAGACTTTCCACGATTCTTGGTGGTACGCCAATCGCAAAATTGATTCGTAGGTTGAATGCAGACGGCGTTCATATAGCTGGGACATCAGCAGGAGCTGCTATTCTACCCGAACATATGATATCCGGCGGTCGTAGCGGTAGTACACCTACTCCAAGAAGTGTTTCATTGACTCCTGGATTAGGATTGACAAACAGTATTGTTATAGACCAGCATTTCCGTCAGCGAGATCGCTTGGGTCGTATTCTGGCAGCTATCGCTTACAGCCCATTTCTTACTGGAATTGGAATTGATGAAAATACTGCAGCATTTATTGCACCCAATAATATATTTACAGTGTTTGGCAGTGGTGCTGTAACTGTAGTGGATCCAAGTGAAATGAAAGCGACTTCAGCGAGCATAGCAGACCCCGGTGATGCTATCAGCATTGCAAATGTTAAACTACACGTTCTGGCTGCCGGTTCAACATATAATCTTAATACACATACCGCAAAAATACTCGATTCTGATTTTGTAACTCTGTCAGTTAATAAATAACTGACAGAATCGGAGAATATAATGAATATTATTTCTACCAACGTTTATGTAGGGCCAAATGTGTACGCTCGATTTCCAGTCATTCGACATGTTTTGGATCTTGGAATTTTGGAGGATTGGCCAACAGCAAAATTAGGGAAGCAATATATAGAAAGTCTAATTGAACGATTGCCTGGGTTGTCCGAACACGGCTGTTCTTATGAAACTTCAGGCGGTTTTATTCGCCGCCTCAAAGAAGATGAAGGGACTTGGTTGGGTCATGTTATGGAACATGTTGCTATCGAGTTACAGAATATTACCGGATCAAAAGTGACCTTTGGAAAAACACGTTCAACGGATATCAAAGGTCAATATAATATGGTATTTCAGTATGTTCAGCGCGATGTGGGAATTGCGGCAAGTAGATTAGCTCAACAAATATTACTAGATCTTTTACCTGAAGATTTAAAAAGTAAAATCAGCAATGTCAGTTCTGATTTCAATTTTGAGAATGAACGAGATGATTTTATCCGTTTGGCTCATCGATTTGAGTATGGACCCAGTACTGCATCTTTACTTGATGCAGCTAAAGAACGTGATATTCCTGCTATGCGCTTGAACCAATATAGTTTGGTACAATTTGGTCAGGGAAAATATCAGAAACGGATTCAAGCCACTATTACAAGTGAAACAAAACATATAGCTGTTGAGATCGCCAGTGATAAAGATGATACAAATACACTCTTAAATGATTTGGGCATACCGGTGCCTATTCAGAAGTTAGTTTATAACGATAATGCAGCAGTTCGAATGGCAAACCATATTGGCTATCCTGTTGTTTTGAAACCGCTAAATGCAAATCACGGGCGTGGCGTTACCATCAACTTGACAGAAGATGATCAAGTTCGCAAAGCATTTAAAATTGCTCGTGAACGCGGGTCATCCAGAGGTGTGTTAGTGGAAAGTTTTATAACAGGTTTGGATCATCGTATGTTGGTCGTAGATGGAAAACTCATTGCAGTTGCTAAGCGCGTTCCGGGTCATGTAGTTGGAGATGGAAAACATTCAATCCAAGAATTGATCAATATTGTCAATTCAGATCCCAATCGCGGAATTGGTCATGAAAAGGTATTGACTAAAATCCAAGTTGATCACCAAGCAGAACGATTAATGAAAGCCAAGGGTTATGAATTATCGACTGTGCTAAAAAAAGATGAAAAATTATTTTTACGTTCCACAGCTAATTTATCTACGGGTGGAACATCTATCGATATGACGGATGTGGTTCATCCAGATAACCGTTCCATGGCAGAAAGAGCCGTAAAAGCAATTGGATTAGATGTGGGTGGGGTTGATTTTTTGACCGATGATATAACTCGATCATATCGAGAAATTGGTGGTGCTATTGTGGAAGTGAATGCCGCACCCGGTTTTAGAATGCACGTTGCACCAAGTGAGGGTGAACCCCGAGATGTAGCTGGACCAGTCATGGATATGTTATTTCCAAATGCATCACCAAGCAGAATTCTAATTGCAGCCATAACCGGGACAAATGGTAAAACCACGACAACTCGAATGTTAGCTCATATTATGAAAACAGCTGGGCATACAGTAGGATTTACAACAACTGATGGAGTTTATATTGATGGTCATCTTACTATGAAAGGTGATATGACCGGACCCAAGAGTGCGCAAATGGTATTACGTGATCCGGATGTGGATGTGGCTGTTCTCGAGACTGCCCGAGGCGGAATTGTTCGCAGTGGTCTCGGATATGAACGTAGTAATGTAGCCGCATGTTTAAATGTTTCATCTGACCATCTGGGTTTGAGGGGCATTGATACTTTAGAACAATTAGCTGAAGTAAAACGAGTGGTAGTTGAAACTGCGACAGATACAGCCGTTTTGAATGCGGATGATGAATATTGCTTACGTATGGCTGATTATACGAAAGCAGAGCATCTTTGTTACATTACGATGAATCCGGGACATGAGTTAGTAAAACAGCATATCCAAGCGGGTGGCAAAGCAGTCGTTCTTGAAAAAGGTATTAATGGTGATATGATCACATTCTATGCTAATGGTGCACATATACCCTTGATATGGACGCATCTTATTCCGGCAACCTTGGAAGGAAAAGCTGTGCATAATGTACAAAATGCCATGTTTGCAGCTGCTCTAGCATATAATATGAATAAGGAATTGGATGATATTCGCCATGGTTTGCAGACCTTTACCCAAACATTTTTTCAAGCACCGGGTAAAATGAATATTTTTGAAGAGCATCCTTTTAAAGTTATGTTGGATTATGCTCATAATCCTGCTGCCGTTCGAGCCATATCTGAATTATGCAGTAAGCTGGAAGTGAGCGGAAAGCGTATTGCTGTTATTTCCGCCCCTGGAGATCGCAGGGATGAAGATATAAAAGAAATCGCTGCAATAGCTGCACCTTACTTTGATCATTTTATTTGTAAAGCAGACGATAATCGTAGAGGAAGAGGGGAAGATGAAATACCTCAACTTCAGAAAAATTCCTTAATCGATAATGGTATTGATAAATCAAAGATTAATATTATTGCTGATGAATCCTATGCAGTAGATGCAGGGCTAAAAATGGCTGAAGAAGGTGATTTGCTTTTAATACTCGGTGATGATATAACAAGATGTTGGAAACAAATAGTCCATTTTAATGCAGAGAATACGGTACCCGCAACAACGCCAACTAAAGGACATACAAGTAATTCAGCAATTGAGGATTATCAATTTGAAATTGAAGAAGGTCAAAAAATTATCCAAGATGAACGCGGTGTACGTCTTGCCAAAGAAGAATCTGACTAATGAAAATTGTTGATACTCGTCGCATTACAGGGCCGAGTTTATTTACAGATGTTTCCGGCGCAATGCTGGATATTGATATTCCCAATTTCCGCCATGATGATTTTCTTCAGGTGTGGGGACAGACCGTTCAATACGTTTTAAATGGCGTTGGTTGGAGTAAAGAGTTAACAAAAACAAGATGCTATAATGACGGCATAAGCTTATTTATTTCCGCTCCTATTGATGCTCTATATGCAGCATGTGCTGTCAATGAAATTGTTTTTGATTTAACACTTTTAGTATTAAATGGGGGAGAGCTTTTTCTAAATCCAGACAAGTATGCAGAATTAAAAAAAGAAATCGCTGATGAGTTGAATCCTGATTTAATCGAATTAAATAATGCGGCTGAATCACGAAATGTTCGTTTTTTGCAATCGGATGATATTGTTTCTGTCGGAACAGGTACAGGATCTCACCAATTTTCAGTAGACACTATTCCCACTTCTGATTCAATAGATTGGGAAAATGTCCATGATGTGAGAGTCGTTCTTATTACAGGAACGAATGGTAAATCAACCACAGTTAGATTACTGGAATCGATGATGACTCAAGCAGGAATAAAGACCGGCGCATCGTCAACGGATGGAATACGCGTCAATATGGTAACGGTTGAAGCGGGAGATTATTCTGGTCCGGAAGGAGCACGGGCAACATTACGGAATAACGAAGTTGAAACTGCTATACTCGAAGTTGCGCGAGGAGGAATGCTTCGTAGAGGGTTGCCAGTAATGAATGCGCAAGCTGCTATTATTACAAATGTAGCTGAAGATCATTTTGGTGATTATGGTGTGAATTCATTGGACGATATGGTTGCAACTAAATTTGTAATAGACCAAGGATTAGCAGAAGATGGTATTTTGGTCTTGAATGCTGATGATATTAAAATAGTAAAGTATGCCCAATATATTACTCATGAAATATGTTGGTTTAGTCTAGATTCATCGAATCAAACTGTTGTAGAGCATATTAAAAAGGGTAATAGAGCATGTATTCTAGAGGATGATAAAATTGTTTATTACAGAAATGGAAAAAAAATCATTTTGATTGATTATCATCAAATCCCATTAACGATGAATGGAGCAGCCGTTTATAATATTTCAAATTCATTGGGTGCAGTCGCATTGGCAAAATCTTTGGATATTGAGGATGAACATATTATAAATAGTTTAAGTGAATTTGGTAATTCAAATGATGATAATCCGGGACGAGCGAATATTTACTATAAAAATGGAATGACAATATTATTGGATTTTGCTCACAATCCCCACGGCATGGATGCTTTAGCAAAACTCGTAAATAATATATCTGCAAACCGAAAAATATTGATGATTGGCCAAGTGGGTGATCGTAGTAATGAAGATATAGATAATCTTGTTAATTCTGCTGCAAAAATTAATCCTGACAAAGTTATCATTTCAGAAATTGTTAATCGTTTAAGAGGTCGAGAAGTGGGTGAAATCCCCGCTTTAATAACTCAAAGTTTTAAAAATAATGATATATCTGAAGATGCAATGATATATAGTGATGATATGTTGGCAGGAGTAAAGAAATCTCTGGAGATTGCTGAAGAAGGTGACTTATTGGTTTTATTATGCTTGGATCAAAAGAAAGAAATTCTTCAATTTATAAAAAATGAAATAGATTAAACTCTCCGTTTCCTCTGGAAGACAATTAAACTAAATTTAGGGCTATGAAGCGTGCCCTCTCTGTCTTCTCCGTACTGCTTATTGTCCTCATTGCGTCCGCTTCTACTGTATCAACACGTTACTATTTAACCGATTTAGACTTTATCAGTGATCAACCGGTCCCCGAATCAGCTACTCGATTTAAACCCCATATCAGCGCTGATTATGATGAATATAATCATATTATTAAAAAGCTGAATATTGATCGTAAGGGTGAGATAAATCAAACAGAAATCTATTCTTACGACTCTCTAGGCGATTTACGAAGTAAAGATATTTATTTATCAGTAAATGAACTTGATCAGCAAGTGTTGTTTGGTATGGAGTCTAAAGCAGTTGATTATATTGAATATGTTTATGGTGTCGATACTGTCAAAGATTGGACGGATCGATTTTCTATTCTGGACTATAATGATCTGATTCAATTAACCAACCACGCTTTTTTTGATGTAAATGCATTTCAATATGGTAATGCACATTATGAATATGATTCTCTGGGTTATTTGTCAAAAGAAGAGTGGATTCGCCAACCATCTGGTAAAACGATGCGTTGGTGGAATCATTATTTTGACCCAGCAACAAACCTTACTCGCATTATGGAATATGACTCCAATGGTGTGTTGGTGCAGGATTTTCGCTTAAGTCCTGATAGCACCGAGTCAATCTTCTGGTTTACCGACTTGAATGATTCTACATATGTAAATCAAACCAACATGTCTTTCAAGAATGGGAGTTATTTGAAATGGGGGAAAGTAATTTGGTATAGACTGGATGTTTCTGGTGCATATGTTGATTCTGTCCAATTCAATTTGTCAAAGAGATTTTTGCAAAAAGGCAGTTTCGAAACCAATATGGGTCTCGATTCTGCATTGGTAGACAGTGCGATGTACGACATTGTTTTTAAAGGTAAGGGTAAGAGTGGTTATGATGCTACACAACGAAAAATATTGGGTGTTACATTTGATATTTCACCGCCCATTATGGACTTATTTGCCAAGCCGTTTATTAATGAGCCTAAAATTTCTTATGATCAATCTGAAGATCTAGCTGCAGCAAGAATTGAGTGGCACGCAATTCATGATTCTTCATCAATAATTTCAGTAGAATTTGATTCAAGTGATTTGTCGATGTTTGGAGGAGGATTGTTTAAACCGCTAAATCAAGTGGATTTACAGGATAGTATTTTTTACAGAGTTGAAATTTATGGAATAGATTTTGCTGGTAATATTTCATTTCCGGCAATTATTGATTCAATAATGTTTGATATTACTCTTCCTGGGGTTGAGGTCATTTCACCGCTTCATTCTGAATATAGAAATTTTACTACAATTGATTGGACAATTGATGAGCCCATCCAATCTTGGAAAATGGATGTCAAATCCATTGCCGGTAAACCAGATTATTATGCTCCTCATTCATTTCAAAGCGATTCTTCATTGTTTATGGATGTTTCAATGTTCAAAGAATTATCTGATGAATTTCAACTGAATGATGGCACTGTGTACCGTTTTGAATTGTCTGTCATAGATCGTGCCGGAAACACTTCGACGGTCTTTGAAGTAGATTCAGTTACTTACGACATAACTCCGCCGCTATTGACAACAATATACCCGGCAACTGGAGATTCAATTAATATAACCACAGTATCTTACTCTATAAATGAACCGTTGCGAGCTGGTGAATTCCGCTGGGAGCAGACAGAGGGCACCATGGATTCATCAGCTCCACATATTATTCCTTTGATTGGGGAGGAATTACATAGCGGAGATCATATTCAAATACAATTGAATAACCAATCAGACTTGAAAGATGGTTCAGTATATACATTATTGTTTGCAGGTATGGATCGTGCGGGCAATGTCGGGGAATTTTTACCAAACACTGATATACTTTTTGATGCTATGCCGCCAGAGTTTACAGACATTATGCCTTATACTAATTCCGCATTGAACCATCAGCATATTTCTTATACTCTATCAGAAAAAGTAAATACTGGTTCCATAACATGGTCATGGATAGGTGGGGTAATAGATAATGCGGCACCCCACAGGTCTCAATTCTTAAATGCAGAATATGAGGGAGGTGTGCATGATTCACTTTTATTATCCATGAATCCACCGCTTGTAGATGGTGGTATTTATAATTTGGAATTCAATGCTTCCGATCGGGCAGGTAATATTGCAGAAACATATTACATCGAAAATGTTTTATATGATTTTACTAGCCCAGTCATGTTTTTATCTTATCCATCAGCAATGTCTTTTTTGCCCAATAAAATTTTTCAATACACTTTGTCTGAAAATATTGAAGAAGGGGAATTTTTATTAGAAAGAAAAGGTGGAAAAGAGGACCCTAAATCACCCTACATTATTCGACTAACGACAAAAGAAAAGTCTGGTGGGATACATGATAATGTGCAATTACTTTTCATGCCTGATGTTGTAGAAGGATCTATATATAAATTATCATTCAAAGGGTTTGACAGAGCAGGGAATTACACTTTCCCGATAACTTTACCTGGGATACAATATGATTTCAGAATGCCTGAATTAACTCTATTAAGCCTTCCTGACAGTACGGACATTAACTATTTATTTATCAGTTATGATTTAAGTGAAATCTTAAAAGAAGCCGATATTACTTGGGAGCGTACAGGGGGCGCAGTTGATTCAAAACACATACATAAACAATCATTATTAGACAACGAGATGCTTGCCGGTGTTCATATTAAAACACACATTTTCAATACGCCCAATTTAACAGATGGTTCTGTCTATTCTATTTCTATTTCAGGAAAAGATAGAGCTGGTAATGAATCCAATATCTCCATAGCACGAAAGATTCGATACGACATTACTGCACCTGAAATTGAGATGAGCTTTCCCTTTGATAGAACGTATATCTCTACACCGGCAATATCCTACAGCTTAAATGAAAAACTCTCCCAAGGAAAAATAATATATAATCATATGGGTGGAGCATCCGACCCGAATGCTCCATACGAATATGCTATGGATTTTGGGCTACGCCAGAAAAGAGAGCATAGAAATATATTTATGGATGACGGTCCGGATCTAATGGAAGGGGGTGTATATTCTATTTCAATCACAGGCAGAGACCGAGCAGGAAACGAGGCAGAAGTGGCGAGTGTTTCTGGTGTTATCTATGATGCAACGTCACCGAAATTAACGATTCAAACACCAGATTCTACTTTGGCAGTTAATCATAATCGTATCCGGTTTTCAAAAAATGAAGACTTGGCCAGTGGTACTATAACATGGAGTGGTACAGGGGGAAAGTCGGACCCGTCTGCTCCATATAGAATTAATTTAACTGATATTGAATTGATAAAAGGTGTGAGTGAAAATTATACTCTTTCAAACACTCCTCAACTGATGGATGGAGCGATTTATGACATTTCATTTAGTGGAATTGATTATGCCGGGAACGAAAGTGAAAATATGGTTATGTCAGGAGTTTTATATGATATTTCTCCACCATTATTGAAAATCGTATTCCCCGGAAATAATCATTTTACAAATGGATCGGAACTGACATTTTTTCAATCAGAAGATTTAGATTTTGGCCAAATTATATGGGATGGTATTGGCGAAGATGATGAATTGTTATCAACTCATTGGGAATTAAATAAAGAGGCAAAAAAGACCGGTGAACATGAATTGAATAATTACTATGAACCATTACTAGTTGATGGGGGAGATTACAGTATTCAATTTGAAGGTAGAGATCCTGCTGGTAATGAAGCGCAACCTGTAAAAATTATCCATTATAATGTAGATCGAACATCGCCTATTTTTTCTAATCTACAACCAGCGAATGAATCATATGTAAATCTGGATTATTTAGGATATATGATAAGTGAAAATATTGAAAGTGGAATAGTCGTATTTTCTAGTAAAAATGATAAAAAGAGGGTTCCTTTATTTCAAAATGAATTATTAGAGGGGATGCATCCATTAGGTAGATTGAATTTGCAAGAACAGTTAATAGACGGAGAAGTCTACAAGGTTGAATTTTACGGAATTGATTTTGCGGAAAATGAATCAGATACGGTTTTAATACATGAATTAACATACGATATTTCACCACCTATTCTAATAGTTCAATCTCCTGAATCAAATTCACATATAAATAAAACTGTCATTAATCTATCAATCGATGAACAATTGTTGTATGGACGTATGATATGGGAGCCTGACGTTGGCACTTTAGTAATGGATAGTTTAATAACAAGCCATATTCAGCCAGGAGAACATAGAGTAGAATATGAGATGAATTTGGATGAGCAAATCCCGTATAGCATTTATATCGAAGGAACTGACTTGGCGGGTAATTCAAGCAAATCTGAATCCATATTAAATGTATTGTACGATATCACGCCTCCACAAATTGCAATTCAATCACCAATGACTGATGATGTTGTAAACCATAAAAGAGTAAGTTACAGCATGAACGAAAATTTATTATCTGCTAAAATGGTTTGGCAGGATATTAGCCAAATAGATCCAAAACCGGTTCATGAGTCGGAATTAAAGGATGATGAACGACTAATGGGAATATATAATAATGTAGAACTAACAAGAATTCCAGGGTTATTTGATGGCGCTCAATATATGTTGAGACTTGAGGGGGTAGATTTGGCTGGAAACACTGCCAATACTGAAGATTTTCCCACTTTCAAATATGATATAACACCTCCTAAATTCACACAATTAGCACCTTCATCAGGCTCTTTAATAAATGAAGTCAATATTGATTTCACTAATAGCGAGGATATGTTAAACGGAAAAATAAGTTTTACTCAAGTTGCAGGAGTTGATGATCCCGAAAGTCCTCATATTGTAAACCTTGTTGGCAGTCGATTGAATAAAGGCACGCGAGGCGGGAGATTACCAGAATCAATTATTACTTTAATGAATGGATCTGTATATAATGTGGAATTTTTTGGAGTAGATTTCGCAGGAAATGTTTCAAAAGAAACTCGTTTGGATAGTATACGTTTCGATAATGAGCCTCCCGTAGTATTTTTGAAATCCCCTTCATCAAATAGTTACACAAATTCGTTGGCTATAGATTATTTAATCAGTGAAGATCTATCTGAAGGAATATTAAAAATAAAAATAAAAGGTGAAAAAGAGATAAGTATTGAATTAAATGAATCATATCGAAAAGCAGGTGATTATTCTCAATTTTTGCCAAAGGAATTGCTAGATCTAGAAGATGGAATCGAAATGAATATTACTTTAACAGGTAAAGATGCCGCAGGGAATATCTCTTTACCCCATAGAATAGAAAATGTTAAATATGATACAACTCACCCAATCATTTCAATTATTGAACCTATTACGGATGCAGCTGTAAAACAGTCTATTATATCGCTAAATATCAGTGAAGACTTATCTGAAGGATTTTTGATCGCTACACAAACGGGTGGAGTTTTTGACAGTCGGTCTCCACATAGAGTTCCATTGCTACTTCAAGAAATAAAATTAGGTGAATATGAAGATGTTTTATTTACGAATAGCCCCAGATTGCAAAATGGATCTATTTATACGTTTGAATTTTCCGGGAAAGATTTTGCGGGTAATGAAGCAAAATCTTCAAAAGTTACAAACGTTTTATTTGACAACGAGCCACCAGTTGTATCTTTAAGTAAACCGATAGATTCAGAGCAAATTAAAACAACAGAAATCAGCTTTGTGTTTTCTGATAATTTGTCCAGTGGTTTAGTTACGTTTGAACAAACCGGTGGTACTACTGATTTGTCTTCACCACATGTTGTTGAACTCACTGGTTCACAATTGAAACAAGGTCCCCAATTAAATATTGATATGAAATTGATAGATATTTTAGCCGATGGTGCTCGCTATAAAATTTCTATTCAAGGAGTAGATAGAGCCGGTAATGAATCTCAAATCACTTCTGTAAAGGATGTTTTATTTGACGTACTTCCACCATTTTTAGCTATCCATGAACCTGTGGATGGATCAGCTATAAATGAACCAATTGTCAGTTTTGAAATGAATGAGAAATTAGCGGAAGGGACTTTTACATTCGTTCGATCCGGTGGAAATACTGATGCCAATAGCCCGCATACAGTTTTGATTTTACCACCATTTAATGATCAAGGACGTTTTGATGGTATAAGTCTTACAAATGATGTGACTCTCCAGAATGGAAGTGAATATACTATTACATTTAACGCCCGGGATCCAGCAGGAAATGTTTCAATTCCTGTTTCTGTAAGTAATATATTTTATGATATAACTGCCCCTGTTATTGAAACGACAGCTCCTTTGGCAAATTCTTACCTTCGAAATATGAATGTGAATTACAGAACAGATGAACAATTAGTTATGGGCCAGATAAACATTATGCAAACACTGGGAACAAGTGATCTAAACAGTCCACATTTATTACAACTAAAGGGTGATCAACTAATCCCCGGAGAACATCAAATTAATGTCCTTGAACAAATTGAACTTGTTAGTGGTGCAGAATATGCAGTGCAGATTTTCGGTCAGGATAGAGCCGGAAATTATGCTGCAGCACCAGAGATCAAGCAGTTGATTTATGATATTGAACCTCCTGATCTGGAAATATTGTCACCGCTATTTGAAGCCAAGGTCAATACTACAATTGTAGGCTTTAGTATTGGAGAAAAATTACAGGACCTTTCTATTAAATGGTTGGACAAACATGGCGCAGAACAATTGATAATTCTTCCTGAAAAATATTATCTACCAGACAAGTATGATCAAGTCATTTTAAGAGAACCACCGATTTTAATAAGCGGCAGCACATATTCTATCGTTTTAACCGGAACAGATTTAGCAGAGAATAGTTCTGAAGTAAAAATTGAAGGAATCATTTATGATATTACACCACCGAATTTTACAGGATTAAGTCCTTCTTCCGGTTCATTTATCAACCATACTGAAATTCAATTTACTATAGATGAACCTCTCCAATCTGGAAGAGTCCTCTGGAAAGACAGCGGTGGAAAACCCGATCTGAAAAGTCCACGATCTGTTGAATTGGTTGGACAAGAATTAATGTATGGAATGGTATCAGTTGCAAATTTGACTAATCAAATAAAGCTTAATGATGGAACAATTTATGAGTTATCGGTTGAAGGAACTGATATAGCAGGTAATACTAGTTTAGCAGTATTAGCAGTAAATATCACATATGATATTTCTCCGCCTTTAGCACAATTATTATCTCCAAAAATCGATTCATTTCTGAATCATGATAATTTGGAATACAATTTAAATGAAAATATGAAATCCGCTACATTAACATGGAAACAAATATTTGGTGCTATTGATAATCAAATTCATATGATTGATTTATCAGGAGAATTTTTAAAATTCGGAAACCATTCAACTTCAATATTACCTGACTTACCATTGATTCATGGCGCTCAGTATCAAATTGAATTAGCGGGCGTTGATTTAGCTGGAAATTCAACCTTGAGTGCAAGTATAAGAGCGTTCTTTTTTGATACAGAGCCTCCAGAGTTGACAATTGATTCTCCTACAGGATCTTCTTCTATTAATCACCTCAATTTTAATTTCACAGTGTCGGAACCAATTCAAAGTGGTGAAATGATTTATACAGATGAAAATGATATTATAAATAGACATTATTTATCAGAAAATGAATTGAAAATTTTAGTTATGACAGAAGATCCATTAACAATTCCCATGAATTTAAAGGATGGTTCGACTTATTCATTCAAACTATCAGGTATAGATTATGCCGGAAATAGTTCTGAATCTCCTGAAATTAAAGGTATACACTACGATATATCTAAACCATTATTCATAATTACAAGACCCAAAAAAAATTATGTAAACGTGGAGAGTATTACCAGTTATACATTAAATGAAGATATTGTTTCAGGTACAGCAACCTGGGTTCGCACAGGCGGAAAAATACGGGGGTTTGTTGCAACAGCCAATAGACCACAAATTATGGAGTTGATTGGAAATGAAATGTTGGAAGGTGATCACAAAAATATTTTATTCACAAATTCACCCCAATTAAATGCAACTACAATTTATAAACTAACATTGCAAGGTATTGATGCCGCTGGAAATGAAAGTCTTCCTGCATCTGTAGATGGTATTGAATTTATAACTGCAATAAGTGGCAACTGGTTTTTTCAAGGATCTATCATGACAGTAGTTTGGACTTTTGAACCTGACGAAGGAGTGGAAGATCAATCTACAGGTACTTTTTCACAGGGGATTCAAATGGGTACAAAAATCAGTAATCAGGAATCTGGTCGATATACTATTGATTATACTAAAAATCCTTGGGAGATGATATGGGTAATGGATAAATCTGGAAAGCAGCGTTATAGCATTTTTGAATTCCGGGATAATCTACATATGAAAGTATTAACCAAAGATCGCAGTAAACCAAAAAATTGGACCGACGGAGAAGTAATGATGTATGAACATCGGTAATCTATACATTGATCGAGTGTTACTTCTGCGGTAAATTCGCCGGCTTATTTAGAACAAGATTTAAAAAGGAAATATAAAAATGGCAAAAGGAACATCATTTGCAGACAAAGCCAAAGGGAAGAAGGATAAAAGTCAAACCTTTGTGAAATATGTCAAAAGCACAAAATCAGATAAAACAGGACACTGGCGTTTTAATGAACAGATGATTGGTTTAAATAGTGACGAAAACTTGGATGCTGCTCTTAAGAGGATTCAAAATGAGTCATTAGCGCTGGATATTGAAATGCCAAAAGTGGAAGAATTAAAAGAAGAAGCAGTTATTCAAGAAGAAGTGGCTGCATCAGAATCTGCAGAAGCAGAGACTGATAAAAATCCTGATGAAGTCGAAATTGATGAAGAAAATAAAGTAGTGGCTAAAGAGGAATCTTCAGAAGATAAAGCAATGGATGATAATTCAGGCGAAAAATCGAGCGATGACGAAGAATCAGGTATTGAAGAAAAGGACTCTGAATCAATTGAAACAGTTGCAGAAGAAAAAACTGAAGAGAATAAACCTGACGTAAAAGTTGAGGATTAATTTTTGGAGAGGTGTCCGAGTGGCTTAAGGAGCACGCTTGGAAAGCGTGTGTGCGTTTACGCGTACCGAGAGTTCGAATCTCTCCCTCTCCGCCACAAAATAAACAAAGATCAGGAGGCGTGGCAGAGCGGTTGAATGCACTGGTCTTGAAAACCAGCAAGGGTTTATGCCCTTCAGAGGTTCGAATCCTCTCGCCTCCGCAAACCATTTACTCTGTTGGGCGATTTCATATGGTAAATGATTAACTATTTGTTTTTGAAATCTAAAGCTAATCTGTTCTTTTCAATGTTAGAATTGATTAGCTTTTCTATATATGTCTGATGTAAAAAACACAAAAGTCCGTTTCGCCCCAAGCCCAACCGGGCAATTGCATCTAGGAAGTGCACGCACTGCGCTTTTTAATTATCTATTTGCAAAACACACCAATGGACAATTTTATATGCGTATTGAAGATACGGACATAGAAAGATCCAAGCAGAAATATGTTGATCAAATATGTGCATCCATGCGATGGCTAGGATTAGATTGGGACGGTGAACCTTTGTTTCAATCCACACGTCTTGATGTATATCATTCTGTTATAAAAACGCTCCTCGAAACAGATTCTGCCTATAGATGTTTTTGTTCAAAAGACATTTTAGAAGAAGCACGGAATGAAGGATTGTTTCAGTATTCTGGTACGTGTCGAAATTTGTCTGAAGATGATATCAAGAAACATTTGAATTCCGGAGAGGGGTTTGTAGTTAGACTGCAGGTACCGAAGGGAAATACAAAATTTGATGATATGATTTATGGATCTGTTCATGTTGATCATCAGGAAATTGATGATTTTATTATTGCTCGATCAGATGGTAACCCTACGTATAATTTGGTTGTCGTTGTGGATGACCATGAAATGGAAATTACACATGTGATTCGAGGTGAAGATCATATAAGTAATACTCCAAAGCAGATTCTCATTTACAATGTTTTGGGTTTTTCTATTCCGCAATTTGCACATCTACCCATGATTTTAGGACCGGATAAGAAACGTTTGAGCAAACGTCATGGCGCTCCGGGAATACAACAATTTAAAGATGATGGCTATTTGCCGGATGCCTTATTGAATTATCTGGCATTGCTTGGATGGAATCCAGGGTCGGAAAACGAAATATTTACACTTGATGAATTAATTAAATCATTCGAATTAGATCAAGTCCATAAAAAAGGTGCAGTGTATGATGAAGTGAAACTTTCATGGATAAGTGGTCAGCATATGATGCGTATGGGAACAGCCAATATTCTGGAAGGTATTCATGAAATTAATTCAGAATGGGGTAAAGGATATGAAAGCCGCTATTTATATTCTGTTCTTGATCAATTGAAACAACGCTCTAAATCATTACGGGAATTCATAGATCAATCGTCATATTATTTCAGCGATCCAGAATCGTTTGATGAAAAATCATCCAGAAAAAATTGGAAAGATGATAATACGAATACGTCTGTAAATACTTTTAAGAACTATTTAGAAAATATCGAAAATTGGAATTCGGAAGAGATTGAATCAGCTTTGAGACATATTGCAGAAGAAAATGAAATATCAGCCGGAAAATTAATTCATCCTACTCGTTTAGCATTGAGCGGTGTGCCAAGTGGACCTTCTTTATTTGCAATGATGGAATTATTAGGTAAAGACGTGTGTATTCGCAGGTTAAATAAAGCATTGGAAACTTTCCCGCAATCATGAGTGAAACGAAGCATCGCCATTTTATTCAACGCATTATTGATGAAGATAATGTAACGGGTAAATTTGATAATCGAGTTCATACCCGTTTCCCGCCAGAGCCAAACGGTCATTTGCATATCGGTCATGCGAAAGCCATTTGTTTAGTTTTTGGAATTGCTGAAGAATACGGTGGGGGATGCAATTTGCGGTTTGATGATACAAACCCAATTGCAGAAGAAGAAAAATATGTCGATGCGATTCAGAATGATGTACGCTGGTTGGGATTTGAATGGGATAATTTGTGTTTCGCATCAAATTATTTTCAGCAAATGTACGATTATGCAGTGCAATTAATAAAACAAGGGAATGCATATGTGTGCGACTTGACGGGTGAAGAAATTAAAAAATCGCGGGGGACCCTTAGAGAACCAGGTAAAGATAGTCCATTTCGCAATCGTTCAATCGATGAAAATATGGATTTATTTAATCGTATGAAAAATGGTGACTTTCCTAATGGCAGCAAAACATTACGTGCGAAAATTGACATGGAACATCCAAATTTGAATATGCGCGATCCAGTAATTTATCGAATTCTCCATGCCAATCATCATAATACTGGTAATGATTGGTGTATCTATCCCATGTATGATTGGGCTCACGGTCTTGAGGACTCGATTGAAGGCGTAACTCATTCCTTATGTTCCATTGAATTTGAAGACCATCGTCCTATATATGATTGGTATTTAGATATGTTGGACGTTTATCATCCACAGCAAATTGAGTTTGCCAGATTGAATTTGAGTTATACTGTCATGTCCAAACGCATGCTTAAACGATTAGTAGAGGGTGGATTTGTTAATGGATGGGATGATCCGCGTATGCCCACACTATCTGGAATGCGTAGGCGAGGTTATACACCTGAATCAATTCGCAATTTCATGGATGAGGTGGGCATTGCTAAACGGGAAAACGTTATGGAAATTGCAAAACTAGAGGCAAAATTGCGCGATGATTTAAACAAACGTGCGCAACGTAGAATGGCAGTTTTAAATCCATTAAAAGTTATTATAACAAATTATCCTGAAGGAAAAGTTGAAGAATTAGATGCAATAAATAATCCGGAAGATGAGTCAGCCGGAAGCAGAAAAGTACCGTTTGAACGTGAATTATTTATTGAGCAAGATGATTTTATTGAAGATCCTCCCAAAAATTTTTTTCGACTAGGACCAGGAAGAGAAGTTCGATTACGTTATGCATATTTTATAACGTGCAATAATGTTATAAAAGATGAGCAAGGTAATATTGTTGAATTGCATTGTACTTATGATCCTGAAACAAAAGGGGGGAATGCGCCGGATGGACGAAAAGTAAGAGGGACTATTCATTGGGTTTCAGCAAATGAATCCATTGATGCAGATGTTCGATTATATGACAGGTTATTTACTATTTCTGACCCATCATCTTCTGACAATTTCGAAGATGTATTAAATCCTGATTCATTGATTGCTTTGAATGAATGTAAACTTGAACGATCTTTATCTGATGTAGGTTTAGAAGAACATATTCAATTTGAACGATTGGGATATTTTTATAAAGATCCGGATTCTACTAATGGAATGCCCGTATTTAACCGGACAGTTCCATTAAGGAATACGTGGGCGAAATTGGAAAAGCAGCAACAAAATCAAAAGAATTAGCATTGGTAAAAAGGGAAAAATCCACCTAATTTAAATGCTTATGTGGAAGCTAATTCATTCAATCATTTCGAGTTTAGTCCTCTTTTCTGTCCTTCAGGCGGGTCCGGCTGTTTATTTATATATCATTCAATTTGATAATGTAACGCAAGAATCTTCTATAGACTGGCTTGGTCAAGGATTTATTGATATGCTCAACGCCAAATTAACAGATGTTTCAAAACTTCGTTTGCGAGGACAAGAAGACCTCGAATCCATCATGAATAATCGTTCGCTTTTACTCCATCAACCAAGAGGTTCTAGAAATTTCCTGTTGCTTGGAAAATTTGAACGAAAATTGGACAATGTTGAGATAAACCTCCAATTAGTCGACATTGCTACTTGGGATGAAGCAGATAGACGAAAATTAACGGGTAATTATAATAAAATATCTGAATTGAATTTGAAATTGAATTCTACTGTGGAAGCAATGTTGACTCCATTTATACCTTTAGAAAAAAAGAAAAAATCGATTTATCCTGAATTCAGTTTAAAAAAACCTCCAGCTATAAATTCCTCAATATATACTGATACAAAAAATGTGAGTAGAAATATAGATAAAGCTATTGATGAATTGGAAAAAAGTATGGATTTAGTTATTGGCGCAAGAGGTGTTGACTCCAAGGATGAAACTTTAAAGAAAGGTGAAGAATGGGTTTTGGAATTGGGCAGCAGCTCTCAACCAAGCTATAATCCAGAAAATGATGCTAATTCACTAATGCTAATGAAAGTTCTGGATGATTTAATGTCTAGTCCGTACAATATAATAATCAAAAAACCGTTATTTGAATTCGATGTAGAAAACGCAAAAAATATGAATGTGAGTATCCAAATCGAATATTCTCTTAAAGAACATATTATTATTGATATGCTAAAATCATTACCCTATACAGGATTGAAGCAAGATGGGACTTTGATGGTTTTTGATTTTAATAAAGAGAAATTTAACTTTTCAGATGCAATTCGTGAAAAGATTCGTTTTGGAAAGTATAGAGCTATTCCTGTCATTTCTTTTCTAAATGAATTTAATAAACCGGCAGTCTTGATTGTGGATTCGCCCGAAGCTGCAATACATAGACTTGAATCGAGAAATGTTCATTATGTAACTGATCATAAGTTTTCACCATTAATCGACTTTACCATCGGCGGATGGTCAATGCAAGTTGCCCTGGAATCGGTGAAAATACCTGTGAGGTATTCATTCATCCTACCGATTGAAACAGCAGATAGTATTCGGCGAATCAGTTTGAAGTTTGTACCAGAAGCAGAACTGTCTACATACTTACAGTCGATCCTGTAAGTAACTGTTCATTATTAGTCGTTCAATTAGTATAACTCATAACATTTTAAATAATAAATTCAGTAAGAGAGTAAAATGATGAAAAATCTATATTTGATTAGTTTTCTTTTTGGATTGATGCTAAATGCTGAACCCAATAAAGAATCCACATTGCCTAATCTTTCATTCAAATTGTTGGATGGTAGTAAAATATCTTTAGATGAATTATTGCAAGATGGCCCTGCATTAATCGATTTTTGGGCAACATGGTGTGCACCATGCAAAAAAGAAATGATCCATCTTGAACGCTTTCAACAAAAATACAGCAAAGATGGTTTTAAAATATTAGCTATAAGTACAGACACCCCCAGAAGCATGTCCAAAGTAAAAAGTTATATTCGATCAAAAAAATATTCCTTTAAGGTTGCATTGGACCCAAATCAGCAGATTGCTCAAAAATTTAATGCTACATTATTACCTACAGCCATACTCATTAATAAAAATCGGGAAATTGTCTGGTTCCATCAAGGGTATATACCCGGAGATGAAGTTGAAATAGAAAAACAAATTTTGGCAGTTTTGAATAATGAAACGACCGAAGATACATCTGAGTGAAATTTCTACTTGTATCCATTTCGTTATTTTCCTTCATTTTTGGGCAAGTTTCTTTTACCGGCAATGTTGTATCAAGTATAGGTGAAAGCAGAAATGGATATTATTTTAATGAATCTCTAATTAATACCCAGATTCAATTTGGGCGATTTAATAATTGGCTTCAATTTGAATTTAGTGATCCACCTGAATTGGGTAGGGAATACAATGGATTGCGAAAACTTCGACTCGAATATTTAAACGGTCCTTTGCAAATAAAACTGGGTGATATGTATGAAATTTGGGGTAGAGGATTAATTCTTAATTCTTTAGATGATCAAACTATCGATAGGGATTCTGGAATTCGTGGTATTGGAATTGTATATGAAACGGATGCATTTAATATTCATTTCTTATCAGGCCAGAGTGATTATTCGATGAGTACAATTTATTCTCCGGGATATAATAGTCGAACGCCGAATTATACTACAACTCACAATTTGTATGGTGTCCATACAGAATGGCAGCTGGATAGCCACTTAGGGGGTTTAACATTTTTACAATCTAAAGAAGCTCATCCTGTCAATACGTTTCCAGAAGATACGCTGGACATTAAAAACCGTTTATTAGGAGCTCATTATATTTATAATAATTCCCTAATAGATGTTTATGTAGAATATGTGAAGAACTGGTCAACATTGCTGAATGAAGAAAATGATGGTTTTACAAATTATCTGGATGGCAGGGCTTTATACGGTAATGTGAATTTATACTTTTCATTATTTTCACTTAATTTAGAATATATAAACTATCGTTTTGGGACATTAGATCCTTTAAACCGCTGGAATAATGTAGATAATTATGGAATTATTCAACATTTTCAAAATCCTCCAATTTCAGGTGTAATTGGTTCAACGACACTCATTAACAGGACATCTCACCAAACAGATTTTAATAATGAGGTAGGGTACAAACTGGAAATATTGGGCTCAATTAGAGATGATTTTGAGTATTACGGATTTATCTCACGTTCGAGTCGTTCGAATACTTGGTTTATAAATAATGAATTTGAGTGGGAAAAAGAAGGACAACCAGCGATATTACCCCAAACGGATCCGGCAGCTAGTCCATATAAAGCATATTACGGCGAAATATCCGGTTATTTATTTGATTATACTTTGCATACACAAATCGGTTATTCGTATTCAGAAGATATGATTGACCTTGCTTATTATTCTAAAACAGATTCAAGTAAAAGCATGTATTATACATATCAATCAGCAAAAACAATTCCTTTACATACAAGTTTCACATTTTCGAATGGGTGGAGTATAGAAGCAAAAATTGAGACTCAATGGCTCAAAAAAGGAATATGGCGATTTGAAGAATTAAATGGAAATATAATCGCAGATAGTTTAATAAGTGAATTTTTCGACGTTAATGAAAACCCCATTGGATTTCAACAAAATACATTTATGAGCATTAGTGTCGGCAAATCTCCCAATTGGACAATGGCATTTACTTTGGATAAAATTTCCACTACTGAACCATCATTTGGATTAGACCAAAAGGATGATTCATCAAATTCATTAGAAAGTTTACTGGGTTTAGACATGGATCAAAACTGGGCCAATATTGAATTTGTATATAATGTTACATCATCATTTAGGCTTTCACTAATGTATGGATCACTAAAAGGCGGTTTGCTCTGTGCAAATGGAGTATGCCGTATAATCGAACCTTTTGAAAATGGGTTTAAAATGGGTATAACTGCTGCATTTTAAACAAAATAATATCGAATATGAAAAAAGATTGCAATATGGTAAATTTTTAAACAACTTTAAAAGGATAAAAGGTAAACTAATGTTCAAAAAATCAGTATTTTTCTTTTTAGTAATATCGTCTCTTCTTGTTGGGGCAAGTAAAAAAGCGTTAAGTGAATTAATCACATCAACTACTTGAGGACCTTGTGCTGCTGCGGAGCAACAGCTAGACAACTTTACTGACCCTAATCATAGCACATATGTAGGAGATGATATTGCTGCCAACTGGTGCCAAATAAGGTACCATGTTTGGTGGCCGGGTGCTGGAAACGACCCGTTTTACTTATATAATCAATCTTTAAATGAAGCCCGTAATAATTATTACGGCAA
Source organism: Fidelibacterota bacterium (assembly GCA_004124385.1). Lineage (GTDB taxonomy): Bacteria > Fidelibacterota > Marinisomatia > Marinisomatales > TCS55 > UBA2126. Next base: position 119,470 of record SCKN01000001.1, read on the forward strand.
TAATTTTACACCGCATATGTTTACCGGTGGTGATGATTCCGGTTCCGGCCCTTCTACATGGCGATCCCATGCCCTGAATATGATTGGTGATAATACTCCAGTCACGATTGAAATAAACGGTGGTATAGATGGCTATGATGTGGATATCAGTGTGCTGATTTCAAGTGATTCAGATTTATCATCTCAACAAACGAGGCTTTTTATAGCGTCAACTATGGACTCAGCTTATTATGCAGGTCCCAACGGCTTGCTGCATCACCATGGAGTGATCATTGAATATTTAACAGCAACAAATACGGGTGATGCAATTGTTTTGGATGGCACCAATGATGTGCAAATGAATTATGAATGGACGATGGACTCAAACTGGCCAAATAACAGTACTGTAACCTGGGATATCAGTAATCTGAATATTGTAGCCTTTGTACAGAATTATTCTTCAAAAGATGTTTATCAAGCAGAAGAAGGCCGTGTCAATGAAATGAACAATGATACGGATGAAGATGGTGTTGTCAATTCAGAAGATAATTGTCCGGACACGTATAATCCGGATCAAGCAGATATTGATAGTGATGGTGCAGGTGATGCCTGTGATGCCTGTGATAATGCCAATGTGTATGTGTTGGGTAATGTAACAGGTGATGTTGAAGACAATGAACCTGTCATTGATTTGTTTGATGTTTTATATTTATTGGATTTAGTGCTGGTAGATAATTATCCAGGCTGTTCAGGTGAAGCAGCTGATTATACAGGTGATGGAGTTGTTAATTATTTAGATGCGATTTATCTTATTCAGTATATTTTAAATCCCGGCGGTTTAAACTCAAATGGATTTGATGGTGGGGAAGGCAGAATTGAATTGGAACGCATTGAAGAAAATACTGTCATTACATTATCGAATAATCAACAGATTAGTGGTTTTCAACTTGAATTAGAATTAGATGATATTGCAGATTTGGATCAATTAACTATCCCTGATGGTTGGGTGATTAAAACACGTCAAATTGGAAATCGTTTACGTGTAGTAGGAATTGACCTAACTGGTCAAAATTCACAGAATGAAATAAAAATATCAATTCCATGCAATGTGAATTCAATTGATGCAATTAGCGCCTGTTGTCCAACGGGACAGCAGATTAAATTCAATGAAGCATTATCGCCGGATCGTATTGAGATTCCACAAAAAGTGAGTTTGGGTCAATTATATCCCAATCCATTTAATCCGGAAATTTCCATTCCAATAACATTACCCAATGAAATGTCTACACAAATTATGGTGTATGATGTTCAGGGTAGACTTGTAGAAATATTATTAAATAATGATCATATGACAGCAGGAAGTCATATTATTCATTGGAATGCTGAATCATTTGCATCTGGAATTTATTTTGTGAGAATACAAACTCCACTCGGTACAGATGTGCGTAAAGCTTATTTAATTAAATAAAAGTCTAAAAACGTTTTCAGACTTCATAGTAGGGGGCATAAATTTGCCCCCTCTTTTTTTAGTAATGACGACATTGGGGCGTCGTCTAATGGCAGGACAGCGGATTCTGGTTCCGCCGGTTGGGGTTCGAATCCCTGCGCCCCAGCGATTGTAGGTAACTGGTGGAATAATAACAAAACTATGCGCCCGTGGCTTAATTGGATAGAGCACCTGGCTACGGACCAGGGGATTGGGGGTTCGAATCCTCCCGGGCGTACTTTTTAAATATTTGGCCCGTTCGTCTAGTGGTTAGGACTCAGGATTCTCATTCCTGCAACAGGGGTTCGATTCCCCTACGGGCTACAAAATTCTATTGTTCAATGTAATTAATCATGTGTTTGATCGAATTGTGATTTTGTAATTAATGAGATTGATTCACATCCACTGTAAATTATATATTATACCATCGAAAATTATCCCCAGAGGTAAGGGGTTTTACCAAATAAGTACATTATGTTGAAAATCGTATTGAGGTAACTATGGAAACACGTTCTTTACACGCGTCAAAATTTTCTTCTAATCTGTCATGGTTAATCATCATTTTAATTGTAGTGATGATACCTATATCCACTTTAAATGCCCAAGATGAGGATTATGATGATCCTACTGAAGTATTTTGGGGTGATGATGATGAGGATTCTTTTGAAGACGAATACTATGATGAAGACGAATTTTATGATGATGACACTTCTGAATATTACGAGGATGATGAATTTTATGAAGAGGACGAATTTTATGATGAGGATTCATCTGATTTCTATGAAGATGATGAATTTTCAGATACTGAATTAGCAGATAAGGCTGCGCATATGGGGTATTCACTTAATATTTCAGGAGCATCTCCAGGTTTTGTTAATCACCCTCTCAATACATATAATAATAATCCTCAAGCTAATTTTCGTTTAAGTGTTGAATTTCCCCTGCTGATGCAAATGATGGGTGTACGTTTTCGCTTTGGGGTTGAAATCGGCAATTTTGGTTTTGAAAACTATTTACCTATTGGCGGAAAAATTTCAGGTTTAACTGCAATGGGTTTATTGGCGTTTCCTGCCGGGCCGGGGAAATTAAAAATCGGTGCAGGTTTAGTGGGAAATACATTCGGTGTCACTGGTGAATCCACGTACGGCTTTGCTATAGGTAATACGCTGGAAATTCGAGGAGGTGTTCGCTATACAAGCGCTTTCGGTGTAAAAGATAATAAAAAAAATGATATAGGCTTGGCTAGTTGGCTGGATGGTTTGATCATGCTTGGATTTAATTTATAATTTTATACTTGCCTTGGTGATGAAAGTAAATTCAAAAATTATTTATTTATCAATCAGTATATTTTTACTGACATCAATTCTGTTTGGTGCAAATGGAGATAATATTGCAACCGCCATTACGAATAATGGCTCATATCAAAAAAACGGCTATATGAACTCCCATACAACGGGGTTTACTTTTACAATAACTATTTCTGGGGCAGATCAAACAACATATTCAAATGGGTTTTATTTACCTTATGTTATCTTCAATAGTGGTGCTGCAACACTTATTAACAGTAATGTATCATTAATAGCATTAGGAGCAAGCCCATCGTCCGTTTCTGTTACAATCACAGATGATAATCTTGAAAACAGTACCGGTTGGCCTGGGAATGGCGGCACTGTTGATTTTCAAGTAAGATTTCTTGATGCTAGTTTCGCTAATGAAATTTTTCATGATGTCACGTTGTCTGGGAGCGCTACAGAATTAAATGTAGATCAGTTATTTAGTAATTGGGGTATCCAGGACCCATACTACACGAGTATACAAAAAATTCAAATTATAGAATTTATGTGAATGAATCTATTGATTCAGCCCATGTAAATTGGGCAGGAGATGATGGTTCTTCTCAAAGTGAAGTTATAAGTCAATCGATTAACGCAAGTGGATTTACTATTATCACGGGCGGTATTACGCTGACTGAAGGTGTTACATATTCTATAACTAGTCAATTATTTGACGTTGCCCATAATAGAACAGCAATGTTATTGGAATATTGGTGTGGATCTAACAAACCCATCCATTTCAAGTGTATCTAGTTCTGAAACAGCTGGAACGTATAAGATTGGTGATAATATTGCTTTTAAGATATCATTTAATGACTATGTAGTTCCCATAAGTGGAAGTCTAACAACAACGTTTAATACGACGAATACTGCAATAGCTACAACTTCATCGGATAATTGGTCTGTAAGTTCATTATGCGACTGAATGGTCCGGTTCATATACGGTTCAAGAGGGCGATGATGTAGCTAATTTATCCGTTTCGCAAGTAACAATGAGCAGTGGGACACTTTATGATAAAACGTACTCTACCTATACATTAAACACAGCAAATTCATTAACAATGCCTGTTACTTCCTTTTCTACTAATATTGAAGATGGAGTTTCTTTGGAAATTGATGGTGTGCGGCCGACAATTTCCAGCGTAACATCTTCGTCGGCAGATGGTAGTTATAGCGAGGGTGAAACTATAAATATTACAGTTAATTTTTCTGAATCTGTTACTTTAAGCACTGGGGATCTGCAAATCACCCTTGAAACTGGGGATACAGATAACACACTAGCAATTGCAGCATCTGATATAATTTCAACAACTTCTGCTGTTGGAACGTATACTGTTAATGCAGGAGATGTTTCAAGCGATCTTTCTGTGTCTGGAATCGCATTAACAGGTGGCGGATCACTGACGGATGCGGCAGGGAATGCTATGTCTTCATTCGCTGTTGCAACAGATTTGTCCAACGGACATGCAATAATACTCGAGACAACTGCACCTGTTATTGGTACTATTATAAACAATAATACGAATGATGGAACCTATGGTATAGGTTCTGAAATAGGAATTAAAATTAACATTATCAATGGTACGGGAGGAGCAGCGGAAAATGTTACATTGAGTGCTGGAAGTTTAGACATTACACTTGAAACAGGAGATAGTGATGGCACAGCTTCTAATGCATCCATCTCAAGTACGAGTACAATTTTGTTTACGTACACAGTTGAAGAAGGTCATGCAAGTTCTGATTTATCTGTTTCTTCTGTGGCGGTTACTGGAGGCAGTATAACGGATGCAGCCGGTAATGCATTGGATGCAGCGCCTTCTATTCCAGCAAGTGGAAATTTGGATGATGCATCGAATATTGTCATTGAAGCAACTCGTCCAACGATTACAGCTGTAACTTCAATTTCTTCTGATGGAACATATAAAGTGGGTGATGACATCAATATTACCATGCAGTTTGATGAAGCTGTCACTCTTTCAGGAGGAACACTCGATTTAACATTTGATTTTGAAGGAACAGACCAAACGTTAAATGTGTCTACTTTTACTAATTCAAATTCAACAACGGCAACATATACAGTTCAGGCAGGAGATACAACTTCAGATCTTACTATTGGGAGTATCGCTCTAGGATCAGGAGCTACATTAAAAGATGTTGTAGGGAATAATCCAAATGCAATGACGAATTTTACTCCTACTACAACACTTGCTTCTGCTCATGCTATACAAATTGATGGTATTTTACCGACAATAACACAGGTGACATCATCAGATAATAATGGTTCTTTTAGTATTGGCGAAACAGTGAACGTAACTGTTAGTTTTTATGAACCAGTCACATTATCAGGTGGAAATTTTGTCATTACACTTGAAACGGGAGGTACTGATCGTACTGTAACTATTTCTACTATTACCAACGCTATGACTGCATCAGGAGATTATACAGTACAGAGTGGAGATGAAAGTTCTGATCTCGAAGTAAAATCAATTTCTTTATCAGCAGGAAGTCTGTCTGACGCGGCTGGAAATGCTATGACGGATTTTTCTGTTCTTGTCGGAAAAAATATATCTGATTTTAAAGATATTGTCATTGATGGGGCGCCACCGGCTGATTTCCAAACCGGAGCAGTTACGACAATTGCATCAGCGAGTACCTTCGTTGTTTCTGGTTATTGGAACGAAATGAATACAAATGTGGATATTACAGTCCCATTAGCGAATGATAATAGTTTGGTCGGAGGTACGGTGCAGATCCGTGCGAAGATTGATGCTAATTCATATATTAATGTAGAAGCTGCTGAAACAATTCAATCTTCCCACATTACAGCTGGGACAATAGATGTCCGTATAGATAAATCCGACGTTGGAAATAATGGTCTTGAAGAATTAACGGACTTTGCCAATGGTGGTGTAATTACCTTTAACGCCATTCTTACAGATCTTGCTGGAAATAGTACAACAGGAACAGCCAGTACAACAACATTGACTATTGATACAACTGCGGCATTGGTGTCTAGTGTTTCGTCGACTACTACCGATGGAATTTATAAAACGGGTGAGAATATTGAAGTTGACATTACATTTAATGATAATGTTACTCTTACAGGAGGAACATTAGATATTACCATGGAATCCGGTTCAGTGGATAACTCGATTTCTATTACTACAATTACAAGTTCCAATACGGCAAGTAAAACATATACTGTTCAAAGCGGTGATAGTAATGCCGATTTATTTGTAAAAACTCTTGCAGTCTCCGGGGGATATTTAATTGATATTGCTGGAAATCCAATGTCGACAGCTGATTTGACTATTGCGGCTAGTAGTAATATGAATGATAGCAAAGATATAGAAATAGATGGTATAGATCCTTCGGATTTTTCTGTTGGCAGTGTTACGACAGCCGGGGGGAATGTATATACTGGATATTGGAATTCAACTAATACCGGATTTGATATAATTATCCCCATTGATGATGATGCGAGTTTAACAAATGGAACGGTTCAAATCCGAGGAAAAATAAATTCAGGATCCTATGAAAATGTCGGCACTGCTGAAACAATAATTGTGGGTGATTTAGACAGCGATAAAACAATATCTCTTACAGCAGCTGAATTGGAAGCTTTAACAAATTTTTCTGATGATGGAATCGTGACGATAACTGCAATAATTACAGATGAAGCTGGCAATACAGCAACGGGAACAGAAAGTGCTACAACATTAACTATAGATCAAACGATTCCTTCATCGTTTACAGCATCAACTGTAAGTCCCGATGGAAATGTAGAAAGTGACGGGTATTTTAATGGCGTAAATACTGGTATTGAAGTAATTATTCCATTAGAAGGCAGTGATAATTCATTGTCTGGAGGTAAAATAAGACTCCAAGCAAAAGCGGGGGGGAATTCTTGGGTAAGCGTAGCTGATTTCAATACAATATTGGGTAGCAATTTTGCAGCCGGATTTAAAACAGTTTCTGTTGATTCAGGAGGAACGGATAGCACAGACATAGTCCAATTAACAGGTTTTGCTGAAAATGAAAATCTATATTTTAGAGCTATTCTTTGGGATATTGCAGGAAACCAACGTACTGGTAATCAAAGCGCTACAACTATAGTCATAGACCAAGTTCAACCCACTGTGTCATCCGTTTCATCAACATCAGGAAATGGAAGTTATAATTCAGGTACATCTATAAATATTGATGTGACGGGATCAGAAATATTAAATGTAATTGGAACACCTCAAATTACTTTGGAAACAGGGAGTACGGATGCGACGGTTGATTATTCAAGCGGGTCTACGACTACAACATTAACGTTTGTTTATACTGTAGATGATGGTCACATATCATCTGATTTAGATGTGCAAAATGCAAATGGATTAACTTTGAATAGCGGTACTATTTATGATGATGCAGGAAATTCTTTGGTGTTAACACTGCCAATCGCTGGTAATAGTAATTCGTTATTTGATAATAATGATATTAAAGTAGATACAGAAGCGCCCACAGTAGTTATTACATACAGTGATTCACTTGTTAAGGAAAATGATATAATATCTATTACAGCTACGTTTAGTGAAGAAATGTCAACTAGTCCGCAAGTGGCTATTTTATATGCAAGTGGAACTGAATTAGACGCAGCAAATATGTCCAATGTGAATGACACAGTTTGGATATATAATAATATAACTATTCCCGATGGAAATGATGGTGCAGCAACTGTATCAATCATTGCCACTGACATTGCAGGAAATACACTAACCAACGGTAATACAACGAATCGCACTTTATTGCGAGTGGATAATACGCATCCAACATTTACTTTTTTGTCGCCGGACAGTGGAAATTATGTTAATAGTAGAAATGTAGGGTATAAATTAAGCGAAACCTCGTTTTCAGGTTCCATCACCTGGACAAGAGTTGGAGGAAATGTTGACGCAAATTCTCCTCATGCTGTCACGCTAGCAGCATCAGAATTGGATGCAGCAACTACATTTTCAGACTATACACTTACAAACGACCCAACTACGCTGGTCTCTGGCACCAATTACAATATTACATTTTCAGCAACGGATTCTGCCGGTAATCAATCACTAGATTTTGTAGAAACACCCGTCTTTTATGATACAACAGCACCCACGGCAGCGTTAACATATTCGCATTATTTTGCCAGTGTTGATACAGTAGTAACCATCACAGCTACGTTTAATGAGCGCACATTACCCACACCCCAAATAGCGATTGATTATGCGAGTGTAGGTGACGATATAGCAGCCACTAATATGACCATTGGTGCAGATTCTACCATCTGGACATATGCTGCTACCATACCTGCCGGAGAAGCCAATAATGGTATTGCATCGATTGCAATAACAACAACTGATCTAGCATTGAATACATTGCGTGCTGTTGATATTACCAATAGTGATACACTGGTTGTGGATAATACAATTCCAACTATTTCATTAAGTTATTCAAACCTGACGCAATCACAATTGACCAACGAAGGGAAATATCAGGATATTGTAGAAATCACTGCTCAATTCACTGAAAAAGCGAATACGACATCACCTCCAGTGTTAAATGTTGAATATTCTGACTCAACAAGTGACTCATTTTCAGGAATGTCTGCTTTTAATTCTGATAATAATGATTCTACGTGGATTTATCGAGTCACTTTGCCTGATAGTTCAAAAAATGATGGAATCTTTATTGCTTCAATAACAGCAAAAGATTTAGCAGGGAATTTTGTAACTACTTTTACAAATAATCAAATATTTTCAGTGGATAATACTCCACCGGATTCATTCAACACTTTAACAGTAACTCCTTTGGGAGTTAATCAAGTAATTGGATGGTATAATAGTACAATGGACAGTATAGAAACTGTTGCTCCTATTTCATCTCCGGCTGCTGATAATACAATACTCGGTGGCGGTAAAGTGGATATTCAGTTTTTCAATATTGTACGCGGATCGGACTGGGTAACGATACCAACTCAAGACAGTATCACAGGATCTGGAACTGGAGTATCATTCTATAGGACTAAAACAGAAATTGAATCACTATTAGTTCCAGGTACGTCTTTAATCCAAGGTGATACATTAATTATCCGAGCGGCAATTACTGATCGAGTAGGGAATACAACTTACGGCAACACAAGCTCAAATAGATTAGTATATGATCCATTTCCGCCGACAATTGGAACTTTAACAGGCGGTATATTTTTTACACAAGATACGATTGTTTCTTCAGACTCAATTTCAGCAGTATGGTCAGAATTCACTGATTCAGTTTATCAGTCAATTCTTGGATCCGGTTTGAGTTCATATGATTATAAAATTCAGCACTACGATGTTGAAGGTGTATATGTGGATGATTTGAAAGATTGGTCATCATTAGAATTACTTGAAATAGTTTCTCATACCGATTTAGCACTAACGCATAATAATCAATACAGTTTGCATATAAGAGCAGTGGATGATGCTGGAAATATTTCCAGCATCATGAGTTCAGATACAATCAGAAGAATAAATTCCGCTCCCATTATTTCAATTGTAACAGATACAGTCCAATCCTTTGAGGATATTTTATTTTCCCAAACGATTGTATTTACTGATGTAGATACAGCTACTTTATCCGGAGATGTATTTACATTTAATTTGACGTCAACTCATCAATATGGTAGTGTACCTGCGATACCGGCTGTATTCCTCCCAGACGAAAATGTCATTAATTGGACACCAACGCAGTCTGATACTGGACTGTATAACTTCCAGGTAATTATCAATGATAACTGGACATTTTCTGATACAATTTCATATCTGGTTTTCGTTAATGCTGTAAATGATACTCCAACTGTCCTTGTAATAACCCCAAATCGTCTGCAAACGATGTTAGAAGATCAAACTGCAAAAGTAAAATTTTTACTTTCTCAATATGGAGCTGATGTAGATAATGACAGTACTCAATTGACGTGGCAGGCTGCTGTTTTTGATACATCAAGTAAGCCGGGATTCCCCACTGCTTCATTATTTTTTGGTGATGGAACACCTCAAATAGTAAGACAGAGATTGATTAATACATATAATCCATATAATCATAATAATCAAAAATTAAAATACAGTTTAAAAGATAAAGATATATTATCAAACTCGATGCCAATATCTAAACGTACAGCTGCTGTTGCATATATTAATGTTTCATTGACGGACACAGCGGGAATATGGTGGGCAGAATTCAAAGTTGACAGCAATTATTATGGTAGCAATCATCGCATTATTTTCTTTGTAAGTGATCTTGCTGGAGCAACGGCTCAAGATACTGTTTTCTTAACGATCCTCCCAGAAAATGACCCACCACAAATTGCAAAAATTCCCAGATTTGAAGTAACTGAAAATCAATTTATGAAAATTGATTTTGCAGATTATGTAACTGATGTGGATGATACAACATTAACAATAAGAGTTGCTGCATTATCCTATAAAGATAAAATGTCTCTTACAACTACTGTTGCCGGTGCATCAATAGTTGGAGATTCATTGCAATTTTTAACAAATAATATTGGTGATAGTGTTTTATTTACACCTGAAAAACTTTGGTCTGACACTTCGTTAATTCAGATATCTGTCATTGATGGACAAAATGCTCGAGCAAGTCAATTATTTGTTATTGATATTATTCGAGTTCCCAGACCGAATTTATCCCTTGAAGTTATTCAAAATAATGCCTTTACAAATTTCTTTGAAGTTATTGTTACAGACACTGTGTCTAAAACAGACAGTTTATTTGTAACGGTCCAAGGTCAGCGAATATCATTAGATACTGTAGCCAGTTATACCTATGTCGGGCATTATTCATTTGAAAATCCAGGAACATATACATTCTACGTAAAAGCCTGGGGTGTGGTTGGTGATACAACAATAACTCGATCCGTAAATATGGCTTTAGCGAAAGCATTCAATGATTGGTCAGGATCAAGCCCCGATGGAAAATTCAATGTGTTTGGGTCTAGTGGGTCAGTTCCATTTGATCGATCACTGTTGATTGTTGATTCAACTATGTTCAATAAATATTTTAACGATCGCGCATCTTATCGATTAGGCAATGAATCGTCAAAATTTGATTTACCAGTAGAAGTGTCCATTTCATCCAATAGCGAAAATGATGCCATTTATCAACGGAGAAATGGTGTTGAATGGATCGAATTACCATCCGTATCACAGTATGGAAAAATTATGGCTTATACTGAAGGAATGGGTTATTTCAGATTAGGGCCAAAAACGATTTTTGTTCCGGGGGAAACTAGTCTACATCAGAATTATCCAAATCCGTTCAATCCTGTTACCACTATAATGTATGATGTTGGTTTTAATGAAGGTCCGCAGCAACGAGTTAATATTATTGTGTATAATACTTTGGGTCAGCATGTTCGTACACTCGTTAATGAACATATGGATATTGGCAGATATACTGTACGTTGGGATGGACGAGATAAAAATAATGTAACAGTTTCAAGTGGATTATATTTTATTCGTATGTTTAATAATAAGGGTCGAGTTGATACTAAAAAAATGATGCTGGTTCGATAATGATACGTATGAAAAAAACGCCCATTATTGTTTTAGCGCTAGGAATTGTTTTGAGCATTAATTCGTGTCGTAAACACTATGAAGCAACTGAACAAGATATGGCTGATTATGGTTGGTTATTATTTGAAAAAGCTGTCGGTAATTCCGATTATACAGATAGTAAAGAATGGTTTTTGAAATCGGTGAATGAAGATACAACGTATATGGATGGGTATAATGGTTTGGGTTGGTCTTTTGGAAAATTAACAGATATTGACAGCAGTATATACTTCTTTGAAACAGGTTTAAGATTCTCACCCAGTATTTATGATACAACTAATATTCGTTTTGAACTATTGGCTGGATTATGTTTTGCAAATAATGCCGAAGGATTGTATGTAGCAGCGATTGCATGGGGAGACAGTTTAATAGAAGACGGCCTTTCATCTGGGTTAGCTACAAATAAGTGGGTTTTTACACATAATAATTTGAATAGTAAAAATAAAATTAATCACCTTGATCTTCGAGTAACAATGGCTGCTTCAAATTTTGCTGTTGGGGAATTTAGTAAAAGTGTAAATCATATTCAGTCAATCCTAACTGAATTATCCGGATCCACCACTTTCAATCCAGACGTAAATTTAGTCAGCGGTAGAGCAGAATTAGCTGTTTGGATTGACTCTCTCTCGACAATATTGTCAAATCAATAGTTTAACATATTTTGCCAAAAAATAATGTCCATCAGCGTTGGATGTCTCAAGCGATTCAGCAAGCACATAAAGCAATTCAAATAGATGAAATTCCCATTGGTGCTGTTATCATCCACAATAATCAAGTAATTGGTCGAGGATACAATCAACGTGAGCATTTACATGATCCAACTGCCCATGCAGAGATATTAGCAATTACAGCTGCATCAAATACGCTGGAAGACTGGCGATTGAACGATTGTACTCTTTATGTAACAAAAGAACCCTGCCCTATGTGTGCGGGTGCTGTTGTTATGTCACGCTTTAAAATGGTTATATTTGGCTGTTATGATGAAGAAAAGGGCTGTTGTGGTTCATTGTATCAATTATGCGGTGATCCGCGATTAGGGCAGAAAATAGCCGTAAAAGGTGGAGTGCTTGAAGAAGAATGCTTGGAATTGATTCAAAATTTCTTTTTGGCAAAACGTAAAGCATAATTATTAGAAGGTAATTCCGTAATTTCACACTAACCTGATTAGTACTTTTAATCCGTTTTATATCAATTAACTAGAAGGAGAGGTGGCAGAGCTTGGCTGAATGCGCTGCACTCGAAATGCAGTATGGTCCTAGATCATCGGGGGTTCAAATCCCTCCCTCTCCGCCAAAAACTATGAAAGAATACCGACAATTAACTCGTTCAGATTTTGATCACGAAATGGCTCTAAAAACGCGTTGGGGCGATATGGACGCACTTGGCCACTTGAATCATGTGAAATATCTTACATATATGGAAAATGCACGTATCGCGTATTATTCGTCATTAGGATTTGGAGATTTACGTCATAATCAAAAACCGAGTATAATTTTAGGTGGAATGAGTATTGAATATTTATCTCAAGTTTCCCACCCAGCAACATTATCGATATGTCATCGGGTTAATCGTATTGGAAGCAAGAGTTTTGATTTTTTAGGAGCAATTTTTGAAGACGGGAAAGATTTTCCAGTTTGTACAGGATTGTTCAAAATAATTTCATTCGACTATAAAAATCAGAAGTCAGTACAAGTTCCTCAAATTATACGAGAAAATCTCCACAAAGGTTTGTGAATATTTTACCAAACGTATCACCGGAAATCTATTCCACTCGTTTAATTGATCGACTGGCATATGCTCACGATGCCAGTTTATATAGAGTCGTCCCTGACGCAGTTTTGCGACCGAAAAATGAAGATGATATTATATCTTTGCTTCGACACGGGAATGATACTAAAACACCCATCACATTTCGAACGGCAGGTACATCTTTATCGGGTCAAGCGATTGGAAGTGGAATAATTGCAGAAACAGTTCGTGACTGGAAAAAATGGACTATTCTTGATAATGGAGAGGCAATTCGACTGCAGCCAGGTGTTATAGGTGGTCATGCAAATTTATTTTTATCTAATTACAATCGCAAAATAGGTCCAGATCCTGCTTCAATCAATTCCTGTATGATCGGTGGAATAATAGCCAATAATTCTTCTGGAATGGTATGTGGTGTTAAAAATAATGCATATCACACTTTACGCTCGATTCGTTTTATAACATCCGATGGTAAAACGTATGATACAAGTCAATCTGAAGATTATAATCGTTTTTTAGTTGAACAGAACTCTTTAGCAGACGGATTACAGCAATGCAAAAGAAACGTTATTGATAATCCAGACTTATCATCAAAAATAAGAGAAAAATATAAAATCAAAAATACCATGGGCTATTCTGTAAATGCTTTACTGGATTACGAACATCCTTTGGATATTTTTGCACATTTGCTTGTGGGGTCAGAAGGAACATTGGGATTTATTTCAGAAGTTGTTTTAGATACAGTTCCAGATCCTCCATTAAAGTCAACTGGACTGATTCTATTTGATGATATTATGACTGCCTGTTCAACAATTGAATTTTTAAGTGAACAGAATGCCATGGCATTGGAATTAATGGATTATGCATCTTTAGCGACTGTTAAATATTTAAAATCACAGCCGTACGATACAAAAATACTACAGCCAAATCATGCGGGTATATTGTGTGAATTTCAGAGTGATGATGAAAAAGCTTTAGCTGAATCTGTACGAATGGCTACAATCGAATTAGAAAGGATGGGTGGACGTTTAGTTAATCCGTTCAGCACTGACGATCAAATTCGTGAAAATCTGTGGAAAGTGCGTAAAGGTTTATATCCAACAGTCGGTGCTTTGCGAAAATCAGGCACAAGTGTCATAGCTGAAGATATTTGCGTCCATTACAAGGATTTACATAAAGCTGTAGACGAATTACATAGGATTTTTAAATTTTGGCATTATGACGATGCTGTCGTTTTTGGCCATGCCAAGGATGGTAATCTCCATTTTGCTTCTTCGATAGATTTAAATGATAAAAACGGTATTAAGCAACTCGATGGAATGATGAACGATTTAGTTTCAATTACTGTGGGAAAATTCAATGGTTCTTTAAAAGCTGAACACGGAACAGGTCGGAATATGGCACCCTTTGTTGAAACGGAATGGGGGAGTGACATATATGAAATAATGTGGACAATTAAGACACTTGCAGATCCAAATCATATATTAAATCCGGGTGTGTTAATGAATAGAAATAAGAATGCTCATATAGAAGACCTTAAATCTCTTCCGTTAGTTGATGAAACAATAGACTTATGCGTAGAATGTGGTTTCTGTGAATCTGTGTGTCCCTCGAGAAATCTTACCATGACACCGCGCCAGCGAATTATAATTTCCAGAGAAATGAAATTGCCCGAACGAACATCATCTGAATTGGCTGAATTACGTAAAGATTTTCATTATTCCGGCAATGAAACGTGTGCAACGGATGGATTATGTGAACTGGAATGCCCAGTAAATATAGATACAGGATCATATATAAAAAGAATACGCTCTCATGAGCATTCATTATTTAGTGAATATTTTGCTAATTTTACCGCAAATCATTTTGCACTCATTCAACGTTGTGTGCGTGGAGGACTACAAATTGGAAATTTTATGGGTGCGGGATTGATGACAATGATAACACGTATTGCACGAAAATTAGGTTTAAAAAGTTTACCTTTATGGAACGCTCAATTGCCTAAACAAAGTCCTATAATATCATCATATTCAAACGGAGTCGGTAAAACATACATTTACTTTCCATCATGTCTACATCGAACGATGGGACCAGATTCTGTGATTAATAAATTTATGGAATTGGCGCCTCAATTGGATGTTGAGCTTATTATACCAGATAAGATACATTCACTTTGCTGCGGAATGCCTTTTGCTTCCAAAGGATTTGATAATGCTCATTCTTTAATAAATGAAAATACAATTGATGAATTATATTCATTAAGTAAAAGTGGACAAATCCCTATATTAATGGATATGTCGCCATGTAGTTATCATATTCAAAACATTAAATATGATACAAAAAATACACTTCAGTTCGTAGATATAATCGAGTTTTTTCATGAAAAAATCGAAAATTTGAATCCTTATCATGATCCAAACAAAGAAGTAGTGATTCATCATACATGCTCAGGTCAAAAAATGCAGATGGAAATAATGATGGAGGAAGTTGTTCGTTCATTAGCTGGAAATGTCGTAACACCTCACGTAAATGGATGCTGTGGTTCTGCTGGCGATAGGGGATTATTTTTTCCGGAATTGACTAATAGCGCTTCTGATAATTGTGCCAATTCTTATCCGGAATTTTCGAATAAAGCTGTGGGCGTTTCTTCCAGTAAAATGTGCGAAATATCTATATCAAAATCAACAGAAGTACCTTTTCAATCTATTATTGAATTTATTCATCATTCAATTTTCAACAAAAATGAGAACTAGATCACTTGAACTATCATTCAAATTGGTTAAATTTCATCAACATTTAACCATATCAAAACGGAAAAGATTATGAAACGGTTTTATACATTTATACTAATTATATTTATCAGTTTGAATAGCTTGGCCAATGCCGAAGCCATTGCAAGGATAATGAAATCAAATGGTGATGTTATGTTAAAAAGACTAGGAAAATCATCATTTTCTACTCAAGCTAAACCGGGGCATGGTATTAATAATGGTGATGCCATTCGTGTCGGTGAAACGGGATTTGCAGTCGTTATTTTTATAGATGACCGTTCTGTTATAAAAATTCGTGAAAATACAGAATTTCAATTTATTGATTCACCTAGTACTCGAACGATCGACTTGGAACAAGGTATTATATTCAATAAAATATCCAAACAGCGTGATAAAACGTTCAGAGTTGAAACACCTGTTTCAGTAGCATCTGTAAAAGGAACTGATTTCGCTGTTGTATCTGACCCTCTTGGAATTGATCAATTTTTCTGCCAGGAAGGTAATTTTGATGTATATAATTTAGTCAGCGGTCAAACAATAAATGTTCAGCCGGGGCAGCAAGCAATTTCAAATGCACTAGGTACGTTAGTAAAACAACCGTTTAGTCCAGAAGATTATCCTGAAGAACCGGATGTGGATGTTGAAGATATTGAAGAACAGCCGGAGCCAGAAGAAACTGAACCCGAACCTGAAGAACAGCCGGAGCCAGAAGAAACTGAACCCGAACCTGAAGAACAGCCGGAGCCAGAAGAAACTGAACCCGAACCTGAAGAACAGCCGGAATCGACTGAAGAAGCTCCTGAATCAACTCCAGAAGCCGAAAAGCCATTCAATATGGGGTTGGGTATCGGATCTGTTACAATAGATGGAATGTTATATAATCAATTAGCACTTCGACCTGAATTCAATATTGGTAAACTGGGCATTGGCTTGGATCTTGTTGTTTATATCGATAATGAAGGCAATGTGCGACCAAATGAATGGGATATGAAAAATGATCCGTCCGTAATTATGGATAAAATTCTGTATCTCCGCTGGGGACAAAAAGAAGATCCGTTTTGGATTAAATTCGGTTCTCTGGACAATGTGACTCTTGGCTACGGTGGGTTGCTCATGGGTTATTCCAACATGATGGAATTTCCATCTGTCCGCCAATTAGGCATTAACACAGGTGTGAATTTTGGGAATTTTGGAACGGAATTATTTATGTCTAACCTAAAAGATTTTTCCAGAGGAGGAACATTATTAGGTTTACGAGGAACATATAAAGTCTCTAAAGCGTTCCCTCTAACGATTGGGGCTAATTTTGTAACTGATGTTAACCAATTCAGTGGTTTGAAAGACAAGGATGAAGATTCTTATCCAGATATATTTGATGATTTTCCTGACGATAAATCATTGTGGAATGATACCGATGGTGACGGAATTCCCGATCCACATGCAGGAGTTGATTCAACAACATGGGATATTGATGCCAATGGAAATAACATATTTGATGCCAATGAATTGGATCTTGGCTTGAAGGGAACTCCTTTCAGCATTGAAAATAATACAGCATCTGTAACTGGTTATGGTTTTGATATTGGATATCCGGTCTTCAGCAATAAAATGATTTCCTTGAGTGTTTATGCTGAATTCAACTTTTTGAATATTCCTGAAGCAGGAGAAGAAGGGACTGAATTTTACAGAGAAGCAAAAAGCGGAAGCGGTTTTTCTGTTCCAGGCGTTCGTATGAGTTTATTCAAATTCTTGAATGTGAGTTTTGAATATAGAATTAAAAGTGGTTATTACGTACCGCAGTTTTTTGACCAATCGTATGATATTACTCGAGTAACTCCCATTTATATTGATGATCAAACGCACATATTAACAAAAGATATGATGCTATTTGCTGACTCGACTATGAATGAAGATTTAAATGGTTATTTCGGCTCAATAAGCGCAGATCTCTTTGGATTTGCAAGGATTAGTGGATCGTTTGCAAATATGACTTCTGAATCAAATACGGTTCAAAGTTTCATGGCTGCTTTAAATCTCAATGCAGATAAAATTCCAAAATTGAGTGTGGCTACTGCTTACTATCAGCGTAATAATGATTTGAATCCATTTGACTTTGCCAATCCATCGCTCAATACAGTTTTAGGGTATAGACTGGGATATGCAGTAAGCAAAGGAGTAAGCGTCATTTGGGACTATCGTCAATTCTATCGCGATGACGGTACCGGTGAGCTTGAACCCATAAAGCAAACAACCATTGAAACTGCATTTGATTTTTAATGGGTAAAGTAACAATCGAAGATGGCGATAAAACTGTTTATCGCTATGATGCCAGCGCCAAAACGTTTAAAAATGCAGCAATTTTTTTATTCACTCTTGCAGCAGGAATGGTTGTGGTAGCAATCATTTGGTTCTCGAATTTTAAAGGAATACAATGAATATAATTATTGAATACTGCACTGTTTGAAATTACTTACCACGAGCGGCCGGTCTGGCCAACGAACTTTTGGGAAAGTATGGAACGCAGATTAATCGTTTAACCATGGTGCCGTCTGGCGGTGGGGTATATGAAATAACGAAAGATGACTCATTGATCTTTTCAAAAAAGAAACTCGATCGTTTTCCCGATGATGGTGAAATTATCAAACTCATTGAAAATAATTAAATTTATTCTTCCTGTATGCTTTCTGGCAATTGTTTTTGGACAGGATGGAGAAATCATTCCCTTAAGCCAAAAAGTCGGCTTAACACTTGACGCTGAAGAAAATTTATTCTATAATGTTTATTCTGATATTGACGGCTTTGAAAGCGCACAATTTTATGAAATAAGTATACAGACAGTTATTGCCAGAATTTCATACGTACAATACAGTCAACAAAAGACATCAAAGCGTAAATATAAAATGATGGATTTTTTGCGCATGAAGGAAGCAGTAGATGTACAACCCATAATCACAGTTGAAGACAGACTGTTGGTTAGAGAGAATTTGACGTATTTACAAACAGATGAAATATTAAGCGGTATTCAGGAAGATCAGTATGTAATAATCTATCATCGAAGCGGCAGGAGAATTCGTGGTACATTGAAGGAATACGGTAATAAAAATTTGATAATTCAAACACCCGTTTCATTAGAGAAAATTCCTATTTGGGATATGGAGTCCATATCATACAGGGAAGGAATTAATTATCATAGCAATTGGAAATTTCCATTATATGCATTTTCAGCATTGGCCGGATTAATATTAGCAGAAAGTTGGAATAAACAAACGCGACCAAATATTGATAGTGTTTGGTATTATCGCTTTTTGGGGTCCATGGCAGGATTATTAGCAGGAAGTGAAGCATTTCAAACATTTAATGTGTTAACTTCTCCCAAGACATTTTTTGCACTAACACCGGAAGAAATGGATAGATTAAAGGAGTAACCAGGAGATATAAATGGCTGATGTACCAGAACAAATAGAAGAATTAACTCCGGAAGAAAAATTTGTGAAAGAAAAGGTAGATGGCTTACTTGAAAAAGTAGGTGAGGGGCACGGTGAACCCATGCAACAGGAATTGGCTGACCGCTTGGAAAAAACAGTGACTGAATTCCATGCAGATGCAGCTGATATGATTGAAAGTCTAAAATCAAAATCCGATGAACGACGAGAAGAACTTAAAAATTTATGGGAACATCGATCTGATGAACAAACAGCTAAACCAACATCAGATCCAGGCGAAGAAACACCTACAGATTCCAGTGATTGGGAAAAACGAATAGAATCCAAAGAAGACGCTGCAGAGAAATCTCCAATAAAAGAAGCAAAGTCTAAAGAAAAAGCAGAAGAAAAATCTAAAAAGAAGAAATTTGGTTTTTTTAAAAGGAATAAGAAGAAAAAAGAGTAATATTTTTACCCGCACACATTTTATATCTTTTATATCTTATTGTCAGATTGCCTGACGTCATAAACCACCGTTAAATTCACTGCCTGATTATTGGGGCCGTAGCTCAGTTGGGAGAGCGCAGCGTTCGCAATGCTGAGGCCGTCGGTTCAATCCCGATCGGCTCCACAAGTCCACGCTTTTCTTTGATGAGCGAACAAAAACGTTTTTTGAAAATGTGGTCGTGCTAGATGGGGAATTAGCGGTGCCCTGTAACCTGCAATCCGCTAAAGCAGGATCAATCGCCATAGTGCGGCTTATGCTGTGCGGCAGAAAAGGTGTAAGTGATGTTGAAGTTTCAACCCATCGCAATGGATGCCCACTAAACTCCGTCAGGACCGGAAGGTAGCAGCGGTAGGTGTCGCTTTCATGTGCCGATGGATCATTGGAATGGAATTAACTGCTGCTTGGATGCTGTATCCAGATAGGACAAGCTATGGTGCACGGCCAATATTAACTTTGATTAGTTATCAAAAATTTTGTCATTAGTACATAAATGAGTGAAGAAAAGAAAACTATGTTGGTAAAAAATTATTTAAAACGTAATGATGTAAAGGATTACAACTTACGTTTTACATATTTACGTTTTATTTTCGACATATTTCTCAAAATTGAAGTTCAGTAAAATCTTATTTTCAAGTGTAATGATTTAAAAAGTTAAAACCATGACATATCAAGTACTATCATTAAAATGGCGTCCACAGACCTTCAGCGATGTTGTGGGTCAGGATCATGTTACTCAAACATTGAAAAATGCCTTTGCCAAAGAACGTATTGGCCAGGGATATGTTTTTACTGGACCGCGAGGTGTAGGCAAAACTACAATGGCTCGTCTCATGGCTAAAGGGTTGAATTGCCAAAACCCAGTAGAATTTGAACCGTGCAACTCATGTTCATCGTGTTCAGAAGTAACTGAAAGCCGTAGTATGGATGTGTTGGAAATTGATGGAGCCTCGAATCGTGGAATTGATGAAATTCGCAATATTCGGGAAAATATCAAGTTTCCACCCATGAATTCTAAATATAAGGTGTATATCATAGATGAAGTTCATATGCTCACCACACAGGCATTTAATGCCTTATTGCGCACATTAGAAGAACCGCCGCCCCATGGGAAGTTTATTATGTGTACAACGGATATTCATAAAATGCCGGCAACGATAATTTCACGCTGTCAACGATTCGATTTCAATCGCATTAGTTCAACAACAATTACAGATCGCATGAAATACATTTTAGATGAGGAAAAAATCAAATATGATTCTGAATCGTTATCAGCAATCAGCTTAAAAGCAGATGGCAGTATGCGCGATGCCTTGAGTATACTGGATCAAGTGATTTCCTTTGCAGGAGAAAAAATTGCATTTGATCAAATTTCAAGTATTCTAGGGCTCATACCGTATGATTTATTTTTCGATTTAACGACAGCCATAAAAGAAAAGAATGCTGAAAACCTTGTTCAAGTCCTCAATAATATTCGATCATTGGCTACTCCATTGGAAGATGTGGTGAATGGACTCAATCAACATTTGCGCAATTTACTCATTGGTACTGTACCTGGGGCTGCATCATCTTTAGAGGTTAATCCCGAACTCCAGGAAAAATATGCAAACGAAGCTAGCGAATGGGATCGACGTGATTTAATTCGCTTTTCTCAAGTATTCAGTAAATTGGAACCAGAATTACGCAGAGCAGCGCAACCACAAATTCTTTTAGAATTAAATCTGCTTAAAATGTTAGAAATGGACCAATCTGTTTCTATAGAAAACATGCTGAATAATCTTGGTCAAAATAAAATTGTATCCAAACCATCGGTACAATACAAAGTGCCAGAAGTACATATATCTGAACCGCCTTCAATTGTATCAGAAAAAATTATAAAAGAAACCAAAGCTGAAGTGGTAAAAGTAGAACCACCAGTAAAAGTAGAACCAAAAAAAGTAGCAGCTAAAGAAGAGTCGATTAAAGAAGAGCTACTCAATAAAGATGATTTAATAAAAGACAGTCCTAAAGAAAAAACTGTAGAATCAAAAAAACAGGTAAACGAAAAATCAACTCTTGATTTAAAAAATATCGAATCAAATTGGCACCAAATGATAACAAAAATAGGCACAATAAAAACGTCTGTTGCCATGGTATTGGAACATACAATGCCTATAGAATTAAATAATAAAAAGTTGGATGTTGCTGTGATAAATCAACCCCGTTTCAGTTTTAATCGATTGGAACGAAATCAGCAATTAATAGAATCAACATTCGAAGAAATTTTTGAACAAACTGTCAGAATAACATTTATTTTTAAAGAAGAAAATCAAGACAAAATCAAGCATGTATCCTCTGAAACTCCAAGGATACCTACAAAAGGTAATCCGGTTGTTAACCGTGTGATTGAAGTGTTTGATGGAGAAATTTTAAGATAAGGGTTTTATATGTTTAATCAAGGTAAAATGAATAAAATGTTAAAACAGGCTAAAGCGATGCAATACAATATGGCTAAAGCACAAGACGGGTTAGAAGATGTTTTTATTGAAGAATCTGCAGGTGATTTAATTACGATTAAAATGAATGCAAAATTAGATTTACTTGATGTTAACTTATCTGATGCTGCACTGAATGAAGATAAAGAAATACTGGAAGACCTTATTTTAGCTGCAGTTAACAAAGCCATAACTAAAGCACAAGAAGAAGCTCAATCACGTATGAATACCGTTACCGGTAGTATGTTGGGCGGATTAAATCTACCGGGAATGTAATGGGTTTTGTGCCGCAGCCAGTTGAAAAATTGATTGAAGCATTTGCTAAATTCCCAGGAATTGGTAAAAAAACAGCTCAACGAATGGCATTTTATGTTTTAAAATCAAATAATCAGCAAGCGGTCCAATTGGCTGAAGCGGTGATGGATGTTAAATCAAAAATTTTATCATGTACAATTTGTGGTGGAATTACAGTCGAAGATCCATGTGCGATTTGTTCGGACTCAAAACGTCAGGAAAATTTATTGTGCATCGTTGAAGAATCGAGTGACATTTATGTGTTTGAAAAAACAAACAGTTATCGTGGAAAATATCACGTTTTAGGCGGTGTTTTATCACCATTGGACGGCATTGGTCCGGATGATTTAACAATTGACAATCTTATGTCTCGGGTCAACGAAAATATGGAAGTAATACTCGCTACAAACCCCAGCATTGAAGGCGAAGCAACTGCATTATATATAAGCAGACTTTTGAAAGAAAAAGGCGTAAAATCCAGCCGTTTGGCTCGGGGTATACCTGTGGGTGGGTTATTGGAATATATTGATGAAGCAACTTTAATTAGAGCCATAGAAGGACGAGTCGAACTATGATATTAAATATTCCCAACTCATTAACGCTCCTCAGAATCGCTTTAACTCCTGTTTTTATTATATTCTTATTTTATGATCATCCATATGCAAATCTGTGGGCACTGATTATATTTCTAATTGCTGGTATTACAGATGCTCTCGATGGTTATTATGCCCGTAAACATAATCAAATAACGGACCATGGACGTTTCCTCGATCCTCTTGCAGATAAGATACTTGTACTATCTGCACTTATTTCTTTCGCCGTTTTAGAAATTATTCCCTATTGGATGGTGGGCTTAATCGTTTTTAGGGATTTATTTATAACTGGTTTACGTGTAGCTTTGGATAATAAGGGATTTCAGATGGTTACCAGTAATATTGCAAAAGCGAAAACATCATTGCAAATATTGATAATTCTTTCCATTCTCCTTTATTTAGGTTCGACACAATTACCATTCAACTGGTTAGCTAAATATATTCAATTAATCCGCGAATATGAGTTGATTTATTATTTAACTTTGTTGATAACAGTTTTTACAGTGTATACCGGTTTATCATATATTTATGATAATCGCTCTGTCATCCGACAATATTTATCATAATTCATTTATGACTAACATTTCCAACTGGATTGCAACTGTATTCCGGATCGGATATTTACCGCTCGCTCCTGGTACATGGTGTAGTTTGTTTGCAGTCGGAGTATGGTATTTTTTATTAGTAGATATTTCAATTATAAATTATTTAATTCTTATTTTGATTATTTCCATATTGGGTGTTTTCACTTCAAATCAGGTCATAATTGATTCCGGAAAAAATGATCCATCAGAAGTAGTAATAGATGAGCTTGCCGGTCAATGGTTGGCCTTACTATATTTGCCGCGCTCCATTGGTTTTGCGATTGCCGCATTCATCATTTTTAGAATTTTGGACATTACAAAACCGTTTCCAATTAAGCAACTGGAAGGTTTACCCCGAGGCTGGGGAGTGATGTTAGATGATCTTGCCGCAGGACTCATTTCTTTCGGAATCATTCAACTTTACATTTATTTTGTATGAAAATTGCTCTCATTACAATTGGCAATGAATTATTATCCGGCTTTACGGTCGATACGAATGCTGCGTGGATTGGGAATCAGGTCATTCAGAGTGGTGGAAATATTATTTGGCATCAGACAATCGGTGATTCTTTAGAAGAAATTCATGCGTCTTTGAATCAAATACCAATTGGAATAAAAACTATAATAATAACAGGAGGGTTAGGACCAACACATGATGATGTGACAGCCCATGCCCTCTATGAATTTGCTGATGATACTCCCGTTTTTGATGAAGACTATTGGACATTTCTTCAAGAAAAATTATCAAAGAGAAATTTAAAACTTCCGGAAATCAATCGTAATCAAGCCATGAAACCCGGAAATGGAAAAATAATTCCCAATCCTATGGGATCAGCTCGAGGGTTACATTATTGTGTAAATGGTCAGACAATTATTGCTTTGCCCGGAGTTCCCGGAGAAATGAAAGAAATGATGACTGCAACCATATTGCCATGGATAAAAAGTCAAAGTTCCCAGAGGTTGATCGTTAAGACTATTCGAACAACCGGTATTATGGAATCTGGACTAGCTGAAAAAATGGGCGATATTGTTAATACGATTGATAAAAATATCAAAATTGCATTTTTACCTCAATTCACTGGAGTGGATATTCGAGTATCCGGAACAGATAAAACTGTAGTTGATGAAAAAGTAAATGAAATTAATTCCCATGTCAGCAAATACATTTATGGACAGGATAAAGATCGACTAGAGGAAATAATTGGCCAAATGCTGAAAGAAAAAAAGCTGACGTTAACAACTGCTGAATCGTGCACTGGCGGACTGGTTGGGCATCGTTTAACCAATATTCCCGGCAGTTCAGAACATTATTTGGGTGGTATAATTTCGTATAGCAATAAAGTAAAAGAAAACAATCTCGGTGTCGATAAATCAACATTAGAACAATTTGGTGCAGTCAGTAGTGAAACAGCTAAAGAGATGGCTGAAAATGTACGTTCAAAATTGAACTCTGATTTAGGTCTCTCCATAACAGGAATTGCAGGTCCCGGTGGAGGTACTGATGAAAAACCAGTTGGCTTAACGTATATTGCACTTGCTGATGGAAAAAATACACGAGTAAAGGAATTTCGTTTTCTTTCTGACCGTATGCTGAACAAAAATGCCAGCGCCCAGACAGCATTGAATATGGTTCGGTTGTATTTACTCAATGAGTGAACGTTTAATCAGAACGTTTCTATCCGTTCCCATTCCAGGAGAAGGGCATTCTTTAAGGGACAAACTTCAAAATACGATCAATGCAGATGGTACTAAAATCGGTTGGATCCGTAAAGGGAACATGCATCTTACGTTAAAATTCATCGGTGATACGCCGGAAGATGATGTGGATCGAGTTAACCGCACACTTAAAGATATTATTGCGACTGCACTAATAATGGAGTTTGAAATATCCGGCACCGGATGCTTTCCTAAAAAAGAACGTCCGAGAGTTTTATGGCTTGGGATTAATGGCGACTTAAATCCTCTGCAAGTTTTAGTGAAAAATATAAATAATGCATTAGATCCTTTGGGGTATCCTAAAGAAGAAAAGGATTATGTTCCTCATTTAACATTGGCGCGAATTAAGTATCCCCAAAAACATACTCCGGATATTTCATCATTTCTTGATGCAAAATATGAACCGATTCAATTGAACATAAATAAAATTCACTTCATGCGCAGTGAGCTCTTTTTTAATGGTTCAGTATATACTATTTTAAACACACATTTTTTAACATAATTCAACATATAAGTGAGTTTTATTTATGAGTGACAAACGTATCAAAGCACTAGAATTGGCCAAAGCACAAATTGAAAAGCAATATCGAGGTGAAGAATTATTCGTCGAATTGGAAAGCGATTCTTTCAAAGTTCGTGATAATGTAATCTCTACGGGCTGTCTTTCTTTAGATTTAGCTTTAGGAGTTGGTGGTATTCCTAAAGGTCGTATTATTGAGCTTTATGGCCCGGAAGGCTCCGGAAAAACAACTTTGGCGTTGCACATAGTTGCAGAAGCGCAAAAAGCCGGTGGAATTGCTGCATATATTGACATGGAGCATGCTCTGGATACTGAATACATGAAGAAACTCGGAATAAATACAGCTGAACTTATAGTGTCTCAACCATCTTATGGTGAACAAGCACTTGATATGACAGATACCCTCATTCGAAGTAATGCACTCGATTTAATCATCATTGATTCAGTTGCGGCTTTGGTGCCAAAAGCAGAATTGGATGGTGAAATGGGTGACCACTTTGTGGGTCTTCATGCACGACTTATGTCCCAAGCCATGCGCAAATTAACAGGTACAGTTAAAAAAACGGAAACCTGTTTAATTTTCATCAATCAAATTCGAGAAAAAATCGGTGTTATGTTCGGCAATCCTGAAACAACTACCGGTGGAAGGGCACTTAAATTTTACTCATCTGTGCGTATGGAAATCAGGCGAGTGACTGCTGTGAAGGAAGGAACGGAATTTATTGGTACTAGAGTGCGCGTAAAAATAGTGAAAAACAAAGTTGCTC
Organism: Fidelibacterota bacterium; assembly: GCA_004124385.1. GTDB lineage: Bacteria > Fidelibacterota > Marinisomatia > Marinisomatales > TCS55 > UBA2126. The sequence continues at coordinate 146,297 of SCKN01000001.1, forward strand.
CACCGTTCAAATCAACAGAATTTGACATCATATATGGTGAAGGCATTTCCTATGTGGGTGATATTATTGATCTTGCTGTTGAAGGTGAAATTATCCAGAAAACAGGTGCTTGGTATGCGTACAATGATGAAAAAATTGGACAGGGAAGAGAAAATGCAAAAACCTATTTGCAGGAAAATCCGGATATGTTAGAAAAAATTGTAAAGAATGTTCGGATCTTTGTAGGACTTGATGAAGGAGAGGAAGAAGCTGCAGCGTAAAATAGTCGCCATAAAGTGTAAAGGACAGAAAAATCCTAAACGATTAATTATATTTTCAGATAAAAGCGTCTTCGAAATTTCCGAAGACGTTTTTGTTTCTGCTAATCTTGAGATTGGAAGTAAAGTGGATGAACATTTTCTGGAAGAACTTGAGGAAAAAGAAACCGGTCGTAAAGCGTTTTACAGCGCATTAACATTATTGAATTACCGAATGCGCAGCACGGCAGAATTGCGCAAGCGATTGTTTGAAAAAGAGTATAATCATGATACAATCGATCGAGTTATAGAAAAACTTAACGAAAGAAAATTCCTTAATGATGAATCGTTCGCCAGGGCGTTTATCAATGATAAAATTAATAACCGTTTTCTCGGACCCATTGCCTTACGACATGAATTATTTCCTCACAAATTGAATAATGAATTAGTCGAAAAACTCTTATTGAATGCCTATGAAGAAACACCTGAAGAAGAATTGGTGGAACGTTTGTTGATTAAACGGAGAATCAACGAAGGGCAGAAGCTGACGCAAAAAGAAAAAAATAGACTGATAAATTACCTGCAACGAAGAGGACACACGTGGGGAGTGATTAATAATGTTTTAAACAAGCGGATGGTTTAAGCATAGTAAAATTCTAAATTTATTTTTCCCATGGAACTTGTTTGCGTATAAATAACACAAACCGGAGTTAAAATTATGCTGAATAATTACAATGAATTTTCCATAGATAAAAAGTCTGTTAAATCCACATTAGGTCGGAATCCCAATGAGTTTGAATGGGATGTATTAAAACATTTTTATTTTTCCCAGTTTTCGAATAATCCCATCCCCGGAATAAATAAAATAATTAATCATGGTGAAAATATTTTATGGATTAATAACTCTACACAGCTGTCGGTTGGGTTAGAAAGTAAAGGATCAGTTACATCCTTTTCTGCGGGAAGTGCCAGTACAGTCATTGGGACAAAACCCAAGCTGACTTACAAGAGCAAACAGTCCAAAATATCATTTGGGATTAGCCATCATTCAATACCACAGCTACAATCTATTACAGGTCAGGAATCATTATTCTTCCTAAAGAATAGCAAAGAACTCGTTTCTGCGTGTAATAATATTCTCCAACTGGGTTCTGTTATTATAAAGCAAATTAATCCGTCGTCGCTTGGATTTAGTTTAAACTCAATGTCGAATAATAAATACGGAATGGATCTACATTTTTCTTCGGCTAAACAAATTTCAATTCTTTCTGATAAATCATCCCATGGTGTGCTTATTGCTGCAAATCAGAAATTATCAACAAAGATTAAAGGCATTTGCAAAAAACATAATCAATCCTGTCTGCATCTAGGAAATTTAAAGACGGTTCAATTCCTGTCTATCTCTATTCGAAATAAAAGAAAAGTAAATTTACCTTTGTCGACCTTAAATATAGCCGAACTACCCAAAATATCCATCGTTCCGGCAATCCCTAAAACATTAAAAGCAAGCAAGCTGAAATCATTCAAGGAATTGAAAAATTATTCAAAACACGTTTTGGAAACATGTAAAATTGTAAATAAGCAAAAATGGAATAGTTTTAAACCGAAAATAGATTCAGTAAATACATTTTCACTCATACCCAAAAATAATGATTTTGCCGTTAGTTTTCCCGATAATATGCATTTTATCAAGAAAGACTTTAAAACGGGCAGTCGTAGTGCAATTTCGAATGCTGCCAGGCAATTGGTGTGCAATGGATTTAAACCAGTGGGGGCAGCACTTATTATCCACGGCGGCTCAATGGCTGAAAATGATAATATTTGGAATATACGTGAATTGTTCATGGGCGTGACTGAAGCGTGCCAGTTGATGCAAATTGAACTGTTTCGTCCTGTCATAACTGCGAATAATAAACATCATCCCAGTTTAGAATTATGTGTTATTGGAAAAAAATATGCTAAAGAAACGAATGTGAGCGATTCATTCGTGAGCGAAAATGATTTCATTACTATGTTAGGTAGTCACCGAGGTGAATTAAACAGCAGCGTTTATCAGAATGAAATACAAAAACAGGAAAGCCGTTTAATTCCTTCTGTGGATTTGCAAATGGAGACTCTAGTCCAGGAAACAGTATTGCAGGGTATCCAAACCGGTTTAATTAAGTCCGCTGTAAATATTTCCCACGGCGGTTTGGTTATATCGTTGGTTAAGTCGCTCCAGAAAGCAGAAAAGGGCATCGGCGCCCGAATTCACTTATCTCGGAAGTTTAGACAAGATGAAATGCTTTTTGGGGAAACTCAAGGAATGGTTGTCGTATCCATTGGTGAAAAAGATCTCATGGAATTTGAGCGAATTTGTATGACAATTGGTGTTCCGTCAACTACCATTGGCCGAGTAACCAATGACAATCAATTTAAATTTAACGACGTGGTGAAGATTGATAGAAAAAAGTTTTGATTAAAGATGAATTTTAGATGTTTGATTTTTGATGATGAATGATTAATTCATACATTATCAATCATAATTCATCAAGTATCATATATAAGAATTATCAAATTCAGTGATTATGGAACTCATTTCCTTGTGAATGAGTGAATTTGAGACTAATAATTCACTGTCAAAAATAGAATAATCTGAACTATCCATTTTAGAAACGGTGGCTCCGGCTTCTTTTGCAATAAGAATTCCGGCAGCAGAATCCCAGGGATGCAAATTAAACTCCCAAAAGCCGTCAACCTTTCCGCTGGCTACATGGCAAAGATCCACTGCTGCCGCTCCTAATCGTCGCACTCCGTGTGTTAATCCGGTGAATTGCTTATACAATTCCATATTCTTCGACCAAACGTCATCATGAGTATAGCCAAATCCGGTCACAAGTAGTGATTTCCCCAACTCATCTACAGTTGAAACAGAAATAGGAGTCTCATTGCAAAAAGCGCCACACCCTTTGATGGCCGTATAAACGTTATATGCAGGTAGTTCTATGATGCATGCGACCATAGGCTTGTTTTTGTAATAAACGCCGATGGAAACAGCAAATGCGGGATAATTGTGTACAAAATTGGTTGTACCGTCTAATGGATCAATAATCCATTGATAATCTGCGTCGGGTAGGGAGGACCCGGATTCTTCAGCCAGAATTCCATGTTCGGGAAATTCTTCGTGAATGAGTTCACAAATTAATTGTTCTGATTCTTTATCCGTTTTGGTTACAAGATCCGTTTTACTTTTGTAATCCGGTACTCTGGGTTTATCCAGGGCAGATAAAATCAATTCAGCGGCTGATTTCCCACCATGAACTGCCACATCATGGATGTGGTTTAAATCAGGCATTATTTTTTATACGGAATATGTTTCTGTGAAAAATATGTATCCGTCATTTTCTTCAAGGATGTTGAGAGTAAAATGACTGCAATCAAGTTTGGAAATGTCATGAATCCCAATGCGGCATCCCCAAAAGCCCAAATGGCTTCCAATTCTGCAATGGCACCAATAAATACAAACAGGAGAAATACCAGTTTATACGGCATAACGGCTCTCTGTCCAAATAAGTATACTGCTGAACGATCACCGTAGAAAGACCAACTGATTGCAGTGGAAACAGCAAAAAGCAATACAGAAATTGTGACTATCTTATCCCCGTAGTTAAAGAGAAAACTCAATCCTTCTTTAAATGCGTAAGATGTTAAGAGACTGCTGTTAAATAGTCCCACATCAAGTATATCTTTAACATGTGGAAGATTGGGATCAGTAATATTCATATAGAACTGCGTATGCTGCCAAGCGCCTGTTGTAATAATGACGAGACCTGTTAGTGTGCAAATAATAATTGTATCAATAAATGGCCCCAGCATTGCAACGGATCCTTCACGAATGGGATATTTTGTTTTGGCAGTCGAGTGGGCAATCGCCGCACTGCCTTGACCGGCTTCATTGGAGTATAAACCTCGTTTAATTCCCCACAGCATGGTGAGTAGGATTCCGCCACCGGTTCCGGCGATGGTTGCAGGCGGATTGAATGCCATTTTGAAGATTAATGCAAAGCTTGATCCAATTTTATCATAATTTACCAAAATGATAATTAATGCAAAAAGGACATAAATGACGCCCATAATAGGAGCGAGAAAGCCGGTAACATTACCGATACGTTTTATACCGCCAATAATGACCATACCGATGATTCCCACAAGAATAACGCCGTTAATCACTTGCTGGACGGATAATTCAAATCCGCTCCATACATGATGTTTTAGCGTGAGGAAATGTTGTGTGCCTAACACTTGGGTTACTTCTGAATAAATTTGATCTGAAACGGTGAATGATTGAATAGCATTTCCTGTGGCAAAGGAACAGATAATTGCAAAGGAAGCAAACGCCACCGCCATCCAGCGCCAATTGCGGCCCAATCCGGACTCGATTGTATACATGGGCCCGCCGACTGTTAAACCGTCGCTGCCGATTTCACGATATTTTAACGCCAGTGAACTTTCTGCAAATTTCAGTGTTGTACCAAAAAAAGCCGTAATCCACATCCAAAAGATTGCTCCCGGTCCTCCGTAATATAATGCTGTGGCCACACCGGCGATATTTCCGATTCCCACCGTAGCAGACAGTGCAGTTGTTAAAGCACGAAAATGATTTAAATCTCCTTCATCTTCCGGATTATCATAAATACCACGGGTAACGTTTATACCGTGTTTAAAATATTTTAATTGGGGAAAACCCAGTTTTATTGTGACGAATATTCCAGTTCCCACCAATGCGATAACCATGAGTGGAATAGGAGAGAAGGATGGGAATGACCAAATACCTTCATAAAACTCGACGCCAAAAATGGCTAAAATAAGTAAAATGAGTGCGAATGAAATAATTCCTGCTTTTGATCTGTCCATAGTAACCTTAATTTGATTAAAAATTGAAGCCAAGTTTACATGAGTGATGGTAGACTCGCAATTGGCTTTTCAATAAGTTTTACCAAATATGAATATATCTGAATTATTCAAAAAATTACCTTTAGTGTACATTTCACTCGCTTTCATATTCGGGCTATTAATGGGTACTGTTATCTATTCTACACATGTATCGATCATTTTTTTTGTAATAGGGTTTTCAATATTGTTTTTCAAAAAAGATTCATTATTCATAGTGGGGGTGTGGATTTGTATTGCCGCATTCGGAATGTTCAACATGCACGCATCGATGGAAGAACAGCAATTCCGTAACGAGATTGCTAATGAATATCACGGAAAAACGATTGTATTTAAAGGAATAGTTGTAGAAATCAAGGCGACTGAAAAGGGCTTTAAATATCGTTTGCAGTTAACAGGAATAGATGATTTTCAAACGTGGTTGTTCCAGAAGAAGAAATTAGAGTGTGAAATTGCCGATACATTAGCCGGTAAGGGAGAGTTTCAAGAAATAAGCAGTGTAAGAAATCCCGGAGAATTTGATTTTCAAGGGTTTTATCATCGACAAAATCTATATGGCTGGATATTTCCTGATAAACATGAGCAAATAATAATTTCAAATAATACTCATTGGCACTTTGGTCGATTTATCCATGAACTCCAGCAGAATATCAGACAACTTTTTAATTCATACGCAGAGGGAGATGCAGGCGGATTATTAAGTGCACTAATATTGGGGGATAAATCTGATGTTACACCGGACATCAAAGATTCATTTGCTAAAACGGGCGTTATTCATGTGTTAGCTGTTTCTGGATTACATGTGGGGTATGTACTGATCATTTTATTGCTCATAAAAAATATGTTTAGCTTGCCGTGGGGGTATGATCGCATTGTGGTTATCGTTGGATTAGCATTATTTGTAATCTTAACAGGAGGGAAAGCCAGCGTTATTCGAGCATCAATTATGGCTGGACTGTATATTTTGTCCCCGGTTTTCAATCGCACTGCAAATATATGGAATATAATAGGGGGAGCAGCGCTTGCAATATTAGCTTTCAGACCTATGGATTTATTTGATCTTGGCTTTCAGTTGAGTTTTCTATCCGTTGCATCCATTATTTACTTTTATGAATGGTTTGAAAAAGTGCTCCCGGAAAATTTAAAAGTGAGTAAAATCAGCAATAAAGCGGTTCAATTTTTTTGGGGATTGTTTTTAGTCTCATTTGCAGCACAAATTGGAACACTCCCTATGACGTCCCATATTTTTGGTAAAGTACCCTTAATCGCCTTGCTAGCCAATGTTTTGATCGTGCCTTTAATAGGTGTGTTGGTTGGCATTGGATTCTTTTTACTATTTTTGAGTTGGATTCCTGGCATGGGTTATGCGTTAGGCAATTCTGCTTGGTTGATCTCTAAAATAATTACATTTTCAACCAAAACATTTTCCAGCTTTACATTTTCAACATTAAATATGAATTTTAGCCTATTTAATGTCGCTCAATATTTTATGGTTTTGATTGCAATTGTTTTATTGTTTGACCTCGTTCGAAGAAAATATGGCATTTTCATTCTGCTTATTGTTTCGAATATCATTATTTGGAATTGGTCATTTGAGGAAGATGAATTAGATGTAATATTTTTAGATGTAGGACAGGGCGATGCTGCGTTGGTTATGCTCCCGAATGAAAAAGTGATGCTTATTGATGCAGGTCAACGTAATCGCTATGTAGATTATGGAGAAACTGTTGTTCTTCCTGTTTTAAAGCATTTTAGTATAAATAAATTGAATTGGGTTGTCATGAGCCATCCTCACAGTGACCATATTGGAGGGATGATTTCTGTTATGAATGAAGTAAAAATCGATACAATTTGGGATTCGTTTATTCCGTATTCATCGTGGACGTACAAAAATATAATTGAAACAGCTATTGGAAAAGACATCACAATTATCCGACCGCGCCAAGGTCAAACATTAAAATTATCGAAAAACGTATTAGTGGAATTCTTTGCGCCCGATTCAACATTTGCAGTTGGGGTGCGTAATGTGAATAATGCCAGTATCGTTTTTAAATTAACGTATGGTAAAACGAGTGTACTATTTACCGGAGATCTCGAACATGAAGGCGACCGTTTCTTGCTGCCGTATGAAAACATGTTAAAAACTGACGTATTAAAAGTAGCACATCACGGTTCGATTACGAGCACGACCACAGCTTTATTGGATTTCATTCAACCGGATTTGGCAGTTGTATCCGTTGGTTGGAAAAACAAATTTAAACATCCATCATCGATTGTTATGGAAAGATTAGAAGAAAGATATATTCAAATTCATCGCACGGATTATGAAGGTGCTCTTTGGTTAAAATCTGACGGTGAAAAATTTACTGAAGTACCATGGAAATAATCGCTGGAGTGGATGAAGCCGGACGGGGACCGTTAGCTGGACCTGTAACTGCCGCCGCAGTTATTTTGGATGAGCAAAATCCAATTGCGGGATTAGCTGATTCTAAAAAATTAACAGCAAAACGCAGGGAAATATTATTTGACGAAATAAATAACAAAGCATTAAGTGTTGGTATTGGAATAGTGGATGTGAATGAAATTGATAAAGACAATATTTTACAAGCGACATACAAAGCTATGTTCAAAGCATTAGGTTCATTACGTCCCAAGCCAAATAAAGCATTAATTGATGGTTTTGCCCTACCAAACCAGATTATAGCCAATGAAGGAATAATAAAAGGGGATGATAAAATTGATTGTATACGCGCGGCGTCTATCATTGCAAAAGTGACTCGCGATCGAATAATGGAAAAATACGATATTATTTTTCCTGAATATGGATTTGCAAAACATAAAGGCTATGGAACGAAAGATCATCTTGCGCATTTATATAAATTTAAAGCGACGCCCATTCACAGAAGATCATTCCGACCGGTAAAAGAAAATTTGCCAACTATAACGTGGCTTCAGACGAATCGAAAAATAGGACAGTGGGGCGAACGATTGGCTGCTCTGGAATATTTCAGAAATGGATATAAAATTCATGCATTAAACCATCATTGTGCTCCGTATGGAGAAATTGATATCATTGTTGAAAAAGACGATGAAATTGTTTTTGTTGAAGTAAAGACAGCTGCCGGTAAAACGCTGGGAGAAATTGAAGATCAGGTTGATGAATTAAAATTGCAGCGATTAAGTGACGCGATTGATAAATATTTAATGGATAATGAAATAGAAAAAGATATTCGGCTGGATGTATATGCTGTCCGGCTGGGGAAAAATGGTCCTATATTGAAACATTTTAAGGGAATTGAGCTTGAATAAATGATTTATCGTATTTTCATTAATGACTAATTTCAACTATGAATAAAAATAAAGTAATACACGAAACGCGCTCACTGTTCATGATTATTCTTGTAGCCTTTTTATTAAAGGTCACATTAATTGAAGCGTACATCGTGCCCACAGGCAGTATGGAAAAAACCATAATGATTGGCGACTTTTTAATCGGCAATCGATTTGTGTATGGAATGCGTACTCCTGATTGGATTGGAATTCCATATACAGATATTGGAGTTAACATTCCCTTTTTTCGTTTTCCGAAATTCAGAGAACCAAAACAGGGGGATGTAATCATTTTTAAATATCCACGCGATCCTCATTTAAAATATGTTAAACGATGTATAGCAGAACCGGGTGATACATTGGAGATTATTAACCGTAAAGTGTTTATAAATGGTTCTGAATTTGAACTTCCAGAAAATGGCAAATTTATTTTACCCATGATGTCAAAGAACCAAAAAGATCAAAATATTTTCATGGGTAAAGGCAATAAAGATAATTTTGCTCAAACGGTCATTCCTAAAAAAGGTGATCGAATTTCAATCGGTCCGGAGACGGCTTTATTGGTTATGCAGTTAATGTTAATGGATGATCACGAATTAACATTAAAGAATAATGATGGTACATTTTATTTTACCATGACAGATCCTGCAGATATATACCGGCGCAAAGGATCATACGATGTATTTGATAATTATTATCCCAATGGAAATTTACTGAATCCCTGGTCTCGCAATATGCCGAGAGGGGAATTATTATTTGATGGACAGCCCATTATGGATTTGCAGGAATATGAAGTTGAACAAAACTATTATTGGGCGATGGGAGATAATCGTGATAATAGTCTTGACTCTAGGTTTTGGGGATTTGTGCCGGAAAAATATATGTTAGGTGAAGCTTTATTTGCCTATATGTCTTTGGATTTAGATACGTGGATTCCGCGATTTAATCGAATTGGTACTGTATTAAGATAAAAATTTTAATTTGTTCTCACTTCGCCTAGTGCGTATTTTTCTTGTACTAGTGCAATCAATAATAACGAGGTAAGGAAGACACATGAAACGTATAATACTTACGCTTTTCATTTTTTCATTTATTTATGCACAAGAAGAAAATGTTGATATCACTGCAGATACATCTGCTGCTATTGATTCAACAGATCTAAATGTAGAATCAATCGATAATTCCGGGTTGGATTTTGGCTACAAAGATTACAAATGGGGGAGTGCAATTTCGAACTTACCTTCGATGGAGAATTTTTCTGCCGCACAGGTAAATTCAGACCAATCTTCTGCGCTATTGACAGGAACATTAGGATTGGATTCAGTTGATGTAAATTATGTGTTCAGTGACAGCGGTTTTTGGAAGGTAGAAATCGATTTTGCTTTAAGCGCAGATGAAATGGATGATAACATCAATACATTTCTTCGATTAGAAAAAAATATTTCAGAAATTTATGGAAATCCGTATTCAACTGTACAAACTCTTAACGGCCCATCAAATTCGTATAATAATTTTTTGAATATAAAATATTCCCGTTCGTTTTATAGATCATCATGGAATGTTTCTCCAGTAAAAATATTATTAATTTTAAATAGCTTGGTTCAGCAACCTCAAACGGATAATAGTATTCTTGAAGGTAAATTAAGTTTTATGAAATTGGTGTATTACAATCCTGATTATATGATTTCCACAAATGGACAATCACAAGAGCAGGTTCTCCCTTCCATATATGATATTTATTAATTATGATTTTTGCGCGTTCGGTTTGTTTAATTATCTTAAGCGTGCAATTTTCATTTTGCCCTACGCCCCCGCGTATGGTAAGGTCTTTTCAGTATAAAACTACTCAAATAAAAGCGATGGAAAACAGTCGTAAAGTATTAGAAAACCTTGGTTATGAAATTGAATTCTATACTAAAGAAAGTTTTCTGATAAAAACATCCATTTCTCCAGTTAAGAAGGATATACGACGATATGATTATGCGATTGCTGTAATCGTTGAAGACTATGTGCAGGTTTTTATTATTGCACAAAAGCACGTTTTTAAACGGGGTTCGGAGTTAAGTATTGGCGGTGGAAAATCCATCACGGACGTAGATGCCGTGGATTGGCTACCTTATTCATTACAGCAGAAAATATTTTGGCCATTGGTAGATGAATTCTCAAAATTCAATATGAAAATAATTCAAGATTTTAGTGAATTTCAGTTTAATCAAATAAAATCTAAAAAAGCTTAAAATAGCATTTGGTCTTTATGGGCAGTGTGTATCAATTTCAACGGCTTTTAAATAGCTAAAATCACAACTTCATCATGGCAAACAACAGAATTTTAAGCGAAAAACTGGAAAGTTTACTGCAAGGTATTCATGAGCAATATGGTAATGCATTAACGGATGAATTAATTGCACGCTTGGAGAATACTATTGCCGATTTTAATGAAGAAATCGATTCTTTAATGAGTGAGTTGAAGGAAAATGCTACTTTAAAAGAAAAATTGATGGCAGATATAAAATCGGGAAAGAATGAAAAAAATGATGAACCGAAAGAAGATTCTGCTGAAGAAGTAAAAGAAGTAAGTGAATGGGAAAAAAGACTAGAAGGTTTAAGTTGAGGAGATAAAATGTTAGTCAAAGATAAAATTATTTTTGGAGTTCTTGTAGTATTATTAATCGCTGGTGGATATTTTCAGTATATGTCCAGCAATATGAATATTCGCATGGATGAATTGAACAAAAACGATGAAGAGCATGTAGATAGAGCTCAAAATGAGTTTAGTGAGGGTTTAAGAACATTAAATTTGCAATTTATTGGAAGGGGTAAGCATTTACAAAAAGCACAGCAAGATATTGTTGCAAATACAAATTTAATCTATGAGACTGCTGATTCACTTGCAGATATGATTTCTGAAGTTCAGTTCAATCTTGATGAACTGGATCGCGATATGAGCAAACGATTTAATGATGTTGAAACGGATGTAGCTGATTTGGAAGATGATTTCAATAGGAATAGACGTAAAACAAGTCAAAAATTATCCGAAATACAACAATCGATTACTGTGTTGCAGACTGATTTAAATGAAATTAAAGAAAAATTATCTGATAAAGATAAAAAGAAGAAGAAGAAATAATTTTAAATAATATAACTAAAAAAGGGCCCAATAAAGCCCTTTTTAAGTTATATTATTTTATCATTAATGTATTGTTTTAACTTTTGGATTAATGACTTGAATTGAATAAAAAGCTTAAAGAATAAGTTGAAGTGATTAAACATAGGAACATGTTCCTCACCGTATATTAATAAAGAGATTCAGCAGAAGGATCTCTTTATGTATATAAAAAATTGGGGTAGATTTCACAATGACCTCGGTGCAAAGTGAAAATCTACCCCTTCCACATACCAAAGGTACCAAACCAGCACCTCCAAGGTTAAAGTAAAAGTTTAATTAGGTAAATGCAAGAAAATTATGAATGAAAAGTGCCGAGGGCCGGAATCGAACCGGCACGAGAATTACCTCATTGGTGTTTGAGACCAACGCGTCTACCAGTTCCGCCACCCCGGCATTTTCGTATAATAAAATTAGACTATTTATTAAAATAATATCAATATATTTAAACACAATTTTTAAGGAGTTTGATACTAATGAGCTTTAATACAATAGCAGACATGTTTTTACAGTCGGTAGAAAAATTTGAAAATAACCCTGCATATTTTGACAAAATAGAGGGTACGTGGCAAGGAAAGACATATAAAGAAGCGGGTAACATAGTTGAAAATCTTGGAAGCGGATTGGCTTCTTTAGGCGTTCAAAAAGGAAGTAAAATAGCTATTTTATCGACAAATTGCTCTAGATGGGCTCTTGCTGATTATGCAATTATTGGGATTGGGGGTGTTACTGTAACCATTTATCCAACATTGACAAATCCACAAATAAAATATATTTTTGACGATTCTGAAGCAGTTTATGCATTTGTAGGAAATAAAGAACAGTTAGAAAAAACCAGATCGCTTTTACAAGATTGTGAGCAAATGAAGATGTATATCCTCATGGATGATTCTGAAGCTGATTCAGATAATGTTATGAGTTTCAATACACTTCTAGAAAAAGGAAAAAAATATAAAGAAAGTGCAAATTTTTCCTTAAAAGAAATGGCAAATTCAATCAAACCTGGCGATTTGCTGACGTTAATATATACAAGTGGAACAACAGGTTATCCAAAAGGTGCAATGTTATCACATAATAATTTGGTATCTAATATCAAAAGTGGTAAAAAATCTATTCAGGTAGGTGAAAATGATGTATTACTATCTTTTTTGCCTTTAAGCCATGTTTTTGAACGAATGGTAGGGCACTTTACTGGATTATCATCTGGCGGGTCTGTGTATTATGCAGAAAGTATTGATAAAGTTGCCGACAATATGAGAGAAGTAAAACCAACTATCATGGCCAGCGTACCAAGACTTTATGAGAAAATGTATGCTAAAATTCTTGATAAAGTAAGCAACGATCCAATTTTGCGACAAAAAATATTTTGGTGGGCAATTGGCGTAGGTAAAGAATCGATGCCCTTTATATGTAAAAATAGCCAACCTGATGGTTGGTTGGGATTTAAATTTTCTTTAGCTGAAAAATTGGTTTTTTCGAAGATAAAAGAACGAGTTGGTGGTCGGTTAAGATTTTTTGTTTCTGGCGGAGCGCCTTTATCACAAGAAATTGCTGAATTTTTTGCAGCTGCAAATATAATAATCCTTGAGGGATATGGATTAACAGAAACAAGTCCGGTCATTACAAATAATAGAATAGAGCATGTGAAATTTGGAACTGTTGGACAACCTATAGATGGAGTAGAGGTGAAAATTGCGGATGACGGAGAAATTATTTGTCGGGGTGATAATGTTATGATGGGTTATTATAATGATGAAAATGCAACAAGAGAAGCAATTGATGAAGATGGTTGGTTTCATACAGGCGATATTGGTGAATTTGATGAGGATGGGTTTTTAAAAATTACCGATAGAAAAAAGAACATTATTGTTACTTCTGGTGGGAAAAATATAGCTCCGGCACCAATGGAAATATCTATGATTTCATCTAAATATATTGAACAAGTAGTTGTTTTAGGAGATAGAAGAAATTTTATATCTGCATTAATTGTCGCTGCACAAGAGCCATTAAAAGAATGGGCGGATGAAAAGGGTATTGAAGGTGATATCATTCAAAATGATCAAACAATTCAATTATTTGATGATATAATTAGTAAATCAATGGAAGGATTTGCTCATTACGAAACGGTTAAGAAATTTAAACTGGTTTCAGATGAATGGTCTGTGGAAACGGGTGAACTGACTCCCACATTTAAAGTAAAACGTAAAGTAATTGAAGAAAAATACGCAGAAATAATAGATAGCATATATAAAGTATAGCATAAATCTATTAATATATTTCATAAACTTATCATCTTATGAGTAAGATTACTATTTTAGGTTCGGGTAGCTGGGGATCCGTTATTGGTGAATCATTAGCTGTTAACGACCATTCAGTTATGATGTGGCAGCGCGATGCTAATAAAGCAAGCGCCATGTCAGCAGACAGGTTGCATCCATTATTAGCGGATTTCATTTTTTCTAATAATATTAATTTTACCTCAAATTTGAAGCAATCTCTCCTTGGAGCAGAAATTGTAGTAGTAGCTGTCCCCTCGCACAGCGTTCGTGAAATTATGTCCAATACAGCTGAATTTATTAGTGATGATTGTATTATAGTTAATATTTCCAAAGGACTGGAAATTGATACATTGCTTACAATGAGTTCGGTGATTGCCGAAGAAACGAAGGGAAAAGATATTTCTATAGTTTCATTATACGGACCCAGTCATGCTGAAGAGGTGTGCCGAAAAATTCCAACAACTTTAGTAGCAGCTTCAAGAAATGAAAATGCATTAAAAAGGGTGCAAAATATATTTTCAACACATGTTTTGAGAGTATACACGAATACTGATATTTTAGGTGTAGAGCTTGGTGGTTCCATAAAAAATGTAATCGCAATTGCTGCTGGAATCTGCGATGGAATTGGATTTGGCGATAATACAAAAGCTGCAATTTTAACAAGAGGAATTACTGAAATGACTCGTTTGGGAATTGCCATGGGTGCACTGGAAAAAACCTTTGCAGGATTAAGCGGAATTGGAGATTTATTTGTAACATGTTCCAGTAAACACAGTCGAAACCGTTTTGTAGGAGAAGAAATTGGCAAAGGCCGAAAAATTGATGAAATAGTATCTCAAATGAATATGGTTGCAGAAGGAGTTAAGACAGCAAAAGCAGTTTTTCAATTATGTCAAAAACATGACGTAATTATGCCCATTTCTAAAGCTGTTTATGATGTTCTTTATAAAGACAAAGATCCACGTGAATCGGTATTAGAACTGATGACTAGGGATTTGATTTCAGAATAGAATTCGAACTTTTACCATCATCACAATCATTGTAATTTCGCCACCGAAAATATCGCCCACATAGCTCAGCAGGATAGAGCGACTGCCTCCTAAGCAGTAGGCCAGAGGTTCGAATCCTCTTGTGGGCACCATCAGAAACTATAAAAATGGAGAACGAATATTCATGATTAAAGCAAAGAAACATATTACAAAAAAAGAAATAGCACATGACCCTTTTTTAGAATCGATAAATACAGTTAAAAAATATTTTGATGAAAATAAGAATTTCATTTCTCGTGTGAGTTTAGGTTTTGTAGCCTTAATAGTTGTTGGCATGTTATTTAATAATAATTTTACTTCAAAACGTGAAACATCTGAATCAGCATTGGGTATGGCCTTTGTAAATTTGAGTTCAGGTGATAGAGATAATGGTCTTTTACAATTAGAGCTTATAATAGATGACTATGCTGGAACGAAAGCAGCACGGCATAGTAAATTCATGCTAGCACGATTATATTATGAGCAAAAAAACTATTTAACGGCTAAATTATATCTTTTAGATTTTCTAGATGACCCCACAGATGAATTTCATGTAGGTGCATTAATTTTGATGGCAGATATTGAAAAATTTAATGGTAATTCTGATGGAGAAGAAAAATACATAAAGCAGTCAATGAAGTATGCATCAAGTAAATCAGATAAAGATAAATATTCAATTACTCTTGCTGAATATTATATGAATGAAGGCAATATTCAGGATGCATTGGCGTTAGTTGTGCCAATTATTGAAAAATATGAAAGACGGTCTGATTTATACAATAAAGCACAAGAAATACTGGGACATCTCCACACAGTCTCTTCCGACGAACAATAACCTTGTAAACATCAGTTTTAAGTCTTATTTTTGCCGCCGAAAAGTGGGTTGATGGCCCACTTTTCGTTTGTTTAGACATGGATAAATTAAGACAAGATATAGAACAGTTACTCCCCGATGGAGTCTTTTTGATGGATATTAATGAAGATCCTCATAGAGGGATGGTGCGATGTTTTGTGGATAGCGAAAAATCCATTTCGCTCGATCAAACTTCAAAAATTGTTAAATCAATTCAACATTCCGGTTTACTGGATGAATATTATCCTGATGGTGCATTACTAGAAGTAACGACATTGGGTATTTTAGAGCCTTTAACTCAACCGTTTCAGTACAGAAAAAATGTGGGTAGAAAGTTGAATTTGACATATAACAATAAAAGTTATCGTAAACACATAGAAGCGGAATTAGTCGGTTTCAATGATGATATTCTTTTTCTGAAAAATAAAAATAAAGGCCAATTTCAGTTGGCATTAGAAAATATTTTACAAGCAAAAGTAATTGTTCAATTTAATTAATACGGAGGAATTTTGATTAATCAAGGATTGATAGAAGTTTTTTCAGAAATAGCACGTGAAAAAAATATAGACCGCTTAGAGCTAGGCAATATTATAGAGCAATTATTTATGTATATAATTGAAAAAGAACGCGGTGAAAATTCTAATTGCAGTGTTATCGTTAATATCGATAAAGGCGAAATAGAAATATATGCTGAAAAAGAGATTGTTAATGATCTTGATGACCCAGTATTAGAAATACTACTTGAAGATGCCGAAAAGGCAATGCCTGATGAAGAATTCGAAATTGGTGATACATTTGTAGAAGTGATAGATCCGGCAATATTTGGGCGAAGAATGGTAAATACTGCGAAACAGTTTTTTAGTCAAAGATTGCAAGATATCGAAAAACAGTATATTTACGAGGATTATTCTCAACGTGTTGGTGAAATCGTAATAGGCATTGTTCATCAGGTTCAACGCGATAATATTTTCATCAACATTGAACAAGCTGAATTGCGATTGCCTAAAAATGAACAAATACACTCAGAGCGCTATCGCAGAGGTGATACAATTAGAGTTGTTATAAAATCTGTTGAAGTAAATCCGCGCGGACCTGAAATTATCGTTTCTAGAAGTGATAATCATTTTTTGCTCAAATTATTTGAAATGGAAGTACCTGAGATTGATGATGGTATAATTGAAATATTGGCAATAGCTCGCCATCCTGGTGAAAGAGCAAAAATAATTGTCAAATCACAAGACCGGAGAATTGATCCTGTAGGTGCATGTGTGGGAATGCGCGGAAGTAGGATTCAAGCTATTGTAAGAGAATTAAGTAATGAAAAAATTGATATTATAAATCAAAGTGAACAAGCTGAAATTTTAATCTCCAGAGCATTGTCTCCGGCCAAACCTATTGATCTTTATATTGATGATGACCGCAAATATTGCGTTGCGTTATTTAATGATGATGAACTTGAATTTGCCATTGGTAGAGGTGGGGTAAATATAAATCTTGCATCACGGGTGACAGGTTTTAAAATTGATGCTTTCGGTAAAAATCAATATGAGAGAGAGAAGAAAGATCAAGCGACTTTATTATCAGAAGTACCTGATTTTTCAGAAAAATTAACTGCTCATTTAGCTGGCATTGGAATAAATACGGTTAAAGACTTATTAAACACCGACGAAGAAAAGGTGTTGTCTGTTGATGAAATGAATGATGAAAATTTAGAACAATGTTATTTAGTTGTTCAGGCATTTGTAGAACGAGTTGAAGAAGAAGAAATAGAAGAAGAGGAAGATCTTGAAATTAAGGAAATTCTTGAAGAAGTAAATGCAGCAACGAATGCTGAAATTGAAGCTAGCGCTCAAAAAGAAGTAGAAGAATTAAATACTAAAGATAAGCAAGACGAAATATTAAACGCTTCAAATGAAAAAACAGCCAATGAAGAGACTGAAGAAAATTTGGATGAAAATACGCAGGTAGAAGAGGCATGATTCATGATTAAACGATCCAAACGAATATTTCAAATTGCGAAAGAATTCAATATTTCGCATACGGAGATATTGAATTTTCTAAAAGAGAAAGATGTTGATGTTTCTAGCCATATGTCCCCAGTAGATGATGATGCGTACTCTTTAATCGAGGTAGAATTTGCGCGGGACAAAGAAAATGTTGATCGTTACCGAAAAGAGCAGGTTCGCAGGGAAATCCATCATTCCCGTATTGCTGAACAGCAAAAAATATCAAAAAAATTGAATCTTCTCTCTTTAGAGGAACAAAGAAAACTAGAGAAAGAGGAAAAAGCAAAAGCGATTGAAGCTGCAAAACGTAAGGAACAAGAAAAACTAAAAGAATTAGCTGATCAAAAAGAAGAAAAGCCTAAAAAACAACGATTTCGAAAAATTGATATTTCTGAAATTGAATCTCAAATTGGGCAAACGACTCGTTTCAAGAAAAAAGTTCATGAAAAGAAAGAAGTAAAAGTTCAAAAAAGTGTTAAGGATGCCGTAAAGCAAACGCTTTCTAGAATAGATACTAAATCAAAGAAAAAACAATATAAAAAAGATAAATCAGATGAAGAAGAAGTTGAAGGTGTAAAGCAGACCGTTCGTGCTGGTGAATTTTCAAGTGTAGATGAATTAAGCAAGATTTTTAATGTTAACGCCAGCGAAATTATTCAAGAATGTCTCGGTCTAGGTAAACTAGTCACTATTAATCAGCGACTTGAATGGGAAGTTATAGAATTTCTCGCTGATGTGTATGGTTTTATTGTTGAAAAATTCAAAGATGTAGGTGAAGAATTATTTTCTTTAGAAGAATCAGATGAGGATAAAGAAAATGCTACGCATCGCCCACCTGTTGTAACCATTATGGGTCATGTAGATCATGGAAAAACATCTATTCTTGATTATATCAGGAAAACAAATGTTGTTGCCGGTGAGTCTGGCGGAATTACGCAGCATATAGGTGCATATAAAGTTCATTTGGATGATGATAAAGAAATTACTTTTTTAGATACACCGGGACATGAAGCTTTTACTGCAATGCGAGCAAGAGGAGCACAGATCACGGATATTGTTGTTATCGTAGTTGCTGCAAATGATGGAGTTATGCCTCAAACAATAGAATCAATCGATCATGCAAAAGCTGCTGAAGTTCCTATGATTGTTGCAATCAATAAAATGGATTTACCTGAGGCAGATCCAGACAGAGTTAAAAGAGAACTATCAGAACATGGCGTATTAGTGGAAGACTGGGGCGGAAAAGTTCAGGCAGTGCCAGTTTCAGCTAAAACAGGTGATGGTATTGAAGATATTATGAGTTCGATTCTTTTGGAAGCAGAAGTTTTGGAGCTTACAGCTAACAAAGACACTTATGCTCGAGGAACAGTTATTGATTCAAAATTAGATAAAGGCTATGGTGCTATGGCTACAGTACTTATACAAAAAGGCACATTAAAAATTGGAGATCCGTTTATTTGCAACAATTATTCTGGAAAAGTAAGAGCGATGATGAATGAAAGAAATCAGCGTATTAAATTAGCTGGTCCATCTGAAGCCATACAGATTTTTGGGTTTGAAAAAGTTCCGCAAGCAGCTGATATTTTTGCAGTATTTGAAAATGAAAAAGATTTAAAACGTATCGCATCTGATCGTCAACGAATGATGCGTGAGATTCAACAGAAGAAAATCGGTACACAGTCACTCGATGCTATGTCTGCACTTATTAAAGACGGTTCGATTAAAATGCTTCCGTTAGTTATTAAAGGTGATGTGGATGGTTCAATTGAAGTATTATCAGAATCATTAGAAAAAATTAAGCATGAAGAAGTAGGTGTTAAAGTTATTCATAAAGCCGTTGGGATGGTTACAGAATCGGATATTCTATTGGCTTCGGCTTCAAATGCGGTTGTAATTGGCTTTCATGTAAAAGTCAGTTCAAATGCGAAACTGCTTGCCATTAAAGAAGGGGTTGAAATTCGACCTTATTCTGTTATTTATAACGCAGTTGAAGAAGTAAAACTGGCTTTAGAAGGATTGTTAGAACCGGAAAAAGTCGAAAATATTCTTGGACGAGCTTCGGTATTAGAATTATTTAAAGTCCCAAAACTTGGTTTTATTGCCGGTTGTAGAGTAATAGAAGGATTGATAAAACGTGGACAGTTTGCACGGATTATACGTGACGAAGAAGTGTTGCATGAAGGAAAAGTAAGTTCTTTAAAACGATTCAAAGATGACGCAAAAGAAGTGAAAGAAGGAATGGAATGTGGAATCGGAGTAGAAGAATTTTCAAAATTTAAAGAGGGAGATGAAATTGTTGTTTATGAAATCCAGGAAGTTAAACGAACACTCGAATCAGTTTGACATTTGAACGACCTTATAAACGCACAGATCGCGTTAGCCAACAGATTAAACAAATACTTGGCGAAATAACCACAAAAAACATAGATATTTCTCATTTGGGGTTTATTACCTTCACGCGAGTTGAAATTTCACCTGATTTACGGCACAGCAAAGTGTTTTATAGTATTATAAACAACAAGAAATCCGATGATATTGTGAATTTGGAATTAAATAAATTAGCTAAAGCTTTCCGAAAATATTTAGGTCAATCGATCCGAATGAAAAATACACCAGATATTAAATTTTATTTGGATGAAGATTTAAAACATGAAGAGTATATGCTGAAAATATTAAGAAATTTGAATTCTTAAAATTCATGATTATAAATATATATAAGCCGAAAGGATGGACGTCCTTTGATGTTGTAAAAAAAGTAAGAGGTATAATTAAAGAAAAAAAAGTGGGACATGCAGGAACTCTGGATCCTTTTGCAGAAGGAGTACTTGTATTAGGAACCGGTTCTGATACGAAAAAATTAACTGCCATTTCCGGATCTGTGAAAGAATATGAAGCGACTTTGGAACTTGGATCAAAAACAGATACGCATGACCTTGAGGGTAAGGTCATTGAAACGAAAGAGATTCCAAATTTGGAATCTGAAGAAATTATAGATGTACTAAAAAGTTTTAAAGGAGAACAGCTACAAACTCCACCAATGTATTCAGCGAAAAAAGTAAATGGGCAACGATTATATAAAATGGCAAGAAAAAATATTGAAGTAAAACGTGATCCGTGCACAATCAATATATTTGAAATCGAATTAATTGATTTTAAATCACCATTGTTGAGATTCAAGGTGCAGTGCTCAAAAGGAACGTATATACGAGTTTTAGGTAGTGATATTTCTGAAAAATTTGGTTCTGTGGGTCACTTGATTGCATTAAAGAGAATCAGGGTTGGTGATTTTACACTTAATGAAACAATTCAAATAAACGAATTGAAAGATAATGGACATTCTATCAACGCTTGATAATATTGAAATTGACGGTAGATCAATTCTAACTATCGGTTCTTTTGATGGATTGCATAGGGGGCACCAGGAAATTGTCAAAAAAGTAGTTTCACAAGCTCAAATGCAACAATGTCAATCTGTTGTAATCACATTTGACCCCCATCCACGACATATCCTAGATAAAGGGAGTAAGCTACCTCTGCTAATCTCACTTGAAAAAAAGATGTCATTGCTGGAAGGCTTGCATGTGGACAAAGTATTGATTATCCCATTTACAGAAGAATTTTCTAAGATACCCGCTCAAGAATTCATGGATAAAATAATTATTAGTAATTTCAATCCAGAACATATTGTTATTGGTCATGATCATCATTTTGGATTTAATAGAGAAGGTTCGCCTCAATTTTTAATGGATTTTAGCGCTCATTATGATTTTACATGCGAAATTGTTGAGACTGTAGTTGATGAAGATATTGTGCTATCCAGTTCTCATATAAGGCAACTGATTCATGAAGGATTTGTGCGGCGTGCCTCTTTTGAATTGGGGTGGGTTTATGGATTTAAAGCAAAAGTTATTCATGGTGCAGGACGCGGTAGAGAAATGACTTTTCCCACAGCTAATTTCATACCAATTGAAAAAAACCAGCTTTTTCCTAAAAATGGAGTCTATTTTTGCAGAGGAAGGATTAATGGTAATACATTATATGGAATGTGTAATTTGGGTGTTCGTCCAACGTTTGATGAAAAGGATTTTGTAGCAGAAATTCATTTTTTTGTAGAAGACATTAATAGTCTATATAATTTAGAGATTGAAATTGAATTCTTGGAACGTATTCGTGACGAACAAAAGTTTGAAAATGCTGATCATTTAATTCAGCAATTGAAAAAAGATAAACTTTATTGTAAACAATTAATGAAAAAATATATTTAGGAGAGAATTATGTCAATAACAAAAGAAGAAAAAAAAGAGATATTGGAACAATTTGGAAAACATGAAACAGATACTGGATCTGCGAATACCCAAATTGCATTGTTAACAAAGCGTATTCGTGAACTTACGGAACATGCCAAACAACATAAAAAAGACCATCACTCACGAAGAGGATTGGTCATGCTAGTATCTAGAAGAAAGAAACTAATGAAGTATCTACGCCGCAGCAATCCTGAAGGATATGTTGGACTGGTGAAGGAACTGAAGATAAGAGGATAAGAAGAGAAGATGATAAGTAAAGAAAGAGAAATCGCAGGAAAAATAATGCGATTAGAAACGGGCAAGGTTGCTCGTCAAAGTAATGGTTCCGTAATGGTTACCTATGGAGAAACGGTCATATTGGCTGCAGTGAATGCATCTAAAGAACCAAGAGAAGGCATTGACTATTTTCCATTACAAGTAGAATATAGAGAAAAACATTATGCGGGTGGAAAAATTCCCGGTGGTTTTTTCAAAAGGGAAGCAAGGCCAGCTGAACATGAGGTATTAACAAGTCGATTAACTGACAGACCTATTCGGCCGTTATTTCCTAAAGGATTTAAAAATGAAGTCCAAGTCATGATTACTGTTTTGCAGAGTGATGGCGAAAATATGGCAGATACGCTTTCAGGCGTAGGAGCATCTGCAGCTTTAATCACGTCAACCATTCCATGGAATGGTCCTATTGCAACCGTCCGTGTTGGAAGAATTGATGGCGAATTTGTTATTAATCCGACTCGCACAGATCTACTGGATTCTGATATGGAAATGATTGTTTCTGGTAATCAGGAAACAGTTGTCATGGTTGAAGGAGAAGCTGAAGAAGCGACTGAATCTGAAATATTGGATGCTTTAAAACATGCTCATGGTACCATAAAGGAGATTATAGATCTTCAAAATGAATTACTATCAGAAATGGATGTGCAAAAAGATGAATTTGTTTGTCCAGAACCTGATGAAGGTATGGTTGCAGCAATTGATGAAAAATTAGGAAACCAAATATCCGATATAATCTCTATTGCTGATAAACATGAAAGGTCAGACGCTAAAGATTCTATGACTGATTCAATTCTTGAATCATTGGAAGAAGCTTTTCCAGAAGAAGAAAAAGCAATTAAGTCTATAATCGGTGATCGTTTTAAAGAGGCTTTTCGTGAACAAGTACTTGCTACTGGAAAAAGAAGTGATGGCAGATCCACAACAGAAATACGACCGATTTCAATAGAGACCGGAATCTTAAACCGTACTCATGGATCGGCCTTATTTACTCGTGGAGAAACACAGGCGCTGGTTATTACAACGTTGGGGTCTAAAAGATCAGAAATGATCATTGACAGCATGGATGAAGATTATAAGAAGAATTATTATCTTCATTACAATTTCCCTCCATATTGTGTGGGTGAAGTTGGACGAATTGGATTTACAAGTCGTCGTGAAATTGGTCATGGAAATTTAGCACAGCGTGCAATTAAACCTGTCCTACCGGATTATGATGATTTTCCATATACAATTCGCATTGTTTCTGAAATAATGGAATCTAACGGATCGTCTTCAATGGCATCTGTTTGTGGAGGCTCATTATCTCTGATGAACGCAGGCGCACCGTTAAAAAGCCATGTTGCAGGCATTGCAATGGGGTTAATAACGGATGGAAAACGTAATGCAATTTTAAGTGATATCCTTGGCGCAGAAGATCATTTAGGTGATATGGACTTTAAAATTGCCGGTACAGCCGAAGGAATTACTGCGATTCAATTAGATCTGAAAATTGAAGGAGTATCCTTCGACTTGATGAAGCAGGCATTAGAACAAGCTCGTGAAGGTCGTTTGCACATTCTAAACTTAATGGATGAAGCATTGCCAGAGGCTAATGAAATATCGCAATATGCGCCACGTATTTTTACGATTACTATTAATCCTGAAAAAATCGGTGCTTTAATTGGCCCAGGTGGTAAAAACATCAAAAAGATCATTGAAGACACGGAATGTGAAATTAATGTAGATGATGATGGAAATGTAACCATTGCTGGTGCCGATGCCGATAAATGCAATGATGCGATTGAACTCGTAAAAGCACTCACATTTGAACCTGAAGTGGGTCAGGAATTTGATGGCATTGTTACTCGATTGATGACATTTGGAGCTTTCGTTGAATTCGTTCCAGGACGTGAAGGACTAGTTCATATTTCTGAATTAAACTGGGAACGTACAGAGAAAGTAGAAGATGTGGTAAAATCAGGTGATGATATCCGCGTAAAGCTCATAAAGGTCGATGATCAAGGTCGTTTGGATTTCAGTCGTAAAGCACTTCTTCCTAAACCGGAAGGATATGTGGAGCGACCACCAAGAGAACGTCGAGATAATAGATCAGGTGGAAGAAAGCCGTTTAAGAAACGTCGTTTCTAAACTTTATTCAATTGATTGTTCTAAACGGTGGAATTGTTCAAATTTTAACTTTTCCACCGTTTTTGTTTTATGAATAATTGATTTGTAAATTACACCCTTAATCTGATGACTCCACAAATATCAACTCATTTTTATCAAAGATTGCCTTCTGCAATCCGACAAGCACAAATTGTATTTTCACAGCGAAAAGATAAAGACTTAATTCGTGTTGTTAATTTGGCGATTGGCAATGTTTCTTTACCGATGCATCCTGCAATGCAAAAGCGAATGAAAAATTTGGGAGAAGCAAATTCAGAGTTTGCAGATGGGATAGTTAAATATACACCCAGCGTAGGGACGGACAATGCACGAAATGCTTTACTAAATATAATCGGCTCTGAAGGTATTGATGTATCTCACCTCAACTGTATGATTACGGATGGTGGTTCCCAAGCGATGGAAATAATGATGCTAGGTGTATGTGGGCCTTCATCAAAGCGCCCATTAATGCTTTTAGATCCAGCGTATACTAATTATATAGAATTCGGTAAAAGATTATCCATCCCGATTATTACCAGCGAAAGAAAAATATCAAACGATGGATCATTTACACCTCTAGATTTTAATGTTATCAATGAAGTTATTAAACAAAATAATCCAAAAGCATTTCTCGTTATTCCATCAGATAATCCTACGGGTCAATTCATGAAGCAATCGGATTTAATAGCACTTGCAAGGATATGTGTAAAAAATGATATTTGGTTTGTTAGCGACGAAGCGTATCGTCAATTATACTATGGAGATGATACATCATCCAGTATTTGGAAGATTTTAGAGAAAGATGTTCCAGGAATCATGGGCTCACGAATTAGTATAGAATCAGCATCTAAAGTATGGAATGCCTGTGGTTTGCGAATAGGAGGACTTGTTACGGATAATTTAAAATTTCATACTAAAGCCGTTTCTGAGTACACCGCAAATTTATGCGCCAACGCTATTGGCCAAGAAATTTATGGTACTCTAGCTCATGAATCCCATGAATCGCTACAGTCTTGGTATACATCTCAAAGAGATTACTATCGTTCAATCATGCTTCCGTTAAGGGATGAATTACAAAAACAAATCCCTGGTTTGATTGTTACAAATCCAGAAGCAGCTATTTATCTTATTGTAGATTTTAGAAATATTTGCGATAATAAATTTAATGGAAGTGATTTTGTTCAATACTGTGCAGCAGAAGGGAAAGTTGAATTGGATGGAAATAATTATACTTTATTATTAGCTCCCATGAGTGGATTTTATTCTGATCCAGCAAAAGGCAGAACACAAATGCGATTAGCCATGGTTGAGCCTAAAAATCTAATTGAAAAAACACCAAAGCTCTTGTTTGAACTATATAATTCTTATTGTGAAAGATAACCTCCCTATTCATTTTTCTTGACGGAGAAGTTTGTATTAACTAATTTAAAGTATCGCTTTAAGTAGATATGCAATGGGAACCAATCCAAAACAAATAAAAAAATTATATTATTCCATCGGCGAAGTAAGCAAATTAACTGAATTGAAACCGTATGTTCTTCGTTATTGGGAAACTGAATTCAAGCAGCTGGCACCTCCAAAAAACAGGGCAGGCAATAGAACCTATCGTCAGAAAGATATAGATACTATAAAACTAATAAAAGATCTCCTTTATAAAAAAAAATTCACAATTAAAGGGGCGAGGATATTGATCAATTCTGGTGATAAAGTTGATGAATTTGAAGCTAAACAAACAGATACAGCTGTAAATGAAAAGAGTAGTGAAATATTAGTTAAAGTAAAACAGGAACTGGAATCAATTTTAGAATATTTACATAAACATTAATCGGAGCGTGGCGTAGCCCGGTAGCGCACTGCAATGGGGTTGCAGGGGTCGCAGGTTCAAATCCTGTCGCTCCGACATCAAACAAAGCCTTCCTCTTTTGAGTAAGGCTTTGTAACATTTTTGACTTTATATTGAACATGCAATGATAGAACTATTTAACAAACCTAGATTTACTCTCATAAAATTTCCCCTCATAGGCATTGGAAGTTTTATATTATTATTAATTTGGGCATCGACATTTTATCCAGGAGGGACTGAAAATAATCCTGAAACAACTGGTTATTTATTTTCAGAAAATCATATAAGTGATTTAGGCAGAATTATAACACCATCAGGCGTGAGCAATATTACGTCTGTATTTATTTTCATCTTTGCACTTTTAATAATGGCGTGTGTATTGTTTATTTTTTTCTATAGCAATTATACCTTTTATAAGAAAAAATTCTCTTATAGGGGTAATATGTTTAAACTGGGTACATTTTTTGGAATGTGCAGCAGTTTATGCCTTCTTGGTGTAGCGCTTACTCCCGTTGATATTAATATGAAGGATCATATTGTTTATGCCGAATGGTTATTCAGATTTCTATTTGGCGGATCAGTATTATTGACAATTTCAATATATAATATGGACAAATCTACTCATGTATTATCCTTTGGGTATTTTCTAATTGCATTTGCGACAGGGATTTACATTCTTTTATCGGATTTTAAATTGAATTCTGTTCTATTCAGCGATGTACATGTTGCAAATGTCTTAACTCAAAAGATAATAACATTATCTTTAGTGGTAGGGTTTCTATTAGTTGGCTTTTTTAATAATCGATTTCTCAAACAGCAATAAGTCTGTTTTAAATTTCCTCTATTCTCTTTTAAATTACTTGAATGATTGAACGACTAATCAATGATCCTGCATTTTTGCCGATCACCATTATCTTTTTAGTATTATCGGTTTACGCTGTTTGGCAAAAGCTTGACCGCTTTATTTTACCTTTAGCTATTATGTATATCGTTTATGCTTTTATTACGGGTCTATCCACTGCAGATGAGGATACAAGTTTAAAACCTGTACAAATAGTTGAAGAACAAACAATTATAAATATGGATACTATAAATTTAATTAATCTAGATGAGGCGTCGGAGCCAGCTCCATTAGATACTATATTAATTACAATAGAGGATCCTGAAGAACAGGTAAAAGAGGTAAAATCTGAGCTTTCTGATTTACGAGTCAATTCATTACTTATGTGTGAATTTATTGTTGACAGCCTTCGTAAACCGATTAATTCGGGTGATGAATTTTCAATAACATTGGATCGTGTTTATTGTTACTCTGGTATTCGAAATGCATTAAGCGATCGCACCATTCTTTATGAATGGTATTTTGAAGGAAATTATATTAACTCAATCCCCATCAAAATTGGTCGATCTGTACATTGGCGTTCATGGACATATAAAACTATAAACGATGCTCAAATAGGGAAGTGGTTTGTTATAATAAAAGATGAATTAACTCAAGCTGCAATGGATACAATTCACTTTACAATAATTGACGAAAAACCAAAATTATGAGAATACTCATTATTTTATTTACATGCACATTATTCTCCTGTGGAGAAATACGCTCATTTAGAAGTATTCCAATGGGCTGGAAAAACATTTCCAGTAGTTTTGATGAACTGCCTGATGGTATTCGTATTTATAAAGGGCGAAATAAACAAATACCGCTTAATGCATGGTATGTGATTATTGACAGTAAAAATCCACATTTAAATACCGATATTGTTGTTTCCAATGATGACGATGGAAAAGAAACTCCAAGTCAATTCGCAGAAAGACTGAATGCGAATGTCGTTGTTAATGGTGGATATTTTCTTATGCATAAAAATCCAACCGAACATGTGGGCTTATTAAAAGATAATGATGTAATTATTTCTCATACGCTTCGGTCAATACTGAAAAGGGGGAAACGATATTATCTGACTCGAAGTGCACTTGGCTTCGATAAAACAGGTCAAATGGACATTGCTTGGATTGCTAGTCATAATGATTCCGTTCTTGAATGGAAAGAACCTGCACAAAATGAACCAGATAGACCTGTTACAGAGCTTAATTATGAAAAAGGGAAATATTGGGATATGAGTGATGCTTTGCAGGCTGGGCCTATAATTGTATCAAATGGCCGTAAAAATGTAACAGCAGTTGAAGAAGTATTTTTTTGGTCGAAAATACCTGATATACATCCTAGAACAGCAGTCGGTTATACTAAAGAGGGCGAAAATATTTTTCTAGTTGTAGACGGAAGACAACCAGACAGTAGGGGAGTAGATTTAAACGAATTAGCCATATTAATGTTTGACTTGGATTGTGAAGAAGCAATCAATCTGGACGGAGGTGGATCTAGCGCCTTGGTTGTAAATGGAAAATTGTTGAACAGACCTGCCGGATTTTCCACCCAGCGTGAAGTTATATCGGCTATTGCCGTATTTTCTGAATAAAATGTTGCCATACATTATTGTGCCCGTTTATAATGGATCAGCCTCATTGCATGGTTTTTTAGAACGAATAAATAGAAAATGGATGAAACAACTTGTGTTTGTAGATGATGGTAGTGCTGACAACATTTTTGAACAATTAAAAAATATAAAGTGTAAATCTTTAAAGCATGATCAGAATCTTGGTAAAGGTGCAGCAATAATGACAGCAGTAGATTGGATTGTGAATAATGGTGGAGAAAGTGCAATTACAATTGACATAGACCTTCAACATCCACCGGAATTTCTAGATACATATTGCCAGATACCTAACGAAACAATATTACTTGGGTATCGTAATAATCGTCAAAAAATGCCATTACTGCGTCAATTTTCCAATTTTATAACAAGTTTATTAATTTCTATTCGTTCGTGTGCAGTCATTAAAGATTCCCAATGTGGCTATCGTTCTTTTAACACCAATATTTTTTCTAAAATACAATGTTATGAAAAAGGCTTTCAATTTGAAAGTGAGTTTCTTATAAAAGCATCAATAGTCGGTTGGAAAATTAACCATATTTCAATACCTACAATTTATAATGGTGAGCCGTCAGCTATGCGTAATGTTGGCGATACTGTAAAATTTATTAAAATGTGGTTTATGAGTTTTCTCTGGACATGAAATATATTCGAAAATTATATGATTGGGTCCTGCACTGGGCTGATTCAAAATATGGTCCATTAGCACTATTTGTTCTAGCTTTTGCAGAATCATCTTTTTTTCCGATTCCGCCAGATGTGTTGTTAATCGCTTTAGCGCTAGGCGCCAGAAAGAAATCGTTTCAATTTGCTTTAATTTGCAGCATTGCTAGCATCGCAGGTGGTTTATTGGGTTATAGTATAGGTCATTATTTATGGTGGGATGGGGCAACATATTCAGCAATTGCACAATTCTTTTTCAATAATATTCCTGGATTTACTGAAGATATTTTTACATCCATACAAAATCAATATTCTGAATATGGGTTTATGATTATTTTTTCTGCTGGATTTACACCGATTCCGTATAAGATTTTTACAATTTCGGCAGGCGCTTTTAATATTAGCCTACCCCTATTTGTTATTGCTTCGGCAATTAGTCGATCAGCTAGATTTTTTCTGGTTGCAGGATTAATTTGGAAGTTTGGCAACCCAATTAAAGATTTCATTGATAAATACTTCAATATCTTATCCGTTATATTTACACTCTTTTTAATTGGTGGTTTTATACTGATTAAATATATTATTTAATGAATTACCATTCTTTCAATTACAGAATAAATTTAAATTCAAAGTTCAATTCGGGGTGTAGCGCAGCCCGGTTAGCGCGCGTCGTTCGGGACGACGAGGTCGGAGGTTCGAATCCTCTCACCCCGACATATGTATCATATTTATATATTGCAAAGTAAGAAAAATAAAAAGTATTATATTGGATATAAAAAAGTTTTGAAACAAATATTAGAAGAACATAATTCTAAACATGCAAAATCAACAAAATCAGGCATTCCTTGGAAAATTGTATATGTTGAAAACTATCAAACAAAACATGATGCAATCATTAGAGAAAACAAATTGAAATCAATGAAAAGTAAAAAATATATCAAAGAACTTATTAATGTGCATAATTAGCGCGTCCCGACAAGTCAGGAAGGTCGGAGGTTCTCCCGATAAATCGAGATCACCTCGACAAATGATTCAAGTTTATTATTTCGGACAGTCTGGTAAGCAGTTACAATCGATGAAAACCAATCAATGAGTTACGATCATAAAATCATAGAACAAAAGTGGCAGGATTACTGGGATGAGCACAAATCCTTTAAGGTTGTAGAAAATCCCGACAAACCAAAATATTACGTGTTGGATATGTTTCCTTATCCATCTGGAGCCGGACTACATGTCGGACATCCTCTTGGATATGTTGCCACTGACATTGTAGCACGTTACAAACGAATGAAGGGATTTAATGTTCTTCATCCAATGGGATGGGACGCATTTGGCCTTCCTGCTGAACAATATGCCATCAAAACAGGCACGCACCCTCGAAAAACAACAAAAACGAATATTGATAATTTTCGTCGCCAAATCAAAATGCTTGGCTTTTCATATGATTGGGATCGTGAAATCAATACAACAGATACAGGTTATGTAAAATGGACACAATGGATATTTCTACAGCTATATAACAAAGGGTTAGCCTATGAAGCTGAAAAGCCAGTTAATTGGTGCCCCGAATTAAAAGCAGTTTTAGCAAATGAAGAAGTGGTCGATGGGAAATCCGAAATTGGAGGACATCCTGTTCATCGAGTTCCAATGCGGCAATGGATGTTGAGGATCACTGATTATGCTGAATCTTTATTAGCAGGCTTACAAGAAGTGGATTGGCCCAATAGCGTAAAAGAATTACAGCGCAACTGGATAGGTCGATCAGAAGGGGCAGATGTTGATTTTAATGTTGTAGGTAGGGATGAAGTCATTACCGTGTTTACAACTCGCCCTGATACGTTATATGGCGCTACATATATGGTTCTGGCCCCAGAACATCCGTTTGTTGAGTATTTTACTTCTGCTGAACAAAAAGGATCGGTAAAAAAATATCAAAAGGAAGCAGGTAGAAAATCAGATTTAGAACGGGGAGAGCTCAATAAAGAGAAATCGGGCATTTTTACGGGCACCTATGCCATTAATCCTGTGAACGGGGCGGAAATCCCCATCTGGATTGCTGATTATGTTCTCATGAGTTATGGTACTGGAGCCATAATGGCAGTTCCAGGTCAGGATCAGCGGGATTGGGATTTTGCAAATAAATTTGATTTACCTATTATTCGAACAGTTCAACATCCTGAAGGTTTTGACGGAGAAGCGTATATGGGTGAAGGTCCGGCAATAAATAGTGAATTTCTAAATGGATTGAATATTACTGATGCGAAATCAAAAATGATTACTTGGTTGGAGGAAAAACATAAAGGAAAGGGAACAATCCGATATAAATTACGTGATTGGCTGTTTTCTCGACAGAGGTATTGGGGCGAACCCATACCGATTATTCACTATGATGATGGTATAAAACCCTTGCATGAGGATGAATTGCCATTGGAATTACCCGATGTTGAAAAATTTGAGCCCATTGGAACCGGAGAATCTCCTTTGGCAAATATAAAAGAATGGGTAGAAGTGAAAAATGATGACGGAAAAGTCATTGGGTTAAGGGAAACAAATACGATGCCCCAATGGGCAGGTTCCTGTTGGTACTATCTACGCTATATTGATCCACAAAATATTAAAAAAGCATGGGATGAAAATAAAGAATCATATTGGATGCCCGTTGACTTGTATGTGGGCGGGGCAGAGCACGCTGTTCTTCATTTGCTCTATGCGCGATTTTGGCATCATGTTTTATTTGATTTAGGCTATGTCTCGACGAAAGAACCATTTCAAAAGTTGTTTAATCAGGGAATGATTCTTGGTGAAGATGGTTCAAAAATGAGTAAATCCCGAGGAAATGTTATAAATCCAGATGATGTTGTAAATAACTTTGGTGCAGATTCCATGAGATTGTACGAAATGTTTATGGGGCCTCTAGATAAATCAAAACCGTGGCACACTAAAGGGCTTAAAGGGTGTTTTCGATTCATAAATAAATTATGGGATAAAGTATGCTCATGTGATGGATTAAATGATTGTATTGATGCAGATAAAGCAAATAGTGAAACGATAAAATTATTACATCAAACTATTAGGAAAGTTGGCGATGATGTTGAAAATATGCGTTTTAATACTGCGATTTCTCAAATGATGATATTCACAAACCATTTAATTAAGCTTAAAACAATAAATATTGAAGTATTAAAGACATTCGTACAATTGTTAGGACCATTTATTCCACATGTAGCTGAAGAAATTTGGCAACGTTTAGGTCAAGATCAATCTATTACATATGAACCATGGCCGAATTTTGATGAAAATATTGCTAAAGAAGATTTAATTAATATTGCAATTCAGGTAAATGGAAAATTACGTGCAAATATTGAGGTTGTATTAAATGCTGATAAGGAAGCAATATTAATGAAAGCTCGAGATATTGAAAAAATAAAATTATATTTATCAAGAGGAAACGTGATAAAAGAAATATATGTGCCGGGAAGACTAGTGAATTTCGTCGTTAATTAGTATTCATATATATTATCAATTATACATAATATATATTATACGCCAAATTTACATAGATTCTTTAAGTCTCTCGAGGTTCTCCTTTGTCCCTATTACCATTATCGTTTGGTCTCTATGTAATATCTGATCAGATCCAGGATTGACTTTTAAATCACCATTTTTTTCTATTATACCTATAATTAAAAGTTCATATTTTTCTCTTAATTGAGAATCTTTGATCATCATACCATCGAATTGCTCTAATTCGCTCAAATTAATTTCATCAATACCAAAATCTATGGATGTATGCTGGGGAGTTTTGATAGTTACACTATCTTCCAATTGTGGATTAATCAACAATTCAGACATTTTATGGCCCCCAGCAACATAGGGATTCACAACTTTATCTACACCTGCCCTGCGCAATTTTGCACTCGTATCATTTACACTGCAACGTGAAACAAGAAACGCTTCATTATTAAGTGTTCTAATAGACATGCTGACAAATAAGTTATCCTGATCCGTATTTAACACAACAACGATTCCACCCGCTCGCTCAACACCGGCTTCAATGAGGGTTTCTTCTAATGTTGCATCACCTTCAATATATAAAAATCCCTTTTCTTCTATTTTACGAATTTTTTCAGGGTTATTGTCTATGATCACAAAAGATCTTTTTTTCTCATACAATTCCCCGGCGATGACTGCTCCCATCCTGCCGTAACCGCATATAATGTAATGATTGTGTAGTTTTTTGACTGATTTAATCATTTTATTTCTCCGATAAAAGTCCAAACGAAACATTTCCTTGCTGAATTCTGTAAATAAATAAGCAACGCCTGACACGCCAAATAATATGACGATTATTGTCCAAATTTTCCCAGCGTCAGTAAGTGGTTGAGTTTCACCAAATCCCACTGTGGAAAGCGTAATGATCGTCATATACACACTTTCCAATACAGACCAATTTTCTCCAAGGCTGTAAAAGCCTAATGATCCGATGAAGATTAATAAGCTGAAATATATAAAAAATCTTAAACGTGTTTTAATTTGCATTTTACTATTATGATTTCCGTCAATAATAATACGTTAAAAATATCATAAAGGCTGTCATGATTTAATTCCAAAACAAGTATCAATTATTATAAAGGCTCAAATTTATATTAATAGTCATCATTTTTTATTTTTATAAATTTCCTAATCCAATTCCTATATATTAATTTGCTCTTGTACTGCAGGCGTAACAGTGGGTCGAATTTGTACTCGTTCCTCTTTGTTTTACACCCTTTCCGTAAGTGGAATCATATTGGAATTTATTGCATTTTTTAAAATGTCTAAACCTCTTATTCCGTATTTTTTGATTTGAGGTGTTGTTAGTTGGAGGGTAATTGGGAAATCGAGATTATAGTAAATGGAGTGCAATAGGATTTAGTATTTGTTGAACCTAAAATTTTTGTATGAATTGAGTTTTTTGGAAGGGACAACGACTAAATATCGGTCTTATATGTCAGCCAAAAAATTGTTGAAGCTGGTGGAGATTGTGGGTTTTGAAGAGCAGGAAAGTGTGTTTGACACGATTTGGTGGTAATTTAGAAAATCAAATATAAAATATCAAAGTCAGGCCACTCCATGAATTGCCTTCGAATTTAGTTTGTTATAGAAATTTGATATATTTCTACCATTTCTGTTGTTTCTGGATTCAATTCGAAAAATTTAACTAATACATTTGCATTAGGACTCTCGGTATCAATTTCTACATGCCCATATACAGATGTAATCACAATATCATCACTCTTCACCACTTTTTCCGGTTTAGCCCACTCGGGTCTGAATATTTCATGAGCATATTTAGGGTTGTTCTGATTTTCAGGAATCAAACGATGCCCAGTAGCAATTTTATAATTTAGGGGTGACGAAGAAAAATCAAAAATAGCGTTACCCATATCTGAAATTGAATATTTAATAGTCGTGTCTGTTTTAGTAAGATAATTAACAGAGCTATTCAAGTTTAAGATGTGTGCACTGGGATAATGCTGATCTCCCGAGAATACAAGAACGCCATTAATATTATTATCATTAATAAAATTAAATATTTTATTCCGTTCATTAAGATAGCTCGACCAATTGTCATATCCATCTCTCCCTGACGATGTATCTCCACCATATTCATTCAAAGACACACTCGAGAATACTATTTTAAACTTTGCTTTAGAATTATTTAAACCATTCAAAAACCAATTTAATTGTTTTATGCCAAGCATGGTTTTTGAATCGCCATCCTGATTCTCCATAGGTGAACGATACCAACGTGTATCCAGAACAAATACATCAACATCGGCTATTGTAAACTTATAATAAATTCCACCGTCATTTTCTTCATACGAATAATCCGGAAAGTTTTCCTTAAAAGCTTTCCTTGCTTCATTTTTATAAGTGTATGTTTCGTCAGAATTATCTTTCCCATAATCATGATCATCCCAAATAGCCAACAAAGGAATTCGGCTGGCCATTTGCTGATAATTTTCATCAAAGACTCGGTTATACTTATTTCTAAATGCCTGTAGAATTGTTGTATCATTAAGAACAATTTCACCAGAATCAATCATTGTCTGGCGAAGAGTCTCATTGTTTTGGTAATGTTCAAGCTCATTTAAATTCCCATCATAATCCGCATACATTTGATCGCCAAGTAAGGCCATAAATGTGGGGGAGGATTTCTCGATTTGTTGAAAGATATTATAGCCCATATATTTTTCTCTTAAACAGGCTGAAAAAATAAAATTAAATTTCCCTGCAACGTTTTGTTTCGGAAATGTTTTAAAAGTGAACCAATCAGAATAGGCTCTATCTTCAAATTGAACCCGGTATCGATAATTTGAATTTGAAAGTATTTCTTGAAGGAAGATATTCGTTGTATATGAATTGAGTTCTGTTAATTCACCCCAATCTGTCAAATGACTCGATGAACCATCTATAATCTGGTATTGGATTCGTACATCTCCATCATTCACACATTTAATTAAAATTGGGACTTGATTATTTTGAATGAGACCCACAACTGGAGATCGAAACAATCTATTGGGTTTGGCCTTATCGCACCCCATTAAACTTATAAGCATGATGACAATAAATGCTTTAAGTAATCTATTATTCATAATTATTCCTTTCAAATTTAGATTGTTGAATGTCCAAAATTAAATTTGGTTATTTTAGGTAAATCATTTTTTTTGTTAAACTGACCGATTGATCTACTGTTTTTTCGGAAACTGTATTTAAGCTATAATAGTATATCCCACTCGGCATGGGTGTTCCGTGAAAATTATTCCCTTCCCAGATAACACTATACTTTCCAGCTTTATGGAATCCTTTCGAAAGAGTAATTACTTCTGAACCAAGAATATCATAAATAGTTAATTTTATATTACAATTCTCATGAATTGAATATAAAATATTCGTCACCCCATTAAATGGATTTGGAAAGTTCTGTTCCACTGAAAAATAATTAGGAGTTTGCATAGATTGGGAAATTGTGACTGTCGTATTATCCCGTTGTACCGTTATCCTGTAAAGTCTATAAGGTAATGTATTGTACGAATCAAATTCATAAAATGTAACGGTCACGCTTTTAATGTCGTTTTCAGTATTAACTTCGGCCAAACCATATACAGAAGGGTATCCTAATTCATCTCTGAAAATTTCAAAAGAGTAAAAAGGATTATTCTGATTTTCTTGATTGAGTGCATGCCCCGTTGCTCTATTGTAATGAAAAGGTGAAGATGAAAAATCAAACACAGCCGAGCCTAAATCTGATAAGGAATACACAATGGATGAATCTGTTTGTGAAATAGAATTCAATGGAGCGTCCCAATTTAGAATATGACTGCTGGGGAAATGTTGATCGCCGGAAAAAACCAAAACACCATAAATCTGATTATTTTCAATAAAGGAGAGAATAGTATTTCGCTCAAATGTATATCCCATCCAACTATCATATCCATCTTGGCCAGAAGATGTATCACCACCATAATCATTCATTGAAACACTTGATATTATTAATTTAAACGGTGCTGTTGATAGAACCAATCCATTCAATAACCAGGAGAGTTGTTCTGCACCAAGCATTGTTTTATTGTCATCATCATTTTCATCCA
Source organism: Fidelibacterota bacterium (assembly GCA_004124385.1). Lineage (GTDB taxonomy): Bacteria > Fidelibacterota > Marinisomatia > Marinisomatales > TCS55 > UBA2126. Next base: position 183,481 of record SCKN01000001.1, read on the forward strand.
TAGGCGACCTATACCAACGTGTGTCAAGAACAAATACATCAACATCCGCTATCTTAAACTGATAATATATACCTTCATCTTCTACTTGATATGGGTAGATAGGGTAAGTTTCTTTAAAAACTTTCTTCGTTTCTTCTTTATAAATATAAGTGCTATCAGCGTTATCCTGACCGTAATCGTGATCATCCCAAGTTGCTATTATGGGAATAGTGCTGCTCATTGATTGAAAATGTTCATCGAAATTCCGTCCATATTTATTCCTTAACGCGGGTACCACAGAATAGGATGGACCTGTATTAATATTGCCGTCATAATCCGCATAAATTTGATCTCCGAGCAAAGCGACAAACGTAGGAGATATATTTGGAATATAATTAAAAACATTGTGGGGTAAATGATTTTCCCTGAAACAGGCTGAAAAAACAAAACTAAACTCTCCGGGTTCTGATTGTTCCGGGAATGTTGAAAATGACGACCAGTCAGAATTGTTGCCACCAGAAAAAATAACTCGGTATGTATAATCAGAATTATAATTAATATCATTCAGGATTAGACTTTTTGTTAGGTCATCGCTATAAGATAAATATTCCCAATCGCTAAAAATTGAAACTGAATCATTTCCTTCAAAATACTCAATTTGAATGTTCCCGGGTGACGTGCCTTTAACCTTTATTGGAACCTGATTATCTTGGATGAGTCCAACGATTGGAAGCCGTGATAGATCATTCCTTGCATTTGCAGATACTTTGTCTTGTATTGAATGTGTAAGGAGCATAACTACTATTATATGATAAAAATTCCTTTCCATTCTATACAGTCAATTATATGGATTTAGAAAGATAATTCATCACCGATCGAGCAACACGTCGACCATTAAAATAGCACCATTCAGCACCACGAAAGCCACCGAGCATGTTACCCGCTGAAAACCACCCTGATTCAGACATTTGGTAATCCCGCCCGATTACAGGTTTTCTGGAAGGTAATTCAATTTTTAATTTCCCCAATAGAGCCAATTCGCTATTGGGAATAAGTTCGCCACAAACCACAATACCATCGCAGGGTAAAATATCGCCATCTTTGGATAATCTTATGCCCGTAGCTGTTTTGGATCCCATTACTTCTACCGATTTTACATTCACAGCTCTGAACCTGGGTTTGCTCCAAATCCGGAAATAGAGCCGTTCAAAAAATGAACATTCCGGACGATGTTGTTTATCCATAATTATTGCATCTTCTGCACCGGCAACTTTTAATTTTGCAGCGGCAGCGTAACCAATTAAGTCTGATCCAATGATGACAGGATTGCGCATAGGTAATAAACCGTTGCCATCTATAAGTTGTAGTAATTGTTTGGTGAAAAACACTCGTATGGGTCTTGTGCCTGTCATCCATCCGCGTTCCGATAATGTTTTTTCTCGTGATCCGCAAGCCATGATAACTGCATCAGCCGTAAAACTTATTTCTCCTTTATCAGGATTCATCAAAGTGATCTCTTTTTTGCTAGCTTCAATCTTTAGAACTTGACTATTCAGCCACACTTCCACATCCGTTTTGGCTAACTTTTTTTTAAGAAAATTGGCATATTCTTCCCCAAAAACTGGAATACCACCGCGTGACCATCTAATGAAGGTGCGTACTCCACCCTTCTTTTTTTTGTATAGAGAAGGTACTCCACCAATATTATCACTTCGTTCAATCAACGCTACGGTTGTGATTCCTTGTTTAGATAATGCAATTGCCGCTCCTATGCCGGCAGGTCCAGCGCCAATGATGACAACTCTAAAATGATTTGTTGATTTCATCTATATCTTTATTTTTCATCATTTGAGTATTAGAAATTATTTCACTTCCTGGTCCACGTTTAGTAATCTTGTTCAAAGGGATGTCACAGTGTTTGGAAATAATTTCAGCAACATTTATTTGACAATCAAAACCTTGGCATCGTCCCATTTGTGCGCGAGTTCTACGTTTAATTGAATCAAGACTTACTGGTTTTAGGGGCGAATCTAAATGATCAATAATTTCGCCACGTGAAATTTGTTCGCAAAAGCATACAACTCTCCCATAGTCCGAATCTTTTTCAACTATTTTACCATTTGAATAGGGTTGTTTCCACCATCCGGGCCAACTGCTTTCCGGTCTGCTATCAATAGTAGTGATATCCTTTTCAAGATGTAAACCACATTTATTGCTTAATTCTTTTACCAAGTAATCAGCTAAAGTGGGTGAAGATGTAATCCCAGTGGAACGGATTCCGGAAACCGTCAATATACCAGGGTGTCCATCATGACAACGAATCCAATAGCTTCCCTGACTACAATTACAACGCACTCCGGCAAAATTACTAATTACAGGTTGTTTTTTTAATTCTGGATATAATTTTGATGCCCCATCTAATAATGACTGAAGTTTTTCAATGGTCGTGCCGGTTATTGAATTATCACCATGCGAAAAATCTTCTGCCGTCGGACCTGCCATTAGGTTACCGAAAATCGTAGGAATAACCAGGACACCTTTTGTTTCATTGGTAGGAACTGGGAGTAAAATGTGGTTTATGTTCATTCGGCTATATTTATCAAATACCAGAAATTGACCACGCCTAGGATTTGTATCAAATGATTCCCCATTGTAAAGTTTTGCCAATTTTTCACTACCTAGCCCTGCTACATTTACAATAATATTAGTATTAATCTTGATACCAGATCTGGTAACGAGTTTTTTTACATTTTCGTTTGCATTTTCAATGCCAATTATTTCTGTACCAAATATTATATCAACACCATTGGATAAAGCAATTTCGGAATAAGCAATCGAAGCTGAGAATGGGTCAACAATCGATTCCCTTGGTATTAGGATGCCACCTAAAGCTTCATCAGTAATTTTTGGTTCAATTTCTCGTAATTGTTTTGGGTCCAATAATTGAATATCGGTAACACCATTTTTTATAGCTTTATCATAAATATTTTTTAATTGTTTTTTCTGTTCATCATTGATAGCTATTAACAATGCACCGCATTCTTCAAAAGGTATTTTTAATTTTTTTGCTAATTCTGGCCATTCTCTGGATGCTTTGGTAACAAGTGTTGATTCAATTGAATCAACTGGTGTATCGAAGCCTGTATGAATTATGGCACTACTTCCTTTACTGGTTGCTTCTCCAACATCATAATTTTTGTCAAGTAAGAGTATTTTCAACTTATACATAGATAATTTATATGCTAATGCGCATCCAACTATACCTGCACCAATAATAGCCACATCATATGGTGCATTTCCCAATTGAGATGAATCATTGAATTTTAATGATTCATCAAAACCATCCTCTGGCCAATTATATAGGAGTTTCCCCTGTGTCTTCATTTTTAGAGTAACAATTCCTTATTGATTATGAGTCTTTACGCCGTGGTTTTTCGGGAGTGCATTCCATTTTGTAATCATAAGGAGACCTGCAATCAATGCCGATCCTGCCATTAATGTAAAAACACCATCCCAACCCCAAGAATCCTTAAAAAATCCGGGAATGGTACCACCAACAATTGCACCAATGGACCCCATTCCATTTATTAAACCTGATGACGTTGACGCACCTTTACGAGTACCAAAATCGACTGCTGCAGTCGCGCTAACTAGAGAATCTGGACCATAAATCAAAAAGCCAATCAGAAAAAGAACTCCTGCTGAAACTAGGCTACTACCTCCAGAGACAAGGCTATTGAAAAAGTATAAGAGTATTGCCAACAATAGCATAGAAATAGCACTATAGGGCATTCTTCGAGATTGAAAAAGTTTATCTGACGCGTAACCACCCGCTAAAACGGAAAATGGACCCGCCAGAAAAAATGCGCCATTAATAAATGCGGATTCTGCCATCCCAGTTCCTAAAGTTTCACTGACAAATAATGGTCCCCAAAATAGTATGGCATAGCGTGTGGGTTTTAAAAAAAAGTACATAGCTCCTAAAAGAATAACCATGGGATCTTTAATTATGTTCAGGGTCATCTGCCAGGATCCTTCGCCAGGCTCATCATCTTGAACTATTGTGACTGATTCTTGATGATATTCTTCAATTGTGGGCAAACCAACATCCTCAGGTTTGTTTTTTTGAATGAAATAAAAAAGAGCCAGGACACCCAGCAATACAATTGCTGGCATATAAAAGGCGAATCTCCAATCTAAAAAATAGGAGGCAGCTAAGCCTGCGAGTGGAGCACCAATTAGTCCTCCAATAGTGTAATTAGTTGCCCACCAACCCATCACGACACCGCGCTCCCGTAATGAAAACCAGTTGGAAACATTTTTAGCCAGGGGTGCCCAGCCAGTTGATTGACTTAAACCTTGCATCAAAGCAAAGACACCAAACGCCAGCATAATGGATGAGACACCCATAGCAAAACCGGCAATAATCGATGCAGTAAGTCCTCCAAGAACTATTTTACGGGTTCCCACCTTATCACCAAGATACCCCCATACAAACTGCCCAATTGCGTACCCAATAAGATAGATGCCGTCAATTATCCCCATTTGTTCACTACTCATGGTAATATTCGGATCATCTGAAATTCCAATTTTTGCAACAGCAAATGATGCTCTTGTTAAATAAAATCCTGCATAGGCAAGCCAAGTAATACCAAAAATTTTATATCTCCATAACTCAAATGTTGGATTTTTTTGATAATCGATGTTCGAGGTTGTCAATTCATTTTCTCCTTAATTTTGATAAGCGGGTTAAATAGCCTTAAAAGCCCCATGCAGAGTCAACAATAGGAACAGCCATTCTGTCGGTATTGCCCTTAAACACAAACAGACTTGCCCAGCGTGATTTCTTGAAATCTGTCACGACAACGGTATCCAGTACCGCTTGATAAATTTTAACTGTATTCACCTTCTCGAGCATTTGAATCTTTTTTTTCAGAAGCAAATGTGCTTGTTCAAAATAAGCGTGTTGTTTTGCCTGGTTAGCAATATTGGTAAATACAGGCTCCATGCCATTGACAGTTTTATACCGAGACTTGTTATTCCTGAAATATTCCTGCACACCCAAGTCATCAATAGTAATACTTTTCGTATAGTAACGCCGGCTTTCCTCATAAACCCATTTATTACGCCATGCTTGTAATTGATTTTCAACAGCAAATGATTTATGTAATCCTTGTGCAATAGCTTCTTTAGCAAATAAGTAGTTTCGAACATTGAGGGCAATTTGGCGCTGTAGTTGCTTGCGTAGCTGCTGTTTGGCTGAATATTCAGCTGTAATGGAAGCTGGGTCAATCCGGTTGATGATTTCTTTTAGCGAGAACTGTCCACCTTCAAAAGTAATCAACGAATTTTCCATTTTCCTCTTCAATTCCCATAATGCAGGTTCTGTTTTACCTGCATTTTCAATTGCGCTGGAGAAGGTACCTGAGTTATTGTTTTGTTGTTTCCATTCAGATAATGCATTCCATAATATTTGAAATTCTTTTCCTTTTGTAACAATATTCTTTTGTGTCATAAACGCCGCAGTATAGCTTATTGTCTTTTCTTGCAGTTGGCTATAAAAAAGAATTTGTTCATATCGTTTATATGTATTTTGATAGTCGAAATCTGATATACCGCCTCTCCGAATATCTGTAATCTGGAATAAATAATATGCTTTATTTAATTCAACAGGTTTTGAAATTTCTCCGATTTGCAAATTTTTAATGGCCTCCAGCAGTTCGGCGGGAACATCCATCCAAGTCAAGTAGTCTGTCTCAAAATCTTTTAGCTGATAGGGTATTTCAGGATTATTGGTGATGATTTTTTGTACTACATCTGTGTAACCCTGCTCCTGCATCAATTGGTAAACATTTTCCGCAATATCCAGATTCGGTTCTGCCCAGTATCGAAGTTTCCATCGAATTTTTGATTTCATTACAGCTTGTTTTACTTCTTCAGGGGAAATTTGTACTGTTTCTTCAACTTCTTTTTTAACGAGCTCTTCCACCAACAATTCTTCCAACAGTGACTGCTCGAGGTTTTGAACAAGGTCTGTTTTGTCCAGACCTAACCGATACCCCTCGATGGATAATAATGTTTCATTTATCATATATTTTAAATAAGAGGCCTTTTTGTCCGGGCTCTCTTTTAGATGAGCAAATCCAAATTCATAATTAAGTTGAAATTCTCGGGCTGTTATATCATGGTTTCCAACACGAGCAACAATACCAGATTCAGGGGCAATTTCTTTTCTGTCACAACCAATGCAAAAAATAAAAAAAACAATAACTATCAGAGTGCTTTGCAAAACCTGATGTGTGAAGGAAAAAGATGTAAAATTTTTCTGGATAAGGCAGGAAAAACAGTCCATAGCGGGGCTATGGACAAGTTTTCTAACGAAAAGCAGACGAATTTTAGACATTTTAATTTGTGCAATAGGTTTTGCAAAACCCTCTATAAGTAATTTTGGCAACATAATTCCTATTCTTCGTCCATGTCCAATGCGATCTACGTTGGTCACTTGGAACTTATTTAGTTGATCAAAACATCAGACCGAGACTTAAGTTGTGAACTTCGTTCAGTACTCCCCAGTCCACGTAGGCATAGTCAAGTGTCAATTTGCCCCCACCTATTTTACGCGTCACCACGCCTGCACCTAAACTGAGCCCAGAAACATGATCTCTTAAAAAGAGTGATTTATACCCCGCTCTAATACTAATCATTTTCAGTAATACTATTTCCAGTCCCATGTTTACTCTCTCGTTGTCATTGCTTGGATGGAGAAAATCAGTCGCGATGGTAATCTGGCTATTATCATTAAAAAATGAACGGGTATAAGACAAGCCCAAACGCGCTATTAGCGGCAGGTCGAAAGCATCGGTTTGGTAATTTACATTAATGTTGTCAACGCCGTAATTAGCGCCGTCCGGATCCAGAACATTTATCAAGTCACGACCGCTCATTTTTAATGAACTACCAAAATTAGATATGCTGACACCCATGCGCAGTCCATCCCATTGGGTGATATACAAGGCGCCTAAATCCAGTGCAAAACCATCCGCCGACGTATGCCAGATCTGCTGGCGAATGTATTTACCATTGAAGCCAAAGGTGAAACGATTTGTCAAGTTGATGGCTAACGTCACTCCTATAGCAATGTCCTGTGCACCGTAAAATTCACCGGTTCCCTGTTCTTGCCCCACGAGTCTTACCGGTTGCTCATCCATCCCGAAACTAATCACATTTAACCCAATGGCTCCTCGACCTGGTATAGGAGCAACAAAACCGGCAAAAATGTAACGGGTATCAATGAACCAATCGACATAGGTGAAATTCACCTCCAAACCTGTTACTCGTCCTATCCCAGCTGAATTCCAATACATCGCCGTTACACCCTGAGCCAGTGATACAACTGCTTCCCCTAAACCTGCCGCTCGAGCGCCCACACCCATCTCCAAAAAAGATGCAGCACTGGTTCCAACATTTGAAATACTTTGACTACGAATATTAGCGTTGAATATTAGACAAAAGAATAACATCATAACCAGGATTTTCCGGTTCACGAATAAACGTCTTGTTCGACCAAATTTAACGCAATTCATGGGCTGGCACGTATTGGATTGTAAGAAACAATTTTCCTCTGAAAAATTCAATTCACGTTCCTTTTTAACTATTATTCTTTGAAATATAAATATTCATCAGGTTATTATTTAATGACTGCAAAGCGACCAATTTTTTCTCCATTTTTACCAGCATCTACATGATAAAAGTAGATTCCATACGCCACCTCAATACCATCTTTTGTCAGTAAATCCCATGGTTCCCGTCCCTTCTTAAAATCTACATCATGCTTGATCGTTTTTACTAATTTCCCACTGACGGTGAAAATTCGAATGGTACAGCGCTGTGGTAAATTCACAAATTCGACGCGCCGTTCGCCTCGACCTGTCAAAGCAGCTGGTTGTTTGGGTTCCAGTACATTTACTGCAACGTACGGGTCCGGCACCACATAAATATCATCCAGCGCTGAATGTAAATTTATTGCTGATTTCCAACCTTGCATTGAAAATTCGTAAACATCGCTTGAACTGAACGGTTTTAAAGTTGTGACCTTCAGCTTTTCACCTGGTTTGGGTGAAACAGGAAATTGACCACTCGGTACGTCAAATTCCAATTTCCAGCCGGTAATAGCATTGTTCCCTGTTCTTGAGGCGATTAAGGTTAGAATATCCCCTTTACTAATCGTACTATCCGGACCCACGCCGGAAGTGTCTCCAACGCCCGGCTCCCAGTCAATAAACATGAATTCCATCTGCAGGCTATCGGTAAGGTTCCAGATTTTAAACTTGACTGGTTTGCGAAAACTGGGTACCGGTGAAAATGATATATCTACAATTTCATCAAATAATTCTATTTCAAAATCAACGGGAATACCCACAGCTGTCTTACTGATATCAATTTGCAAGTTGCTGTTCCCTTGCCATTTAACAGTATTGATCTCCGGCTCATCGACATTATCAAAGAAAATTTTAAACCCATCGATAATCATCATCTCCAACGCTGGATCATTAAAATCCGCATTTCCGGATAACACCGTATCACCTGTACTCATTTGGGTTAATGTAAAACTGTTTGTGATTAGAGCCACTGTTGTGTCGGTAAAAGTAATTTGATAATTTTCGTCTTTAATCGAATCAGGGACAGTCAATTCTATCATAATCGATCCTGTCGCTGGTCCGGATAAGTGGGTAAGGTGCATAGCTAATTCTGGTTCATCAACCCCTGCGGCTGGTCCAGTTGGCGTCACAACAGCAACATTGGCACTCATAAACAATACGTTACCTAACAAATCTACTTCTATAATTTTACTCGACTCCGTGGGTGAGATAGGAGATAAATCCATTTTATCGGTTAAACCACGTTCAAAAAAATCAATATCATACCCCTTGTCCACCGAAACAACGGCATAATAGTAGGTCCTCCCGTTCACAACATCCGTATCCACATAAGAATGCCGTAATCCAGTATCGCTGCCCATATCATAACTAACGCCTAATTCTTGCAATGCAATGGGGTGCGCGCCAACCAGTCCATCTTTGTAATCAAATTGCACAATGGGCTCCCATAAAATTGGATTGCCAAAAGCATCCGTAATTGTTTTAATATCATTGAAATGGGGATCTGATGAGCGGTAGATCTTATACAATCCAAAGTCATTACCGTAGATTGGATCACGGGAGTCCTCGGCCCGATTTGTCCAGTTTAAATAGACTTTATTATTACCTGCTATTGCGGTTAGATTAGAATTGAGGGGTGGCTTGGCAAAATCATAATCAGCATCGTAGATACGCTGCATGGTTCTTTTATTGCGAATAATATCATCAAAATCATTACCAAAGAGACAAGCGATGGCGAATCGCTCAGAGTAACCAGGGGGCAAGTCGAAAAACCCAGACCCGTAAGTGAAAGCAACATCCATTCCTGAAACAGCGGGTGTAAAAAAATCGGGTTGAATTTTTGTTAGCCAGAAGTCTTCATCATTTTTCATGTTATGAGATGGCTCTGCCGCAAAATAACTGGTAAGCCCTATTTGATCAATTTCATCGTTATCGGTAAACTCAAAATTAGGTTCACCCTCATCCGGCACTCCGTTACCCTCAGTACCGTCACTATCCGCACCCGGGTAATCCAAGTCATCGGGTCCAAGACCATCCGAACCTACATCATCATTAATTGGCTCCCTATCCAGAAGCCCATTTCCATTCATATCTTCCCCGGGATCCAGTTGGCCGTTAAGGTTGGTATCCTCAAAATCCCAGACACCATTTCCGTCAAGATCGCTGTACGAAACCCAGTCGCCATCATTATCGATTCCATCTTCCTGACTTTCATCCACCATGCCATCGCCATCATTATCGATCCCATCGATGAGGCCGGGGCTTTGCAAGAAGGCAAATCCAAAATAGCCAATGGCACGACCCTGGCGATCCAAGAAATCCAGATCCCACTGCCAGGTGATATCATCAACTGTGTCGAAGAAGGAAGCGTCATCATCCGCATCGCCTTTTCCTAGGTCGGCGTCTACGTACATGCCCATGATGTTTCGGGGCAACGACTTAGAACTGACATTTTTTACTTGATAGATGGAAATAAGGATATCTTCAGCCAGTGGATGATTCCACTGGTAGTTACGCACTTCTACATGAAGGCCTACGCCACGGCTGGCCCCGTCCAGGAACGATAATGTATCCTCGGGAAACGGGTAATAGGGAAACTCGTCGTTGGCACGATCATCCATGATATAATAGCTCTCTTGGTCAGCGCGAACGAAGGCGCCAAATTCACCATTCCATCTATTGCGGCGGGACCCCGTATCTCCAGGATGACTGCCTTCCGGCCAATCGTAGGGCCATGTTTCCGGTAAATGGCTCATGGCCGGATATTCTAAAAAATTAATCAGGCGGCTATCAAGCAACCCATTGCGGTTGAGGTCCTCGCCGGGATCGAGTATGCCATTATTGTTTAAATCCTCATCTACTCCAATCGTGAGATTTCCATCATTAAAAAAGCCCTCTTTCGGTTCCCAACCCCAATTGTGGGTTTCTGGTATTGGGACATCACGTGAACTACCAGTGTAGCGTTCGCTAACAATATGCAGTGTGTCGCCTTGATCTGTAATAACCTCTGATCCAACAAAAAAAACATATTCGAACCCGTAGAGTACACCGCTGCCCACGGGCCATTCCATGCGTGCCTCCACCAATGTCCGGCTACCAATATTGCCAAAATTAGAGTAGGCAGTCCGTATCAGATTACCGGTGTGGATACCGGTGCGATCCAGGAAAAAAGGGAAGGCACTCTTAGCCAGGTTTCCAGGAAGAGTGGTTTCTTCAGCCTTTTTCTCTGCAAATGCGGCGCTGCCCAAAAGCAATACGAAAAGAATCGCATTCACCAAGTGTCTACTAATCTTATTGAACCCCACAAAGGTTCTCAAATATGTGTCCTTAATATTCATGAACTACCACGTGTTGAAATATCCAGAATGATTTTCCTTACTATGATTTTGTATCTACCAAGCCTATTTGTCACCAAAATTCAGATTGATTCCAACCTGGATTTTACGGGGTTCAGAATACCAATCCTGATGGTTGTCGATATCCTGCAAGGTGAATAAACCAACCAGACGGTCCTGCTCCAATTGCTCAGTGATGGGATAACGATGGTCACGATTTGCCCGGCCTGTGATTGCATATACCTTTAGCTCGTTGGCCTGATCAAAAAGGTTGAAAACGCGTAAGAAGAGTGAAGCATTTCCCCCCGCCAGTCGAATGTTTTTACTTACGTATAGATCAAGATTGGTCTTCCAAGGCTTGAATTCTGTATTTTTAAATTTGGTTTTTAAATCTAACCTGATGGGTTCAGGAGTGTATGGCTGTCCACTGGATATACGCCCAATCAAGCTGAATGTCCATTCCTTACCGGCATGGATGGCCAAGGTGCCATTGAGGGTATGTCGTTGATCCCAATCCAAGGGTAGAACTTGTTTTTCACTTTCACGTGTGATGCCTCCACCTAAACCCCCGGTTGAAATAATAGCAATATTATTCGGGTCTGATTCATTGCCTTTGCTGACCTGATAAGTATAATCCAGAGTTCCCGTGACTACACCGCTTGCTTTTCTGATGGCTAAAGCAATTCCCCGATTAAATCCGTAATCCCGGTTAACCCTTCTGAAATATGTATTAACATTGCCCACCATGCGAATAACCTCCAACCCCAACAAATTGCGAAAATCAGCATAAAACATGGTGACTTCAAAACCCAACCCGGGCGCCAGTTCTTGCTGCAGCCCAACCTCATAGGATATGGTTTTCTGGGGTAAAAGATCGGGATTGCCAACGACGGTTGAATTTAACCCAATTATTTTGTATTCAGAATTATCAAAAATATAAGTAAATGGCGGCAGCTTAAAAAAATGTCCATAGGCAACATGGATCACTCCTGCACTAGAGATAGGAAAGGCTATTCCGAGCCTGGGACTGAGTTGAAATTTCGGATCAACATCCAGCAGATCAGTATTGCTAGTCAGTGTTACACTGCCTGGTGCTGGATTCACCCGTGGGTCTGCAAGCACTGCGTGGTCCGGTCGGAACCATTCATAGCGCAACCCAAGGTTGACGATCAGTTCATTCAGCTCAATTGTATTCTGGATATACGCCGCCAGTTCCAAAGGCTGGTGCTCATAAAACAAGTCACTTAAGCCGGTCTCACCAAGAGTAGTCAATTGTGGAACTTCCAGTACGGCTGCCTGGGACTGCCCCAGGAATTCACTGAAAATTAGCGTGGTATCAGTGGGGAAAAAATTGCTGGAAAAATTAGGATTTGATGATCGTCCAGGGCTTCGGCTTTGAAATCGGACGCGATGAGATGTACCTTCAATTCCAAATTTGATCAACTGATAATTATCTACTTGCCAATTCCAATCCATTTTACCAAGCAATTTATCAGTCTCTACCATATCTATGCCGGAATTAGTTCCTCCCAGATTGAAACGTCCTCGTGTGGGAGATACTGTCTGTAGTTCACTACTGATAAGATTACGAAATTGATAGGACTCTCTGGAAGATGCAGAGTAGCTGAAATTGATAGAATAAAAAAGCCGGGGACTCAGGGTATGATTTACACTAAAATTATGCATTTGAAATTTATTGAAGACATGCTTCAGTGCATCGGGTGTATAACGGTAATTGTCATCGTAATCACGACCCGTTTCATTTTCAATAAAAACACTGTATGAGGTACGGACTACCGGCAATGGGCGGAAAACAAATTTTGCATTTAGCGATAGGTGTTGTATCGGGTCCATAGCCATAATTTCACCATTGCCTGTAAAAAGAGAATCCGGAATCTCTATAATACCACTCCATACGGCCGGATCGTTAGGAAATTTGCGACGATACCAAGTATCATAAGCAGCAATTTGCCAGGCATCTCCAGGACGGGCAAGTTGTATACCTGTCAAATAGTTTGTATCCGAAAAATAGCGACCGCTTAAATATACTCCAATCTTATTGAAAATGGGTAAGGGACCTGAGATGCGTCCTTCAATATTCTGGGTGTTGCTGGGGTTCAGTCGATCTAATCCAAGAAAAGGACCTGATTCTCTGCTAAACCGATCGCCGCCGTACAATTTTAATTTCCCCGAATATTGTCGACTCGGGTCTTTTGTAATGATATTGATAACTCCCGACTGCGCCTGGCCGTATTCGGCATTGAACGTACCGCTAATAATTTGTAATTCTTGAACATTATCGATTTCAACACTAAATAAGCTGCCGCCCCCAGCCGAGAATTGGTTTGTGATGGGAATACCATCCACCATATAAGCAACATCGCTGGTCCTGCCTCCTCGGATATGAATACCACCGGAATGGTCGACAATTACACCAGCTTGAAGTTGGATCAGGTCAACAATCTCCTGAACCGGCAGATCCTCAATTTGATCAGCAGAAACATAGGCTGTCGTATTGGTTCTATCCATTTGGATGGCCGCCCGCTCTGCCGTTACTGTAACACCCCCTACTTCGATTACGGAAGTGGTTAGGCTAATATTTTCTACAGTGGTTAAGTCGGCAAGCACATTAATAGTCCGTCGACTAATCGCATAGCCGACATAGGTCACAACTATCTCGTGCCGTCCGGGAGGAATATTTAGTACAAAATAAAAACCATCAATATCGGTTGCAGCTCCTAAACTGGTTCCAGCAATCTGAACATTAGCACCTGGTAGTGGATCTCCTGTTTCCAATTCTAAAACGAGCCCCTTTACCTTACCAGTTGTTCCTGCTTGTATTATGACCACCGATAGAAAAATAGTGGCAAATAAAGCGACCATGTGCCACAATGATTTTTGGTATAGTTGGCTAATTATCATCTTTTCCTAAATATGATTTTTTATATGGAATAATTTTTTAGACAAGATTAAATTTTCTTATAAACCTAGATCTTAATTTTGGGAGGCAGGAGAATTCCTGCCTCCCAAAATTATCTATTTAGCTTTTGCGGTTTTACTTATTTCAAGTAAACCATCCGGCGAACAAGATTGAATGGGCGTGTCACCCGATCGCTGGAAGGAGCAGTAATCTGGTAGAAATAGATTCCACTGGCTAAACTGCGTCCATGCTGATCTACGCCATTCCAGATAACATGATATGTACCTGCATCCTGACGATTATCAACCAACGTAGCCACTTCTCGTCCGGTAATATCCAAAATGATAAGTGTTACATTACTGGCAATTGGAAGAGTATACTCAATGACGGTGGTGCCATTGAATGGATTGGGGTAGTTTTGACTCAGGGTGTAATGCTGCGGCATCTGCACTCCAGAATCATCCGTGGAAACAAAGTCTTCCAGGTCTGTTGAAATAACGGTGCCGTTATCCACATCCACAGCCCATGGACTGTAGGTAACGAAGTTGTTTGCTCCATCAGGCGGACTATGCATCCGCAGTGCTTCTGAAGATGAGTTTACCGAAACCAGATTTCCGGCCGCATCCACAAAAATATTGCGAATGTTATTGCCGCCACCGCCAGAAAGGTTAGTGGTGTCGGTGCCCACGATTGAGAGGGCTGTGGCCAAGCTGTAACCAGTTAATAAATCACCCGTTGTCATATCATAACCAATGACGTTATGCAGCGGTCGACCGCCGGTATTTCGCCGGGCGACATAAACACGGCCCCGGGGTTCATCCAAGGCAATGCCTGTAAACGATGAAGCCGGTGCCGGTGAAACCGAACCGTCAGGCAGAGGACGATAAATGGGCGCAGACGTTAAGGGAGAATGCCAGATTTCTACTGGAGATGACCCGGATATGTCCCATTTACTAATACCATAAATGTTGTCAGCTGCCGCCAATGTGTCAATCTGCTGTTGAGCTACGTAAAGGAAGCCCGAGGCATCCATGGCCAGAGCAAAGGCCCTGGGCAGCGTCAGTGAGTCGATTACGACTGTATGAGCGCCGGTAAATACGCCAGTACCGGTTCCAATAGCATAAGAACGCACTTCAGCTATATCAAAGCCGTCACCGTCATTGGGGCCTTCAGTATCAGACCCAAAGCGTGAGCCAACTTGTTCCACCGTATAGAGCGTCCGGTCGGCATCCTCACCCACGACGATTGCCCGCGAGATGGTGTTATGATTATCCAGTGTATAAAACGACAATACAGTATCAATACTGGCTAAAGACCACTGGCATCGCCAACTGCCACACCACCTGTAACGGTTGCGTCACCATTGTTGGCTAGGCTCCATACGTAAACCCGATCATCAGGGCCTACATGCACACTCGTCGGTTTGCCTTCTTCGACACCCAATGCATCCCAATCAATCCCAGCATTCCCCGGGGCATATGATGTCGCTTGGGACAGGCCAAAATAACGTCCATCAGAATAATGAAGATACAATCCCCTGATTGTCTCGCTTCCGCCGCTATTACCAGAGGTACCACCGGATCGCTCAGTGACATAGACCATGCCAAAGGAAGAACTTGGATTATTATTGTTAGTTGCCACACCAGCGGGCGACCAATACCAGCTATCTGGGCCTGTATCGTAACTGATCATCTCCCAACCATCGGAACCTGTTCCATGGGAGGCATCAATTGTTACAATAAACACGCCACTCGTGGCTGTGCCGCCATCATCCAGGCTGCCGTCCCATGCCACGTCGTTGAATCCTTGCAGCGTTCCGTTACCAGATGTAAGATCGATTGTTTTGACCACAGCACCTTGGGGGGTTTTAATTAAGATTTGAACGGTTGTCGCGTCCTGGTTAAGGATATAACTGATGGTCGCGGGGAATGTCCCTGTGTAGGTTATATCCACAACGGATGCGAAAACATTCGCTTGTACTTCATAAGTACCGAGCAACAAAAATACAATGAAAAACATGTGTTTTATCGCTTTTATCATAATGTTAACTCCTTTATTTTTGTTTGTTTGTTTTTTTGTTTGTTTTCCGATTGGTTATTTAAAAGATGATTGTTATCTTTTTTTTCGACCAATTTAGAAAGTTCATAAAGTATTAATTCAAAAATCACCAATTGAGATATTCGAGCTTGGCAGGAATAGCTCCCTAATAGGTTACTGGGAACTCCCGTAATCAGTGGTAATTGAGTAACATCCGCTAAAGATGATGGTGAATAATTGGTGATACAAATTGTATGAGCACCATACTCTTTAGCGGATTTAACTGCAGACACAATTTCCAAAGTTTCCCCCGAATGAGATATACCAACAATCACATCTTCTGAATTCAATGTGGGGACAACATTTTGCATAATGGAGCGATCTTGTAGGCAATAACTTAAAATGCCTAAACTTCCCAACGAATCACAGAATATATGTGCTACGCCTGCCGAACCACCCAAACCTATAACAAGTATTTTATTTGCACGAGATATATGTGATGCAACTTTGACTATTATTTTTTGATCCGAATTGAGAAGAAGTGAATACATTTGCTTCAGAAAGTTTTTTTGTAGAGATTCGTGGATACCATTTCCATTTTGTTTCGGTTCTAATTGATTATAATTAGCACTTCCAACTTTAAGTAACTCAGGGACCAGTGATACTTTAAAATCATCAAACCCCAAGTATCCTATCGCCTTACAGAACCGGAGAACAGTCGCATCACTCGTACTACATTTATTGGCAACCTTTTGAAGAGACGAAAGAATTACTTCATCCATATTTTTCTGAATGTATTCTGCAACTCGTTTTTCAGACGGTCGTAAAGAACTGAAACGTTTATTGATCAAATAAATTGGACTTTTCATTTCAACATTTATCTTATTATTTAGTATTTTAACTTTATTTAACAACAATAGGTGTGATTACGTCCATTCTCTATGTTGCTTTTACTACCTTTCATCAATATGATTGTTTTCAACACAACATAACTACCCTAAAGTATGGAGTCGAAAATATATTGTCAAGCAATATTTTCATACTATGCAAAAAATTCTCGATGCACTGTCCGCCAACCTTGAGCGTCGTTGAAAAGTCGAACTATTCTAATATCAGAAAGGTGCAAATCATGTGCAAAATGTGAAAAGGATGTTTGTTTTAATGTGTCTCTGTATCTATCCCAATATAGACGGATACAGCTGATTTTTATAAGGTAGATGTCTTAAACCGAAAAGTTCAATATTTAAGACAAGTGGTACGCCCGGAGGGAGTCGAACCCACGACCTTTGGAACCGGAATCCAACGCTCTATCCAGCTGAGCTACGGGCGCATTATGGTTTTTGGAGAATGGTTGCTGGTTATTAATGAATAGTAACTGTACAGTTACTATTCACCCGTCACAAATCTTTCTGCAGCTTCTACAGTATTTTCCACCAACATGGCAATCGTCATCGGACCCACACCACCAGGTACAGGTGAAATGGCTGTAGCTTTGCCATTTACACTATCAAAATGAACATCACCAACCAATGTGTATCCATTTTCTGAATCGTCCTCTACCCTGTTAATTCCTACATCAATTATCACAGCTCCATCTTTAATATGATCAGATGTTACAAATTCAGGTACACCAATAGCTGCAATCAAAATATCTGCTTGTTGCGTGTAATAAGGAATATCTATCGTACCTGAATGACAGATTGTCGTTGTCGCATTCGAATAAGATTGTTTCAGACTCATTAGAATTGATAAAGGGCGGCCAACAATATTGCTGCGCCCTAAAACAACCACATGCTTCCCAGAAGGATCAATCTCATAATATTTCAGAATACGCATAATTCCTTTTGGAGTACATGGCACAAATTGAGGGCGACCGGCTGTTAATAAACCCAAATTTTCTGGATGAAATCCATCCACATCTTTTAATGGATCAACAGACTCAATAATGACGGATTCATTCAGATGGTTTGGTAGAGGCATTTGTACAAGGATACCATGAAACCTATCATCATTATTTAATTTGTGAATTATGGAAACAAGTTCATTTTCGCTACAAATTTCAGGAAGACAAATCGTTTCAGAAAATAAACCTAATGTATTGAAGCGTCGCGTTTTACTGTTTACATAAACATTTGAAGCAGGATCGTCACCCACAAGAACTGCGGCTAGTCCCGGAGTGCATCCTGATGATTTGAGTAAGTCTATACGTGTTTGGAGAGAATTATATACATTCTGGCTGACAGTTTTTCCCGATAATATAATAGTTTCAGCCATTGTTTAGTTCGGATATTATTTTAAAGATTTTCGTCGATAATTTCAATCAGTGATTGAACTTTATTTTCTACTTCTGATGTGAAATTTTCACTGTTTTTATTAATCGTAAAAAGTTCATCAGATATGTTCATCGCCGCGAGTATGGCTATTCGTTCTGTCGATTGTATATCGGGCATGCCCTCTTGGACTTCACGCATTTTAGTATCAACATATTCAGCGATATCTTTGATATATGTTGAGTCTGCCGGAGCTTTTACTGTGTATTCGTGCCCAAAAATGGAAACTCGGGCTAGATTGTCATTATTATCCATAGTTCAATCCTGTTTAAATGTTTTAGTCTCTTAATTTAGCATCAAATTGTTTCGTTATAATAGCTGTAATATCATTCATTGCTGAATTTATCTCTGCTTCCTCAAGTGTCTTCACAACACTCTGAAATTCAAGGTGAAAGGTAACGCTTTTCTTATTATCACCAAGGGATTCGTGTTGATATATATTTACCGGCTGAACTGCGATTAAATATTCACTACATGCTTTCATAATTGCATTAACGACATCACCAGAATGTATTTCATCCTCCAAAACAAAATTAATGTCTCGGTCCACTTTAGGATAATGTACTATTGATTCATAATTCGTAATTATCTTCATTGCGCTTGTAATAGAATCCAGCTCAATATCAAATCCATAAACATCATCTATATCTAAATTCAGAATTTTAAGAAATGACTGGCTCATTTTACCGCAATGACCAATTATCGTCTTTCCGAATTTTATAGATAATCCATATTCATAGAGATCGTCATCCAGTGTCGAAAATGAAATATTATTCACATTTAATCTATTGAATAATGCATTAATTATTCCTTTTAATGAATATATTGAATGGTGTTGGTCATCGTTATGAACGCTTTTACTCAACCATTCACCATGCATAACACCTGTGAGGTGAACCACTTCATCATACATTTTACCGGGTCTGTATTCTTTCCCGATTTCGAATAGATTCACATTCGAAGTGCCATTGCGAATATTATAATTCAATGTTTCTAGAAGCCCGGGGAATAATGAAGTTCTTAAATGTGACATAGAAGAACTCAACGGATTTTGCATTGCAACAGAATGGGCGCCCAAAAGATTAGATGTTTTTTCATCAGTAAGAGAATTCAAATAACATTGTCTGAATCCCAGTCCGGACATCGTTTTTGCAATGGAACTCAATACATCTTCCGAATCCACTTCAGCAAGATCATATAATCCACCATAATGAAAACTGGAGCTTATTTCATCGTACCCATACACTCGACAGCATTCTTCAATTAAATCCACTTCTCTTTCTAAATCAGGACGAAACGACGGCGGAATACACGTCCAATTGTATTTGCCGTCTTTTTTAATATCAATTTCTAAATGTGATAATGTATCCTTTACAAAAGTGTCCGATAAGTCACAGCCCGATAAAATATTAATCTTTTCCCGAGTAAGCGTAATTGTATTCTGGCTAATCTTTTTAGGATATTCATCAATGATTCCTGGTATCCACTCACCCCCTGCCAATTCTTCGAGTAATCCTACAACGCGCCAATAGGCATGTTCAGCACCTTGGGGATCAGCGCCGCGCTCAAAGCGTTTAGATGCCTCTGTAGACATACCAAGAGACTTTGCACTACGACGAATGGTAATAGGGTTAAAATATGCGCTTTCAATTAACACTGTTAATGTTTTATCTGTAACAGCAGAGTCAAGTCCGCCCATAATACCGGCGATTCCGATGGGGTTTTTACCGTCGGTTATAACCAATTGATTTGTTAATGTCCTTTTTTCATCATCAAGTGTAGTGACACATTCACCCTTTTTTGCTTTACGAATACCGATAGTATTTGACGGCACTTTATCAAAATCAAAAATATGTGTGGGATGTCCCATTTCCAAGAGTACATAATTAGAAATATCCACGATGTTATTAATGCTTCTCTGTCCGGATGAAGCTAGTAAATCCTGTAGCCATTTAGGAGAAGGTCCCACAGAAATATTTTTGACTAGTCCAGCTATATACCGAGGACAATCATTTTTATCTTCAATTTTAATAGAAAGCAATTCAGAAACTTCATTCTTTTTAACATTCCGATTTTTTGCATTTTTGAAATCTAATTTCTGACCGGTTTTAACTGCAATTTCACGAGCAACGCCCACGTGTGACATACAATCGGGGCGATTAGGTGTCAAATCTATTTCTAAATACTCCAGATTAGATTTTAAATATTCTTCGAAATCAGTACCTATTTTTGCATTATCATCCAGAATCATAATGCCTTCATGTTCTTCTGATAATCCTAGTTCTTTTTCAGAGCAAATCATACCGAAACTGCGTTCACCACGAATTTTCGCTTTCTTAATAATAAAATCATCACCCAGCACAGCACCTATTTTGGCAAATGGTACACGTTGATTAGTTGCAACATTCGTAGCTCCGCACACAACTTGAAACTCGTTTTGTCCATCAGAAACAGTACAGAGTTTTAAACGATCAGCATTGGGATGTTTTTCAGCTGTAATAACTTTACCGACAACAATGCCGGTAAATGATGTACTTTCTGGCGCCTCTGCTTCCAATCCTAACATGGAAAGCATATCAGCCAGCTCTTCTGTCGTCTGCTTTATATTAACAAATTTCTTAAGCCATGGAATTGAAACGCGCATCAAAATTGCTCCAAAAATCTGATATCATTCTGATAAAATAGGCGAATATCATCAATTCCGTACTTGAGCATGGTCATACGCTCTATACCCATACCAAAGGCGTAGCCATGCCAAATACTAGAATCATACCCTACATTTTCAAATACATTGGGATCGATCATACCACAACCGAGAATTTCCATCCATTTACCACGTTTTTTATCCCAAATGTCCACTTCAGCACTTGGTTCTGTAAATGGGAAAAAACTAGGGCGAAAGCGCATGACTGTACTTTCACCAAAAAATTGTTTTACAAAATATTCCAAAATACCTTTTAAATCAGCCATTGAAACATTTTTATCTACGAATAGTCCTTCGATTTGATGGAATAAACAATAGCTTTTATAGCTCACTGATTCGTTTCGATACACACGGCCAGGAACAATATACCGTAATGGCGGCTCTCGTTCTTCCATCAGATGGATTTGCACATTTGAAGTATGAGTGCGTAATACAATATTATCTTTTACAAAAAATGTATCCTGCATATCTCGTGCAGGGTGGTGTTTGGGAATATTTAGTGCTTCAAAATTATGATAATCATCTTCAATCTCCGGACCATACGCAACTTTAAATCCAACCGATTTAAAAATGCTCTTTATTTCATCTAATGTTTGCTGTAATGGATGTATAGATCCATTTGTAATGGGAAAACCAGGTAGAGATAAATCGAATGACTGATTATGCGTTGTTGACGCGACATCAATAACAGTAGAGGCTTTTGCATCAAAGTCAGTTTGCAACTTTTTTTTAAAATTATTAATGGACTGCCCTGCTTCAGGTTTTTCATTATTAGGTAAATCGGCGAGTGAGATATATAAACCTGCAATCAGGCCTTTACGACCAAAATATACTGAACGCAGTGAATCGATTTCCTTCGGATCAGAAGGAAATGAGTCAAGGTCGGTCCGAAAAGATTTTCGAACCGACTCTATGGACTCATTGATGGTCATCGTTAGTTCTTTACAGAACTGACTAATTCGGCGAAAGAAGTTGGATTGTTCATGGCCATATCAGCCAGGATCTTGCGATCCAATTCAATCTCTTTTTCTTTCAGACCGGCAATAAATGCAGAATAAGTCAAACCATGTTGCCGTACAGCCGCATTAATGCGTATGATCCACAGTCTACGGAAAAAACGCTTCCGTTGACGGCGATCACGATAGGCATATTGCCCTGCTTTCCAAACTGCATCTTTTGCAGCTTTGAAATTGCGGCTCCGGGCACCATAGTAGCCTTTGGCCTGCTTTATTACCTTTCGATGACGTCTGTGTCTTGGCACAGAACTATTAGCTCTTGGCATCTCTTATACTCCTTTAGATTCCAAGCATCCTGCGGACGCGATTTTCTTCAGCTCTACACACGAATCCTGCATTACGCATTTTTCGCTTCGTACTGTTGCTCCGCCTGATGAGCATGTGTCTATGGTTTGCTTTGTTGCGTCGAATACGTCCGGTTCCGGTTAATTTGAACCGCTTTGCAGCGCTTCGACGTGTTTTCATCTTAGGCATTACGTTCTCCTACTTTGCAGTAAACATGACGGAAATTCTCCGTCCTTCCAATTCTGATTGCATTTCAGGTTCTGAAATGTCTTCTAGTATAGCTGTTATACGTCCAAGAATCATATCGCCCATTTCTTTAGCGCGACTCAATTCTCTTCCACGAAACATAATCGTTACCTTTAATTTACAACCATCCATTAGAAATTTTCTTCCCATGTTCATTTTCGTATTTAAATCATTTTCACCAATTCCGGGTCGAACTCGTACTTCTTTAATTTTTATGACGTGTTGTTTCTTTTTACTATGTCGAAGCTTTTTCTTGGCCTCATATTTAATTTTTCCGTAATTAAGTATTTTGCAAACTGGAGGCGTTGAATTTGGGGCAACTTCCACAAGATCTAGGCCTGCTTCTTCTGCTTTAATAATTGCATCATCAATTTTTACGACACCGAGCTGTTCACCATCTTCAGAAATTAATCTGACTTTAGTAGCAGCTATTTTATCATTTATACGTGGTTTATGACTTTTTCCGATTATGAACTCCTTTGTTTTATTTCTTCACTTAAAAGCCCGGTCAATTCTGAAACATCCATTACTCCAAGATCACCTTTATGTCGACGGCGTACAGATACTGTTTCGGCTTCTGCTTCTTTTTCTCCAACGATGAGCATAATATTAATTTTACTCAATTCTGCTTTTCGTATTTTAGCTCCTATTTTATCAGCTTTATCATCTAATTGTGTTCTAAAACCAGATGCTTTTAAATTTTTTGTAAGTTTTTCTGCATATGTTTGTACTTTTTCTGAAATAGGTAAAACGACTATTTGTACGGGAGCTAACCACAGTGGAAAATCACCACCACAATGCTCCAAGTAAACACCAAAAAAACGTTCCAATGAACCTAAAATAGCACGATGAATCATGACCGGGCGTGCTTCATTTCCATCTTCTGCTATATATTTCAATTTGAAACGTTCAGGTAAAACAAAATCCAATTGAATTGTGGCTAATTGATGACTACGCTGTAATGCATCTTTGACATGAAAATCAATTTTGGGACCGTAAAATGCGCCTTTACCTTTATCAATAGTAAAATAAAAACTTGACTTGTCGAGTACAGCTTTGAGTGATGATTCTGCTTTATCCCATAATTTTATATCACCAAGTGCTTTGATTGGGCGAGTGCTCAAAGTAATAGATAAATCTTCAAAGCTAAATGTTTTATATACTTTTTGAACCATTTCAAACAAATCTGTGATTTCATCGCCAATTTGTTCAGGCGTGCAAAAAATATGAGCATCGTCTTGTGCCATACTGCGAACACGTGTTAATCCTGAAAGAACACCTGCTTTTTCAAATCTGTGTAAACGGCCAAAATCGGCCATGCGTATAGGTAAATCTCTATAAGAATGATGTCCGTGCGAATAAATCAAAGTATGTCCGGGGCAATTCATTGGTTTTAATCCGAATTCCCTATCCCCCATTTCCATTCTAAACATATTATCGATAAACATATCATAATGGCCGGATTGTTTCCATAATTCCATATCAAATATTTGGGGAGTAATCACTTCATTATAGCCATGTTCGTTATATAAGCTGCGCATATAGTCTATGAGATTATTATAAACGACTGCACCTTTATCCGTGAAAAATGGACTGGCTGGTGAAAGATGATGAAAGAAAAATAAATCCAATTCCTTACCAAGTTTACGATGATCTCGCTTCTTCGCTTCTTCCAAATAATGAAGATAAGTATCTAATCCTTTTTTAGTACTAAATACAGTTCCGTAGATGCGTTGCAACATTGTATTATTTTCATCACCACGCCAATATGCACCAGATGTAGATAAAAGTTTAAAATGTTTAATCTTACCTGTTGATTTCACGTGAGGACCTCTACAAAGATCAATGAAATCATCTTGAGAATATGCCGATATTGTATCATGTTCATTAATCTGTTCAATAATCTCTACTTTATAATCTTCACCCATTTCTTTGAACATTTTCAAGGCGTCATTTCGACTCATCTCAATGCGATTTACTTCAAAATCATTTTCAGATAATTCGTGCATTTTTGCTTCAATTTTTTCCAAATCATTATCCGAAAATGTGCCTGGAATGTCAAAATCATAATAAAAGCGATTCTCAATCGCGGGGCCGATAGTCACTTTAGCATCAGGAAAAAGTAATTTTACTGCATGAGCCATGAGGTGCGCTGTACTATGCAATAAAACTTCGTGTCCAGCATCTGAATCTTCTGTAATAATTTCAAAATCAGCATTTTTATCAATTGATTGAGTTAGATCAGTTAATAATCCATCAATTCGCGCAGCTACTGCAGCCTTCGCCAATCCCGGTCCAATACTTTCAGCAATTTCCATTGAGGAGACGCCCGTAGCGAAAGACCGTGAAGATTGATCAGGGAATGTTATTAAAATGTCACTCATAGCTTAAATAATAGAGTATACAAAATCAGAAAGCTGTACGAGTGCACACTGATTTTTGTGGAAAATCGTCCACGATATTGTAGTATTTGCTTGTTTCTTTTATCACAATATATATTTGCTGATTTAATATGGGCGATGGCAGACTTTCCGCCTACATTGCATTAGGGAGGACAGGGAACTGCCAATCACTTTGACTGTGGGCGATGGCAGACTTGAACTGCCGACCTCTTGCATGTCAAGCAAGCACTCTAACCAACTGAGCTAAACGCCCATAAAAAAGTCGTGGAATTTAATGCTGAACTATGGGAATAATAGAATTGTTTTATACAATTTCTAATTATTTGAAACGGCATGAAATGTTTCTGAATAAGCCATTTTGTCTTGAAGCAATTGACGTGCTTTATTTATAACCTCATCCTGACCAACATTAAAACGAATTCTCCCCTTATTCCCGTCAAAGATTTGAGCAAAATTTGTAAAAACACCTTTTTCCAAATCACTGTATTCGTTTTCAAATAAAGATTTTTCTGTTTTAACTATAAATTCATCAATCATTTTGAACGCATAATTCAATTTGGCATTTTTGTCATCATATTTTTTCAACTTTTCTTTACTCTGTTCAAATTGAGATTGACCATCAATTTTTATTTCCAATTCATGATTTGCAAGATAATCGGAAAATGTATCCATTAATTTTTCATTATTCAAAACATCTTCAAATGATTGAAATATATTTTTGTTTTCTCTGGCAAAAGAGAAGAAATAGCTCTTTCTCCAACATTCGCGAGTTAAGGGTCCCACTTGAACATGTTCAACAATATAATCTGGAGTTATTCCACCTCCCCCTTCTACATTACGTCCACCTTTGGTCGTAAAAACACTATCCTTCATTGCGACACTCTTTATCACTTTTTCGTTTAAATAATCCGGTTTTTGGATGAGTCTTCCACTCGGTATATAATATTTTGCAGTTGTAATTTTTAAAGATCGTTTTTGATCAATACCGTACACGGATTGCACCAAACCTTTGCCAAAGGATTTATTCCCAATAACTATGCCTCTGTCTAAATCTTGAATTACGCCTGAAACTATTTCGCTGGCAGAAGCGCTACCCTCATTAATTAAAACAGCAATTTTTATTTTACTATCTAATAGAGGATTTTTCCGGGAAATAAATTCACGATTGGATTCTTTTGTGCGACCTTTAGTCCATAGCAGTTTTTCTCCCTTGGGAAAAATCATTTCCAATATTTCTATTGCAGCAGATAACAGACCTCCTGGATTATTTCGTAAATCGAGAATTAGATTATTCATACCTTGGTCGATTAAACTACGTAACGCTTTTTTCATTTCTATAGGAGCATTTTTAGAAAAACGTGTTAAAACGATATAGCCAATATCATCATTAATCATTTCTGCATAAGGAACATCTTGGACTATAATATCCGTACGTGTTAAATGGAATTCAATCGGTTCCTCTTTCTCAAATCGGATAATAGTTAAAACGACTGTCGTCCCTTTTTTACCGCGAATAAGCTTTGCCGCATCATCCAGGGAAATATCTTTGACTTCCTCCTCATCAATTTTGCTAATAATATCGCCACTTAATATACCGGCGCGCATGGCAGGGGAATCTTCCAGGGGAGAAATAACAGTTAGATGATCATCTCGTTTGCCAAGTTGAATTCCCACACCTCCATATTTACCATGAGTAAGCATATCAAGATTATCACGATCTTCAGACTCCAAATAGACAGTATATGGATCCAAATCAGACAGCATATTATTGATACTTGTTTTGGTGAACTCATCTGTATCCAGCTCATCAACATAATTGACGATTAAATGTTTGTAGACTTCATTTATAATACGCTGGGAGCGGGCTATGCTACGGTATGTGTCGGAATTTGAAGCTCCGATAATAATAAAAACAAACCCGGCAAGAAATACACTGATTAAAACTTTTTTCTTTTTGAAAATGAATGCGAACATTATAAAAAATATCTCCTTTTGATTTCGTTCCAAATTTTACGATGAATATTTTCGATTGTTTCATGACCGTCTGTTACAAAAATTCTATCAGGAAAGCGTTTTGCAATTTCTAAATACATTTTACGAACATTTTGCTGAAAATCCATGCCCGATTTTTCGATGCGGTCTGGATTATCAGACGCTCTTCTACGTTGGCCTTCTTCAGGAACAATGTCAACAATGACTGTCATATCCGGATTTAAATCGTTAGTTGCAAACGAGTTTAATTTGATTAACCAGTCTAGATTCAATTCTCTTCCGCCACCTTGATATGCTAATGTAGAATCTGTGTAACGATCTGCGACAACCCAATTTCCTTTATGGAGATTAGGCAAAATAACTTCATCGGTTAATTGGGCTCTACTTGCTGTCATGAGTAATGCTTCTGTCCTATTTTGCAACTCATCCATTCCTTTGGTTAATAAAATTTCACGCACTGCTTCGGAAATTCGAGTACCGCCCGGTTCACGAACGAGTATAGACTTGCATCCTTCTTCATTCAATTTTTCTAGAAGAAGTTTTGCTTGAGTGGATTTACCACACCCATCAATACCTTCAAATGTGATGAAATGTTCTTTAGTTGAAGTAAACATTTTCGTCATCTTTTCCTATCATTAATACGCATTCTCCCCGTGGAGATTTCTCTGAAAAATACGACATTAATTCTGAAACAGTTCCACGGATTATTTCCTCATGAATTTTAGTTAATTCACGAGCTAATACGGCTGGTCTGTCACCGATTACTTCGTATATGTCTTTTAATGTACGCAATAAACGTTTTGGGTTTTCAAAAAATACCAATGTTGCATTTTCATTCTGAACAGCTTTTAATCTTTTTTTACGACCTTTTTTAGATGGAATAAATCCTTCAAAGAGAAAACGATCTGTCGGTAATCCCGAAGATACCAATGCTGTTAATAATGCTGAACTGCCGGGAATAGCCTCTACTCTAATTCCTTTTTCAATTGCAGCACGTACAAGTTTGTAAGCAGGATCGCTTACTCCAGGTGTTCCTGCATCGGTGATAACGGCAACGTCTGAACCGTTTTGAATCGTCTCAATTATTTTTGGTATACGGGTAAAACGGTTGTGTTCGAAGTAACTTATGGTCGGAGTATTTATTTTATAATGTTGGAGAAGAACCCTTGAATGCCGAGTGTCTTCTGCAGCAATAAGTTTGACATTCTGCAATGTTTCTACGGCTCGAAAAGTAAAATCCTTTAAGTTACCAATCGGTGTAGCAACAATAAACAGAGCGCCGACATTATTTTCTGAAATCACAATTTAGAAATAGCTCTGCTAATCATTTTAAATCCGGTATCAATTTCATCTTTGCTTATATTTAAATGAGGACGAAAACGAATGGATTGCGTGCCACAGCCCAACATGAGTACCCCTTCATCAGCAATGAGTGATAACAATTTATCCCGTAAATCGCTATTGGGTAGATCGAAAGCGCAAAATAAGCCCCTTCCTCTCAAATTTGAAACATTATTATAGTTACTCTCTTGAAGCACATCTAGCTTATTCATTAGATATTCACCATTCTCCGCTGCTTTTTGAACGAGACCTTCTTGATCAATGACATTCAGATAAAGAGTGATTCTAACCATATCTACTATATTTCCACCCCAAGTGGAATTCAAACGACTGGATTCGTGAAATACATTATTTTCCACTTCATCCACACGATTAGAAACAAAAATTCCGCAGATCTGGGTTTTCTTACCAAAACTGATAATATCCGGACGGCAATCTTCGCCATAATGCTGGTGTGCCCACATTTTACCTGTAATTCCAACGCCTGTTTGTACTTCATCATAAATGAGCATGATTTCATTTTCATCACAAATAGTTCTCAATTCGCGGAAGAATTCTTCCCGAAAATGATTATCGCCGCCTTCGCCTTGAATGGGTTCAATGATCAATGCGGCAATATCATCAAGGTTGGCGGAAATGGCTGCTTTAATTTCAGTAATTGACTTGGCTTCTGCCTCCGCTACAGCGGATTCATTTAGGGGAAATGTCATTTTAGGATTAGATACTCGTGGCCAGTCAAACTTGGGGAAAAACAATGTTTTGCGAGGGTCAGGTGAATCGGTCAGTGACATTGTATATCCTGAACGGCCATGGAAACATTCTTTAAAATGAATAACCTTTGTTCCTTTTTTACCTTTTCCTGATGCGATGTTCTTTCGCATTTTCCAATCGAACGCAACCTTTAATGCATTCTCAACAGCCAATGCCCCTCCCTCCACATAAAAAGCATAAGGTAGATAATCCGGTTGAGCAATCCGACCCATTGTTTCAACAAACTCTGCCATTTCTTGAGAATAAATATCAGAATTTGTTACTTTATTTAAAGCAGCTGTCGTTAGTTTATCTTTATTTTCTAAAATATAGGGATGGTTATATCCAATGGATAATGTAGCAAACATAGAAAATAAATCCAAATATTCTTTTCCGTCTCTGGCATCTACCATCCAAGACCCATGGCTCTTTTTAAGGTCAATAACCTGTTCCATTCCATCTGCCAGCATATGTTTGGCAATTGTCTTGTGTACATTCGTGGGTGTAATTGACATTTTGTCTCCTAAAATTATGAAAGATCGAAAGTTATTCCCTGGGCAAGTGGCAATTCTTTACTCCAGTTAATTGTGTTTGTTTGTCGGCGCATGTACTGTTTCCAAGAATCAGAACCAGATTCCCGTCCACCTCCCGTTTCTTTTTCACCGCCGAAGGCTCCGCCGATTTCGGCGCCTGAAGTGCCGATATTGATATTGGCTATTCCACAATCACTGCCTACGGATGATAAAAATGTTTCTGCATTTTGTATGTTTAATGTAAACATAGACGATGAAAGCCCCTGTGGAACATCATTATGAATAGTAATCGCATCTTCAAGAGTTTTGTAAGCGATTATGTATAAAATCGGTGCAAATGTTTCTTTCTGGACAATGTTCCAGTGATTCTCTGCTTTCACGATAGTTGGCTGGACAAAATTTCCTTCAAGTACTTCACCGCCACAAAGAATTTCACCCCCAGCTTCTTTTACTTTTTCTAATGCATTCTTATAGTCAGAAACTGAATTTTGATTTACCAGTGGGCCCATTAGAGTATCTTTTGCTAATGGGTCACCAATATTGACTTGCTCATACGCACTTACTAATTTTTTAACTAATTCATCATAACGTGATTCTTGAACAATAATTCTGCGAGTGCTCGTGCAGCGCTGGCCGGCTGTGCCTACAGATCCAAAAGCAATAGCTGGTATAACCATATTCATATCCGCAGTTTCATCCACAATAATGGCATTATTTCCACCAAGCTCTAGAATCGTTTTACCAAACCGTTCAGATACTACTTTTGATACATGGCGTCCCATTCTTGTAGAACCTGTGAATGATACAAGCTGAACACGCTTATCATTCAACATGCGCTCGCCCACCACGGACCCGCTGCCGATCAATGTGTTGAAAATGCCAATATAACCATGTTTTTTAAGCACGTCATTGGCAATATTCTGAACAGCCACAGCACAAAGTGGTGTAGATGAAGATGGCTTCCAAATTGTAATATCTCCGCAAATTGCAGCAAGGCATGCATTCCATGCCCAAACGGCTACAGGAAAGTTAAATGCTGTAATAACGCCCACATTTCCCAATGGATGCCATTGTTCGTACATACGGTGATCCTGGCGCTCTGAATGCATTGTTTTCCCATAAAGCATTCTCGATTGTCCAACGGCAAAATCAGCTATATCAATCATTTCCTGAACTTCTCCATCACCCTCTTGCTTAATTTTCCCCATTTCCAATGAAACCAAACTTCCCAAGACATCTTTCTTTTCACGGAGAGCATTGCCTATGTCCATAATTAATTGTCCACGAATGGGAGCCGGAACTTTTTTCCAATCACTAAATGCTGCTTCAGATGCCAGCATCACTTTTTCATAATCGTCAACTGTGGCCTGGAACACTGAAGCAATTACTTCTCCTGTTGCTGGATTGATGGAATCAATTTTTTTAGAATCAGTTGATTTTATCCAATCTTCTCCTCCAACACAAGCGCCGTAATTTTGGTTTTCAATCCCCAGTTCTCTCAAGAAATTCATTATTTATCCTAGTATTAAATTATCTAGTATTTATCAGGTGAAAAATACTGGCAAAATATACTTATACAGCTTCCTCATTTACTGGAGGTGTTTTACGGCTTTTAAATGCATCATAACCCAAAATTATGAGCATAATCATCAATACCCAAAGAGTTGCATTGTTATAATCACCAGCAGAATATTTGATCAAGTCAACAAAGCGCCCGATAAGGAGTGAAATACGGCCCATGACTGCAAATCCAAAGGATGCGCCAAAACTAATCATCAAGAAGTAAATTCCCACTTTGGACGCTTTACCTAATACTCCCTTATGTTCTTTCGAAAAATAGAAATAAAGTAGCCCGGTTATTGTTCCAACTAGAATGACGAGACTGTTAAAAGTTGAAACAGATGTTAAACTAAAAAACGGCATATTTGGGTCAGTGAAACTTGCTGCAGTACCTTTAATTTGACCAAGAACATTGGAATTCAGGTACCCATATGCTCGTAATCCCGCAGCCATACCTACCGTATATGCAATACCCCATCTGGCAAACCAGTTAAGTTTAGGAATAAGACTTAACAGCATCATAATACCCAAGGCAAATGGAATAAGATAACTTAAATGCATATCATGGCCTTTATCGATTCCACCAGGCGGAAAAACCGATGTTGATAAGAAACTTAATCCATTATAGATTTTATACCATAATGATTCTGCACTGAACTCCGAAGATGGCCAAAGGCGTCCGAATAAATTTGGCTGAATCTGGGTCCAAAAGAAAATGGATGCCCAATACCCTGCCGAAATACCAACAAAAAGGTGTTCAGCTGTTTTATAGAAAGGATTATCTTTATATAAGTACGAAAAAATTCCAAAGGTAAGGAATACTGCGATCCATGCTCCAAGTATAACTGTCATGCTCATAATGTTGACTCCTTAATACTTTCTGGAACGCTTGCGTTCGATAAAAAAGGCCGCGTTTCCTAAAATGATAAATAATACTATAACAAGGTGGGCAATGGATTGTGCATCCATTCCACTGGTGGCAAACCCCTTTTGGCCCATCAACGCTTCATATTCAGCTGCGCCGGGCATTCCGGCTAGCACACCTTTCATTTGTCCAGATTGAACATAGGGCATAACCTCATTCACCTGGATGGATGTTACACCTGAACTCATGGGGACACCTGTTGGATCTGCTGCGTACTGTACCCATTCCACCGTTCCGGGATAACCCGCAGAACATGAGAAAAGGAATGCAAAATCTTTGAAATTTTTAATTCCATCCATTAAAGGAATTTCATCTATTTTTGTTTGATAAACATCGACAGTGTATAATTTGCGGATATTACTCACAATGCCTTTTATTACTGCTTCATTTCCCGGGCGAAATCCTAGGAAAACATAATCTTCACCGTAAACCTTGCCAAATTCTTCTTCCGCTACTTGTTTCAACGCATCTTGAGCCATGAATTGGCCATCGGGCCACAGACACGTAACAAACACTTTATGATTATTTCTGAATAAGTGCCGTAAAATGCTGATGGTCATGGGATGATTTTCCGGTTTTGTACTGGGGCTGTATTCAATTGAGACAAGTACTTTTGAATTTTCCGGTAAATTTTCGATGGTATTAAAAACGACTTTTGTAGTCTCCGTTGCCCTTATTGGCATTCCAATGGGTTTGATTATGGGAATGAACACAGCAATAGCTAAAACTAAAAATATCCAGCGCCTATCAACTTTGCCAATTTTTAAAATTAAATCTTCTAATGCTTTCATTATGTTATTCTCCGATATATGATTTTTCAATTCCGAGGATATAACGAATCGATGTGGCAAAAATGCCCAATCCGACTCCAATCATAATTGCTCGAGTTCCAGCTACATTTGGATAATAATAAATCCACTCCTGGATAATCGGTAAATAGAATATTGCTGGTTTATCCAAAGGCCAACCTGTCATCATTCCTGCGACAGTTACGATTATTATTCCAACTCCTACAACGCCGAATGTAATCTTTTTATCCTTTTTCCACGTATTTACACCAATGCCTAAAGCTAAAACACTAATGTACATAATCACCCATGAGGAGATAAGGCTGCCGATAGGAACACGCCCCACCATGATAATAATTCCTGCTACAAGCAAAAGCGACGCTTCAAAATTGCGAATGCGGAATGCACGATAAGATGCCGATGCCACAAAAAATGCAAGTAAAGAAAACATAGTAGCGGACAAGGGCGTAAACATATAATCAAATATCCATTTAAATAGTGTTCCTTCTGTCGTTACATGAGCGCCCCACACAGCAACAGAATCATCCACACCTTTTATAAAAAATCCTGCAGTGATTGCAAATAAGAATCCAAAAATAGCTACAATACTATAGGGCCATCCTTTTTTCTGTCTGGCCACTTTTTGAATTTGCATTTTCATTAAATTCATTGCACCGAGGATAATTGCAAAACTAGCTAGAATATCGTACCATTGTGTGGCATCATCATCTACGAATGCTTTGATATTCGGTTCTTCCACAAACCAACCAAATAAAGTTAATGCACCAATAAATGCTACAATTAAAATGGGTATTTGTCGTTTCCAAATCATAAGGCTCTCCTACTGAACCGTTAAAAGTTTAATAGCATCAAAACCAACACCCCAGGTTTCATAAATAAATCGAAGAAGTGTGGCTAAAATAATAACTGAAATCACAGCTACTTTAACCATATCTTGCCCTCTTATACCGCCAATCAGTTCTGGTTTTTGTGAAAGGTAAGCACTGGCTGCGAAAAATTCTTCACCTATGAGTGTGTAATCACATGCTGTTACAAAAAATGGTATCTGGGCTTGTGATGCAGTTCCGGCGATTTGAATGGCACCAATTGAATTGCCTGTTTCAGCAAGGATTAAGGATTCTGCATAAAATTTACCCATATACAAACAAGCAGCCGGTTTTTCGCGGATCATAATTCCATTTACACCTGCTGCATATGCAAATTGATCATCGGTTAAATAATGCACCATATCATCATTAAACATATCCGGACGACCTTCCATCATGTACGATTCACGACAGACTTCCCGTGCTGCTTTCATAACAATAGATCTTGAAACAGGTACATTCAGACTCGTTTCATAACGAGCAGTCATTCTTGCAACATGACCTAAAACAATAACTCCGGCTACCGTTTCAACTTGGTCCATGTCCATAATACCGGGTACGTAAAGTACAGGTTTCCCCATCTCTGTGGAACGACCCACTGCTTCTTCTATAGCTTTTAAACCCGGAATGGGGCGTAAATAAAATGTTTCTCCACGCTTTGCCATGCGAATATTATATAATAAAGTTGCAGAAATCGCAACAATTGTTATAAACATTACAACACGGTCTTCGTTAAACATGGGTTGTCCAGCGAACCAAAAAATAAGGAATGCGACAATTAAGCCGCTTAAAACAATCCAAAATTGTTTATCTTTCAATGGAATCTCCTTCCGTTAGAGAATTTTCTTTATCAAGACGTTCAATTTCATCCAGTAGAAATTCAACAGTATCCGGTTCTTCAAAAAGTTCAGCGGCACGATAATAGCCATCTGTTTGAATAAATGAATTAATAATAGGACCGAAAAATACCATAGCATGGCTTGCCAACAAAGCCAATGGTTTTGTCATTTCAATAAAAAATATTGCTGGCGTTATAAAACCGGAGCTTTGAATGCGTTTTGCTAAACGTGTAATAAAATCCTTATCTTTTTCAGATAACGTGGATTGAACTTCAGTTTTAATCACCTCTTCTGTCATCAATCTGTTTCAACCATTTCAAGATTTGCCCGAGGTATTTCAATATTCTCACCATCAATTTCAATTATGGCAACTCGCACCATTGTTTCTGATTCCATTTTTCTTAATTCTGATGGCAAATCAACTACTTTTCCCATTCGACCAAAATAGGGAGCTCGGATAACTCGTACCAAACTTCCGGCTTGAATTCCCTCTGATGCATGTGCATCTTTATGATCACCTTTTAGCTCATCGCCAGAGAGAGGTATAACAATTTCAGGACGAATAACTCCTGCACGAATTTGGGTCGCACCATTGACCGATGTAAACTTCCCATGATGCTCTTTTAATAGATCAAACGTTTGAGAGCCCATTCTAATTTTACCGTAACCTTCAGTTAAAATTAGAGATGTAGCTAAATCTTCTGAACCCGTAATTGCTACACCTAATGTATAACCAAGAATATCTTCTAAATCGAAATAATTAAAACCACCAACTACAACACCAGCTACTTTCATTTGAATTGCTTTTTTATACGCTTTTAAACTGATAAACGAACCACCCACTACAATTTTTCCGGCTAACTCTGATGTGATCAATTCTTCAGTAATCTCTTCTTCCCTATCTTTAACGATTACAGCCAGATCACCTCTGCTCTCCCCACCAATTCCAAAAATACCTTGGATAAAAACACCTTCAGATTCAATGACGACACCTTCTTCAGGTATCACTTCCTTAATTCTTCCACTCATATATGCATCAATTTCTACAGGAATGGGTGCTTCCCGAATTACAACTTGACCTGTTGTATCAGAAATGACTTCTATCGTCCCATCAACTGGTGCAGTCACATTGGATTTGAACATTCCAAATAGGCCCTTCGTTTCAGCTATCATATCATCCTTTCTCACTTCAGATCCAACTTTAACAGTCATTGCATCATTAACATCATCAGCGTCAATATTAAGTTGATTTGCTACATTCACCATTTGAACATTTCCCGGAAGATCTGTTTTGGCAACAATATCATCTGGCTGAACAGTTGTGCCATTTTCTACAACTACTGTGCCTTTCAACGGGAGACGTCTTTCTTTATTTATCTTGGTTTCGTGTAATACTTTAAGACCAGGTGT
Organism: Fidelibacterota bacterium; assembly: GCA_004124385.1. GTDB lineage: Bacteria > Fidelibacterota > Marinisomatia > Marinisomatales > TCS55 > UBA2126. The sequence goes on from SCKN01000001.1 coordinate 219,418, forward strand.
GTAAGCATGTGCCATGCTTATGATTCAGAGTTTGGATTAAGATTAGGATATTCATTTACTGCTTTCGACCAATTTGTTAAATTAGAAATCCGTGTTTTGGGATCAGAGGATATTTCGAGAGGTCGACCACGTCCATCAAAAATAATACCAACTACGCCGCCATAAATAGTTGTTTCAATAACTTCATTCTTTCCGGCGCCGATATTCATACCTTTACCAGGAGTTAGTTTAGCTTTAACGGGTTCATAAGGAATTTTAATTCTGAAAATATCACCCGATTTTAAAACATGCGTTTGAGTCTCTCCATTTGACAAAGTCAATTCAGTTATTAAGACTGTAGCGCCTACTTTATATTGCCCAACCGGAGCTAAACAACTCCCGAGTCTGATTAAACAATCTTTTTCAAATACTTCAATTGCGGCCATACGTGCATCTTCTGCTATTTCTTCTTTTTGTATATTGGCCATGACTCCTAGTTGAGGCATCATGAATATGGAATCAACAGCTAATTGTGTAATACCTTCTGGTAAAAAACTGTCAATAAGCATTCGTGCAGACTGCTCACGGCGAGGTGCGTGTGATAAAACACCACCAGAGCCAATCAATAAATCCAGATCCATCATATCTACAAGAGATTCCCCGGACTCTGATTGCTCAAAGGCATCGGAAATAGTCCGTTCTTTTTGAACGCCTTTTAAATTAACAGCAAATGATTTATGCTGAATAAATGACAATCTTAATGCTTCCCTGGCAATTGCCTGTTCAATGACTAATTCTTCCATGCTTTGCGGGACAGTCGTGGGACGAATCATTTTATTGCCAATTCGGTTAGTTAATTCTTTTTCATCAATATCAAATGGCACCCAACGTAGAACATTTTTCAATCCAGCTTCAGCCAGTACATTGCAAATTGAATAGCTCATTCCAAGATTTGCACTCACTGTACGGTTAAATTGTTTTTGAAAAACAGAGAAAATATCGGTCGTAGCACCACCAATATCCACACCTACAACAGAAATATTTTCTTTTTCTGCGACCATTTCAATCAAAGCACCCACAGCACCGGGTGTCGGCATGATCGGAGCATCTGTCCAGGACATTAATTTTTTATATCCCGGGGCCTGCTGCATAACATGTTCCATAAAAAGGTCATGAATTTTATCTCGAGATGGTTTAAGGTTTTCCCGCTCTAAAACAGGTCGAATATTTTCCGTAATATCAAGATCAGTAATCTCTCCCAAAGTATCTTTAATTTTATCAGCGGCATTTTTATTTCCAGCATAAATAACAGGAAGTTTATAGCTTGTGCCTAACCGAGGTTTTGGATTTGCTGCGGCTAATATTTCGGCAAGCTCAACCACATGTTTAGTTGTTCCGCCATCGATGCCTCCGGATAATAAAATCATATCAGGTCTTAATTGGCGAATACGCTCAATTTTTTCATGAGGTTTACGACCATCGTTTGATGCTAAAACATCCATAACAATTGAACCGGCTCCCAATGCTGCTCTTTGAGCAGATTCACCAGTCATACCTTTTACAACTCCAGCCACCATCATTTGTAATCCGCCACCCGCCGAACTTGTTGAAATATAGATATCAACACCTTCATCACCCTTACGTGGGGTTATGATATTATCACCGTCAATTAATTTTCTTCCAGCTAACTCTTCCACTTCCATGACAGCATTTAAAACTCCTTTAGTTACATCCTCAAAAGGTGCTTCTACTGTCGTAGGTGCTTCACCGCGAAAGGCAAGACGATATTCACCAGCAATCTTTTCGATCAAAATGGCTTTCGTTGTAGTACTGCCGCAATCCGTTGCGAGTATTGATCTTAATTTCATTGTTACTTTTTTATATAATGATTCTAAATGAGCTTAAAAATGAAGGTAAAAATAAGTTAAAGGAGCAGCAAAAATCAATGAATCAAAACGGTCTAAAACACCACCATGTCCTAAAAGAAAAGTACCTGAATCTTTAACGCCTGCATCGCGTTTAAATAAGGATTCAACAAAATCACCCAATTGTCCAAATACGCCTGAAATTATTGAGAATATTATAACGTCTTGCATTGTTAAATCTGACGACGGTATTTCAAAATAAGCTAAAATAATAAAAAATGCTAACACACTAATAAATCCCGCCACACTTCCAACTATTGATTTATTTGGACTCGTTCGAGGAAAAATTTTCTTTTTCCCCCATTTCACGCCAAAACCAAACGCAGCTGTATCACAAATCCAAACTGAAACAACAATAGCAATTGTATAATAAGTACCATAGGTCATATCAATTTGGCGTAGTGCTATTAAAGTACCCAATAACATAGGTATATATGCAATACCAAAAATTGTATATGCCAAGTTTGATACAGGGTTAATCTTTTTACTAAATAATTCAAGTATCAATAAAAGCAATACAAAGACAATCGCCAACTGTATGACTGCAAGCATATTTAAATAAGGTTCGAAATGATAGAACCAAACAAAAAATACGGATCCAACCAATCCCATTGTTAATGAAGCATAAATCCCTTTACTACGGTATAAACTATAAAATTCTTTTAATGCTAATACAACGACAACTGTAATAAATATTGAAAAATAGAAGCCCCCAAGCCAAATCATCAGCAATATGCCAGGAATTCCTAAAGCATTAATAAGTTTTCTTCCTTTTGGTGAAATATCAGTCATAAAATGAAAAAAATAAGGTTGGGAAGGTAAAGAAAATTGAATGTGTTTCCCAACGAAGAATCAGTAATTAAACAAGCACATCTATTGCCGAAGGAATCACATCCACATCAATAGGTGTACTGCCAATCATTTCTCCATCAATATTGAGAATATTATCAACTTTAGGAATGATTGAAAACGATTTTACTTGGTGATATTCAACTATAGGGTCCGCAATGTGTTTACCAGAAAATACTTTTGGAAACATCTTAAACAATTTCCAGCGACTTGCCTTATGTGCTACAATTAGATCAATATAACCATCGTTCAATTGCGCCATGGGTGCCATTTTCATTCCTTTGCCCGTATGAATTGTATTGCATCCCAAAATAAATCCGAAATCACCCACAGTTCTATTTCCTTCAATAATAAGAACAGCAAAGCGCTCACGAAAGGCAATAATCTCAATTAAAGAAGCTACATTATAACGCTGTCCTCCGAGCCAGCGCATTTTTTCCGCGATAATATTAATATCCGTAGGCATACCCCAACCTACAATATTAAACGCGTACAATATTTCTCCATTGGCATTGACCCTGGCTAAATCGATAGGACGTCTGCGATTGGTAATAATGCGCTTGGCTGCTTTGACCGGATCAAGGCAATCAAGGTCGTGCATAAAGGAATTTCCTGTTCCGCCTGTTACAAGTCCAATGGGCAGTTTATGGCCATCTTCCCTATTCATCATACCATTGACAACTTCATGCATGGTACCATCACCGCCAATGGCGCAAAAGCCATCATAGCCATCAAATTCAACAGTTTGAGCCAAATTACGTGCATGACCGGCATATTCTGTCTCCAAGACCGTTAATTCCGCCCCGACACTTTCAAAAACTGGTTTAACTTGATCCAAAATGTCCAACCCTTTTTTGAGACCACCATGTGGGTTTACTGCTAAATAATATTTAGACATTTTAAGATTTATGTTTCATATATTTATTATCTCCAAATTCAATAATCTCGATCTTTACTTTAGTAGTCCCCTGAGCGATAAAGCCTAATTTTAAGGCTGCACCGTAGGAACAATCCAAAATTCTACCGGCAACATACGGACCGCGATCATTAATACGCAGAATAATTGATTTATCGTTTTCCATATTAGTCACGCGAGCAACCGTATTCAAAGGAAGAGTTTTATGGGCTGCTGTGACACCATACATATCGTAAACTTCACCATTGGCAGTGAGTTTACCATGAAAATCTTCGCCATAATAGGAACTGACTCCGTATAATACTTTGGCATGTTTCCCTTTTGTTGCCAATGGAATTTGCCCTTTTTTTTCTGGTAAACTGCCGGTTCGATAACGAGGTGAATTCGAACAGGAAATCGATAATAATGAAATAATTATTAACCATCTAAACATACGTTTTAACAGCCCCGATTAAACTAGTGATGGAATTAAGATTTTGTTCATCCAGATAATCGTTTAAATCATTTAATATTTTTTCGGCAATCCCAGGGTCGCGGTAATTAGCAGTTCCAATCTGAACGGCGCATGATCCTGCCAAAATATACTCAATAACGTCGTGACTACTTACCATTCCGCCTATACCAATGATAGGGATTTTTACTGCATTAAATACTTTATGTACACACGCTAATCCAACAGGTTTTATAGCCGGACCAGAAAGACCTCCGTAAGTAGTATAAATATTACTTTTTTTCGTTTTATGATCGATACTCATTCCAACAACAGTGTTGATTGCTGACACAGCATCAGCCCCACCATTTTCCGAAGATTTAGCGATTGCAGTTATATCCGTAACATTAGGGCTCAATTTCATTATCAGTAAGCGATCGGTAAAATTTCGCAATTCTCTTGTCAATTTTTCAGTCATCTCACAATCAACACCGAATTCCATTCCACCCTCTTTTACATTGGGACATGATATATTTATTTCATATCCAACTATGTTCGATGAAACAGCTTCCACTTTTTTCATCACATCTATGTATTCTGTTATGGATGATCCGGCAATATTCATAATGATAGGAGTATCCATTACCTCATAAATTGGAAGCAATTCGCTGATATATTTTTCCACACCAATATTGGCCAAGCCGATGGAATTAATCATTCCGGAAGGTGTTTCAACTATTCGCGGCGGTGGATTACCCTCTCGAGGATTCAATGTAATGGATTTTGTTACAATAGCACCAATATTAGAAACATCGACCAGTTCCGGATTATCCGTACCATAACCAAATGTACCAGAAGCCACAAAAATGGGATTCTTAAAGGTTGTATGACCAATTTTTATAGATAGATCAGCCAAAGATTATCTCATCACATTCATATACGGGACCATCCAAACATACCAATGAATATTTTTCATGATAGCTATGTTTCATTACTTGTCCATTTTGTCTTTCAATGACACAACCCTGACAAAGTCCAACTCCACAGCCCATATAACTTTCTACAGAAAGTTGGGCTCTTATATTATATTCGTCAGCATAATTTTGTATAGCAATGAGCATTGGTTCAGGTCCACATGCAAAGAGGATAGTATTTTCACTCAAATTCATATTCTTTAATGCCGTTAACACATTTCCTTCAATTCCAGCAGTTCCATCATCCGTGGTTAAATACACACTATTATCAGGCTTATGATTTAGAAAATGCTCATCGGCAGACCTAGCGCCAATTATCATAACTGCCTTCTCACATGCATCATATAAATTAAGTATAGGTGCAAGCCCTACACCTCCGCCAATTAAAATAGGTTCAGCAAATTCTGAATTATAATCAGTAAATACATTGCCCAACGGCCCTAGGATATTCATAGAGTCACCGGGACATTTTTTGGTAAAATGATCTGTCACATCGCCAAATATTTTATAAATAATATCCACTTCATCTTCGTTGATTTTGGCAATACTCATGGGGCGTCGAACAAGATGATCCCAACTATCATCGGTTAATAAACTAATAAATTGTCCCGGACCAACATAAGCAGAAGCAACATCTGGAGCTACCAGTGACATACGCCATATGCCATGTGCAATCTGTTCATTTCGTAACACGATTGCTTGTTCAATTTTCAAGTGAATCTGCCTCTGCTTTAATGAGTATTTGCTGCAAAATTTCATATCTGATTTTGCTCGCTAATGCCTGATCAGACTTTCCATGATTTTCATTCAACCAAGAATAATATTTAAATGCACTGTCCGGTTCATAAAACGTGTAATCATAATTATATGCTAGAAAATATGCTGCTCGAGAAGCTGTTTCACTTTGACTGTCTTTCAAAATTATATTTTTGTAATATGTTAAAGCATTATTCGGATTGATTAGCCATTCCAATTCACCTTGCCGAAGCAATGCCTGCACCGATCCTTCGTCTACAGGTAGATCTAATGATTTTCGCAAATAATCTGCATATTCGGATGATGGCAATTCATCCAAAATTCTTTTACTTAAAACGTCAGCAATTTCCATTTTATTATGTGTGTAGTTGATGTAATACAATACAAAAAGTGATTTAGAGTAAAATTCAGATTCAGGAAACTCTTCGACAATTTTTTGAAAATAAACCAATGAGGAATCTTGCCGCTTGAAGTGGAATGCTTCTAATTCTCCAAGGTTATATAAATGACCTGAAATAGATACGCGGGCATCAACTACTTCATTTTCATGAATAGATTGCAATGAATCATTATCAAGAGTATCTAATGCTGTCGTGATTTGGAGGATGTTTTCATTTAGTGTTTTTAATTCATCTAATGACTCAAGGTATTTCGTTATCTCTCGAGCCCGAAGATTAGCAGTGGATGTATATTCTGATTGCCTGAACTCACGAGTAACTTGACTAAAATATTTATCTGCATCATCCAAGTTCCAATGGTCATATAATGCAATTTCTCCATGTATAAAATACGCTTCTGCAGACGTTTTGGAATTTTTATAATCTTCTTTTATAGATTCGATCCGAGTAATTGCTTCATCAATCTGTTTATTCATTTGATAAAGTTTAACTAATTCTAATTCGAGACCACCATGAATGGAGGTGTATATATTATCCAGCAACATCGTTTTTATGAGGCTTTTCACTTTATCCCAATTTCCCAGCATACGATGAATACGAACAATTTGTAAGTTCGCTGCTTCTTTGCGTTTTTTGGATGTTGTATTCTTTACGACTTCCGCATTAGCTGTTAACGCTTGTTCTAACTTACCAGCATCATAAGCTAATTCAGCGATTCTGTAATAAATCTGTCCACGCTCATTTCGATCATTATTAGTTTCAGCTGCTAATATTAGATGTTCAAGGGCCATGGGTGCATTATCAGTATCCAAGTAAATTTCAGCGATAGAAAGATGAATCGAAGAAATAAATTTACTATCTAAACTTTTTTCCAGCATCGATTGCAACACATCAAGAGCCGGTTGCGGCTTGCCCAATTTCCACTTACACAATGCCAACCAATATTCTGCATTCTCAACTTCATCCGTATTTGTTTCTATATATTGTTTAAAAATCGTTTCAGCGATGCGGTATTCCTTCCGATGGAAACGTGATTTACCAATTAGCATCATTGCTTTAACTACATATTTTGATTCAGGATACTTATCAATGACAAATTGGGACTTATCAATGACTTTGCCATAGGCATCAATTGCACTTGGGGGAATGGACTCTCCTGCTTTTTCTAATCGTTGTTTTTCAGCTTTTTCAAAATATTCCTGTGCATTATAAAACGTATTAAAATACGCACATGATGAAAACAGAAAAAGCGAAATCACAATGATTAAGCGGGATAGGTTGCAGATCTGCTGTTTACAGGTCATTTTTCAGGTGTAAAATTCGCTGTCTTTCGGTTCAAATCCAATGAATTAACTTGTTGAATTGATTTAGTTTGTAGAATAATTTTCATATGTATGTTTTTCCGGTCTACAATCATTTTAACCATTTTATTATTTTCATCAATCATGAGTGCGTCTACTCCTGATTCTACAGAAAAGATACAGGAAACGGGTTATATTTTTATTACGTGTGATAGTATAGGGATTCCACTCTTTGTGGATGGTGTTCAGGTGGGTGTTTCGCCCTTGCGTCATCCTGTACCTGTTTTAGCCGGTTTTCATGAAATTGGCTATGCTCCCCCAGAAATCAAAAATGATTACGTTAAAGCGCGTTTACATCAAGCTATAAAGCGAATATATGTTCCCATTGGCGATACTGTAAATGTTCCTTTGTATTTCGATCACGAATACACAGAATTTAAAGCGTTGCGTACTGAACATAAAATTACTCAATATATCGGAATGATGATGGTTCTTTCAGCATTATATCTTTCCTGGCGAATTTCAGGTTGATAAAACTATTTTTGTGTAAAGAAAATTTCTTAATTTTAGATATGGATAAATTTACGACTTACGACCCCGCAATCAAATTTCGAGATGATTACAGCTGGCCTGAAGCAGGCTCAAAACAAAATTGTCCTAAATGCGAAACTTATATGCAGTTAAATAAAAATGAAGAAACGTATTTTGGAAAACCCTGGTGGTGTCCGAAATGCAAATGGCAGTTTTCCGAAGAAGACTTAGCTGATCAGGCTTGAAACATGTCGGAATTATCCGACATTATCTGATCCACTACATACCTCACAATCACCAAATCATCTAAATAACCAAACTCTGGAATTTCGTCCGGAATTTCATCGTCTTTGTCGACAAAGTAATCGAGAGCATATAAGATTCTGCGCTTTAGATCATCATGCAATGCAGGTAAGGACATGATGACATTGTACAACTTTGATACATTATTAATGAGTTCGATGGTAAAATCATCCATATCTGAAGATTTGAGCAGCTCATCAAGTTTTAGCGGAAGCTCTGCAAGAATAGACTGTTCCCGAGTTAGGTCCATTTCAGTGATCTGTTTTTCCGTACGCTGAATATCTTCTTCCGTTAATTTGAATTCTTCTGGGTGTGTTTCCATGTTTAAATTTATTAAACTTTAGGGTATAAACTTGGTACGATTATGAATTTATATAATGAAATAGAAAAACGACTCCATGAGCAGTTAGACATCGATCAGATGGATATTAAAGATGATACGGGACGTCACATTCATCACAAGAACTTTGATGGTGGAGCTCATTTGAGCGCAGTTATCATTTCATCCAGTTTTGAAGGATTAAATTTATTAGAGCGTCATAAAAAAGTATATGAAGCATTACATGATATGATTAAACGTGAAATTCATGCATTTAGTATGAAAACATATACACTGGAGGAATGGAATAATTTGAAAGGAAATTCAGATAGATAATCAACCAGAAATGACACCGCTAGAAGCCGTAACGCATTTATTTGTATGTCTCATTTTAGCTGATGGGAGAATGGATTTCGAAGAACGGGAAGCCTGGGCCGACGCAATTACAGAATTATTCCCTAATCATACAGAAGGGCGAGCCGTAGACTTTATGCAAGACGCATCCCGAACGATTTTGATGATGGACAGTTTCGGCAGACGAAATTATGCTGTCGGACTTTGTTCTATGATTAAAGCACACTTTTCTCATGATGATCTGCAAAATAAATTTGGTCCAAAGGTGGCCAGTTTAGTAGAAGCCGATGGTATGGTTTTTTCTTCAGAAAAAGAAATGGTGGAGGATATAGAAAAAGAACTGGGGATTAAAATAACGTTGGAGGATTAGTGTTCTTTTTCGTCCTCCGGTTTCCAGTCAGCATAATTGGGCTCCGGTGGCATCCCCATGAATATATCAGTGAAATCTTCCTCTAACGACCCAACAGGTGATTCAATAATTCTACCTATTTCTTTGCCTTTATTATAAAATATAATCGTGGGAACATGATGAATATTCTTTCCTTTTTGCTCACCGTTCGGACTCACTCTATCTCGATCCACGCTTACAATCTTTAAATTTTTATCGTTGAATTGAATTTGATCTAATATTTTATACATCCTAGGCACTTCCCTGCGGCTGTCTCCGCACCACGTACCCATAAAACATTCAATCTTAATTTCGTCTTCAACAGTCGATATTAACTCAAGCGTTTCTTCATCTATTACATAAGATTCATATTCTTCTTTAAACCATTCCTTGAACTCTTTTCGCTGTTCATAATCACTGCGTTGGCTCAAACCAATTAACATGGGATTATCTTTTTTAGAGTCATTGATTATTTGAGGCGATTGCGCTGAAATGACGGTTAATAAAATGATTAATAAGTAAATACGTTTTTTCATATGATTAAAATATGGTTTGTTGAGCAATATTTAAGATAGAAATATCATTATTCTTTGGTGAATTTACACGAGAGGACACTGGATAGGCATTCATTTCTTTTTCGTCGTATGGTTTAAGTAAATGTAACACTTCTTCCAGTGGCTCATCGGAAATCCAAACACGTTCGTTTTCGGGAGTCAGCATGACGGGCATTCGTTTATGGATAGGTTTCATCAATCCATTGGGTTCAGTGGTAATAATGGTAAATGTTCGTACGTCTCTCCCGTTCGGTGCGCTCCATGATTCCCATAAACCGGCAAATGTAAACAGGCTTTCATCTGCTAATGTGATGCGATAGGGCTGTTTTTCGCCACCAGAGCGCTGCCATTCATAAAATCCGTCTGTTATTACCAAACAACGTCTTTTTTCCGCTGCATCACGAAATGAGGGCTTTTCTGCAATGGTCTCCCCTCGGGCATTGATGAGTTTATTGCCAATTTTTTCATCTTTTGCCCAATGAGGTATCAATCCCCATTTGTGGAATGATGCCTGTTCCGGCGCTGTGTTCGTTATTATCGGTAAAGTCTGTGATGGCGCAGCATTGTATGTTTTGGAGAACATGGCCGGATCGATGTGGATCTCGAACCGTTCTGCAATCTCCTCTTTGTCTTTGGTGAGTGTAAAACGCCCGCACATACTGAAATTTATGTCATTCTGAAGGAGTGAAACGACTGAAGAATCTCAAGCATTATTTTTTAAAAGTCCCCCTTATCAAAGAGGGTACGGGGGATGTATATTTATGAATTTTAATATATCCCCCTAAATCCCCCTTTAGAAAGGGGGACTAATTGTTTTCAAACAGCAATGGTCATGAAATCCGCCCAGCGGGTGGTGTAGCACGGGGATAGCCGTTCCTGACGGAGTGTCCAGCGGCGGGTAAATCCCTGTTCTGCCACACGCAATACGTCTCGTCCTTCCCGGTCATTCACCTTGTCCATGGCAGTCATGAGGCGCATGTGGCGGTCCTCGTCCGTGGAATGAAATACATTATACTGGATCGTATTCGACGGCACCAATCCGCTGACGATAACACCGGCTTTTTTATACTGGTACCCTTTCCTATAAATGGACTCCAATCCCCTTAACGCCGATTGGACGATGGTCAGTGTACTGTTAGACGCCACCGGCAGACGCACCAGCCGGACATTCTTATATTGCGGTAAATCCGGGCGAAATGGATTGGTATGGAGAAAAACGTTCACTAGGTTGGTGCAAGAATTTTGTGTACGGAGTTTTTCGGCACAGCGGGTGGCATACATGGAGACGGCCTGTTTGAGTTCATCCAATTCCGTTACCATGGTTCCAAAAGAACGGGACGTACAAATTTCTTTTTTCTTTTGAGGATTATGTTCCATGGGAATACACGGTTCCCCTTTCAATTCTTTTTGCAAACGGAGTCCCACCACTGTCATATTCTCCTTCACCCAACCTTCCGGCATGCGCCGTAAGTCCCAAGCCGTATTGATGCCCCAGGACCGCAGAAAAAGAGCATACCTCCGCCCTACACCCCAAAGCTTTTCCACAGGCAATTTTTTCAGGCAATATTCGATTGTTTCCTCTTTTTCCAAAACACAGACACCGGAATTGTCCGGGAGGCGCTTGGCGATATGATTGGCTACTTTGGCTAATGTTTTTGTCGGCGCCACACCAATAGACACGGGAATGCCCGTCCACTGTTTCACTGTTTTTCGCAGTTGGGAACCGAATCGATCAAGGCCATCGGCCGTGAGTCCGCTGCAATCCAGAAATGCTTCATCAATGGAATAGATCTCCATGGCGGCGCTGTGCTGGGCCAGGGTGCGCATGACCCGTTGGGACATATCGCCGTAGAGGGCGAAATTGGAGGAAAAGACGGCCACGTTGTGTTTGGCGTAGACATCCTCCTTCTTAAATGCCGGCTCGCCCATGGCAATGCCCAATGCCTTGGCTTCGTTGGACCGGGCAATGACACAGCCGTCGTTATTGGACAAGACCACAATGGGACGCCTCTCCAGCCGGGGATCAAAGACCCGCTCGCAGGAGGCGTAAAAATTATTGCAGTCAACGAGGGCGAACATGGTTATTTCGGCTTATGGACCACGTATGTTACCACGCCCCACACTTGAAAATCCATATTATCATTAATCTTGATAGGTTTGTAATCCGGATTATCGGGCAAGAGGTATAATTCGCCGCCTTTTTTTCGTATTCGTTTTACTGTGAAATCACCATCAATAACGCCCAGAACAATACTATTACTGCGGGGTTCTTCAGCACGATCCACAATAAGCAAGTCTCCATTGCGAATGCCGGCACCTTCCATGGAATTGCCTTTCACGCGTACGTAGAACGTGGCCGCGGGATGCTTAATAAGGAATTCGTTAAGGTCGATGGGCAAATCAAGATAATCATCTGCAGGCGAAGGAAATCCAGCGCTGACACCGGATTCAAAAAGGGGAATTTTTAGGTCTGTTGAAGTTTCTGCTGAATAGAATTCCAATTCATCTGATTCTGAAATCTTGTTTAAGCGTATATCATCCATAGACAATATTACGCAGGAATACATTATGATGTCATTCTGAAGGAGCATAGCGACAGAAGAATCTCAAGTTTTATTAATTTAATAACTATGTTTGAGATTCTTCTCCTCCCAATTATCGGAAGGAATCAGAATGGCAAAAGTGTTAACTTTTAGTGAAGAGCCGCAGTCCACTGAAGGACATGAAGCCGGTCAACAATGCAGCAATAATGCGGAAACTCTGGGGCAACGTATGACTACCGATAACAAAATCATGATTTCCCAAAAGTGTCGATAGATGCACGATACAGACAACACCAAATACAGAGCCGGAAACAAGGCTGTAGGTTTTTAAATTCATGGTGTATGTTATTCTCTTTTGGAGAAATAAAAAAGCCCCGTAAATGCGGGGCTTTTTCTAATGAATATGATCTTTTATTCCATTTGTGTGCTTAAATCGGGACGGAAAGTTACAATCTCATTATCAACCCATTTTATGGTAGCGTAAACTTTATCAAACATACTACTTGCTTCATCTTCACCATATTTTTTAGCCATAGCTTCATAAACATCTGTACTGAATGGCTCCATATCTTTCCAGCCCTCCATATATGAGTCAATAGAAATAACTGGAATATATCCGCCGCTCTCTTTTATAAAGACTCCATAATTATAAGAATCACCCGTTTCCTCCAAAGCAGGCTTTAACTTGGCCATGAATTCGATAAAATCTTTTTGTCCACCAGCTCTAATATGATAGAGGTTAACATTTGCTTTATTAACCTCTTTTTCATTAGATATTGAAATATCCGGTAAAGACCGCCAAAATTCATTTGGACCAACTTTTTCTGTATAAGCTATTACATATTTCTCCCAGTGCGTATCATCTCCGGGGTTCACGACTCTGGTATCAAAGTCCTCCCATGAATGTGCCGTGGAATGGTAAAAATATTGACCGACCCTTTTTCCAGTTTCCACTGACCATACCATTATTTGCCAGCCGTCAGCCGGGTGGTGTTTTACCATATGATCAGCAAGGCCTCTTTCCAGCTGTTTCACTTTACCAGCTTTTGGCTCTATATACATACCCCTGAAGATATTCTTTGCCGCAGGGTCATCTTGGGCAAATACACTGGCTATATTGATGACAAAAACTGCCAGCAATGTGACTCGAATCATGCTCATGTTTTACTCCTTCTTATTTTAAACATAAAGCGGAGCAAGGCTCCGCATGGATGAAATTTAGGGGGGCGTAAAGATGATTTCCTATAAAAAATGCTTCTTTGCTTAAATCCTATTCCTTTTGGCGATTGTTAGTCAGCCAATTAATCTACTTTTCTGCACTAAAAGTGCCATGATTCATACTACCTGCGAAACCAGAGTATACCCAATTGCCAGTTATTTTATTTCCATCAATAGTACCATCTAGATGAACATTATTGTCAGCCCATTCCGGATTTAGATTAATCCATAATTGGTTATTCTCAACTGTTCCTATATATTCCCCTTCCCCAGTTTGAGGACCTATGTTTTCTGGACTACCGACTACATTAAAATCCCATGCACCAGAAATTGAGCTGGAATCAACATATTCAAAAAATAATGAACCTTCAATAATTTGTACACCAAGTGTGTCATACCCTGAATATTGATACATGTTTTCGGATTCCTGCTTATCATCACAAGAGAAGACAAACAAAAGTGGTAATATGAACCAGAGGTGTTTCATTTTACTTCTCCTCTATTACATATATGGCTATCCCTTTTCCAAATTTTTCGGTGTACGATGACGAACTGGCATTACCATTTTTATCTATTCTAAATGACTGATGGATTTTGTTTTCTGTGCCTACCATCACAACACCATTAGCACCCAATTGTGCGGCTTCAATTTTTAAACGCTCTATGACTTTATTCATTTTACTTTGCCAAGTAAAAAGAATTGCAGGGTCTTTAAATGCAAAATTACTTCCTGCATCAATCAATGCAATTTTTTCATATTCTTCAGGATAGTCTAAATATATTTTCACTTGAGATGGAGATACTGGTGCTCTTGTTTCACCTACAATTATATGGGAAACAGGATGACATCCAACCAAAATCATAACTATTAGTAAAACAATTGATTTTCTCATTTCAACCTCCTCGCTTAAACCAAATCCATACTAACAGGTTGAATTTCTGGGTGTTTCTCTAATGCCCAACTCATAAAGTTGGTTATAATTAATGTCAAAATATTATGTATATATAAAAATTTCATAAAGGAATGTAAGGACTATTACATCAAGATATGAGATTTGGAGAAAAATTTTAAGAGGCGGTTACCAAACCAAGTTCACATCTTCCTTGGTGTATGGGAGGGGTGTACTATATGTGTCCTTCTAAAGTGTGTCCTTCAAACGGATATATTTGATTATTCCTGACAAAGCCTGATCAAATGAAATGGTAATTATTTACCTTCGGCTATTGTCAAGAAACTATTATTTTAAAGCGGAGAGGGAGAGATTCGAACTCTCGAACCAGATTATCTCCGGTTACTCACTTAGCAGGCGAGCGCCTTCAGCCAGCTCGGCCACCTCTCCAAATGATTTTATTTGTTATGTTTAACGGCGATGAAATTAATTCAAGCATTAGGCACGGACAAACTGTTTCCCGCTCAATTGTATCACCGCTCCTTTTAATTCCATTCCTAATAATAATGTAAGTGTTTTCGTCAAGGTAACGCCAGACGTAGACACAATATCATCAATATGTAACGGTTGATGGTTTAGATGATTTAAAAGTGTTCGTTCATCATCTGATAAATGGAGATTTATTGTTTCCTGCATTGGTTGATGTGGATTAAACATGCGCCGTTGAATTTGTTCTATTATTTGTTTACCCCGCTCCAAAGGAAATGCGCCATTTCGAATTAATCTGTTTGTACCCTTACTTTGAGGGTCTGTTGCCCGACCCGGCACTGCAAATACATCACGATTTTGATCAATAGCACTAAACGCAGTAAGAATAGCACCGCTTTTATGTCCTGCTTCAATTACAACAGTAGCGTGAGACAAACCACTGATGACTCGGTTACGCTGTGGAAAATTAGTTCCATCAGGTTTTGTACCCAATTTGAATTCTGAAATAACTGTTCCTTTCTCACATATATCCCGATATAAATTTCTGTTTTCTGCTGGATAAATGACATCGATACCGCTGCCCAATACAGCTATAGTTCGACATTGATTTCTGACAGTTTCCTTATGAGAAATGGTATCAATACCTCTCGCTAATCCGCTTACGACTGTTATACGGGCATTGTTCAACACTTTCGCAATAGATTTTGCCATGCTGCTGCCGTATGGTGTGAATTTTCGTGTACCTACAATTGCGACTGTATCTTCTTTCTTTTTAAGCGGTTGTCCTTTTGTATATAAAATAACAGGCGGATCGTAGATCTTCTTCAGCAGCAAGGGATATTCATCATCCCAGATTGTGTAAATTTTTACATTAATCTTTTCAGCATTTTCAAGCTGCTCATTCCCAAATCCAAAATCCTTATATTTCATGATATTATCAGCAAGGCCGATATTTATACCGGATCGTTGACACAGCTCTTTTTTCGAAGCATTAAAAACAGCATCTCCATTTTCAAAATGAGTCAAAAGATTGCGCACTCTTTGCGGCCCCAGTTTAGGCACATTCAAAAGGTTAATTAATTGTATTAAACTATTCTGATTCATGGAGCAATTCTGTAATGCGTGATATTAATTGATTTATCCCGCTATTTGTCACAGATGATATATCAAGATATTTTTCAAACGATTTCCAGTTCTTTTCATTTTCTTCATTCAATAAATCTGTTTTTGTCCTGATAACCAATTGCGGTTTTTTATCCATATCGGGATTGTACGTTTTTAGTTCAGATGACAATGTTTCATAAACTGATTGTGGGTCTTCTTCAGTACACTCAATCATATATAACAAAACCTGTGTTCGTTCCACATGTTTTAAAAACTGATGCCCCAATCCTTTTCCTGCAGCTGCACCTTCTATTAGACCAGGGATATCTGCCATAACAAAGGATTTGTAATCGCCATATTTTACAATTCCCAGATTAGGTACGAGTGTTGTGAAAGGATAATCAGCAATTTTAGGTCGAGCGGCAGACACGACTGATAGTAATGTCGATTTTCCTGCATTGGGCAAACCGACTAGTCCCACATCTGCCAATACTTTTAATTCTAGAGCATACGTATTGACTTGTCCTTCAATTCCTGACTGGGCATAGCGAGGAGTTTGACGCGTGGCCGTTTTGAAGTGGGCGTTTCCCCTGCCACCTTTTCCACCCTTCAATGCAATAAACTGCTCTTTATCTTCAACCAAATCCGCAACCACATTCTCTGATTCAATTTCTTTAACAGCGGTTCCTAAAGGAACACGGATAATTGCATCTTCACCATTTTTACCCGTTCTATTATTGGTAGATCCTTGTTGGCCATCTCCAGCTGAATACGTTTTTTTATAACGAATGTCCTGAAGAGTATGAAGTTGATTATCGGCAATAAATATAACATCGCCACCTTTTCCACCATCTCCCCCATTCGGACCTCCTTTGGGAATATATTTCTCCCGCCGAAAAGTAACAGCTCCATGACCGCCTTTGCCGGAAATGCATTTGATGACTGTAAAATCGATAAACATAATCTAAAAATTTAAACCAAAAAAGGTGCGAACTAGGCGCACCTTTTATTCCTTAATGTGAAAAATTAATTACATATTGCTAATAATTGCTTCAGCGAAACCTGATGTAGATAATTTAGTAGCATCATCCATTTGTCTTTCAAGGTCATATGTTACTTTCTTTTGAAGGATTGTTTCGCGAATAGAATCTATAATCAGACTTCCGGCTTTGCGCCAACCCATATGATCCAGCATCATTACTGCAGATAAAATAAGTGAACCTGGATTTACTTTATTCTGATTCGTATATTTGGGTGCGGTACCATGTGTCGCTTCAAATAATGCTGCTTCATCAGATAGATTTGCTCCTGGAGCCATACCCAATCCCCCAACTTGAGCAGCGCATGCATCGGATAAATAATCACCATTCAAATTGGACGAGGCAATAACACTATATTCTTCAGGGCGTAGTAATATTTGTTGAAACATAGCATCTGCAATTCTATCCTTGATTATTACTTTATCACGTTCCATACCGGCAAATTCATCCCAAAAAACTTCTTCTGTAATAGTTGCATCAGAAAACTCATCCCTAGCCAACTCATACCCCCAATCACGAAATGCACCTTCAGTATATTTCATGATATTTCCTTTATGCACAAGTGTAACGTTTTCTTTGTTATTTTTAATCGCGTATTGAATTGCTTTCCTGACTAAACGCTTTGTGGCAAATGGACTAATTGCTTTAATTCCAATTCCGGAATTTTCTCTGATAGTCTTACCATAATCTTCCTTAATCATTTTAATCATTTGATTAGCAATATCAGAGCCACTTTCCCATTCAATTCCAGCATACACATCTTCCGTATTCTCTCTGAATATTACGACATTTAATGAACCGGGTTTTGCGACAGGACTAGGTACACCTTTGAAGTGTCTTACGGGGCGAATACATGCGTATAAGTCTAATATTTGTCTTAAGGATACATTTAAACTACGAATACCGCCACCAACAGGAGTGGTCAGCGGACCTTTAATTGCAACATGATATTTTTTAATTGCCTCTGGAGTTTCATCAGGAAGCCATTTCCCATAATTATTATATGATTTTTCACCAGCATAAATTTCCATCCAATGAATTTTACGTTTACCGTTAAACGCCTTTTTAACTGCAGCATTAACAACGATTTCTGTCGCATACCATATATCAGAGCCTATACCATCACCTTCAATGAATGGGATGATTGGATTTTCTGGAATAATTAGTTTTCCATCTTTACGCGTGATTCTTGTTCCTTTTTCAGGAATAGTATAATGTATATTTTCGGAATTCATTATTCTTCTTTCTTAACTTTTTTTGGCGTTGTTGTTTCCTTCTTTGAAATTTTATCTTTTGATGATTTTTTATTTTTATAGTCAGTCAAATAAAAACCTGACCCTTTAAAAATTAGCCCAGAACCTCCACTTACTAAACGCCTGACTGCCCCTTTGCATTCAGGACATGTTTTACGGGGAGCATCGAACATTGATTGAAACATTTCAAACATATGTTTACATTTTTTACATATGTATTCGTATGTCGGCATTTTGTCAGTTATATTTACGTTAAAATAGTGTGAATCAGATTGGAAATTTACACTATTTCAGCTATTCAATTTTGATAGTAATTGCTCCAATACATACTCTGGAACATATTCCGATACATCACCCTTCAATTTAGCTATATCCTTTAATACTGAAGAATTCAAGTGAACATATTTTTCATTGGGCATCATGAATATAGTCGTTATTTCAGGAGCCATTTGATAATTCATCATAGCCATTTGAAACTCATATTCAAAATCACTCACATGTCTTAAACCCCTTATAATAGCCAGTGCTGTGTTTTCTTTAGCAAAATCAACGGTTAAAATACTCGTAGACTCCACACAGGTATTTGATAAGTGTGTCGTTGATCTACGAATCATCTCCATGCGCTCTTCCACATTAAATAATGGGTTTTTATCCGGATTGTTAGCGACAACAAAAATAAGTTCATCAAATAATTTTGATGCTTTATCAGCAATATCTAAATGTCCATTGGTTATGGGGTCAAATGTTCCAGGGTAAATTATTTTCTTCATTTTTTCCATAAATTTAGTTGAGTATCCCCATATGTTCTATTATCTGTCGATTCAGGTAATTCATCACCTGTGCGTGATTCTAAAATGAATGTACCAAAATCTTTAATATGTTCAAGGCCTAATTTAACCAGTTCCGGTAACTCATTGCACCCATAAGGGGGATCAGCAAAAATGATGTCATATTCACCGCATGATTTCAAATAATTCAGCGCATTCTGCTTTTGAGCAAAAAAAATACCCTCATCAAATTTTTGAATATTTTTGTGTAACAGTTTAATGGTGATGTAATTATTCTCCACAAACGTCACATCAATAGCTCCCCTGCTGGCAGCTTCAAAACCAATGATTCCACTTCCGGCATAGAGGTCAAGGAAAGATATGCCATCTAAAGGCCCGAGTATATCAAACAGGCTTTTGCGAATTCGAGATTGGGTTGGACGATAGGAACTAGATGAAATTGTTTTGATCGAGCGGCCCTTATAACGGCCGGCTAGAATGCGCATCAGTCACCTTTGCGCTCAAAAACTGAAATATAAAATACGGATTGAGATTCTCCAGTTTCAGGATGTGTCTTCACCACAATTTTTCTAAAAACAATATTATGATTCATTTTCAACAGAACTGAAAAAGCTGCTTTTATTTGTTCTTCGCTGTATACTTTAATGATAAAAGGAATTTGGGGGAAATTTACATTTTCTATTTTCTCTAATTTTTCAATTTCAACATTCAAATTTGAAAATGATGCTTGTAATAATTCAGCGCTGTCCATTTCAAATAGTAATGCATCAGACGACATTGGTAATACAAAATCATAAAAATGTTTAAATCCGCCACAGCATTCAATACCTTGTATATTATAATTCACCATTGATCCTAATGGTAATAAATCCGCATCTACTTCTTCACCGTCAACAATTTCTAACTGTAAATCACGTTCGCTCATAGAAAGAAATGTGACTGTATTATAGGGTAATGATTCATAAACATATTTAAACCCAAACTTAATAGAAATTGAATAATGCATTATATCCATGAGTTGTTGTGGATATTTATGGATATTTTCGTTTACAGGAATTGATACTTCAACAGAAGATGAAGCAGGTTGTTCGATAACCCCAATATTGGGAGTTGATTCATCCCCACTTTTTTTCAAATAAATTGACATAGCAAATGATAAAATAATAATGACAGTCGTAAGGAACATAACTGCCTTTTCTAAATAATTTTGTTTATTTTTTTTCTTCACACCTTTAGATTTTTTATCTTGATGCAATTCATTTGTTATATTTTCTGATTTTTTTTCTTCTACTTGCGGTACTTCTATCTTCTCTATCAATCCAGCTGCAGAAAATAAGTTCATTTTTGATCGACTGAATGAATTATCAACAAACAAACTCTGGATAGATAATAAATGGTTAGACATTGTATCAAATTCAACTGTGTTTTCTATACTGCCCTTGGAAAAAGGTTTTATATGTTTGAGTTTAGTATTTGACCAATGCTTTTGTTTTTTATCTGATAATGTATCCAGAGTATAAACTGGAGTTAAAATTTTCTTGGGAGATTTTTTATGAAATGTTAATAAAGATTCAATTTCAGATTTAAACCCAAATGATTTAGATACTTTCCATTCGCCCTGGACGAATCGAATACTACCAGCAAAAAGATTATTTCTTTTTATAACAAAAAGGTCATAGCCATTTCCAGAATCACTAATAACACCAAATGTATGTTTTGTCCGTCCAGTAAAAACCATGGATTCTGTTCCGAGCCAAGCGGGTTCAGCGCCATGTTCACTAATTGTAAGTTTTATATCAGATATAAGCAGAGTCGGTACATGAATTACATGTTTTAAATTCCCTTGAATATTTTCAGCATACGTAAGAAAATCGTTTTGTTTATCTCCTAGTCTCTGTTCTTTTTGCCATAGAATATAATCCCAACTATCATCCGCCCCCATGCTGGCATCCATTTCAGTAAAATCATGATATACCCAATAGTCAGGAATTGTTACAAAAGCATCATGTCCATCTATTTGAATTTCACTTGCAAGTGATTTAAAAGCCTGCTCTAAAATTGCATTGAAAATTTTATCATTACCGCGTGCAGAGTCTAAATCACCTGTAAGGGGGATTTGAGAAATGTGTGTAAGAATGGATTTACCATCTCTCTGTGTCCAAACTGAACACAAAAGAGATGATTCATTAAATGATAGATATATCACAGCGAGAACCTAGTCCCAACTGCGTAAACCGTCTTTGATATAACCGTGATTATTTGCTTTGAATGAAAAGATTAAATAACGGTTTTCCTTATATAATTCTGTAATCGGACTAGCAACACGCACACTACTTTGATTATCTGCAATGGTAATTTTGTATAATTCATGCGTCAAAGGGCAATGTAGCATCGATGAATCAGGCTGATATGAATCATAATAATTAATCAACTCTGATCGTTCCTTATATTCAGTAGCAATCATGGCAACAAAGTTAGGCATTATCTCAAATTCAGGCAATTTTTTATGTTGGACAAATGTAGTATCATTTTTGCCCAATTCTTCAAGATACATGACTATCGTATGGGTTGTATCCTTTATAGTATCGCGGCGAACTCTAGGGAAACCAAATGTTGTATCAAAATCGACATCAAACCCTTTGGGAATATTCACAGCAAACTCTTTACCATTTAAAGTTAAGACTCGATCTTCAAGATATGTAGAATCAGCTATCATTGAGTCTCTTACTGCATTTATAAGTGTTATAGCCCAGAGTCCATCTGTATTAAAGGTATCTGTTAATGTGTTATAAAACGATTCAACATCAAAAACATTTTGAATATTAGAACGGCTTAGTTTTTCAGCTTGAGCTTCTTCTTCCCAAATTGCTTTGGGCACATAAATAGTGATAATCATGAAAATGAATCCAAAGATTATAAATAGCTCTAATAAATCTGAATTAAATCGAAGGTTAACTATTTTTTTAATCATATTATTTTATTTGTATGTATGGTTTTAGTTGATCTAATGTTTTTGACCCAATTCCTTTAATCTTCAACAAATCTTCGAATGTTTTAAATGGGCCATTTTCATCTCTATATTTAATAATTCTTCCAGCCATAACAGGTCCTATTTTAGGCAATTGTATCAATTCACTTTTAATGGCTGTATTTATATCCAGCAATGTTACGGAAATCTTGGGTTTAATGTCATCCGTTTTTGATAAAATTTCTTGAGTATCAATTATTAGGGCTTTTTCTATATTATTGCTCTTTATTTTGTATTCTGAAATCTCATTATTTATTTGATCAGTAAAGTTAGGTTTAGAATATTTTTTACGAAAAGCACCAACACCTACCCCTATAGCGATAGATAAAATTAAGAATTGAAAAATAAAACGCTCTTTTTGAGTAAAAATTGTCATTATAGCTTAATCTTGCGGTAAGGGTTTTTAATTTTATTTTCTTTTGATTCTAATTCTTCAAATAGTGATTTTTGCTTTTTATTTAATCCTGAAGGTGTTTCCACGTGAATACGTACTAATTGGTCGCCACGTGAAGAACCTCGTAATACTGGAAATCCTTTTTTACGCATTCTTAATATTTGCCCAGATTGTATTCCAGATGGAATTTTCAAGCTCACTTTACCCCCATCAATTGTGGGCACTTCAATCGCAGTGCCGAGAGCTGCCATACTATAAGAAATCACTGCTTCTAAAAATACATTTTCACCATCACGAACGAAATGTGGATGGTTCTCTTCTTCAAAAAATACGACAAGATCTCCTGCAGGTTGTTTTGATTCACCTTTATTCCCTTGTTCTTGCAATCGCATATAATTACCTGATTCAACACCAGCAGGGATCTGCACCTTTACAGAAACCGTTTTTCTAACTAAACCAAAACTGCAGCTTTTACAGGGTTTTGTTATTACGTTACCATTCCCTTTACAAATTGGACATTCCCGTTCAACGACAGATTGAAAAATAAATGATTGGGACATTTGTCGAATGCGACCTGCCCCTCCGCATTGTTGGCACGTAGTCGGAGTAATTCCAGGAGCAGCTCCGCTTCCTGCGCATGAATCACAATGTTCGAGACGTTTAATTCTAATTGTTTTTTCAACGCTGTTTACAATTTCGTTATAAGTGAGTTCGATTGTTGCACGTAAATCTTTACCTTGTCCAACTGTTTGTCCACTCCTTCGTCCGCCACCAAAAATACTTCCAAATACATCCCCACCAAATACATCCCCAAATTGACTGAAAATATCATCCATAGACATATGATGAAATCCACCACCGCTAAACCCTTGTGTTTGGTCACCCATTCCAACACCTGCATGACCATATTGATCATATTGTTGACGTTTTTGCTGATTGCTTAATATACTATACGCTTCTGCAGCTTCCTTGAATTTCATTTCTGCATCTTTATTCCCCGGGTTTTTATCAGGGTGAAATTTTAAAGCTATTTTACGATAAGATTTTTTTATTTCGTCGTTGGATGCATTTTTACTCACGCCTATTATATCATATAAATCTTTCATACTTTATTTACCACTACTTTTGCATGACGAATGATACGATCTTTATATCTATACCCTTTTTCAAACACCTCAAGTATTTCATTCTCCTGTTTGCCTTTTTCTTCTTTAACCATTAAAGCATCATGCAAATCTGAATCAAGAATGTCTCCCACCTCACAAAAGGATTCGATTCCACGTTCTTCAAATACTTTATAGATTTTTTGTAAGATTAAATCTATTCCTTTTTTAATCGAATCAGAACTATCCTTATGTTCAGGATGCTCAACTGCATCTTTCATGCGATTTAAATCATCAGCGATGGAGAGCATATTTTTTATAACATCTGAACCTTCGTAACGTATGAGGTTTATGACTTCTTGTTCTTTGCGCTTGCGAAAATTATCAAATTCGGCTTTTAAGCGAAGATGTTTATCCTCGATTTGACTTAATTGAAGTGTTAATTCTTCAATATTCTTTTCAAGCTGATGTTTCCTGTCAATTTGATTTTTCTTTTGTTTTGACTTTTTTTGTTTATCTGATTTAACAGACACGATTTATGATCTCCGTAAAATTGTTTAATATTTTTAATATGTTAGCATAAGGAATACGCGTAGGCCCTATTATGCCAATCTGACCTTGAAAAGACGATCCAACGAAAACATGAGTAACGATGGTGCAATCATTATACATAGTTTCCATATTTTCATTTCCAATGAGCATATAATTATTTTGTTTATTTAAATAAGTTTTGAAATATTGAGTTACGTTTTCATTATCGATTGCCACCAGCGTTTTCTGCAGGTTTTCCACATGTTGATATTCCGGCTGATCTAATAATTCTCTATTTGATGATGTAAAAACCAACTCATTATCCGGTATTACAAAATGTTCTTTAGGGTTGTTTAGAAGAATTTGAATTATTTCATGATCTGCCAAAGGTGAATCCTGCATTCGTTCAGCAATTGTATTTTGAATTTCCTTAAGAGTGAGCCCAAGTAATTTTTCCTTTAATAAGACTGTAATATTTGAAATATCTTTTTCACTAACGGATACAACCATATTGAGTACGATTGATCGCACTAGTCCGGATTTCATGCCTAAAACAACCATAATACGGTCAGAAGACAAATGTACTAATTCAATTTCATTCAATATACTGCGGTCATATTGTAGAATCATTGCCACGCCAAAAAGATGACTTATTTTCGACAGCATTATCGCCGTTGTTTTTAATAACGCATCAACACTATTTGACGAAATAGTCAGTTCAGTCTCGATTGCATTATAGTCTAAAAATGATTTACCAGATTGCTGCATTAAATGATCTACATAATAACGATAGCCCAAATCAGTCGGAATGCGACCGGATGACGTATACGTATGCATCATTAGTTTCTTTTTTTCTAAACTTGCCATAGCGTTTCTCAATGTGGCAGAACTGCAGTCAAAAGCATGCTTATTCTTGAGCACATTCGATCCTATTGGGACATGATCCACAATATAATCTTCTACTATCGCTTTAAGGACCTGTTGTTCTCTAATGGAGATATCTGATTTTTTTAGATTCATATTAAGTTTAAAATTTAGATAGTTTCTAATTTGGGAAACAATATACTATTTTCATTAGACGTTACTTTATAAACCTGGAAATTGCCCGACTGCTGCCAAAAAGACTAATGACTACAGCAATTAAAAACAACCAGCTTAAAAACATCCAATCAACATTAATTGTATACGTAGTTATTTGATTTAACATTTCATTCGCCCCATAGACTATTCCATACAACATTGCTGAAGCTAAAATAGCCCCGAGGACAGCTTGAAAAATGCCTTCAAGAATAAAAGGCATACGGATAAATGTATTTGTTGCGCCAATCATTTTTAATGCCATTAACAAATCTTTATTTGAATAAATCGTTAATTTAATTGTGTTAGAAATAATCATTACAGTCACTAGAATAATTGCAAAGGCGATTCCGGATAATCCCAACAATCCTTTCTCATAAAATTTTTCAATTCTACTAATAAGGCGGCTTTGATGCTTAATCATATCCACATCGTCGATTCCCTTAATCCGTTCTATAATAGGCGCCATATGTAGATATCCGCTGTACTTACGCTTTATATTCACCACACAACTGACAGGTAAAGGGTTGTAGTCTAAAAATTGAGATATATCATCACCAAACTGTGATTTATAGATTTTAAGAGCCTCTTCTTTTGTAATCAAGGTTGTGGAATAAACACCGGGAATTTTACTTATTTCTTGAACATGTTGACTCGCCTGCTCATTTGAAACTGATCCATCAAAAAAGACTTCTATTTTATATTTAGTACGCATGTACTCAATAAGCTTGTGAGTATTCTGCTCCGCAATAAAAAGGACTCCAATTGTTGATAGAGACAGAAATACAGAGAATACAGCCGTGAAAACAGTCAATTTATGTCGCCATAAATTTTTAAAACCTTCACTTAGTAGAAATAGAAATTTATCCATTATTGGCTGCGCAGTTTTCCATTATGAATTTCAACAATACGATGATTACGACTTTTAATTAAACTATAATTATGAGAAGCCATAAATACAGTCGTGCCTTCACTATTTATTTCTTCAAGTAATTTTATTAAATCGAATGATGAGACTGGATCCATATTCCCTGTTGGTTCATCTGCCAGAATGATATCTGGATCTTTTATCAATGCCCGAGCTAAACATGCGCGTTGTTGTTCGCCTCCTGATAATTCTTGAGGATAATGGTCTTCCAATCCAGAAAGGCCTACCTCCTCAAGTATTTCTTCAACAGCTCCAGCAATATCATTCTGATTGTGCCCTATAACGTGTAAAGGCAACGCCACATTTTCGAATAAATTACGATCATTTAATAAATGATATTTTTGAGAGATGATACCAATTGTCCTTCGCAATGTAGGAATTTTCCGTTTTTTGATTGAATCAGAATTATATTTTCCTATACTAACCCTTCCGCTATCCGGTAATAAATCCATATACATTAAATTTAATAACGTAGTTTTGCCTGATCCTGTTGGACCGATAAGAAATACAAATTCACCGTCATTGATTGTTAAATCTATATTTGCAAGACCGAAGCCTTTACGATATGAATATGATACATTTTCGAGTTGAATCATCATGTTAATCTATAAATGGAATTTATGTAATGACAACAAGGGTCTTTAATCAATTAAATAATAAAATTATGAATGTTAAATAACCGGCGATCAAAATACCAGACGTAATCTTGGGAATAGGTTGCTTCATTAAAGTAATTGGAAAGAGAACAACTCCAAAAGCCAACATAAAGGGTATTTCGAATTTCATAATGTCCGTTGGAACATGTAATGGGTACAAAAAACTCACCAAACCAATGACAGATAAAATATTGAACAAATTTGAACCAATAATATTTCCAACCGATATACCACTTTCCTTTTGAAAAGCTGCAACTATAGACGTCGCCAATTCCGGCAAAGAAGTTCCTAAAGCAACTACGGACATACCGATTACCATTTTGCTTACTCCAAGCAATTCAGCAAGAAACACGGCACCTTCTACAAAAAGTTTTGAACCAAAATAGAGAAATATGGATCCAATCAGTAGATAGAAAAAGCATTTTGACATGGAATCTTTACCATGGCTATCTTTTTCTACTTGATGTCGAGGATGAGTGATTGCATACCAAGTATATACAATAATTCCTACAAATAGAATAGCACCTTCCCCGCTACTGATTAATCCATCAGAACAAAAATATATAAAGATCAAAGCTGCAATTAAATAAATGAAAAGATCCTTACGAATATTTGCATACGTAATCGTCAAAGGAAAAATGAAGGCACTTATTCCTAATACTAATCCTACATTGGCAATATTTGATCCAATAACATTACCAATAGCAATGGATGATGAATCTTTCGCTGCTGCTAAACTCACTACCATCTCCGGTAATGATGTACCAAAAGCAACTATGGTTAAACCTATCACCAACGGAGACAATCCTAAACGCGAAGCTATATGGGAACCACCACGAACAATTTTTTCTGCTCCAAAAAATAAGAGCAATCCGCCTAATAATAATAATGTTATACTTAAAATCATTGAGAATATAGTTTGTGAGCGTTAACATATTCCCAAACAGGTTGAGTAACCATGTAACGAATTGTTTTATCTTCAGCCCAACGCTTACGTATAGTAGTTGATGATATTTCAAAACGGGGAATATTGGCAAACTGAATTTTTTTCAACACCCAGCTGGGAATTGAGCTAGGTCTAAATCCGGGTCGAATCGCGACTAAAACCTGACATTCGTTTAAAATGTCTTTTGCTTGTTCCCATTTGTGAAAGCGTATCAAAGAGTCACTACCAAATAAATAATAAATTTCTTTTGAATTTAAATTTTCAATTTTTTTATATTCCTTAATAGTATCTATTGTAAAAGAAACCCCACCTCTGTCTATATCAATTTCTGAAATATCAAATTTAGGATTGCCTGCTACAGCCATTTTTAACATAGAAAGTCTGTGATCAACTTTTGAAAAATCATTTTTCAGAGGCGGTTGATTTGCAAGAATAAAAATTATTTTTTCGAAATCTTCAGCTTCTGCTACAGTTTGAGCGACTAGTAAATGACCAATATGGGGTGGATCAAATGTACCGCCGAAAAGGCAAACTTTCTTCATAACTGATTTATATTAATTATTTTTATTAATAAAACTTTCAGCTTCAGTTAACAAATCATCATCTGAAATCTGATTCCTGTGATTTTCCAAATACTCTTTAGCTTCATCTATATCACCTGACAAAACATGGCACTTCACAATCTGGAAATGAGCGTCATCCACCCATTCAGTATCATAATATTTCGCCAGTAAATCTTCATACGTAATAATAGCAGATTCATATTCTTCCATTTTAATGTATAATCGAGCTGATTCGAATAGTTTTGTAGAGAGTTTATTACGCATTTCTGTAATAGTTGTTAATGCTTCTTCATGAAATTCTGTATTCGGATAATCATCCAAAAATTCCTGTAATTTGCTCAATGCCCGCTCTGTAGAAGACTGTTCATGATAATATTTAGGTGATTGTTCGACAAATGATTGACAAATACGCCAACGCGCCTTTTGTACAAAATCACTGAATCCCATACGTCGAATCAGGCGATCATATTCAGCCATTGCCAAAACATACTCTTTATTTAAAAAATATGATTCTCCTAAATAGAATTGGGCATCATCACCTAAATCAGTGTGTAAACCCCGAATAGCTACATTGTTAAATTCCTCTTGAGCTCGAAGATAACGTTTTTTCTCCAAGTATCCCATGGCTCGATCAAATTGAACTTGCAAGTCTTCATCTACAAGTTTTGTAGATGAACATGAAGTAATTAAGAAGGATGTTAAAATAATTAAAAAATATCGTTTTTTCATTTATTTACCATTTGTATGAAACGGATATACCGCCAATACCATATTTATTACGTGGGTCATAATACAACCCCACGTCCGTTTTAGATTGTTCAGCTTTGCTTCTGGCTTTGCGCTGGTTTGTAAGCACAGCTTCAATACCACTTATTACATGGTTAAACATAATAGCAGACACAGCATAATTAGCTAATTTTAAATATTGATTACTTTTATCACGTTCATTGTTATAATCATTTTTATTGGGGGTCATAAGAATGATTTCGATAGTATCTTCCACTGTTTTTTCTACTATATAATATTCGAAAATATCATCCCATCCGCCAACAAATTGATCATATTTTCCAATATTTTCATAAAAATGCTGATCTTGAAAAATGGATAATTCATCACTATAAATCCACTCTGGATGTGTAACTAATGAATCCGAAGAAACGAACACACCAAAAGCTTCAGCCAATGAACCTGATAAATGCAATTCAAGTTTATGCGTACCGTCTAGTTTAAAATCTTCGTATTGAATTAGTCCCGTTACAGGATTCAACAACGTATTCTCTACCCAATTTATTATAGACCAATGATTATCACCAAAAAGTTCATATTGTTTGCGAATATCTTCTGCTTGCTTATTCCATTGTAACATACCAACTATAGACGCTGCTTCTACGCCAATAAATATAGCGGATTTCCACAGTGGATCCCCATTTTTATATTGACCTAATCCAGGAAGGATAAGCGAATAGAGCATAGGTTTAGCTGGATAATTAACTAATGTAACTGAATCCTTTATAATATCTTCTGTAGTGTCAGACAAAATAAATTCCGTAGTATTCAAATTAAGTGCAGGTTGAAAACGATCATCAAATAAATACAGATCGCCAGCTGATAGCATTGTAGTGAATAGTAATATTAGTATTGTGTTATTCATAATCAAAATCCGAATAAGAGTTTGAAATAAAATCTATCTTCTTTACCATAGGTATAAACCTCTTCATTGACTTCTTTTTTAATTATATCCAGTCCGCGATGCATTTCTAGCTCTATAGCGGTCGGGAAATTATAAAAAGAAAAGCCATTAATCCTCCATTGAATTCCACCAGAGCGAATTAATTTAGATGAATCAAAATCACCTTTCCAAGCATTTCCGTTTTGATAAACAATGCCCAAAACACTATTTTGTAAAATAAACCAACCTAATTGCACATGCTTTTGAGTAAATAATGGAACGCGGAATGTTATGTCATTGATGAGTTGACGTGTTCCTTCAATACTATAAAACGGATACCCCTTCATACCAATCATCCCACCACCAAAGAAATTAAAAAATGGATCTACATTATCATTTGATAACCAACCAAATTGCGTTCCTAAAGATATCGTCCAACGATTTGTATGGGGGATTGAAATATGATACGTTCCGCTCACATTTAAACGCCAAGTATCATTATCTCCATATTCTGCCAATAATGTTCCTGCATCTGATAAATTCAAACCTGTGATAAAATCATTTTGCTCATGCATTGCTGATACATTCGCCGTATATCCTTTTGCAGGATTTATATTGTTGTCAGCTAGTCTTTTAATATTATTTAGCTGCCACTTGAAACCATTTACCCATCCCTTGTAATAATCATAGGCAACGCCAGCCATGAGATTTTCCTGTTGAATAGTTTCTTTTACAAACGCTCTATAAACCTGCCAAGTCGAAATTAATTCCATTTGTGAAACACCGAATAAAGGAAAGCGCATTCCAGCGTTGAATTGAGTTAAACGAAATTTCAAATTATCATCCAATTTATAGGATGAATAAAAATTTGTTTGTTGAATGTTTCGTGTTATATAATATACTTCTGCAAACAAAGTTGGATAAAAACGTTTAAATTCAAAAATGAAAAATAAATCAACATCTTTAACGTTATTGATAGTTGCACCACCGAAAACATTTAATCTTTCCAACACTTCTGATGAGTAAAAATAAAAACCCGGTTTGACAGTATTATAATCTAGCATCAGTCTCGGCAATACAAACATAGTTGTAAAATCGTCTGTGTAGGTTCTTGATACTGTAAGATCACGATCAACTATAGGATCTGAATGTCCTGAATTTCTCATGAAATAATCCGGACTGTATCCGACATTATCATTTTCAACATTTTTCGGATTACTTAATAGCGCAATTTTGTACTGTCCATTTTCATACAGCGAATACACAATTTCACCATCATTATTTATATCAGGCATAAATGCGCCACCGGTTACGTTGGTGACATAATCATCATCATTTATTCGCAGATTATATATCCCTGACCGATCATCGGAATGAATCATCTGACTGTTTGAATAATGTACATCACGTTCATCCCAAAGTTCATTTGCGATTAAAACGTCTACCGTTGAATCCATCAATGAGTAATAATAAATATCGCGATAATGATGCAGCGTTCTATTAAATAATAATCGATGATTTTCCTGATCGTAACTCAATCCGCGTAATATTGAATGATCATCGAAATGGGTTAATTGAGTGACTTGCGTTGTTTTCAAATCGTAGTGGTAAATATTCTGACTCCCATCATGTGATGACAAAAATGCAAGTGAGCTGTCACTGGAAATAAAAACAGGATGATATGCACGTTTATGTTTGGTAATACGTTTCTCCTTCTTTTTATCTAGGTCATAAATATAAATATCAAAGAAACGAGAGCCGTGCTTATTAGGAATCGTTGGTTTTTTGGTATAATAAATATATTTTCCCGATGAATGCCATGAAGGCGCAAACAGTGCCCCCCCATCCAATTTTTCACTTTTCTGCTTTTCTGAATCGTATAAAAATAAATCTGTTTGCCCGAAATAATCATTTTCCTTATTCGAAATATATGCAATCATCTTTCCATCGGGTGACCACTTGGGATGAAGATTGGTTGTGCCCTTATCGATTAGAACTTCACCTTTAATCTCATTCGATTTTATGGATTGAGTTGATTCTTTGTATTCAGTTTCAATCGAAATTTTAAAATCATCATATATTTGAAAACCGCTTACTCCCGTTGCTTTTTCAATTGCTTTATCGATTGAAAATTGAAGCGGATTTGATAATTCAATCATAATCTGTTTTAATGCATCAGCTCCATAGTTTTCAGCTATAAAATTGCAAAGAGCAAAACCAGAATTATACGTTGATTCATTGCCGATGCCCTTTTTCCCGAATGTATTCATTTCCGTGAATGATAATAAATTGTCATTTAATGCTCTGTCACGGAGGATCATATCGCGATGGGAATCCCAATGATCCCAGTCTGCTCCTTCGAACATATATTGCGCAGATCCTTCAGCCAGCCAAGGTGGAACAACAGCCCCAGGTAATGGATAGCTAACCAATTTTTGAGGAAATCCATAGAGCACATCCTGACGTTTTTCATCTTCATAATCCATCCACTGGAAATATGCTCCAGGGAATTTCATACCCGCCTTCATGGCTTTTTGCAATGAAATAATATGAGCGAATTCATGTGTAATCACATTCTGAAGCCAGCGGTGGCTGCCCCGCAATTCGAAGTCCAAAGGTGATACCCAAATAATGATTTTATTATCGTAGTAATAGGCGGCACCATTTGAAATATCATCCAAATCGGTAAAAATGATGTCGGTTTTTGTTTGAGGCTCGTAATCATATAGTCCCGTTATGTGAGGAAATATTTGTTCTGCAACGTAGGCACCCTCACGAGCTGAACTTTCTGTACCTTCATAAAAGTGGATTTGAAAATGATCTGTATCAAATGTCTGCCAATTAATTTCCGGATGGTTGTATCGAAATTGACCAAAAAGCGTGGCCGCAAGAATGGTCATTGAGCACATGAATTTTATGCGCTGCATAAACTATTTGATAACCCCAATCTTCAAAATTTCTGACTCACTTTTTGTACCGCTTGTTGCTTTAATATTCGCGAAGTAAACACCGGATTCTACATCATCAACATTCCACAATTGCTCATGAATGGATCCTTGGGCCAAATTATCCATGGTAAACTTCTTTATAAAATATCCTGCAAAATCATATATCATAATTTCCACTATTTCTGCTGACTCAACTGCAACGCGTATTTTAACGTTACCATCATAAACCGGGTTTGGATAGGCGTAGGTTTTGTCTTTATCTATCAAAGCTGTATCCGGTATACGTTTGGGAATATTTAAATGCAGTGTGCGCGTATTTCCAAAATCGTGGTGGGTTGATGTCCATTCATTGCCATAATTCTCGTTCACTTCATCAAAGAGCCAAATGGCAGATTCTGTCACAATAGCATTGCGACCTTCGTATTTGCTCAAACAAATGAGTTCGCCATAATCAGTTAAGCGATATTCAAGCTCGCCCTTCCAATTAATTATGATGATTTCTCCTTCTGCATTTTGAACTACTATTTCCGGATGGTTATCACCATATAAATTTTTGATTAATACTATTTGAGTAAGAGTATATGGATATAAAGGAAAACCGGATACAGTGATTCCACTTAAATGCCTTACCTCTAACGTTCCATAGAAGTCTGGTATGTCGACTAATTGGTTGTCTTCTTTCATCCATCCCAAAAAAACATATTCAGCACTTCCATCCAGATCCAAATCAGCCATAGAAGCAGATATCTCTACACTATCTATTGATTCATCATTATTGACAACTTTTGCTGAATAAAAGAAATCATCTGATGATTGTTTGTATTGATGGTTTCCTAAATGATCATTGACAAATACTGCATTTGTGAAATCCAAATTATCATAAAATACCCAGTTCATATCATTCAGCTCTGAATTCCATCCAAAATAATTCATATTAGTAGTGGAACTGTCTTTTTCAAAAACAATTAATTGATTGGTTCCATTAAAATTTCCAACAGATAAATCATAGATCTGATTTGTGGTATAATAAAAATATAGCTTGTTTGAAATATTGCCTTCTTCAGCAACCCATAAACTATCTTTCCCTCCAACAATTTCCATTACACCATCACCATCAAAATCATATGTTAACCAAATATGAAGCGATGAATCTGGAAATCCATCCGCCAGCATGGCGTTTGTTACAGAAAATGACATTGTATCTTGGGGTAGTCCAATATTGTTGATGCTCAAATAGGTCGTGGCGCCGTCATTGCTTTTTGTATTTGGATGAGTAAATGGACCAAATTCCAAGGGTTGCCCCTCTTGATCGGGATATAGTGCTTCGTATTCTGGATTACCCCGGAACCACATATCCCCAAAATAGCCTCCTGTGGGGTCCGCAAAGAGGAAAATGTTGGGATAGCCGATATCCTGTGCTCCATCGGCTTCTTCAAGGTCTACACCGCGATTTTCACGGTTTCCATTAATCATATAATTTGGAATTCCGCTGTCAATTCGATTTTCGTCAATATGCCAGATTAAAAGTCCGGAAGCAGGTAAACCGATATCGTAATCGGAAATTGACGTAACGACACCATTTTCATCCTTTTCTAAAGCAATAGAGTCAAACAGTACTTCTACGAATGGCGGATAGCGTTCTTTTCCGCTTTGTTCATACATGAGATATCGAGCTGAATCCACGGATACATTTTCACGAAACCAATTGGTACGATTTTCGATGAGAAAATATTCACTGGCATTAATATTCACTTGAATCAAATTATCTTCCGATCGACTGGCTAATTGTACGTTTGTTCCCGGTTTGACAACAGTTGCCCCTTCCCAACCTACATACATTCTCGTCCATGCTTCCGGTGGAGATGGAATTAATCCTCGTCCATTATTCGATCCTTGATCCATGAGTCCAAAAACGCCTATACCGGTCTGACCTGATTCCGTGTCCCATAATGGTGGTAATCCAACTGCAAAACCCATCATGAGAGCAAAAGTACCTGTAAGACCAAATTGATATTCACACGGTGTTGAAGAAGTGGAAAACATGGATTCTGCAATGTCATAGAGAAGATGATTTTGCGTTTCAGGTAAAATGATTCCATGTTCTACTGTAGAATTGCCAATTGTTATAGGACCATTTGTGTATGTTTGCAGCATTTCAGCGTCAACATATGTGGACGGTATATCCTCGGGAGTCGGATCTAAAAATGGTAGAGAAAAATCCTGCCCTATACCGGCATGGATAATGATGACAATATCATCGCTTGATATTTCTACTCCATCTGATGTAAAAGCCAATTCAACACTTTCCTTAAATAATTCAGTAAGCCTTTGCTCATACATATCATCTTCACCATAGGGATGGTAATGATCCATTGTGTTTGAGAGGACATAACTCGACTGACTTCCAGCCGGGTAAACTTGAGAATTATTAAGATCAATCCCAAATTTTTCATACGATACAGCTCTGAAATAATTATCGACTGCTTTTAATTGGGATTCAAAATATGATTTATCGTGTGGAACTGGATCGATAGTGTACTCTGAACACAAATCCAATTCAGATGAATACAGAAAATCTCCATTACCAGTTGTTCCTTCAATGTCATCATTCTGAAAGGAAACTCGTATAACTTTTACAGTAATATCTCCAGTTATATCTGCAGATAGAGGATAACATATTATCAATACGATGAATAGTGATAATAGGCTTTTCATATTGGAAATATTGTGAAAGGGAAATTATGGAATTTTAGAATTCCATATTTATAGAAAAACGCATTGTATTGGCCAGAGGATGGTCGGGTGCACCAGAAGTATAACCAAAATCAAAACCGTAGTTTGCAAATCGCAAACCAACACCAAACGTTGGATTCATGATTTTTCCAGTTTTATCGTAATAATACCCTGCGCGTAAAGCAAAATATTTTCCATACCAATATTCCATGCCAACATTGTGCACAAGCTTATCAAGTTCATTCATTATTGTACGTTTTTTTGCGCTACCCACTTCTTTTTGTCCGTATTCATTATAAGCACCCCAACCGTCGTCACCGGGCTCACCTTCTGTAGCAATCATTTCACCTTCAGCAACATCAATTTCACCATTACCATTATCATCATTCCAACGGTAACCACCTATAATATGATCGTATTCGTCGCTTGATGTTCTCGTCATATCCATATCACCACCAATTAGCCAATCATCGACCCAAGATGTAAATATTCCTATATAGATTGGATCAGAATGAGCTCTTTCATGTTGTCCATCGCTATTATACTCTGCATTCTTATCAGATTTATGACCTTCTTCATCATAACCACCAATATAACCATCACCATCCCAGTCCATATCAGGATATGCTGCAACAAGGAGCTTATCTACATCATAGACCAAAGAGAGTTTATTGAACTCTGAATTGACTAAAGCATAGTTAAATCCAAGTGTGAAATTAGTTGGCTGGGGATCTGCTTGAGCAGGATCGATAAATGACACTTTGGGTCCTATATTAGTGATGGTTAACCCAATAGTAAGATTTGGAGAAAGAAACTCTTTTCTTAAATATCCAATATCAAATCCAAAGTCTGTAGATGTTCCTTTTCCCTTTTCACCACCTGCACCAAATTCAGTAAGATGCTGATAGGAGACTTTAGCATTAATCCCCAGCGACGATTTGGGGGATAATAATGAACTATAAGATAATGTGAAAGCCATCATATAGCTGGTAAATGTACCCAGATAATCTTCCGCAGATTCACCCATACGAATTTGTTCGCCTAGGTTTAAGTAAATAAGATGCCCACCAAGTGTACCTAAATATGGAAAATGTTTGCGATAAGCAAAAAATTCGTAATACATATCATCAGCTAAATTGGGTAGCCAGTTTACGTGCATGAGGGCCATTTCTGATCCTTTTAGAAAGGCTAATCCGGCTGGATTCCAAAAGCTTGCATAAGCATCATCCGCAACGGCAACATGCGCTTCGCCCATCCCACCAGCACGAGCGCCGGGAGAAATAAGTAAAAAGATGGCTCCAGCTTCACTTTGGCCATATAAAGGGCGTGAAAATGTTAAAAAGGCCATGGTTGCGACCATGATCAATCGTTTCATCGGTATGTTCTCCTGTTTTGACGGTTATCCCGTCGTATTATTCTATTATTAATTAATAACGATTTTGTTTCGATTTTGCTCCTTTTTAACGCCGGCGAATATATCTCGTGTATGTATCAATAGTCAAGAAATGAATAATTCATGTGATTGTTCCCACATTTACTTTAGTAACCCAAGTGAAATGATTGGAACATAAGTAATAAGCAATACTGCGATAAATCGAACAATAAAAAAAGGTAACGTCGCTTTATAAATTGTTGGCATATCCTTATTAAAACGATAAGCAGATAAAAATAAATTTATCCCTACCGGTGGAGTTACAAAACCAAGTTCTAGATTCGCTATGAAAATAATTGCTAGATGAATAGGATCAATTCCAAAATGAAGCCCTAATGGCATAATGAGTGGAACAATAACAATAATAGCTGAAAAAATATCCATGAGACAACCAACAGCTAAAAGCAAAATATTCAACATTAATAAGAAAACAAATTTTGATGAAATTGTTGCTTTAACCCAAGAAAGTAATTGACTGGGTATTTCTGCATCAACAAGATAGCTCGTCAATCCCATGGCAACACCCATAATGATTAACACCCCACCAATCAATGTTGCACAACTCAAAACAATTTGTGGAAAATCACTCATTTTTAAATCTTTATATACATAAACTTCTATTACAAAAGTATAAAAAACCAAAATAGCTGCCGTTTCCACTAAAGTAGTGAATCCACCAAAAACACCAAACAACACTAAAAAGGGAATTAACATTTCCCATTTTGCTGCCCATAAAGCAGAACCTATATTTTTAACATTAAATGAGATTGTTTTATGATTTTGCTTTTTATCTTGAAAAATAGCCCAACTCGCCACTGCTAAAACAAGTACAATTCCAGGAATAAAACCTGCTATAAAAATATCTTTAACAGATACTCCAGCCGTCACTCCAAAAAGTATTACCGGCAAACTGGGTGGAAATAGTAAACCTAAAGAACCAGCCACAGTAATCAATCCCAGTGAAAACATTTCATTATATCCTTCTTTTCTCAATAACGGATAAAGTAAACCGCCTAAAGCTAAAATTGTTACTCCAGAGCCACCAGTAAGCGCAGTAAAAAAGCCACTGAGGAACACAATAACAATTGGAGTACCGCCGGGGATCCAACCAAATAACACCCTAAATACATTAAACATTCTTTGTGAAGAACCGCTTTCAGCTAAAATGTATCCAGCCAATGTGAATAAGGGAATTGTAGGTAATGCAGGTGAAAGGGCAATCCGGTAAGCCTCTGCAGGTATAGCAGCAATAGATATATTATCGCTCCAAAATAGAAGGCCTGCAATTCCTCCCAAACCCACAAAGATTGGAGCACCGTAATAAAGGGAAACAAGAATGGCGACAATACCAATAATAAGGATGAATGTATTTTCATTAAACGCATCAGAAAATGCAATAAACATCCACACAAAAGCCATTATTAACATAGAACTACGCATCATACGGTTATTAAAACTGCTATAAAATACTTGGATGGCCATTAGCGTGAAACCCACAGGCATTATAGCTTGGGCAAACCATCGTGGAATATTTTGAGCAATATCAAAAGGGTGTTGAAATTCAATTCTAATCAAACTCCAACTTCCCCACATCAATGAAATAATAACAATAAATGAAATGTTTTTCGCTAACCAACGCCCAAAATGAAACTCCTCATCAGCTTGAAATAAGGGTTTTGTTGTTAGAGCTAATAATTTATTTTGACGGGTAGCCAGGACTGCACCAACAAATCCGATCCAAAGAGTCATGTGCTGTACCAAAATGATCGATGCGGGCACTCCTGACCTACCAAACAATCGGGATAATGTTTCAAATGCAGGTAGAAATGCTAAAAGAAAAAATACAGTTAAAGCAAGAATGTCCTCGCCGCCTTGGAGACGTTGAGTGATTGGCTTTTTTTGCCTAGCCATTATTCAGATATTTGCTTCAATGCGTCCAATGAATCTTTTTCAGCCATGTATCCTGTGACTATGTCAAAAATTTCTTCTGACACATATTTTCCCCTTATTTCAGGATACCATGTTTTTAAATAATTTTTCCAATGTTCTTTTTCTTCTGTGGTGGGTTTATAAACCGTCAATCCGTATTCCTGCATTACTTTAATTGCTTCATTATCCATATGACGTGTTTTTTGTTGATGCATTATGCCAATATCACGCGCGATGGATTTCATTTTAACTTGATTTTCTGTAGAAATTCGATTCCAAATTCTTTTATCAATGATCACTGCAGCTGTTAACAATCCCCAGTTAATATCAAGCATATAATTGGCCGTAGCAAACCATTGTTGTGACAAAGCATATAATGGTGTTGTTGCAATTGCATTTATAAGACCCGTTTGAAATCCTGATAATACATCTATCGAAGCCAAAGGCACAGCTTGAAATCCTGCACGTTCCCATAAGTTTTGAGTACGATAATCACCTGCCCATGTAAAAATTTTCTTATCCTTGAGATCATCTAAATAAACTATCGGTTCTGATGTAAACCACTTGGCCCAACCAATATCAGCCCACAATAGAACTTCAAATCCATTGTTTTTTATTCCTTCCTCAAGATGAGAAGACATTTTTTGCCTGAGCCAATCGACATCGTCATAATCATCAAAAATCAACGGAATAACAAATCCTGTAACATCTGGATTAATTTCAGATAAGCCTTCAGATGATATAGCCGCAGCATGAATTTGACCTATTCTCATTTTTCGAATCATATCTCGTTCATCACCTACAACTCCACCTGGATAAATTCGTAACACTATTTGTCCATTAGTTGCTTCTTTCCAACGTTGTCCCAGTTCAACAAGCATGCCATGCCAATCAGTACCTTCAGGAACTAATGTTGCCATTTTAATAATAGTTTTTTTGGCGGTGGCTTCACCCATTAACAAGAGACAAAAGACTATGCGGTATAAAGTATTCATTTAGTAAAAGAGCTCATCTGTTCTAGAAAGTAACCAAAGTGCCCGTTTACGGGCAATCATATTTCCCAATGATAATTCCTTATTTTTTTCTAAATCCATAGCTAATACTTCATTAAGCAATGTAACAAATTTGTCCTTTTCTTGTATGGATACTAGTACATTTTCAGCAAATGAAACTTTAGCTCCAGCATCTTGATTACTTGAAAATAACATAGCTTGTCTATAATGTATTTTTGCATTTTCAACATTATTCCCCAATAGATCAGTTCGAGCCATTGAATAGGAAATCAATGCAGAATGAATAGCCCCAAAATTCCATGCTGGATAAATCACCAGGGCTTTTTCCAATAAATAGCCAACAATCGGAAGTTGAATTACCCACTTGGCTTTTCCTCTGCTTGATCCAATTGCACCTCCATAAGCAGCACCGAGCCAATACAAATACGGTACATCATTTTCGGTAAATGTTACGTCTTCTGTAATCCAATCCATCATATTTTGTAGTTGAGGATGACGAAGTTGTAAAGATGTTTTTCCATGGGAAATAGCCAGTTCAAAACTTTCTACTGCTTTTAAATAAAGGTCCTTTCCTGATTCATAATCACTTTCAATTATACGATCTGCTTTCTCAACCATAAACGCATACGTAAATTGTGTCCGTAATTTTGTAGCATCCAAATAAAGTATTGCATCATTGCCATCAAGTTTTTTCTCGGCTTTTACTACTTTGCGATAAAAAACATCATTCGCAAAATCAGGATAATTCACCAAATAATACGCAGTGGAACAGGATGTAAACCATAAGCTCATGGATAAAGAAATTATTATTTGAAAAAAACGATTAGTTAACATGGGGTTGAATTTAGATATTTTATTGAAAAAGATAGGAAAATGATCAATTCAACAGATCATCATAGAGAGGAAAAGAATAGCATAACTCTTTAACAGTAGCATTGACATGATTGATTATGTTATCATTTTCCGGATCAACAATTATTTGATCAATCAAATCGCAAATAATTAACATTTGCTCCTCTTTTAAACCACGAGTAGTCACAGCAGGAGTCCCAATACGAATTCCACTTGTAACAAAGGGGCTACGTTCATCAAAGGGAACCATATTTTTATTTACAGTGATGCCGGCTTTTTCAAGTGCAAGTTCAGCAGCTTTACCTGTAATACCCTTATTCGTCAAATCAATTAAAATAACATGAGTATCTGTTCCACCTGAAACCAAATGATAATCTTTTTTCAAAAAAGCATCTGCAAGAGCTTGGGCATTTTTAACAATTTGATTTGTATAAACTTTAAAAGAAGGTTGCAATGCTTCACCAAAGGCTACTGCTTTGGCCGCAATGATATGCATTAATGGGCCACCTTGAATTCCCGGCATAACCATGGAATCTATTAATTCAGACATATTTTTCACACGGCCTGATTTTGGAGCCACAACACCAAATGGGTTTTCCATATCTTTGCCCATCATAATCATACCACCTCGTGGTCCACGTAAAGTTTTATGAGTTGTAGTTGTTACCACATCACAAAACGGCATGGGTGAAGGATGAAGACCGGTTGCTATCAATCCCGCAGGATGAGCAATATCAGCCATTAAGAATGCACCAATCTCATCAGCAATATTTTTAAAATCCTGAAATTCAATAAATCTTGGATATGCACTTCCGCCACAGATAATCAACTTCGGTCTATGCTCTT
The DNA here is from genome assembly GCA_004124385.1 of Fidelibacterota bacterium. Classification (GTDB taxonomy): domain Bacteria; phylum Fidelibacterota; class Marinisomatia; order Marinisomatales; family TCS55; genus UBA2126. Next base: position 261,368 of record SCKN01000001.1, read on the forward strand.
TAGCTAATTTTCTGACTTCATCAAAAATAACTCGACCTGTTTTCCTATCAACCTGATAAGAAACTACATTAAATAGTTTTCCAGAAAAATTCACAGGACTACCATGAGTCAAATGACCGCCATGAGCCAAGTCAAGACCCATAATTAAATCACCGGTTTTTAAAAATGTGAGCAACACCGCCATATTAGCTTGAGAACCGGAATGAGGCTGAACATTTACATATTCAGCATTAAACAGCTTTTTGGCACGATCCCTTGCTAAATTTTCGGCTTCATCCACATGTTCGCATCCACCGTAGTATCGTCGCCCAGGATACCCTTCTGCGTACTTGTTGGTCATTACTCCGCCAGCCATTTCCAAAACTGGATAACTGACAAAGTTTTCTGATGCGATTAATTCGAGGGTTGCTTTTTCACGCACCACTTCTCGCATTAATATATTATATAATTCAGGGTCAGCATCTTTAAGATAATTCAAAACTAAACTCTTCTATCAATTTACCACTTTGATTCTTTTTTAAGTTTTTCATTTATCCAATTATAACAACTACTTCGAGGTGTTACATATCCTTGATTTTTTACATCATCATCAAGCATAAACCATTGTGTTTTCTTAAACAATACTTCATTTTCACTCAACCAGGAATTGGAGTATTTAAAACGACTATAGCCAAGTTCATTTGCTTTATTAAAGTTTCTATTTGCAAATGTTGCTACCACTCTATCATCCAATGATATTGCGGGGCTCCTGCAATCCTGAAATGATTTATAATATACATTTCCTTTTCTACCGTATGATTCACCATTATTTCTATCAATAGAAATAGCCTTATCAGCCCAGCGTAATGCTTTTGCATATTTTTGGTTTGCTGTATTTACATCACAAATTTTTAATGCAATATTAATATCTCGTGGATTCAACTCAAAAAGTTCCTCATAAGCATTTGATGACTTATTCAAATCATCAGCGCTGAAATATGCTTGCCCAAGCTTTCGAAAAGCCAATTTACTGGTTTTATCCAATCGAATAACTTTATTCAACACATCAACAGCTTCATCGGGTTCATCATTTGATAGTAGTCGATCCGCTAGATCTAAGCCATACGAAACATTATCCGAATTATTTTCAAAGCGTTTTCTATAAACATCCAATGGATCCTTACCCGTTTTTTCATATACAAGAGCAATTTCGCTTTGTGCTTTTTCATTCGTTGGATCTTTTTCCAAAATCTGTTCTAGAAAATCTATTTGATCATTATACAATCCTTGATCTCCATATAATTCTGATAAGTCCATTACAATATCCAAATCATTAGGCATTAATTCAATCAATCGATTTAATTCTGCAATCTGTAAATCTTTTTTATTTTGTTTCGAATATGCGTAGACCAGACGTTTACGCAATTGCACATTATTAGGCAATAGTTGCAACCCTTTCACTAATACAAATTCAGAACTGTCATATTCACCTAAAAATTCATAAGCAATAGCATAATATTGATAAACTTCTTGTGGGTCATCGCGATCACATCCTAAATCAACAATGTCTCTATACACGTTGATTGTCGATTGCCAGTCCCTATTTTTATAATATTCAGCAGCGCTACTTAATAACCTTGGACAACGAACATCACGTAAAGAGTCTAAATATGCTTCATAAGCTGCATCTTCATCTCCTTGTCCATCTTCTGGTGGAACACACATTGATAAAAACAATGCTGCTACAGCAATGGTGATTATTTTTATTATATGAATTGATTTCATTATGCTTACCTCACTTCGGTCTTCTTTTAACAAACCACAAATCGCCTAATTGTAAACCAACCGAGAAATGTTGAATGTTTTCATTAGAAATAATTTCGCTAGTGCGAATACCATACTTATATGCAAAGTCAATTTGATTATTTGCAAATCCAAATTTAATTCCAAGCCCAATTGCAATACCCATCTCATCCACACTAACATTATCATATTCCAAAAAATCTTTTCGAAAATATACGCTACCTCTATACTGTAATTTCTGAGAAAACTGAAATGCAACAGCGGGTGAAAATTTTGCGAACCCTAATGAAAACTGCTGTGACTGCTTTACATAATAAGATATTAAAGGAAAAAGTGATGCCGATTTATCACCATTATCCTTCCAACTATGAGCTTCAAACATTAAGTGAACTTTATTTGCCATTAACATATCAAAACCAAATCCCAATTCAATTGGTTTTAATACATTATTATAAATATTCAAATCTGCTGTTGGAACACTGGAAGGAGTTGGAATATCAGCGCTATCGTAATAGCCATTTAGGTTAACATCTTCAAATGGTTGAAATGAATGATGTTTTATTTTTAAAGCATTTAATGATCCACCAAACATGAAATATAAATTCAATGGATTTTTATTTTTATTAAATCGATCCGATGACAAAAATACTTTATAAAGTGAACCGGAATATATTTGTCTATGGAATTGATGATAACTACGTTGATCAATTGAAAATTTGGCATCTTTACGTAAAGAACCAAATAATACATCTAATTCAACCGCCATATTTTCTTTATTAGTTAGGGGAAAACAAAAAGCTGTATATAAGGATGAAACTCCTCCAGATCCATCTAGGGATCGCTGCGTAAAAAGAGTGTCGCCTTCTAAATAAAATTCTGTTTGATTATCAACAATCATATATTGCTGATTAAAAAGAGGCTTCAAACCAAATCCCCAGGCATAATTTTCACCAATTGAAACTGCAAATTGAGCGCTGCTTATACCAGTTAATCCATTTACTTTTGAATCATTGGAAAATTCATCACCTTTATAATTTGCCGTTAAATATGCAAACTTCAAATTATTCCATGTAACAGGATTTGAAAGAGAAATATTTTGATTGAATGAAGGAACTATTCCACGACTGGACATAGCTAATGATGCAGCATTATGATTAAAGGAAATTAATCCAAGACCATACGCATTATGAATTGACTGCCCAAACAAAACAGACATTAATGAAAATAGAATTAGTCTACGGAGCCACATATTGTATGAATAGTTTTGGAAATAATGAGTCATGATTAGATGAATAAAAATGTACTTCAGTTTGCAGATTATTATTTATGTTGGCATAAAGCTTTAAACCAAGATTATCAATGTTTTCGAAATATTGATTCTGTAAAAAACTCTTTATATTAAATACAACTTTACCATTCAAAACAGATCCACTGGAAAAAAGAGAACTGTGAACAGAGTAATCATCTTCCTCTAACGATTCGAAACTTGATAATTCAAATGTATCTTTAAGTGCAACTGCCCAAATACTAAATGAAGAAATATTCGTATCAGGTACAATATGCAATGTTAACTGAACTTTGTCAAAAGTTGTTTGTTTGGGTAATTGAAGAGTGTCTAAAAAATCTAACTTTATTAAACTACGTAATCCTTTTCCACGTCCGATTGTTATATATGATGTATCCTCTTGAGTTAACGCAGGCGGAACCATAATGCTTAAATCTTGAGTCGTTAGAAATGATTTGAATAATGTATCAATTGAAATGGCTTGTGAAGTGTCAGCAGAATCAGGATAAATAAATTGACGGAAATGCACTTCTAATTTTGCTGTCAGATCATTGGAATAATCATATTCTCTGCTGTAGAATGCAAACAATTCTTCATTCGGATTGTTTAATTTTAACATTAATGTATAATTTAATGATGTATCAGCAAATGTAGAATCCAACAAATTTTCTGCCGGAAATCTTATTCTATAAATCGTAGTTACAGTATCCACTTCAACACTTTCTTCTACCGCATTTGAAACAAATTCACCCATATCAATTTCAGAGTCTGTAAAATTTAAATAATGAGACTTCGTTTCACTAAATATTGAATCAAGTTCAATGAGAGGAAAATAATACATTGAAAAAGATGCAGGTGTTTCCAATGTATCTTTAGAAATACCTACTGTAAAAAATGCACTATCAATCGTAATTGTAGAATCAAGAAATGAAGATAACGTCCACAAACTAGATTCATAAGAAATAAATGACGTTTTAAACAACAGGGCTTTATATAAATAATCTTCGTCATTACCTAAATGAAGCTTTGTCTTACTTCCTATGGAAGGAGGAACTTGATAAGTGACACCTTCAATATCAAATAACTCTCTTACTTCTAACTCTAAACCATCTTGGCTTAAATCAGCGTGTAAAGGGTCTTCCATGCAACCAGTAATGAATGCACTAACTAGACCAATCCAAAGGATTTTGAGTATAACGGATGATTTCATAGAAGGGATTATATACGTAAGATTAACCGATAAGTTTCTCAAGGACTTTATCAAGTTTGTTTGCAACAGGTTGATAATCCAACATATCTCCTTCAGGAACTTTAACAGTAACTAATTTTTTCTTATTGGCTTTTACAGCAGGAAGCTTAAGTAATTTTTCAGTAATATTATTAGATGGCGATTCTAAAGCAATAATCATATCAGCAGAATCAGCAGCAGCTTCATATGCATTCACAAATCCTTTTTTCATCGCAGATGGAATTTTTAATCCTGATTTTTCAAAAGCAGTCTGTCCAAAACGTGTGTATTCATCATCCATATTATGTACTAAAAGAGCTGTTTTAATGTTTTCATAAAAGTCCTTGCTTGCATATTCTTCTTTATAAATAGCCGGCAGTAAAGAAGATTGCCATCCGTTACATAAGAAAATGTCCGGTTTCCAAAATAAATGCGGTAGTGTGGCTAAAGTAGCTTTACAAAAAACTGCAAATCGTTCATCATTGTTAGAAAGAATACGTCCGTTTTTTGATTTATAGACAAGATTTGTTTGAGGTTTAAACCATTCATTATCTTCAACAAAATAAATTTGTACACGTGTTTTTGGAATAAATGCACTTTTCGCTGATAGTATTTTTTCCTCACCATCGAATTGAAAAGGTATCTCCCTAAGTCTGATTACCTCTCTTAAAATGTATTTGCGTTCACTTACATATCCATACTTTGGAATAATGGTACGTATATCGTGGCCTTTATCTTGTAAAAGTAAAGGAACTCTAGTAGAAAAAGAAGCCAGACTTGATGTATTTGCGAATGGAATAATTTCCGTTGTCATGTAGAAAAGTTTACTCATAATTAATATTTTTTTCTTTATTTGATGGTTAATTGTTTAAGGACTTCTTTTGATCTATCATAAAATTCACTTCCTGGGAAATAGTCAACTAATCGTTGAAATTCTTCTCGAGATTTTTCCAAATTGCCCATGCTTTGATAGGCTAGGCCCAGCTTTAGTTGAGCATCATCATCTTTATCTGTTCCAGAAAATGTGAATACTTTTTCAAATTCTATAATAGCACGTTTATAATTTTTTTGAGAGTAATAACATTCCGCCAACCAATACTGACTATTATCAGCAAGGTTATTTTGTGGATCACTTACAACAAGTTTGGAAAACCCTTTAATGGACAACCCATACATTCCGTTTTGAAAATTACTCAAGCTTTCGATGTAGAGTCTTTTATATTCAGTAGGATTAATACTTGAGCTTGGCGAAGCTGGAGTTTGGTCATTTCGGACTTTATATAATTCCGTAAAGCTATTAGCCAGTGTAATTATTTTATTTTCTATCATGATTAATTGAGCTAAAACTTCAAAATTTGTACTATCAGAATACGCAGCCTTATCTTCCAATAATCTAATTTTATTTTGAATCATATTTATTCGGTTGATAATGAGTATTGAGACTGAATCTGTTTGTTCTTTTGCAGCGACTGTTGCCTTTAGTGTTCTTTGCAATTCAGGCAGCAAAATGATTAGCTTTGTTTCCAATTCGTCAATACGATTATTTTGTTGAATTATTTTATCGCTTAATCTTTTCAACTGCTTTGTATTTGATTGAGCAGATAGATTTCCAGCAAATAATGCAATAAAACAGAGGATGGCAATTTTACGTGGTTGATTCACTATTTATTTTCTTTTATTATGCAAAATGATAGGCGCGGAATTTACCGACGAATCTTTACATGTACATCGAACTATTTAATAATCTTTTGGATCAATACTTACATTCATAATAATCGCTGTCATAATATAACTAGACAGTAAAAACGACCCGCCATATGATACAAAAGGCAGTGGCAAACCTTTTACGGGAATCATTCCAACCGTCATAGCAAAATTCACAAATACATGAGCAGTAATTATAGTACTTAAACCAACTAAAACAAGACTGGAAAATCGATCGTCAATTATAAAAGCCAAACGTATTGTACGAAGAATAAAATATGAAAACAATATGAGTAAAATTATAATTGCAATAAAACCGAACTCTTCCCCAACGACAGAAATAATGAAGTCTGATTCTTGCACTGGTAAAAATTTTAAATGTGTCTGTGTCCCTTGCCCCCAACCTTTCCCAAACAATCCTCCAGCTCCAATAGCTGTTTTACTCTGAATGATTTGATATGCAGCACCTAGGGGATCTATTTCTGGATTAAATAAAGTTAAGATCCGCTTTTGTTGATACCCTTGAAGTAATCCCCATAAAACTGGAGATAGCAATCCTAAAAATATATTTCCAAAAAATGTGGATACGCTAAAAATTAAATTTGGTTTTGCTTTAAAAATGACAAACATCATTATAAAAGCCCAAATTGCAAAAGACAGCCAATGAAAAGCAGTTAGTATACTAATCAATGGTGCTACAATTAGAAAAAGATGAAAAGGTCTTGCCCCAATCCAATAAAGCATTGGCAATACCGGAATCATAATGATAATAGCCGATCCTAAATCAGGTTGATTCAAAATTATACCTGCAGGAATCAGGACAATGATAATAGGAAGTAAAGATGCTGTAAAGTGATTCATTTCCAAATTATGATCAGATAAATAACGGGCTAACGCTATTACCACAATCCACTTCGCAAATTCAGATGGTTGAAAACCAAAAGGTAAACCAATATCAATCCAACGATATGTTGAAGCAATTTGGTCGCCCAAAAAAGGAATTAATATCAAAATGATCATACATCCATAGACGCCATAGATATAGCGATGAATTGTATGCCTTGGAATAAAAAACGCTACTAAAAATGCAAAAAATGCTGGGATTAAAAATAAGAGTTGTTTATAAAATGATTGCTGAAAATAATTACTTTCCAGACCAGAACTAATGCTTTTTAATATTATCAATCCAGCGCATGTAAGTAATAATGCAATTGTTAAGATGCTTATTGTTGATTCTTTAAATTTTAAAAAAAATAATTGAATCATGATGTAAATGCTAATTTCATATTTTCTTTAGTTGAAAAAAGGAATTTAAAAACACGACCGGCAATAGGTGCAGCTGCTTCACCTCCATGCCCCCCATTCTCAATTAAAACAATCACAGATACTAATTCATTATTCTTTTCCCCGTACCCAACAAACCAGGCGTGTGGTTCGCCGTGTGGATTTTGTGCAGTACCGGTTTTTCCCGCTATAGTCAATCCGGTAATATTAGGATTGGCTCGCTTTCCTGTACCATGAACAGATGTAATAACATTTTGCATAAATTTTTCCATGCGGTTCCATGTTTTTTGTGAATAATAATTTATAGATTTTTCTTTGGTTATAGCGCCTTCTACTACATGAAGTCTTGGAGCTTTGCCCTTCATTGCAAGAATATTAATGTATTGAACCATTTGCAAGGGAGTAACCACAAGTTCGCCCTGACCCAATGAAAGATTTAATAAATGGCCTTTTGACCAGCCCCACCTACCATATAGTTTATTCATATACGATGAATTCGGGACTATTCCTTTTGCTTCAGAAGACAAATCAATTCCTGTGAGTTCTCCAAAAGCAAATGTTTTACATGCTACTGCCCATTCATCTAATGTTAATCTCTGTACTATCGTATAAAAATATATATTACATGATTGGGCAACTGCTTGCTCTAAATTCATACTGCCATGCCCTCCTTCCTTCCAGCAGCGAAATTGTCTATTCCCCAATTCATAAACGCCGTTACAGTTGATTAATTCTGAATAGTTAATTTTTCCCTTTTCCATCAAAGCCATTGCTGTAATCATCTTCAATGTTGAACCGGGAGGATATAATCCATGAGTCATTCTGTTTAATAGTGGTTTCCCTGTATTGCTTATAATATTCTGCCATTCTTCAATGGTTGTAGTCCCTGTAAATAAGTCAGGTGAATAATCTGGTTTGCTCACCATTGCCAACATCGCACCTGTTTTAGGCGAAGAGACAAGAACTACACCTTGTTTACCTTCGAGTAATTCTTCTAACATCTTTTGTAAAGGAATTAATAAGGATGTTTGCAAATCGTTTCCCGGGACTGGAATTACTTTTTGGTAATCTATTGAATGACCCATTTCACGTCCAAACGCGTCAACATCTACAAATAATACTCCTTTTTCGCCACGTAAATGCTTTTCATATTTTTTTTCCAACCCTCTCCATCCAATTAAATCACCATAAAGATAATTACCTTCTACATCTAAATTCTTTAATAAAGTTTGATCCACTTCTTTCACATAACCAAGTAAATGGGATGCGTTTATTTTACCTGAATAATAGCGTTCAGGAAATTGGCTGTAATTTATTCCAGTCAATTCCGATTTGTGTTCTTCTATTCGGCTTAATTGATCAAATGTTAAATCTTTTGCAATTCTCGATGGTAAAAATCTACCGCGATAATATTTTTTATAATTACTCTCAAGTATAGTACTATCTATACCAGTGCATTGACTTATAATCTGGAAATTTTTACTCTTATTTACCATTTCACCGGGGATTACTGTTAATATATAGGTAGGATAATTATCCACAATAATTTCTCCATTGCGGTCTAATATTAATCCCCTAGGGGCGTTCAATGGAATTGCACGGATGCGATTTACTTCAGCTTTTTGCTTATATTTTTCATAAAAATATACTTGCAAATAAAAAAACCTTATTACCAATGAGAGCATGAGCATTATTACAACGCCGCTTACTACTAAAAGTCGTTTTTGAGGAATAAGGTTAGCTACTTTCAGCATGAGAATAAATTTTAAACGGAAAAATTAGTTGGAGCACAAGAATGAAACCCATTGTATATCCCATAGTCAATACCCACTTTATCGTGAATTGAATAAGATTAGTTTCATATAAATATTGATACCGAACAAAGCAGTATACTAAAAATTGAAATAAAATAATACTAACCCATGACAAATGAAAATAGAGAGGAATAAGACGATTATATTGATTCTTTAGATAACCAGCTAAATATCCACTGAATGAGTATGTTAATGATGAAAGCCCAAAATATGAACTGACACCTGCTAAATCAGTTAGTAATCCAAGCGTAAACCCTGCAATAACTCCATAAAATCGACCAAATTTTATAGCTGTATACAAAACAAAGATAGTCATGAAGTCCGGACGTATCATATTGATTGACATAAATTCTGACAAAAAGAATTGTAAGAAAAAAACGCCAAACATTGTTAAAAGAAAATTACTCCAAAGCATCTTTTTGTTCCGTTATTACAAAAACATTAATTAAAGAACCAAGGTTCTCAGCTATGCGTACAGTAATAATTTTTTGAAAGCTACCTCTCTCCTCTCTTATTCCTGCCACAATACCAACAGGCAGATTCTTTGGATAGATGTCACTGAATCCAGATGTTAGAACTCGATCACCAATTTTGATTTCTGAATTTTTCTGAACTTCACGAATTTCACACAAATCACCATAGACCCAGCGCAAAATCCCCCTTGCACCAGAAGGCAACACTTGAACACTCAAACGAAAATTTACATCACTTATTACCTGTACAATTGAACTATATTTTCCTACTGCTACTGTTTTTCCGATAACACTATTTGGAGTCAATACCGATGAATAAAGCCCAACGCCTTGATTTGAACCAACATCGATGGTTATCGTATTCAAATTTGACGTAAGACCTTTATTAATTACCTTTGCCGGTAATAGTGTTAATTGACTTTCACGTTTATATTTCAGAAGATTTTTTAACTGCTCATTCTCCGCAACAAGATTAAGCATTGATTCAATCTGTAGTTTTAATTGAATATTTTTTTCACGAAGGACAGCTGCTTCGACTTCCACAACTGCCATAGAGCGTAACCTAGCCACAGGTTTATATAAAAAAGAAAATATATCATTCGCCTTACCTTGAAGGATGACAATATCTTGAGTATTATTGGAAAGAATTAATGAGAATGATATGAGTACTGCGAGAAAAAAGGCAACATGATCACGTTGCCGGATTAAGGCGAGGTAAATATTTCTCATTACATATTAAATCAACACCGGCTCATATTTACGGATATTATCCAACACCATTCCAGTTCCTTTTACTACTGATAATAAAGGATCTTCTGCGCAATTAACAGGGACATTCGTGCGCTCTCGGATTATTTGGTCAATACCTTTAAGCATACTTCCACCGCCGGTCATGATAATTCCTCTGTCTAAAATATCTGATGCCAATTCAGGCGGAGTACGCTCTAATGCTTTCTTAACAGCCTCGACTATACTATTTACCGTTTCTTTTAAAGCTTGTCGAATTTCATCTGATGATATTTCTATTGTTTTTGGGATTCCACTAACTAAATCACGACCTTTTACTGAAATTGTTTCTGTTCGCATACGCATAGCTGAACCGACTGATATTTTTATAGCTTCACCCGTAGGAAGTCCAATGTCTAATTTATGTTCATTTCGAAACCATTGAACAATTGCCTCATCCATCTCATCTCCGGCGATGCGAATTGTTTCTTTGGTCACTACTCCATTTAATGCGATTACAGCTATTTCTGTAGTACCACCACCAATATCAACAATAATATTCCCGACCGGTTGGCTAATATCCAAACCTATACCAATGGCTGCTGCAACTGGTTCCTCAATTAAATAGACTTCCCTAGCGTTTGCTCTTTCCCCCGAATCTTTTACTGCACGACGTTCAACTTCCGTAACACCAGAGGGCACACATATAACCATTAATGGGCGAGCTAATCGATTAATATTAATTTTTTTAATAAATCCTTGAAGCATTCCATCCGTCATATCAAAATCTGCTATAACACCATCCTGCAAAGGTCGAATAGTTTCAAGATCCCGGTGAGTTCGACCCATCATCGCTTTCGCTTCGTTGCCAACAGCAACAATTTTTCCATCATGTACAGAACGGGCAACTATTGAAGGTTCATTGATCATAACACCTTTACCTTTAACCCAAATTAATGTGTTGGCAGTGCCTAAATCAATGGCGATATCACCAGATATCCATGAAAATGAATTTGTGAGTGCGGAAAATATACCCATTTAATTAACGCTCGGATTATTTATTGATTCTAAATAGAATAACAAATTTAAACCATATATCATCGATTTTCCTTAAATATTATTGATTTAAATAAGTTAAATTACAAATAGAATCATTTGTTTTCATTTAAGAAAAATTAATCGATTTCAACACGACTTTGATCGCCTAATATAAAACGATGTGTGGCCGGTTTCGATTTGGTACGTAACATGTGTACATCATTTCCCAATAAAGATGCTTCAATTCTGCGTGAAATATTTGAAATCTTACAATCATTCATTAAAATAGAATATTCAATTTCACTATTTAAAATTGTACAGCCATTTCCAATTGCACTATATGGACCTATATAGGCATTATCGATTACTACATTATCGCCGATAATCGCTGGGCCTCGTACATTTGAATTTATAATCTTTGAATTTTTACCAAGGACAACTCTTCCGCTTACAATTGAAGATGAATCTATTGTTCCCATTCGATTATCTTTAATATTGTCAAGGACCAATCGATTTGCTTCCAAAAGGTCTGATGGTTTTCCTGTGTCTTTCCACCAACCTGTAATTTCTGAAAAAGACACTATGTATCCTTTATCCAATAGATATTGATGAGCATCAGAAATTTCCAACTCACCTCTGGCTGATGGAGCAATATTATTTACAGCTTCAAAAATATGATTATCATATAAATAAATACCTGTTACGGCTAAATTACTTTTTGGATTGTCAGGCTTTTCTTCAATTCCAATAATTCTTCCATCTTTTACATCTGCAACACCAAACCTATTTGGATCGGGGACTTTACTTAAAACCAAGTGGCAATTAGATCTATTAGAACGAAAATCTTCAATAAATTTATTAACACCGCCTACAAGAATATTATCACCTAAATAGAAAATAAATGGCTCTTTTCCAATAAACGGTTCTGCTATTTTTACAACATGTCCTAATCCCAATGGAGCAGACTGCTCTATATATGTTATTTTTAAACCGAAGGACTCTCCATTACCAAAAGCATCCGAAATAGAGGTATCCCCTGAATTGATTATAATCCCAGCTTCACTTATTCCGGCATTTTTTGAATATTCCAATGCATAAGCCAGCATTTTTTTATTTGCTATGGGAATTAAATGTTTGTTCTGTGTATGTGTAATGGGTCGTAAACGAGTTCCATGCCCACCGGCTGTAATCAATGTTTTCATTCGTATATTATCCTTAAACCAGTTACCAAATTTTATCGACCACTCATCATGCCGGCTTTGCTCAATTTATCTGCGACAGTGTTCTTATCCCGTAAAATATGTTTCAATGTCCATGAGTCAAAGTCATCTAATAAATCTGTGACTAAAGCGTGTAATGGAATCATATTTTCATGCTTAACCTTAAACTCACCATTCACTTGGTTTACAACTAATAAACTATCCGCATAGATACATATATTAGAAATGTTTAATTCTTTAGCCACTTGCAAACCACGTATTAAAGCATTGTATTCAGCTTCATTGTTAGTTGCGTCACCTAAAAATTCAGAAAATGAATCAATTTCATTACCATTTTGAAAAAAAACACCGCCGATTCCAGATGTTTTTGAATGAAGGTCTGCAGCGCCATCGATATAAAGCTCAACAAGATCATCAGATGAAAGTTTTCGATGCAATTCTTCTAATGTTTGGTTAGAGCGATTTTCAGCTGATGCTAATAAAACCTTGATTGCAGATATTTCGTTTTGTTTTAGTTTCATATTAAGGGGTGGAAAATAAAACGGTTATTTAAGGGAAACGATATGAGATTTCATAAATAATTCAATTTTTTGTATATAATAAAATAGGTTGCGTCCATACCATTTCAAAATCACCTTCGGCATACGGATTGGGATGCTTTCGGCTGGAAATAATTTTAGCTCGTATATATAATTCGTCACCTTTGAATTTATAAATAGCCGGATTGTCCCTTCTTTCATCCATTACCTGACCAATATCTTTACTGTATTTACGGGTTATATGCATTAATTGATTTTCATCATCCAAAATTGGAATTGATGATGTATCTGTATTTAGAGCTGTGCCAAAAAATAACGTTGTATACGTAACGTCCGTTTCAGGGCGAATGAATATCTTTACATGACTTTCAGTTACCTCGATATTCTCCAACAAAACACCTGCACTTGAATAAAAATTACCATTCATCAGAGAATTGGTTAAATCCTCTGCGTTAAATGATTTTGCATTCACCATAACCCAGCCTCTACCGGCATTTGATTTTCCAACATTAATATTATAATAAGAATGAGCATCATCAGTAGCTAATCCATAAAATACTCCCATATTATTATGAATACGATTCGTAAGAATTATGTCCCACATTCTTTCAGTGCCAGGATGAGTATCATCTCCCATATTTCTAACATCTGGGTGGCCGTTATAGACTTCGAAAAATGGATCTCCCTTTAATTTCATCAAATCTTCTGCAACAATTCCCCAACCAAAGTTTGGATGGTTTACATGAGCAAACATAGAACGATTTGATTCTTCACGTTGTTTAATGACCGCATCAACATTTCTCTGCAAAACATTATAAATACTTTTGCCACCATGAGGTGGAATAAATGATTCAATATTGATGGCATTTAAATGGACTGGATAATTTTCAAATTCGTCTGTTATTTCTTCAGCTTGAATCAATAAAAATTCACCAGGTTTTTCGAATTTATAGCGCAATTCAGAAAACGTTTTTAATCGCATTTGCAATGTATCATTTTTATAACGCAAGACAGGCCAATCATCCCCGAATTCATGTTTTAATTTTTCCAGTTTTTTCATCGTAAAGGGCGGCGGCCATGCATCAGTATCTGCACTATCAAGTACATCAATCCACTTTTCACCTTCAGAAATAATATTATGATCAGAAAGGGCCAAGAATTTGTATCCATTCTGACGATTCCAATTCACCACAGTTTCCGGCGGCGCATCACCATCGCTCCATAAAATATGTGTGTGCAGATTTCCTTTAAACCAAATGGGTTTATTATCTATTGAATCACATCCAATAAAAATAAGTAATAATACTGTGATTTTAAATTTCATGATTGTTTATGAATTTGATTTTCATCTAAATCCAAAATCAATGTCATTATCTAATATAAGGATTGGACCCACTCTGCGCGGGGCATTCTTCCCAATAATAACACCAATTACATAGAATCATTGGTTTAGCAGGGAATTCACCTCCTTGCTTTTCTTTCAAACGTATTTCATCAATGCGGTTTTTCATTACTCTTACTAAATGCTGCAATTGCTCCTTCGTTCTTTTCGATTTCACCACGATTCCATAACGTACAAAATGCCATACCAAAGAAACAGTTTGTACATCCTCCCGTTGTTGCTCAAGTGCTATTTGATACAATGCTAATTGGTTATCTTGATCAGCCTGCCCCTGACTCATGGCTCTTTTACCGGTTTTATAATCATGAATTTCGTAGTTCCCTTCGCCATCATGATCCAAGCGATCTATGATCCCTTTCATGCGATATGAATCATCATTATCTAGCATGAAGTCCAATTCTAATTCAATTCCTTCAACTCGTTCTGAAAAAGGTTGATTATTTCGATAAAATCTGGCGATACAATCTTCCCCTAATCGATAATAGTCTTCTACCCTTTCTCCTCGTTTTGCAATGGCAATTCTGTCATGCCAATTTTTTTCCCAATGTTGTTCATAATGCTCTAAAATGCCATCTATGAACGGCAAGCGTCCTGATTGAACTTCAGTATACAGAAATTCCAAAGCTTCATGTACACGTTTTCCTGTAAAAGCTTCGATTCCTTCGTCCGTTTTACGAATTTTATCAATATAGCGAAATTTGAATTGGGCTGGACATTTTTTATAGGACTCGAGTCCACTATATGAAAAACGTTCTAGCACACTCACCACGTACGGCCATAAATATAAGGTGTGGTTAAGCGATAATCTCCAAAGCCGTTTTCATCAAAAAAGGTAAAACTGCGGTTGATACGATAATAATACCAATTTTGTTGAGCATTACGATTGCTATTCATATATTGACGTTCAATATCATCGGGTGGGCCAAATAGTATGTAAATCATGCCCATATCTGTTCGCCAACCTGGTGTAAATGATGTAAAATGATCAATGGAATAACGAACACGGGAATAATATTGATCCATAAGCTCATTATTACTTGTTTCCGGCGTAGGGTCCCTGTCTTTCCAATATGTATAAAATAATTCTTCTTTATCCTTTTTCTTTGCCTTGGAAAGTTTGGATCGTTCATCATTGTTTAAAATATACCTCATTTGATCAATTGCTTCGTCTATATCACGTATGTAAGATGAAATTCCAGGCCTTTTTATTTTTAATTCAATTACTTCTTCATCAAAATTTTCCCCTTGTTCTAATGAAACAAATAATTCAACTCGTAAACCACCCACTTCTGCCACAGGCATATTTAATTGATGAGTAAAATAATTGTCTATATTTGTAAACGTCGTATCTAATTTCGAAACAGATATTCCGTCCATATCCTTTAATACAAGTTTTAAAGAATAATTTTCACTGAAAACATTTCCAGTTACATAAATAGGAATAAATGATTGCTGGAAACTGATTTCATTCTGATAACTAGGCATGAGCCTATTCTCCCCTTGCCACGTACCTGTATAATCGATCATTACTTGAGGAGGAAATAATATAAATTCATCTTTATATTTTGATAGGTCAACTTTCTTTTCCCGTAATCCACTGTTGCGCGTATCAATATCCATCACTTCACTCACAATGGTATATTTACCAGGTTTAACATTGAAATCATACTCAACAAAATACCAATTAGATTTACGTATTGTTTCTAAATAATCCGTAGCCAACAGCGTTTCGCTGATAGATTTATTATCGAGTTGGTTACCCTCATCATCCAATAGTCTGATACGTGCTTCAAAACTCGATTTAAAGCCGCCATTATCTTTAACAAACTGCAATGCATAGCTAGGGATCATAATATATGCATTAAGTTTAATTTTTCCTTTTTCAGATGAAGCTTGTGGAAAAACCATGAGATGGAACTGTTCTATATTGGATACTTTTAGATCCTTACGACCTCGCATATTTCTTTGGGCACTCACACATGCAAATGCCAAACATATAATCATTAATATTTTAAAATTCTTCAATCTTTCGTCCACTTAAATTTTATCAAACCATTTGATGTTCCAAGCCATAAATGTTTTTTATCTACTTTCATATCATGAATCTCGCCTATAAAATCATAGTAATAATCACTTATGAATCTATCTTTTATATCGTAACGAATAAAGCCATCATTAGTTGCCAGGAAAATATATTTCTTAAATCGAGCCAATGCAAATATCTCACGGCCAGCAAAAACAGAGGCGTCAACCAATTCTGACCATGTTTGAGTGTTATAATCAAAACTCCAAACACCTTGTTTTGAACTGACGATTATTTCGTCTTTAAATTGTTCAAGCACTTTGAAACCTGAAAGCACATCTTCGATTCCGGCCATATTGCCCAGCGAACCAATTTGTTTAAAGTTTAGCACCCTTTCATTTGACAAATTTACTACAGTCAAATCGTAATCAGACGCTATCCACAATTGATTATTTACAAGTTCAATATCATGTATATAAACATATTTAAACATTCTTTCAAACCCAAGGGGATTTTCTCTTTTGTTACGTTGATTGAGTCTTGAAATTCCGGAAGACGAGGCTATCCAAACAAATTCACTATCTGCTTCTAAAGCTGTAATGATTGAGCCGCTAAATCCTCTGGTTTCATCCAATGTTCTCCAAAAAGCATCTTTTTCATTATGTACTGCTATCATTTCATTTCCGCCATACCAAATTTCTTCGCCAACTCGTACAGCACAATAATATGGGCCAGTTGTAAGGTTAATATTTTCATCAAACCCAGAAATTTCCAGAAACCCTCTTCTGTGATCAAAATAGGTAAAGCCAATGGTTTTGCTGGACAAACGTCCTCCGATAATAAATGTCTTTTCGTCAAGTATAAACTGCACATCATTATTCCCTAAACCTGCTGTTACTGGGTCTAAAAACTTCAATCTATTATCGCCTACAAAAATTGTACCATCCGTTAGTCCCAAAACTACATCGCCGTCTGGACCTATATAAAATACTGTTATTCTTAAATCTCTTCCGGAAGGATTTACAGCGCTACCGCCAACGAGCATCCAACCATTTGAAAGAGAATATTCATTCAATTTATTCATGTCGAATTCCGGATATAACCAACTACTGTTCCAATAGATTTTTTCATTGTCCGGGTATGTATATGTACCCAAATAAATACCAGAAATATGGTCTAATTTTATATACCCACTTCCAGTTTGGATCCATACATAATTCGGTGAAGATCCCATTCGTATAATTTTAGTTTGATTTGGCAAACCCCATTCATCCATATTATTAATATACCAATTACCTTCACGGCTATGACTTGAATGAATATAGTTTCCCGCTGTGATCCATAGGTTGCCAGTATAGCGGTCAAAATGAACTGCAGAGATATAATTACTTTTCAGACCCTGTGCAGTGGTCAGCGGCTCTTCCAGATTGTGACCGATTCGCTGAATGCGCACCACACCACCGCTCTCTGTACCTATATAAATGTAGGCAAACCCTTCGGTAATGGAGGTAATCTCTCCAAGTTGCCTATACAAAACCCAATCAAAGGGATCATAGCGATTATCCGGTTGGGAGTTGACGTGACTAATGACAGTCAGTATTAAAAATAAAGTTAGGGATTTATGAAACATTTTACCCATAAAATTGAAAAACGATTTAAATCAGAAAAAGAGAAATCAGGTCCGATGATTATTCAGCATTTCGGTCAACATCTCCAGGTCGATAGGTACTACACCCACTTCTTCACAGACGCGGCCGGCAGCTAAATTTGCCATTGTGGCTGCTTCTTCCGGTGTCGCTCTGGCTAGGTCGGCAAGTGTAAAAACTGAAATCACCGTATCACCCGCTCCGGAGACATCGTGAACAGCAAGTGCTTTTGTGGGAATTCTGATAGATTCATCTGCAGTAGTTAAAAGCATACCGCTTGCCCCCAATGTAACCAACACAAATTCTACGTCAAGTATTTTTTGCAGTGCTCTGCCGCCATCTTCAATATTAGCTGAATTCATCGCCTGATCAAATTCATTAGCATTGGGCTTAAAGAATCGAACACCCTTGAATAAATAAAAATGATCATGTTTTGGATCAACATAAACAGGTACATTATTTTCATTGGCTATTGATAAAATAGAACCAATCATTTTTTCTGAAAACAATCCTTTATTATAATCGGCCAAAATGATAGCGTCGACATCTTTTATATTTTTTAAAACAGACGCTTGTACTGCTTCTAAGGATTCGTTGGACAGTTCATCCAATGATTCAAAATCTGTACGGACAACCTGTTGACTATTGGCGATCACTCGTGTTTTTACGGTTGTTGGACGATTCGTGTCACCAGTAACCGATTCAACATTCATCCCACGTTCAGACATAAGCGTAAGTAATTGTTCACCGTGGATATCATTTCCAACAACTCCAGCCATGGTGACCTTGGCAGATAATGAAGCAATATTCCAGCCTACATTGGCTGCACCGCCAGGACTATGTGTCACTTCCTTGACAGATACAACTGGAACAGGCGCTTCAGGTGAAATACGGTTGGCCTGACCCCACATGTACGAGTCCAGCATAAGATCACCCATAACAAGTATATGCTTTTGGCTGAATTGTTCAGCCAGTGCATGAAAACGCTTACTGTCCATTAAATACGGTCTGACTGTTCGCCTGGCTCTGAAGGCAGAATTAGTGCTAATACAAGATAAAGTAGTATACCAATCCCGGCACTCATAAAGGTGCCAAACACCCAAAGAAACCGAACCAAGGTACTGTCCACTTGGATGGATTCAGCAATTCCTCCGCAGACACCTGCAATTTTGCTGTCAGCTTTGGACAGATGCAAGGGTAAACCCGTACCTTCATTCATTATGGATGCTAATTCTGATCGCTTGGTATAAAGCAAATACACACCAAAACCCAAAATCGCAATGGCTAGAAACAAGTTTATACTGCTATCCCAAAAACGTGTCCAAATTAAGTATAGAAGATCATTGTGCATAAAAAACAAAATAAGGGCAACGAAAACCAATAATGCACCCCAAAGAATGGTCTTATCATTCTTTGTACGTGAAACATCATCTCTATCATAATAGGGTGCTGAATATTCATCCGGAAGAACAATCATAGCTAAAAAATAAGCTAGAATTCCAGAACCACCAAATAATGTGAAAAATATCCAACCCAATCGAATCAATGATGGATCCAAATTAAAATAATCAGCAAATCCACCACAGACTCCAGCGATTATTCTATCTTTTCTTGATCGAATTATTCGTTTCATGATAAGATTAATTTACTATCTTTTTAGGACACATTAATACAATGCATCACTTTTGATTACGTCGATGTTGTTGTTTTCGGTTGTTCTGTGAACGACCTTGATTTCGAGGGGAATTTCTGCTTTGATTTCCAGAACGAATTTTAGCTATATGTCCATTATCCAAAAAGATCATCACTGAAACCAATTTTTGCAATCGTACTGGGTTTGTGGCAGACATAATAATCGTAGTTCCCAAGTTGCGATTCATTCGGCGCAATCGACGGCTGATATCCTTTTCAAGTTCATCATCAAGCATCGCACCGTAATTTTCGATAATTAATACACGTGGATCACTTTCCACAGCATCTACTAATTTTATCCACCTCAATTCACCTTGCGACAAGGTATCGATGGATTGATCCCACATGTAACGCTTGAAACCATTATTGAAATACTGTTTCCTAATTTCTTCACTGCGTTTACTGTGGCGACTCTTGAAAAATCTGGATACACTTTCATTATTCTTGTCACCTAATATCGAAACAAACTTGATATCATCTGGTGATTTAATTTTTCCTAAAATGGATGTTTTAAATTGATTATCATCGTAAAGAAGTTTTCCTTCAGTTGGCTTTTCTAATCCAGAAAGTTGTTTTAATAATGACGATTTTCCGGATCCAACTGGACCGACAATTCCATAGATAGTACCTCGATGAATTTGTAGTCTTCCAATTTGGAGGATATTGCGTTGATTGTAAACCTTTTTAAGGTCCTGTACTTCAAATATAAGCGTTTTTCTATTCATTACTCTTTCCTTTCTTTGAGTAATGAACCGTAGGTCTTTCTAGGAGTGTCCCTCTTCTTCTAAGAAGCGTTCGGCATCTATGGCAGCCATACAACCCGTACCAGCCGCAGTTACAGCTTGGCGGTAATAAGAATCTTGCACATCTCCGCAGGCGAAAACGCCGGGATGTTTAGTGGCTGTACTACCGTTTTCAGTGACAATATATTTTTTCTTGTCTAACTCCATTTCATCTTCAAACAGGCTTGTATTGGGGATGTGTCCAATTGCCATAAAAACTCCATCACATGCTTCTTCACGCGATTCATTGTTTGTCGTATCTAACAACGTAACACCGCTAACACCAGATTCTACTGTACCATGAATTTCTAAAATGGTCGAATTCCAATGAAAGTGAATCTTGGGATTATCAAATGCACGTTGCTGCATTATCTTTGAAGCACGTAATTCATCTCTACGGTGAACAATCCATACTTCAGAAGCAAACTTGGTTAAAAATGTTGCTTCCTCCATAGCGGAATCACCGCCGCCTACAATAAGCACTTTCTTGTCTTTATAGAAAAAACCGTCGCATGTAGCGCAGGCAGAGACGCCGCGCCCCATGAGTCTAGTCTCTGCTTCGAGACCTAATAACCGGGCTGTCGCACCGGTAGCAATAATAACGGTATCAGTAGAATATTCTTCATCAACCACCCATACTTTGTAGGGACGTTGATTGAAGTCTACTTTTGAAACATGCTTAAAGTGGCATTCAGCGCCAAAGCGCTGGGCCTGTTTACGAAAAAGGTCCATCAGTTCTGGACCCATAATACCATCAGGGAATCCGGGATAATTTTCCACATCAGTGGTTATTGTTAATTGTCCGCCAGGCTGGCTACCTTCAAAAACAAGAGGTTTCAGGTTCGCTCTAGCTGCATAGACTGCTGCCGTGAGTCCGGCAGGTCCGGATCCAATGATGATGACCTTACGATTCATATAACTGTTTGTTAAAGAATTGCGTCTAATCGTTTTGTTATTTCCTGCTTGGGTACCGCGCCGACTATGGAATCCACTACGTCACCGTTTTTGAAAATTAGCAGGTTTGGAATGCTCGTAATACGGTATTGCATGGACACTTGATTATTCGCATCCACATCTACTTTACCGACTTTGATTTTACCAGCATATTCACCAGCGATCTCTTCGACCAATGGTCCTATCATTTTACAGGGACCGCACCATGCCGCCCAGAAATCCACTAATACGGGCTGGTCGGATTGTACTACCTCTGCATCAAAATTTGAATCTGTAAATTCGTGTAAATTTTCTGACATTTATTACTCCAAATGAGTATTAATTATTAAAATAAAGCCATCCAATTTAGGACTTTTATGAATTGCTGTTAAATAAATATTTACTATTTATCGGGTCATTAACAAAAAGTATTGTTTTATTGGATTTTTTTTCACGTTCCTAATCTTAATCATTACTTCTTATCCTAAATCCATTAAGCCCTAATCCAACGCCAGATCTCCGGTAGTGTAGCTCGTTTACCGTACATAAGCAATGCGGTTCGAAAAATCTTTCCAGCTAGCGTCATCATCCCCCATACTGAAACAATCATGAGCACAACAGTCGCAGCAATTTCCCACGGTTCAGCTGCATCACTGCTGATTCGCAAGATCATCATAAATGGTGTCATAGGCGGAACGAAGGATAGAATTTTTGTAACCAGCGCAGTCGGATTTGCCATGAAATAAAATGAACCCATTAATGGTACCATGGCGATGATGGAAACAATACTCATTGACTGCTGGGCATCTTGTTCATTATCGAACAATGTTCCCAGGGTTGCATAGATCGAAGCGAAGAAAAAGTATCCAGTTAAAAAATAGATAAATAGGATGGGCAATTCGTCAAAACGGACGATTTCGATTCCTTTTACCATACCATAAATAACGCCTATGGACAGGTAAAATAGAATCTGAACCATACCTAATGATCCTAAACCCAAAATCTTACCGGTCATAAGTTCCCGAGCAGAAACAGTGGATAGTAAAATTTCCACCATGCGATTGGTGCGTTCTTCTATTACGCTGCGGAGGAGCAATTGACCATTTATAAATACAGCCATCACTAACAAAAAAACAAAAAAGAAAGGACCTAATAAAACCATTAATTCATTGCCTTCTGTTAATTTCCCTTCCTTATTGACTTCAAATGTATCCATCCTAACGCGTTTGCTGATTGATTCAGCCATTTCTACAGCCACACCTTGATTTTCCATGCGTTGTAATATAACGGTATGAGATAGCGTATTTCTCAATTCATCAATAACCTTGAAATTGCTCAAAGACCTGGCAAAATATTTAGATTTGGACGTATCCATAATTCCGGCAGGAATCACCATAATAGCATCTATCGTTTTTTCCTGCAATGCTGTTTTTGCTTCATCAAAATTCTCATAATCAAAAATCCAGTATTTTGGCTTTCCATCATCAAATTGATATTTATTTCCAATATTTTTCTTAAATTTAGAAGTGATATGCTCGGCATGATTAACAATGCCAACCTTTACTTCTGAATCTCCGCCTTTATCCATAAGCATTGCCGGAATAATGCTAAAAACCATAAATATTAGCGGCATGAATAATGATATAAGGAACATCTTAGAACGGAATCGCACCATAAATTCCCATTTCATAATGTTTAGAATACGGTTCATGCGGCGGAACAAACCTCCTGGATAAATATTTGTTCCAGTGTTGGAGTACTGTGTGCGAAAGAAATAATTTCCACTTGTTTATTCAGCCAATCCAGGAAATCAGTAGTAGGAGTTTTCAATACACCTGTTAATTCACCATTCTCAAGTTGAAACTCCGGAATGAAATGTTCCAAGCCGCCTGTATTCAAATCACCTTCATATTTTACTGTAACAGCATGTTTTCTGTATTTTTCTTTCACTTTGGATAAAGGCCCTTCTATCAATATTCTACCTTTATTAATCAGACAAATATTCGTACACAACCGCTCTACCTGTTCCATCTGGTGTGTGGAAAAAATAAACGTAACACCCTCATCGCGCTGTTCCTGAATAATATCTTTTAGTAAAACCTGATTAATTGGATCTAACCCGGTAAACGGTTCATCTAAAATGATGAATTTGGGTTTATGCAGTAATGCGAGGATAAATTGCACTTTCTGCTGATTTCCCTTGGATAATTCTTCAATTTTGCGGTCGGCGGAATCGGAAAAGTCAAAGCGCTCCAGCCACTTATCAATTTCCGAGTTCAACTCTTTTCTGCTCATTCCCCTCAAGCGACCCAAATACTGGAGTGTTTCCTTCAACTTTTGTTTTTGATACAAACCACGCTCTTCCGGCAAATATCCAAAATTCACCCTGTCTTCTCGGTTGATTGAATGACCGTTCCATATGATCTCGCCCTCATCTGGTTCAAAGATACCCATCATCATGCGGATGGCTGTGGTTTTCCCGGCACCGTTGGGTCCCAGTAAACCATAAATATCGCCTTTTTCTATCTCAAATGAAATGTGATCGACAGCAATGACTTCTTGAAAACATTTGCTGATCGATTGGAGCTGGATCATTTTACTATTTCATTTAAGATGTGACCATTGACTTCTTTGGGAAATGGAGCACCAACTAATCGAGCAATAGTCGGGGCAATATCAACAGTTGAAACTGCGTGGTTTATCTTTTGAGATTTTATTGATTGGTGTGAAAATATAATAGGCACGTGAGTATCGTAATCGTAGGGCGTTCCGTGAGTTGCCCCAAGTGGATGTTTTTCTGAATAAAATTCTTTTATGACAATAATGACATCCGGGCTTTTATCCGGATGAATCATATTTCTCATACGTCTGGAAAAGGGATCATTACCTTCCAATGATAATATTTCATCTCGGGTCATTAGTTTTTTGATTGCTTTAAGATCTGATAATTCTTTTGTTATCTTAATAAGTGCGTCAGATTTTTGCTTTTGAGTATAATCAATAGGAAAATAAAATCCACCTCCTGTATACGCAATTTTATTTTCGGACCATTCTTTAATATTTTTAATCTTTTCCTTGAATGCGGGTTGGTCTAATCTTTCTGATTCAATTCCAATAGATCGTAAATACTCTGGCAATGGTCCAACTCCATGATCTGAACTCATTACAAATACCACATTCTCTAGCCCAATATTTTTATCGATTCTATTTATAAATTTCATTAAATATTGATCCAATCGTAGAAAATAATCCAGAACTTCATGAGAATTTGGACCATGATTATGACCAATCCAGTCAGCACTTGAAAAACCAATTCCAAGTAAATCCGTTATATCATCTATGCCTAATTCTTCGTTAATGATTGCTGAAAATGCAATCTCCAGAATAATTCTATCAAACCAAGGCATGGAAACCAAATAATTCCCGGTTTTTTCTATATCTATACTGCTTAAACTTTTGGGTAAAGTAGGTGAATACGTTTCGTTAAATGAATCTACTTCTCCATAAAAATCATCTTCTGTACAAAGTTGATTATAGATGTCCATTACTCTTAAATGGTCCCAAACAGAATCTCTATAAGCATTCACATCCAATGATTGATTTATTTCCGTTAACCACACAGGTAATTTATCAGTATAATAATCAGATGTTAAGAAGGTACCGTTCCAATTATAATAAATAGGTAAATCTGCATTTTTTCCACCAAGAAACACAGCTGCTCGATCTTTCGCTGCAACGGTATATACTTTTGTTTTTGGATTGCTTTTTTTCATCCAGTCGCCGATCGCTGTAGCATCTGTTTGATTGTACGAACGAGCCTGCCCTTCACCGCCTATGGGTTTGGCAATTGAATCTTCAACGCAATTCACCGTTTTATTTAATTCTCGAACATACCAGTAATTTCCCAGAACACCCGCAGGACCCGGATAGCGACCTGACCCTAAAACAAAATGTCCAACGCCAGTGACTGTATTGGCATGTTCGTGGTGTGCATTGCGGAAATCTACACCATGATCCAACAGCCACTTAAATCCACCCGTGAATTCTGATTCTATACGATGCATCAATTCACTAGGAAGTTGATCCACAACCATAAACACAACTAGACGAGGGTTTTCTGGAAAAGTTGGACCTGTGCAACTATAAAATAAAAAAGCTACCATAGGCAGCCATAAATACTGTTTCATTATTTAACCTTTAAAAATCGTCGTTTACCTACTTTAATTATCACCTCTTCTCCCACAGATAACCTGTGGTTGATATCGGTACATTTTTCTCCATCCAATTTCACTGCATTTTGCTTGATTAAGCGACGTGCTTCACCTTTGCTTTTCGTCAATCCTGCATTGGCAATAATATCTACCAACAATTGATCGGAGTCCAATTCAACTTCATCCATTTCATCTGGTATATTTTTTTGGACGATTACCTTGTCAAAATGTTGCTCGGCTGATTGCGTCGCATCTGCTCCATGATATAATTCAACAATGGCTCTACCCAGCTCCCGTTTTAAGTCACGGGGATTCGTTTTACCATCAGCAAGAAGCTTTTCTACAGATTCAACTTTATCATCATCTGCATCAGCAGCTAATCTGAAGTATTTAACAATCATATCGTCAGATATTGACATCGTTTTTCCATATTTTTCCTCGGGGGAATCCATTAATCCAATATCATTCCCGTATGATTTAGACATTTTTTCAACTCCGTCCGTCCCTTCTAGTAAGGGCAAAGTGATAATACATTGAGGTGCCTGTCCATACTCTCTCTGCAAGTCACGTCCAACGAGGAGATTGAATTTTTGATCTGTTCCTCCTAATTCAACATCCGCATTTAATTCAACAGAATCCATTCCTTGAGCCAATGGATATAAAAATTCATGGAGAAAAATAGGCATTTCTGACTGATATCGTTTCGTGAAATCATCTCTTTCCAGCATGCGAGCAACCGTATATTTACTTGTTAATTCAATTACATCACTAAAATTCATCGCATTTAGCCATTCAGAATTATACATGACTTTAAGTGAATCTATATCAAGTATAACTTTAGATTGTTCAATATAAGATTCAGCATTTGCTTTTGCTTCATCCAATGTCAAGTTTGGGCGTGTTTTATTGCGTCCGGATGGATCGCCAATCATTGCTGTAAAATCACCAATAATAAGGACTGCTTGGTGACCTAAATCCTGAAAATGACGGAGTTTGCGCAAGACAACACCATGACCAATGTGTAAATCAGGGCGACTAGGATCGCACCCAAGTTTTATGGTGAGTGGTTTATCTTGACTCTTGGATTTTTCCAGCTTTTTTAGAAGTTCATTCTCTGGAATAATCTCTTCCGCCCCACGACGGATTAAATCCATTTGCTCATTCACTGATTCAAAACTCATCTTCTTCTACTCAATTCCCTAGCTGTTTCACGACTAACTTCTCGCGCTTTGATTGTTTCTCGTTTGTCATATTGTTTTTTACCTTTTACGGAAGATATTTCAATCTTTGCTTTTCCATTTTTATCGAAATATAAAGACAATGGTACAATTGTCTGTCCTTTTTCAGCTGTACCGCTGTGCAATTTACTTATTTCGCGTTTATGCAATAGCAATCTACGTTTGCGCAGGGGTTCATGTCCTTCAATTCCCGTATGAGAATAAGGAGCAATATGCATTCCCAAAAGAAACGCTTCGCCCTCCCGAATAATCACATACGATTCTTTAATATTTGCACTGCCTTCACGCAGACTTTTTACTTCACTGCCCAGCAATTCAATTCCCGCTTCGAAGCGATCAATAATGTGGTAATCGTGGAATGCTTTTTTATTTCGTGCAACAACCTTGATATCCATGTCCAAATTTCGTCGGGTAAAATAGGATATTTACTTATGGTTTTACAAGTTTAAACCTTGCAAAAAATTAAAAGATACATTTAAACTGTGCAGCATTATTTATGCTCGAGTGGCGGAATTGGTAGACGCGCACGGTTCAGGTCCGTGTGTCAGAAATGACGTGCTGGTTCAACTCCAGTCTCGAGCACAGTAATCATTAATTCAATTAGCTGGTTCCCTGCAGGCAGGGACTCCAGTCTCGGGCACACGAGTTTCGATATCGTAAAATATTTAACGGTTACGAAGTTTGTTTTTGAATTAATATATAATAATATGAATATTCTCCTCATTGAACCTTATTTTACCGGTTCTCATAAATCATGGGCTGTAGGCTATAAAGCTAATAGCCAACACGATGTTCAAATCTTGAAAATGAAAGGCCAGTTTTGGAAATGGCGCATGCATGGTGGCGCTGTGACATTGGCTAGACTCTTTAATCAGTCAGATATTACTCCAGACTTAATTCTGGCCACTGACATGTTGGACTTGACTACTTTTTTAAGTTTAACTCGCAAACGAACTTCACTTATTCCAACAGCCATCTATTTTCATGAAAATCAGATTTCATATCCGTGGTCTCCTGCAGATAGAGATGTTCTGCAAAATCGTAATAAACATTATGGATTCATTAACTATAGTTCTGCTCTCACGGCTGACCATGTTCTATTTAATTCTTGTTATCATCAAAATTCGTTTATAAAAGAATCAGAGAAACTTTTAAAGCATTTCCCGGACAATAACGAACTGGAATCTATTAAGATAATTAAAGACAAAAGCAGTGTGTTGCCATTGGGCCTTGATTTGCATGGATTTGATGCACATAAAACGAATTATATCGGCTCGCCGCTTATTTTATGGAATCATCGCTGGGAATATGATAAGAATCCTGAATGCTTTTTTAGGTCACTATTTAAACTGGATAAAAACGACGTTGATTTTAAAATAGCTGTATTAGGAGAAAATTTTAAAACATCACCTTCTATTTTCGATGAAGCGAAAATAAAATTAAAGGATAAGATTGTGCATTTTGGTTATTGTGAAGAGTTTGATGAATATGCACAATGGTTATGGAAAGCAGACATTTTACCTGTAACCAATATCCAGGATTTTTTTGGTATTAGTATTATGGAAGCGGTTTATTGCAATACATATCCGTTGTTACCCAATAGACTCACTTACCCTGAACTGCTTCCAATTGATATGC
This sequence comes from Fidelibacterota bacterium, assembly GCA_004124385.1. GTDB lineage: Bacteria > Fidelibacterota > Marinisomatia > Marinisomatales > TCS55 > UBA2126. Next base: position 290,026 of record SCKN01000001.1, read on the forward strand.
ATGAAGATCATATTTATGAAAATAATGAAGATTTATATGAAAAATTAAATGAGTGCATTTCTGATATTGGTGAAATTAGAAAAAAGAAAATGTGTTTCATTGCTGAAAAATATGATTGGAGTACAATGGCAACTGTGTACGATGCACTCTTCTCTTCGTTTATCTAAATAACTCTGGTTCATTTTTTAAAGCGTTTGTTACTTTCTTGAACGCATCAATTATATCTTGACTGTCTTCATCATTTCCCAATAAGTATCGTTGCTGCAGCCAGACAGATTCATCATCGCAAATTCTCTCTGTTACCGGAAGTGATAGCGATGCATAATCTTGATCTTTTAACCAAGGATATTCATCTGGATCCGTGACAAACAATTTTTCACGATAAAGAGGACTGTAACCGGCGTATGTATAGACACCTTCCGCCTGCATTGCTTTAAAGAAAACATCCCTGTGAATTCCGTTGAATGCTTCTTTTTTATACTTCACTATATATAAATGTTGTGCAGATCGAGTTGTTTGCTCATATGAACCAACCAATTCTATCCCATCTATTTCTCCTAATACATCATCTAGGAATTTTTTATTCTTATCACGGAGATCCATATCTGCGCCAATTGAATCCAGTTGGGGAATCAGCATAGACGCCGCCAACGCATTTAAACGAAAATTTCCACCCAAATGCTGATGCTCATACCATTCTCCGCCGCTCACACGGCCGCAATTATGATACGAAAAGCATGCTTCTTTGAAATCATCGTCATTTGTAATAATGGCGCCGCCTTCTCCGGCAGACATATTTTTTGATGTTTGAAAACTAAAAATTCCGCCTTTACCTATTGCACCCACTTTCTTACCCTTCCATTCTGCGCCGTGAGCTTGCGCTGCATCTTCAACTATAGCAATGCCATACTGCTTTCCGATAGCACATATTTTATCCATATTCGCTGGATTTCCTGCAATATGAACCGGCATGATGGCTTTTGTTTTATTTGTAATAGTTGCTTCAATCAAATCTGAATCAATATTCAATGTTTTTTCATCAATATCCACAAAGACAGGAACTGCATTCGCCATGAGAACTGCTGATGCAGTCGCAATGAATGTATACGCCGGAATTATAACCTCATCCCCTACTTTTATGCCAGCAGCTTTTAACGCCACCCACAAGGCAGTTGTGCCTGAACTGGTACTGATACAGTATTTTGCGTCATGAAATAATGCAAATGCATCCTCAAAACGTGAGATAGCATCGCTGCCCACACCCCAGTTCTCATTTTGTAGAGTCTTTAGGACACTTTCACCCAATTCGGATGTGAGTCGAGGCCATTCAGGGAATGGTTTAGTTCGGACTGGAATTCCGCCAAATAATGCTAGTTTACTCATATGCTATACTTTCTCATTATAAATTGATTACAAAATTACATCGTTTAATATATGATGAACAAAAGAGTTTCCACTCCTCAAGTAATTACTGTTTTGGTATAAGTTTCTGCAATATTTACAGACCCGTATGACATAAGTTCCATCTTTCTCTGCCATATGTACAATACATGAGATCAATTTGGCACTTTTCTCACTTTGGCACAGCAATTGAGTGAATTGAAGTGAAAATTTAATTAACTACAAAAAAGGAGTCAAATATGACACTCGTAAAATGGAACCCAAACAGACATTTCTTAACCGGCGTAGATCGAATGCTGGATGACTTTTTTAATGATGGTTGGAATGTACCTGCAGTCACCCAAAATACATACTGGCATCCGTCAGTCGATATACGGGAAACAGATGATGCTTTTATCATTGTTGCAGATCTTCCTGGACTAAAAAAGAAAGATGTCAATGTAAATGTAAAAGATGGAAAGCTGGAAATTAGCGGAGAACGCATTTTTGAAAATAAAGAAGATCATGGTTCGTATCATCTCCGTGAACGCAGCTTCGGTAGCTTTCATCGCTCATTTCATCTACCGGAAACAATCCTGGAAGACAAGATCACTGCCACTTTTAAAGATGGAATACTTTCAGTAGAAGTGCCTAAAGCAGAAGAAGTAAAACCTAAAGGTTATGAAATCAAAATTTCGTAATCGTTTTCTTCTTTACAAAAAAACCCTCATGATTTCTCATGAGGGTTTTTTTATACAAAGTTATTTTTTTTTAAACAACCACTCCCCCATCGATATGCAAAACGGCTCCACTTATATAGCTTGCTTCATCGGTGGCTAAAAAGCAATATAGATTCGCCACATCTTCCGGCTGACCCCAGCGTTTTAAAGGTACTTTATCACCCATCATAGTGATAATTTTTTCAGGCATTCCGGCTGTCATGTCTGTTTGGATAAATCCGGGAGCTACGGCGTTTACGCGAATGCCATGTTTCCCTAGTTCCCTGGCCCAGACTTTGGTCATGCCTTCCAATCCTGCTTTGGCAGCAACATAATTGGTCTGGCCAAAATTGCCGAATCGCGCTACCACAGAAGATGCATTCAAAATCACACCGCTGCCCTGCTCGCGCATGACTTCAGCAGCATATTTGGTACATAAATACACACCACGCATATTGACTTGAATCACTTTGTCAAACTGGTCTTCTTCCATTTTCTCCAATGTCTGGTCTTTCAGAATGCCGGCATTGTTTACAATAACATTAATACTCCCGCAGTCTGCTTTTACGCGTTTTATCAAGGATTTTACACTATCCGAATTGCTAACATCCGTTTTTATAAATGTACATTGCTCGCCCAAGTCATCAGCGGTAGCAGTTCCTGTAGATGCATCAAAGTCAGCGATGATTACCACACCACCTTCTTCTATAAACTTTTTCGCAGTTGCTTTGCCGATACCACGACCGCCACCGGTTACAATACATATTTTATCTTTTAATAGATTCATTCAATTCTCCGTAAAAATAACATTAAGTTTTAACCTGTTAATTTACCCGTTTTGATGGACTTATTGAAAGGACTCCAATGATTTTAAATACAATTTTACAGGCAATCGGAAATACACCCACCGTAAAGCTGAACAGCGTCGGAAAAGAGTTGGATTGCGAACTATATGCAAAATGCGAATTTTTTAATGCAGGCGGCTCGGTAAAAGACAGAATCGGACGACGCATGGTGGAAGAAGCTGAAAAATCAGGACGCCTTAAACCGGGCGATACCATCATTGAGCCTACATCCGGGAATACCGGGATTGGCTTGGCTTTGACCGCGGCTGTGAAAGGATATCGCTGTATCATTGTGATGCCGGAAAAAATGAGTATGGAAAAACAAGTAGTGCTGGAAGCATTAGGCGCAGAAATTGTACGCACTCCCACAGCAGCAGCCTGGGATGATCCGGAAAGCCACATTGGCGTTTCGAAGAAACTAAATAAAGAAATTCCCAATTCACATATTTTGGATCAATATTCCAATCCCGATAATCCGGATGCTCACTATGAAGGAACTGCAGAAGAAATATTAGCAGATTTTGGTACAGATTTGGATATGTGCGTCATGGGTGTGGGCACAGGTGGAACCATTACCGGTGTAGCAAAAAAATTAAAAGAGAAAATTCCAACAATCAAAATTATTGGCGCTGATCCGTATGGATCTATTTTAGGCGGTGGCGATGAGATTTATCCATATCAAGTGGAAGGAATCGGTTATGACTTTTTTCCGGATGTGTTGGATAATAATCTTGTAGATGAATATGTTAAGACTAAAGATAAGGATTCCTTCATTTTAGCTCGACGATTGATTAAAGAAGAAGGATTGTTATGTGGTGGTTCCAGTGGATCTGCCATGTCTGCAGCATTAGAAAAAGCAAAAAACCTAAAAGCCGGGCAAAAATGTCTCATCTTACTTCCCGATGGTGTCAGAAATTATTTATCCAAATTTTTGTCTGATGAATGGATGAAAGAGAACGGATTTTCAGAATGAGGAAACTAATATTGATTTTTTCCATTTTTTCACTTTTAGGCGCTGAAGAACCAATAGACAGAGGATATATCGTAAAAGTGGGAGATGAATGTCCGGATTTTAAAATGCAACTATTAGACGGGAAAACAATAACCAAAGCTGATTTAAAAGGAAAAGTAACCGTTCTCCAATTCACCGCCAGTTGGTGCTCCGTGTGTCGAAAAGAAATGCCTCACTTGGAAAAAGATGTCTGGTTAAAATTTAAAGATAAAGAGTTTGTATTAATTGGAATCGACCGTGATGAACCATTGGATGTGGTTAAGAAATTCATTGAAGAAATGAAAGTCACCTACCCCATTGCACTGGACCCTGGAGCGGATATATTTGCCTTATTTGCTCATCGTGAAGCAGGCATAACAAGAAATATCGTAATAGATAAAAATGGGAAAATCGTTTTCCTAACCCGGTTATTTGAAGAAAAAGAATTCAAGTCCATGATATCAAAAATTGACGAACTGCTGAATGATTGAAAATAAATAACAAAAAACCCCAGCAACAAGTACCAGGGCTTTAATTTAACTGTTATCATTAAAATATGATTTAAGGCCGTCCCAAAACAATATCCACTAAACGCAATACATCAGTGATTGTAATAACACCATCATAATCCACATCGGCAGAACAAAGGTCGACTTCGCTGTATTCTTCATATTCTAATGCAAATAATAATACATACATCACATCGAGCAAATTAATAATCTGATCACCAGTAACGTCGCCATGCATGCAGTCACCACCAATTGGAATTACTGTAATATTAGCCGGGGCAGACGTTGAATCATTTTCTGCTAATCGCGTCACAAAAGAATACTGATAGGGATTTCCACTCAAGAGACCATAATCAGTAAATGACTCTAGACCGGCAAGAAGACTGGTGTAAAATAAGCCGTCACGATTTATTTCAATCGTATAATCTGAAATGGGATCGCCGCCAAACAATGAAGTAGGATCGTCCCAAGTTAATGTTGCTTCATACCAAACATCAGTATTTGCGTGTAAATTGGAAACCGGATTTGGATCCAATGAATCTGATGCTAAAAATTCCTGCACTAAAACAGCTGAATTATAAATATTCAAACGTCCGCCGCTGACGGTGATACCGTCCAAGGATGCCAATGGGTCCGTACCGTTCAGGATTATTTGTTTAAGGATCACACCTGCATCAGCTCTATTATTTTTGAAATAATTTGCAAATCCAGAACTCATGGCAGCATGCATAAATCCTACTGCACCTGCTACTTGGGGCGATGCCATTGACGTACCGGATAGATTGCTCGTTCCTCCTCCTGTATAGGTAGAAAGAATACTTGTTCCAGGAGCGCCCAGATCGATCATAGTCACACCATATGCAGCTCCAGAATTTTTGGTATCATTACGAGTCGTATTTGTTACAGCAATCATATAATCGCTAGTACAACCTGTGGGCACATCACCTGTATTATCTACATTGGAATTGTTATTCATTGTGGCCGCAGCGCTTAAAATTCCATATTCACCCATGGCATCATACATATCATTCCACATGGAATAATCAGCAGAACTGCAATCGGCATTATTTACACCAAAACTGCTATTAGTTGCCACAACAAATGCGCCTAAAGCTCCATTTGTGGAATCATATAACGCTCGTTGGTCTAATGCATAGCCGTAGGCTTCAAGTACCGTTGAGGTGGTTCCAGAAGATCCGGCAATAGCCATCAGTTTCACATTCCAATTCACTCCGGCAACTTGGCTCCCGTTATTTCCTTTGGCGCCAATTATTCCCGCAACATGTGTCCCGTGCCCATCACTTGGAATGGAACCATCACTATTATATGCATCCCAACCATGAATATCATCAATATAACCATTGTTATCATCATCGATTCCATTTCCGGGTATTTCATTATAATTCGTCCAAAGATTTGGAGCAAGATCAGGATGAGTCAGCATCATACCGCCATCAACTACTGCCACAACAATTGTATCGCCCAAAGCAGTTAATCCACCGGTTGTAATATCCCAGGCTTCCGGTGCATCAATGTCCGCATCTGGAGTGCCGCCACTTTGACCTGTATTATGTTTTGACCATTGACTGGAAAATTCATTATCATCCGGAAACGTTTGCCGTGTCGTCACTTTGTGATCTAATTGTGCTTTTTCAACCCAGGGATTGTTACGTAATTCTTCTACTGCCATTTGGGCGGTGAATTGATCACTTAAAATACGAATTTTGTAAATGCCTAAACGTCTGACAACTGTTTTTTCGATAGCATATTTTGTTGGATCAAGAATAGATCTAAATTCGCTCTTTTTTACATCCCGATCCAGTTTTACCAAGACATAATTTGGGTCATAATCCTGGGCAATCATTCCGGACAAGACAGATAATATGATGAATAATATTCGCATTATAGTTTTAATTTAAGGTTTATTGTGTATTGTATAGTGTGATTTGGGACTCATTCAAGAAACGATTCTTGAACGATGTTTACTTAAGTATAGATAAAGCTTTTTGAATAATCTCTTTAGCAATCTTTTCAGGAATTCCTGTTTTTTTGGAAATATTTATTTGATTTGATTTGGCAATCAATTCTGTAGAATCGAAGGATTTTAAAAGTTTCTCTACTCGTTTGGGTCCCATTCCTTCAATGTCATTAAATATGGATATTAAGCTATCTTTGCGTTTGCTGCGTTGAAATGTAATAGCAAATCGATGTGCTTCATCTCGAATACGCCGTAAAAGAATTAATCCGGGAGATTGCTTATGAATAGATTGCGGATCAGAAATGCCCGGCACGAATACTTCCTCTAAACGTTTGGCTAATCCCACAATGGGAATATAGTCCAACCCAAGTTCTCTCAATGCTGATACGGCCATACTTAACTGTCCTTTTCCGCCGTCAATTAAAATGAGATCAGCCAAACTACCCTTCTCCTTTTTTACACGTAAATAACGCCTGAAAACAACTTCCCGCATGGCTGCAAAATCATCAATGCCAACTACAGTCTTAATCTTGAATTTCCGATATTCAGATTTCCGTGCTTTGCCATCCACAAAACATACCATTGACGCGACTGTATTCGTACCGCCCAGATGGGAGACATCAAATGCTTCGATGCGCCGTGGTGGCGCTTTTAACTGCAAATCTTCTTGGAGTTGATTTACCATTTTCGGTACAAGCTCTCGACGCTTTTTGCGGTTGATCAACCATTCACCCAAAAGCAGCTTAGCATTTTGGTACGACATACGAACTTCTTTTGCCTTTTCGCCGCGTTGGGGCTGACGAATGACCACTCTGCTACCCTTCTTTTCTGAAAGCCATTCTTCCAGTTCATCCAGACCTTCGGGTAAAACGGATACTGTAATTTCTTTTGGAAGAAAATCCGAATCCATGTAAAAACGGGATATCACTGAAGAATAAACCACCCCTTCATTTTCATCTACGTTTTGTAATGATACTTTTTCCCGGCCGAAAATGCGTCCATTTCTAATTCGTATAATCGTCATAACTCCAATATCATCTTTTCGTGCTAATGCAAAAATATCTCTATCTTCGAAATCAGCTGTTACTTTTCGCTGGCGTTCTTTAAATCGTCTAACAGCGTTATATTGGTCTCGGTACATAGCCGCATCTTCGTAGCGTAAATCCGCCGCGGCTATGTCCATTTGCTTACGGACATATTCTTCCGTTTCCTTGGTTTGTCCTTGCAAAAATTTTATAACCCTGCCAATCATAGCATTATAATGATCTCTACTTACGAGCCCTTCGCACGGACCTTCACATTTATTGATATGATAATCCAGGCACAGTTTCACTTTTTTGGCAGCTACTGATTCATCATCCATATAAAAACTACAGCTCCGAACTGGAAAAATCTTGTGCAATGCTTTTAGTGAATATCGGAGACTTTTTACATCGGTGTATGGACCAAAATATTTTGAACCATCCTTTTCAATTTTCCGTGTAAGAAGTACTTGAGGATAAGGCTCGTTGGTTATACGAATAAATGGAAATGACTTATCATCTTTTAGATCAATATTGTATTTGGGCTGAATTTCTTTAACCATATTTGCTTCTGTCAGTAACGCTTCCACGCTAGATCGTACAATTATCCACTCCACATCCTCTATTCGTTTTATCATGGATTGATTTTTGGGTGTTTGGTATTTATTCTTCTGAAAATATGACCGTACGCGGTTGCGAAGATTTTTAGCCTTTCCGATATATATTATATTCCCATCCTTATTTTTAAACTGATATACACCGGGTTTGGTCGGAATATGATTAAGTTTTTCTTTTAAATTCATTCTACTGGGAAAATTTCATTTATTTTATCAGCAACTTCCACGCCATCCAGATAAAGTATTATTGCATCAAATGAATCGTAAGCTAGATTTTGAGCTACGTTATCCGGAGAAATTGTATAACGCCCTACCGTTTTTGTAGTATTCCAATCCAGATCATCAAATGAAACGTAAATGAGTTCCGAACATACAATCTCATTTTTGGATTCCACATCAAAGTTGAAATCATAGCTTTTGCCGATTTGTGAAAAAGCATTTAATAAATATGATCGTTTATTTTCTAGGGTTAATTCATTATATCGAATAACGCCAAGGTCATCAATATTTAAAAAATGCTGCAGTGTATTAATCTGAACTCCCGGCCGCAGTGCTTCGATCACCATATGTCCATTTCGAATCGCATCCTGAAAATCTGGTCCCGAATAATGATACGTTTCTTTTGCTTCATTATAAATAGCAGGAAGTTCATCCCAAACACCTAATTTACTCAATTCTTCCTCCGTACCTGACCAAAGTGCCACATGTGACCAATATCCGGGAATTAAATAATCTGTTAAACGAAAAGGTGCTTTTTCCAGTAAAATATCCAACGGTTGCAGATTTGCAATAATTTCAGATTGCTTTTCTTTTGGTAATTCATCCAACTTACCTCTCCGGGCAACAATGATACCGGCTGCATTACCAAACATTTTACTCACTTGATTGGTAGCATCACTGCTGATTAAACGAATATTGTCCTCAATTTTATTTTTAAAAATATTTATTCTGTTTATTGAAAACATTGATTTGGTTTCCAGCGAACTGTTCTTTCTAATTTCTGCATAAGACGGACTGCCGTAGATCATCATATTCAAATACTGGTTATCGGGATCGCTCTGCACCAAATCAGATTTTGGATGATCACTCTCCCACTGTTCGATTTTGGAAATGAATTCGATTGCTTTAATCAAGCGCTGCATTTTTTTCCTGTCCGTATAGCTTTCAGAAACAACACGCAAATAACCTTCAACTTCCGGGTCAATTCCGGATTCATTGATTATATAACGCAGCTTATTGTGTTCTTCAAACGGTGCTACAGCCACGAGATAATTATCATATAATAATAATGCAAATGTTAAGCCCAGTTTTACTTTTTTTATTACTGACTGTCCCGATTCATCATTGGGATTGATTTGGATAATTTCTTTTGATTTTCCGCCAAACAATTGCCTTACTTTTTTCTTTTGATGGAAAATCGAGGGACTAGAATCATTGATGATTAGTTCAACATTTTCATTGGTTAATGGAGCAAATCGAACGATGCCTTCAAGCAACGTTTCCCGTAAGTCTTTATACCTGTTGGCGGCATAATTCAAGTAATTGATATCCGATGCCTTTAATACAGATTTTTCACTTAATGCTGAATATGTACGGACAGCTCGCACTCGCCAAACAAGGGCATATTCAATTTGCGGCTGATAGTTGAAAATCATTTCATGAATATCTATATTATCTGATTTCAACCACTCGACAGCAGATATCGAAGATACTTTCTCATCAAATTCGATATTTGGATCAATATTTTGACTAATTACGAATGCATTAAAAAGCAAAAATATTAATATATTTAAAGAATAATATTTCATGATGATTTTCTATTTGATCAAAACTCCTTTTACAACTTTTATTTCATTCTCAAATTTCATTTTAAAATAGTAAATACCCGTAGAAACTTTTTCTCCTGACCACGTAATTGAATATTCACCGGGAGCATGAAATTCGTTCACAACTTCATCTACACTTTCACCTCTAATGTTAAAAACATTTACTTTTACAATGCCCTGCTTCGTTAGTGAATAGTGCAAAGTCGTCTGGGGATTAAACGGATTGGGATAAAGGGATTGTATTGCAAAATAGTTTGAATTGATTAATTCATCGTCAATTGATTCTACAATATAATATGTAGATAAATCAAACGTATCACTTTCTGTAAAATAATGCAAAGTGGCATCGGAAATTCCGGGTAACACACTATTAAGATAACCTGCGTATCCATCAGGGAATGCATCCAAAATATGTGCATAATTTGATACTGTCATTAAGCCATTTTCATTAATTGAGACTGAACAATTATCATCTAAATAAAAAGCAAATTTAGGAGGATCAGAAACAATCCCGTACAGTCCGCCGATAATACGGTTCGGGAAATAATAATAATCAGTCCACATTTTTGGAATAATAACCACATCCGGCACACTCGTATCACCTACGGTTGTACCTAACCCGCCATACCACCAATTGTCCGAATCTCCTGTAATTCCTGTAACAATAATTTCACCATAATTCTCACTGCTTTGATTTGATCCGTTAATCGTTAAATCAGAATAATTATTAAGATATTCGTAGGGCATTTCATAATAAGACATATTCTCACCGGGGTCTACTAAAACTCGATTATCAATATCATACACTGCGCCATGAAGCAGCTGATGAAATTTCAAGTGCGTAAATCGCAGCGGTTCAGCCGGCACGCAGTATAATTCTGTATCATCAGTTTGGTGAATGACTGTAATCATTTTACCATAAACGGTGCCGATCCTGTCTTGATCTATGCAAAATGCAGTTTTGATTCCCATCCCCAATCCTAAAATATCTTCGCCATGATCTTGGGCTCTCCTGGCAACCATCGTAACCAATCTCCCCAGTCGTCCACGGTCATTGAAATGGGAATCTGTGAGAACGCCTGAAAGTATATCTAAAAAATCGTCTGTAAATGAAATCCGGGGATGATACGGATTTGCTATGGCTTGATCCGATGTTAATGATCCATTCTCCGCATCAAACACGATTCCTCCTAAAATGGCCAATCCGGCGCTCGTACCGCCAATGACTCCGCCATTATTGAACACCACATGAATAGCAGAATCAACCAATGTTCCTTTCCATGTCTGTACATAATCCCATTGGTCACCTCCCTCAATAAAGATACCATCAGCTGTAACTAGATCATGATATACATTTTGACTATTTGCCGAAAATATGTTGGGAATTTGTAATTCATGACTGGATGAATCTGCACCCAGATTAATAAAATATGCCGGATACCAATCACTGGCTTCAGACACATCTATATTTACAATTTTACCTGAATCTGCCTGTTGTACAAACCAGCCGTAAGGATCATCTGACCAGCCACCGTAACTTTCGGCATTTCCCCCCACAAGCATGACAGAACCTTGGGCAGATAAACGAGTCATTAAATAAAAAAGATAAAATTTCCTCATGTATAATTCTGCATTGCATCAACCAATGCTTCCACACCTTCTTTTGGCATGGCATTATAAATAGACGCTCTAAAACCACCTACAGATCGGTGACCTTTTAGAGTCAATAAACCACGTTCAGTGCAATAATTTAAGAAGTGTGGTTCATCTCCTCCATTGGCAAAAATAAACGGTACATTCATTAAGGAACGATCTTCCACTAAAATGGGACTTGTAAAAAGAGGATTGCGTTCTATTTCATCATAAAGGAATTTTGCCTTGGACTTATTTTGCACATGCATTGATTCTACTCCGCCCAATGCCTTCAGCCAGTGCAATGTTCTGTTAACAACGTAAATTGCAAATACAGGCGGTGTATTAAACATGGAATCTTTGTCAGCGTGAATAGCAAAATCCAGCATGGCGGGGAGGTCACGTCCGGATCTTCCAATAAGGTTATCCCGAATAATGACCATGGTCACTCCGGCAGGTCCCATGTTCTTTTGGGCACCGGCATAAATCACTCCAAACTGGCTTACATCTATTGGGCGACTGAAAATATCCGAACTCATATCCCCTACCAAAAATCCATTGGCTTCAGGGAATTTTTGCCATTGAGTACCATAAATCGTATTATTGGACGTTACGTGCAGATAGACTTGATCAGTACTTTGTTTAAAGTCTTTTTGAATATGATTATAAACTGATTCTCTAGAAGAGCTTACCACATTTACATTTCCATAACGCTGGGCTTCTTTTATAGCTTTTACGGACCAAACACCTGTTTCCGTATAATCAACAGTTTCTCCATCTTTGAGTATATTCATGGGAATCATGGAAAACTGAAGACTGGCTCCGCCCTGTAAAAATAAGATTTTGTAATTTTCAGGAACATTCAACAATTGGCGAATCAGTTGACGTGTTTCTGTAACCATATCCACAATGGGAGCAGACCGATGACTCATTTCCAGAATACTCATGCCATGTCCATCATAATTCACAGCTGCCTCGGCTGCCTGTTTTAGGACGTCTTCCGCCAATACTGCCGGCCCCGCACTGAAGTTGTATATTTTTTGCATTTCCATATGATTAGAAATTAATCGCCTTTTATGCTACTTTATAAAACAAAAATGCCCCAACAAAAAATTGTTGAGGCATTTTTTATACGCTATAAATGAAACTTTACGGTCTAATTATTCGATATGGCAGTGACCACACAGCCGTATTATATCCCCCATCACTTATGAACAATGTGGCATTATCAATTAAATCATAGTGCATATTGAAAACTCGCCTTTGATGATTCGGACGAATAGTATGAGCCCGCCATAATTTTGTAAAAACATTATCATCAGCATTAACATCACCAAATACACCGGCGTCATTCAAGCGCCTGCGAGCCCGTTCTCCACGTCCCCTACCATAATGCATAGCAACTCTTTCTCCACTATCTATATTACCCATGTCGAAAACAGGATCATCATTTTCTACTGTTAGTTCAATGCGCAGTGTATCGCCGGGATTAAAAGCGGGAAGATCATTCCTGGGAATGAATACTTCACTTGCATTATCGGCTGTATAATTAAAGAGTGCATCCGTTCCGTTAAGAGTATAAAAGGACAAACCAGTAATTCTTACTTTATTGCCAGCACCTCCATAACCAATTGTTATTCCTTCAATTCTCCAAGGGCGGTTACTGCTGCTGTCTGTGCGAACAAAACGTATTCGTCTTTCAAATTCTTCAGAAAATGCCTTTACGAATGAGTCCACCATTGTATGGTTAGAATCGAACGCAATCACATAAAAGTTGCCACTCATGGAGCGGTGCATTTCTGCGTAAGCTGTATCATCCTGAACGTCAAAAGTGAAAGTTCTTTCACGGTCGGTAATGTGCCTGCCAAAACGGAGTCTATATCCGGAATGAGGCCAGAGCGTATCTGCCATGGTTTTCATTCCGCCATCAATATCTAATCCATCGGAATATTCTTCATCCATGGCACCTTCTGTGTTGAGTATATCCGTGTTTAGTATTACATCATTTTCCAATAACTTCATTAGTTGTGAAATTTCATCTTTTTCTTGATCGTGAATATCAGCACACGACATCCATATCAAGCTGACTGCTGTTAAAATGGGTATATATTTCTTCATTTTATTTTTCCTTTATTATATTATTACCAACGATCTCTTTTGTGACGTCGGTTTCGTGATTTTTTATGTTTTTTAATATTATCTTTTGCCTCACGACGCATTTTATGAGGTGCGATCATTAGTTTAGCTCTTTGAGTATTTGTTAACGTTCCATCTAAACTTTTGATAAATGCAATTTTATCATTTATTTTTTGTTGTTCCAATCTTTCAAACGTCATTAATGCATCATTCAGAACACTTTCTGAAATATCTTTACTCTCTTTTAACGATTCAAAAATGGGTTTAAGCGATTCTTTACCTTCTTCTCGAAGCTTTTCCATTTTTTCCTGTTGAGCTCGAAATTTAGGAAAGAATTTTTCTGCTTGTTCTTCTGATAGCTCAAGTTCTTCTGTTAATTTCCAAATATTCATTGTTTTCATGTTTTTTCTATCACTTTTATCCCAATCACCACGTGGGGGCTGGGCTATCATCATCATTGGAATTAACAAAATATAAGCTATGAATAATTTCTTCATAACTTTATCTCCTTTTCATTAAATGCATATTCATATTCTTCTTCTTCAAAAAATTCTAGTATAGCCCACACATCATCATCATCCAATAAATATAGAGCCATGTCTGCAATATACATATCATAATCACTCGAATCAATTTCACTAAAATATTCATAATTATCTTCATAACTATAATATTCAACAAATTGAGTATTAAATATTGTATCGTTTAATTGTGAATATGACGCCCATCCGAATATCAAAAGGAATGCAGCAGTTATCATGCTGCTTTGAAAGCGTGTTCTTTTCAAATCTAATTGGTGTTGTGCAGCATGCATCCTGCCGATGAATTTTCCTTCATCGATTGTAGAAACTTCAGTTTTTAAAGCATTTTGTAATCGGTCTTCAAATTTCATAAATTTCTTTCAGCCATCCACGTAATTTATTAATTCCATGGTGATAATTCACTTTTGCTGTTCCTTCGGACATATCTAATATTAATCCAATTTCCTTAAAAGGTAACTGCTGATTCAAACGCATCATAACCACATTCCGTTGTTTTCCCGGTAATTTAGCAACATGAGCCCAGATGTCTGATTTACTAATACGTGGTTCTTCATGTGAAAACGATTGTTCTGGCACTTGATCAAGGTGTAGAAAATTACGCCATTTATTTCGTGTAAGATAGGAATTAGCTGTATTGATTTTTGCCCTGTATAAATAGGTAGTAAATTCTGCTTTAAAACGAAAAATTTTAAGGCTTTTAAATAATTTAATGAAAACAGATTGTGATAAATCTTCTGCTTCCATTTCATCAATTGTGATACGAACAAAAAATCTGTAAACCGAGTCCAAGTGACGTTTAACCAATTCGTCAAAGGCTGACTGGTCTCCTTTTTGAAATAGTCGTATGAGTTCATGGTCTGATTTCATTCATTTACACCGTAAGACACGATAGTCACCGGAAAGGTTAAAAAATATTTTACTTATTTTAAAGAATAAAACAGTTTGTTTGGATTTTTGTAAAATCTTTCAGAAACATATTTTTACATACTTCAATTACCCCGTCATTTATGGCGGGGTGAGGCAACACATAAAAATATTGGGCTTTAGCCTAAAATCTTGTAGATATCTTTATTCATATATTATCGTGTTGGGATAAATCCCTTTTTAGTGTTGATAAGAGTAACCCCGCCATAAATGACGGGGTAAATGTTTTTGATTTGGATTCAGTCTAAATGGAAAACTTTTCCAAGATTATTCAAAATGATTTGAATTATACATCTATTTGCAGATGGATTTAGAGAAGAGTATCTTTATTGAAGAAATTATATAAAACACAAAATTATTGAAAGAAACATACTTCTTGCATTCGTTAATTTCGACTATGTCAGATATTACTCCCAACAAGCAACAGCGCAAAGCAATTGAGCATCCACCTGCACCGCTGATGATACTTGCCGGCGCCGGAACGGGCAAAACGTTTACCCTTGAGCACCGTATCGTATATCTCATTAAATATTATCAAGTTAACCCAGCTAATATTTTAACAATAACATATACTGAAAAAGCGGCGCGAGAGCTCAAAGAACGTATATTAAAAAAAGTAGGTAAATCAGCCCATGGCATGACCGTCTGCACCTTCCATTCATTTTGTTATCAATTATTACGAGATTACGGTTCAGATCAACTTCCCCAACTTTTCGAAGAAAGTGAAGCGATACATATGCTCTTGGAACGCTTTGATGAATTAGGTCCTTTTCAGTCAGATGAATTTCCACTCAATCCGGCAAAAGCTGTTATAGATAGTTTTATTCCTTTTTTTAATCGTTCGAGAGATGAATTGGTGAATGTTGCAGATAAACCAACTCCTAAAACTGACGATGAAACATTTAAACCTGAAACTGTTGCCCAGATTGATGATTTAAAACGGATTTTTCCCACATTCCAAAAGTGGAAACGAGAAATGAATGTGGTTGATTATAGCGATATGATACTTCTGGCATATGATCTATTGAAGGATAACTCAACTGTATTAAGAAATGTTCAAGCTCAATTTCAGCATATTATTGTTGATGAATTTCAAGATAATAATTTTGCATTGAATGAAATTATCGGACTTATAGCTAAAGAACATCGTCACATCACTGTTGTGGGAGATGAAGATCAAGTCATCTACAGTTTTCGCGGTGCCAATTCTTATAATATATCAGCATTTAAAAATAGATTCGGTGGAGAGCCAATTACGTTGGAGGAAAATTTTCGTTCTACTCAACCTATTTTGGATATTGCAAATGAATCCATCAAGCACAATACTGAACGAACAGAAACGAGTCTTTTTGCTAAAAATGGATCTTATGGTTTATTACCAAAAATTTTCTGGGGAGAAAAAGCTGATCAGTTAGTTTATTTAGCAAACGAAATATCTGAATTGATAGATAAGGGTAATGATTTTCATTCAATCGCTGTTTTGTGCAGAACACATGGACAAGCAAACACTGTTGCAGAATCATTATTAAAATCAAGAATTCCTGTTCAAGCACGAATTCCTTCCTATTTCAGTATTCCCGCCCTTTTGGATCTTAATGCTTGGTGTCAAGTTGTTGCGGGAGGAAAGTATCAAGACCATGCCCTTTTTCGACTTATTAAGAATAATGCTAATGAAGAAACTGCACACTTAATATTTAATATATGGAAGCGCAGAAATGAAACACCACGCCTTCAACTGATTAAAGAAGATGATCGTATTCTTGCTGAATTTCCTGCAATCGTTTCATTGATTGACCAAATAGTAGCATTTCAGCAAGTACTTCAAAAACGATCTGCAGGTGAAATGGTTTGGAAAATCTGTGAAAAAACTCAATTATTACGAAAACATTCAACACATTATTCACTGGATGATCGACTTGCCATGCTGAATGTGGGAGATTTCCTTAAACGGGCACAAAGCTTTTCACAGCGAAATCCCGAAGATCATGGTTTGGCAGCGTTTAATCTTTATATCGAAGCAATCATGGTTTCAGGCGGATTGCAAACTATCGTTCCCAGTGAATACAAAAAATTAAACGGAATTCGTGTATCTACCGTTCACAGCGTTAAAGGTGGTGAATTTCCCATCGTATTTTTGCCCTTCCAACGTTCTGGGAGTTTCCCATTGAATTTTCGATCAAATATAATGATATCGCGGCCGCCGGACGAATGGCTGGCCTATGAACAATCTGCAACCAATACTCCCAAAGACCATCATTATGAAGAAGAGCGTAGATTATTTTACGTAGCTGTCACTCGAGCACAGGAAAAATTATACATACTGGCGCCACCCAAAGCCACATCCAAGTTTATTAAGGAATTACCCCAAAACATTATGGAGAAAACCGTCATGAAAGACGACATCAAAGAAAAACAATCTTATTCAGACTTACGAATCAAATATGAACAGAAAATCCAAAAAGCATTGGCGAATGATCAATTTGAGCATGTCCGTGACCTTACCAGCGCATTGGAAGTAATAAAGCAATCTGAAAATGGCGAAGCGGTAAATTTGGAATCCAGTGATTGGGAAACAGATTTGACTTTGGAATTAGAACAGGATTTTGAACCACCGGTTAATGAAAAATTATATTTGTCTGCCAGCGCAATTGAAACGTTTGAACAATGCCCATTAAAATTCAGATTTGGGCGAATTGACGGCATCCCCCTGACGGCGAGTAAACCGCAATTGCTATTCGGTACAATCATCCACAGCGTCCTGCAGCAATTTCACGAACCGGAAAAAGAATTATCTGAAGAACGCATTTTAAAATTATTAGAGATAGAATGGAAAAAAGGTGAATTTGATTATACTGTTCGTGAAGAAAAATTCTATGAACAAGGACAAGAAATGTTGGCTCGCTATGCCAATTCGATCCAGAACAATCCACCAAATGTCATTGCTCGGGAAGAACGATTTTCTTTCGAGTTAGATGATATTACAATAAATGGCGCCATTGACAGAATTGACAAAAACGAAAATGGTGTTCAAATTGTTGATTACAAAACAAGTAAAACGTCATCTCCGGCAAAATCGAATCTGCAGTTAGCCATTTACAGCATGTTCTTATCTCAATCCGAATCAGAAGAATTTGGCGGACTGCCGGCCAGTGCATCATTATTATTTCTTCGTGATGAAGAAAAACCAATCAGAGCTCATTCATTCACGCATGAAGAATTGGAAAAAACAGAAGAAATAATAAACGAAGTTGCTTCAGGAATACGAAAGAAAGAATTTGAAGCTAAAACGGGCAGACATTGCGATTGGTGCGATTACAAGCACCTCATTTGTCCTGCATGGGAGGTTGGTGAGTAGTGAGTGGTAACTAGTGAGTGCCTGCCCGCTCCGCCAGCTGGTGGATAGGCGGGGTAACTGGTTCTACACTTATTTCTTGAATAACAAAAATTGCATTATCCCTGAAAAGTCTATTCCTTCGAACAACAATTTAGTGGGATAATATTTTGCATCAGCTGTTAATGAATCTATAGACGAATAGGTCAAATTTCCAGTAATCTGAAACCAAGAATATGTTGTATCTCCAGAATTCAACATAAAAATTCGCGATGTGTCATTCCCAGACCAATTGGTAACTATTAATGATGTGGTTAATACAGAATTGGAATCCGGTTTCATAGATAACGTATACTCTTCCTCAAAAGAATAATTATTACCTTTTAAATTAAATGTAAATGCATCGACTGTATTTACTACAGCCGGTAAGTCCTCTAGTAACCCATCGATTGGATCTTCCGGTCCTACGCAATTCCAAAAAATCAACATACATGCTACCAATAACCCGTTACCAATCAACACTCTCATTCATCATCCTCAATTTGTTTTATATCTTCACTCTGCCCCATCTGCAATTCAGTGATTTTATCCATGGGTTTTTCTAATGCTCTTCTGCGAGTCCCGGCAAGATCTTCATAGTGATTAGACACCGTTCCCAATGTTTTTCCTAATGCCTCTAGCTTATCAATGAATTTATCCCATTGTTCACGGAATGTTATGACCAGTTTTTGTACTTCGCCCGCTTTTTCTTCCATATGAAAATTGGACACAGCCTGACGAATTAGCGACAAAATCGCATATAATGTAACCGGAGAACACAATAGTATTTTTTTGCTCAATGAAAAATCAATCAAATTATGGTCTTCTTTGTTTAAAAAGGAGTAAATACTTTCATTGGGAATAAACATAATAACATAATCCACCGTTCCGGCATTGGGGTCTATGTAAGAACGTCCGGAAATTTCTTTTATATGGTTGCGCACATCTTTTAAAAATGCTTTTTTCTCGGATTCTTGTTCTGCTTCATTTTCTGATGAAATATATTTTTCATAATGACTCAATGGAAATTTCACATCCATATTAATGTGTTTTCCATCTGGGAGTTTGAATTTAAAGTCCGGACGATCTGATCCTTCCTGGGATTGCTTTTCGTAGTTGATGCCTTCAGTAAGGCCGATAAATGCCAGGATATCTTCCACCATCCGCTCGCCCCATTGACCTCGTGCTTGGGAACTGGATAATATTTGGCGTAATTGAGTAGTTGTATCTGATAATTCAGAAATGCCAATTTTAGACGCTTCCATTTGACCGGTGAGTTCTGTGGTTTGTTTTTTCAGCCCCTCCAGTTGTTTCTTCATTTCAACTAAACTGGAATCAATAAGTTTTTTCTTTTCATCCAGTTGGGCGTCGCTGCTTTTCATGAGATCACCAAATTTGCTCTCGGCAATTTTCATGAAAGTTTCGATATTCTGGTCTAATGCTTCTTTGGATAGATTACCAAATGCATCCTTAATTTGCTGTTGATCTTGACTCGTATCCTTTTTCAACAGCAATAAAACGATTACACCGATTGCAATGCCGAGAAGTAATAATAAAATTCCAGTGGTTATTGTCATGGTGAAAACTAATAAACTATGTTAATTGATTGAGTCTTAATTATGAGAAAATTTCAAAATATCCACAACCGTTAAAGACCAAGTACATCCAGTACAAGTCTAACAGTATTCCCTGTAGCACCGGATTTCGGACCGTAGGGTTTTTCTTTTTCACCCCAAGCAGTTCCGGCAATATCAAAATGACACCATGGAATATCTTCACCTACAAATTCCTTAAGGAATGCACCACCGGCAATAGATCCGGCCTGCATGGGAGCGCCTATATTTTTCACATCTGCAATCTTGGATTGAACTTGTTCGCAGTATTCTTCCCACAAAGGAAATTCCCACACTTTTTCACCTGTTTTCCTTGAAGACTTTTTCACACGCTCAACAAGTTTTTCATCGGTACCCATAATGCCCGTAGCTACATGTCCCAATGCAACAAGTACAGCTCCGGTCAGGGTGGCAAAATCGAAAATAAATGCAGGATCGTAATGTTTACTCACATAACTCAAAGCATCTGCCAAAATCAAACGACCTTCCGCATCCGTATTTAAGACTTCAATTGTTTTTCCATTGTACGCCGTAAGAATATCGCCCGGTTTATAGGCTTTTGCACCGCTCATATTTTCTGTTGAAGCAATAGCCGCTACAACATTGATTTTGGGCTTTAATGCAGCAATTACATGCATACAGCCCAACACTACGGCTGCCCCACACATATCAAATTTCATTTCATCCATTTTTGCAGCGGGCTTGATCGAAATTCCCCCGGAGTCAAACGTCAATCCTTTTCCCACCAGCACTTTTGGTTTTACAGATTTTTTTGTACCCCAATATTCCATAAGGATGAATTTTGGCGGTTCATCGGATCCGGCGGCCACACCGGCTAAAGCACCCATACCTAATTCTGTAAATTTTTCACGATCAAAGACCGTTACCTTCATTTTGCCTCTACGTCCGATCTTCTTCGCATCTTCAGCTAAACGCGTGGGAGTGCTTACATTTCCCGGATGATTGCCCAAATCACGGGCAAAACAGACACCATTCGCTATAAATGAACCTTTACTCAACCCAACCTTCGATCCGCCGGAAACAGTCACTTTATCCAGTTCAAACAACTCATCCTTCTTTTTAGTTAAATAATCGTTGAACTGATAACTGCCCATAATCAAACCTTCTGCTAAAGCCTGACCAAATTCTGCCGTCGCTTTTCCACCATAATTCTCACATGAAACGTGATTATATTTTTTTGCTATTGCCTTTTTGGCCAATGTACCGCCCACTTTGCGAAGACATTCTGTTTTAAATTCATTCGCTTTTCCAAGTCCAATAACAATAACGGGACCGTCTTCAGAATAGAAAATTGTTGTTTCGCAATGCTTACCTTTTATGTCGCCACGATCATGTGCTTTAATAATCTGATTACCTATTAATGCATCGACGGCATTGCCATTTTTTGTCATGGATCCATTTTCATATATTCCGATGGAAATTGCATCCGATTTGATACTATTTAACAGGTCAGTTGTATGATTAAGTTTTGATAAATGAGCCATCATGTCCTCTTGTTATGAAAATTAAATGTGTATTTTGGGGGAGTAAAATTAGGTTGTATCCATGGCTGCTGCAATGGTATCAACTGAAATTATTTAAGTAATATCATTTTTTGCGCTTTCTGAAATGTACTTGATTCAAAACGCGCAAAGTATAATCCGGTAGCAACCACCTTTCCGTTATTATCTAATCCATCCCATTTTATATCATGATAACCAGCATTAATTTCTTTGTTTAATAATGTTTTCACTTCTCGTCCACTCAAATCATAAATCACAACATTCAACTTCGTCTTAATCGGGATATCGAACTGAATGGAGGTTCTCATGTTAAATGGGTTCGGAAAATTGGGATACACTTTAAACACTTGGGGAATTGGCAGAATATCAAATTCATATTTACCGGTTATAACTTCCAATCCATTATTATCAAAAAACCGAACAGAAGCTAAAACTGAAACCAAATTTCTATTTGAAGATGATATTTGAAATTGAAATGTTGAATCCGGTATATTATTGAGGTTCGCAAATGAAACAAACTGTATTTGCGTTAAGGTATCAAATACACTTAATACCATTCGGTTAGTGGTAGATTGAGCTGATAATTTTATATTTGAAGAAGAATTTGAATAATCGAAAACGATTTCTCCCGCTGTAATGTTTTCTCCAATGTGTATAACCAAATTCTGATCTACAATTTCACTCTTTAACTGTATATTTTTTAAAGTTGAAAATGCAGGGATTTTTGCATTCAGTTTATAATTCCATGTCCACATTTGTGCAAATATAGCCATATCTCTTAAATTTGATATACCATCTAAATTAGGCTTCATATACGGGACATCACCAACCATTGGAGCTAAATCTATATTTGGCCAAGTCGTATTAAATTCTACAACATCCAAAACATCCAGAAAATAATCTTCATTTAAATCCCCCCAAAATGTGCTGTATAATACGAATGTATCATTCGTTGTTAATTCATTTAATGATATTAAATCAGTTAACTCAATTCGTAACGCATCTGAAGTAAACAATGTCGAATCCAATGTAATAGTTAGAACACTGTCTGAATATGAATCACTGAATGTTAATGTATCTGAATATTCTGAAATAATGTTAACATTATAACTCACCACATCTTTATTAAAATAAATAGTTATTTCTTCAGGTTCAAATACACCGATATACTCAGATAATTCCGGATTAATATTCACGATTGAAATCGGCTCATTGTCGTATACGATTCCATCCGCTGTAGATATATCTGATTCATTCCCAGCAAAATCTATTGCTCTTACACTCGTATAATAGCTAATCTGATTCTGTAAAGACAAATTTATAAACTGGAAGGAATCTATTTCGGCACTTACCGTTTTCCAATCGCTTACTTCTTGTCCGCCGGGAGAAGTTCCAATGCAAACATTAAAATAATCTATGCCAATATTATCGCTAAAATCACTCCATCTAATGTCTAAAAATGTAGAATCCAATGCCCAATCGAGTTCATTCTCTAAATCGAAGCCATCGTAAACATTTCCTGCTTCCGGTTGAGTGAGATCAACGAGAAAACCATCGCCGGATAATGTATCAGAAATATTCCCGGCGGAATCAACAGCAAACACATTCCCTAGATAAAGAACGTTTTCATCTAATGTTAGATTTTCAATGAATACTTGAGTGTCAGCATTCATTTCAGTCCAATTAAAAAAGTCATCATTGCCGGCGGACGTACCAATACCATAGAAGTGATTTTGAATTCCGGATATAGCATCTGATCCATCCCACTTCAGCCATAATGACGAATTATCATTTAAATAATCTAAATCTTCATCAACATCCCCCTCAATAAGTGCATTGACTTCCGGTTTTGTATAATCAATAATGACTTGGCTTGCATTCGTCGTTTCAGTATAAATATCGCTTGAGTTTCCAGCAGAATCAACAATTCCTATTTCAAAAACAACGATTCCTTCCGGATCATTAGTGTTTACATTGAAATTACCATACCAATTGCCTGCTTCATCAATAACTTCTACACTGTCATTATTGATAAGCATATAAACACTTCGAAACACTTCATCAAAAGTTATATTCACATATATTTGGTCATTTAACGTTGCATAATTATTTGAATTATTATCAGACGTTATTTCTACACTCGTTAATACCGGAATTGTCTCATCAATTAATAGTGTATCATTACTAACCGTTCCCATTTTAGAATTCCCGGCTATATCAGAAATGATAGCGATAAATTGAGCTGTGCTTTCTTCAACAAACCCATCCAATGCCATAAATTCTTCTTCGGTAAATGACAATTGAAGCATCGTGTTTACGTTCTCTTCATTCAGCGTAGTTTGACCTCCAATCTGTTCATAATCTCCATTATCAAGACTGACATACACAATGATTTTCCCCTGCACCAAACTGGAATCCAAATCAATCGGTACTGTAACTAATACATTTTGATTAGTACTATTCCAATATCCTTCATACACATCGCCGCCATCTGCAACGACAATTCCAACTGTGAAATCAGCCGGCGGACTGAGATCATATATTACACCGGTATTATTTGTTGTTTCGGTTGTGTTACCCGTATTTCCCACATTATCTTCAAAAAGTATAGAGAAAGAGACAAGCCCTTCAGTTTCATTCTCGACCAGAATATATTGAGCACGATATACATTATTTCCCAATGAGTCTATATCTGCCAGCTGATTTAAAATGGTAGCTGAAATATTTTGACATGTTTCTGATAAATGAAAATCCAAGATCATTACATCGCTTACTATAGCCAATGTTGTATCTTCATTATTCGATGCAATGGAGCAGTAAATTGAAGTTGGGACAGTACCGTCATAACGTACATAACTTGCATCCGTCACAGAAATTAAATTATCATATTCATTATTATTAAAATCTGTATAGTCGATGTTAAAATTTATTAATCCTTCGGAATCTCCTTCTTGAGTAATTATTAACATTGTATACTGATTTTCACCCAAATCTGATATAGTTGCAATTTTATTGTTTATATATGAATTATTAAAAAGTATGGGCATATTTGATGAAATAGTTACTGTAATTGTATCTCCAATTTTTGCTAATGTATCACCATAGTTATTGTTTGATCTAATTAAAACAGATTCAATTTCAGGACCAGCTGTACTATTATTTACAAAGCTGCCATCTGTTGTTTGGGTGATTTCCGCCGTTAAATTTCTGGCCGTATCTCCCGCAACTAAAGTAAACTCAACAAGACCTTCCGGTTCTTGTCCTGTCATTATTCTCCAAAAAGACAGATCTGCATTGTCGGACTCAAAAATATTAACAGCAAATGTTCCAATGGTTGAAGAAAGAGTGTCAATCATTTCTGTTGTACTGCATGAAATAAAAACAGTATCTCCGGGAATTGAAATTGTTGAATCTGCATTACTGGAAAAAATCGTAATTGGATTTAATATCGGTTGAGTTTGATCTATATGAATAATATTTCCACTATTAGACCCCGTTGTTGAATTTCCTGCTATATCTGTTAAAATTGCATAAAATTCAGCATTACCGTTTTCAACAAATCCAGCTAATGATTCAAATTGATCGGCCGAAAATGTTGATGATGTTTCTATATTTACGGATGTTATTTCCGTACTACCTCCGAGAGGTTCACCAACTCCACCATCAAAAACGGTATAGATTTGATAAGAACCGCCCACAAGAGATTCATCATTATCCAATGGTATCATTACCTTTAATAAAGTATTCGAACTATTCCAAAAATTACTTGCTAATAAACCACCCGATGGATTTACAATTCCCAATTGAAATGCTACTGGCAGTGTTCTGTCATATGTTACCGTCGAATTATCGGTTGATGAATTTACCGACGTTCCCTGATTTCCGGACATATCTGAAAAATCAATGGAAAAAGGTATGATTCCTTCATCATCTGTAGAACTTGTAACGATAAATGAGGAAAAGCTTAAATCATCACCTGAATTCGTTACAGTGGCAGCTTTGTTTAAAATAAAAACAGTCGGATTTTGGATGGATTCATCTGCTGTAAAATAAACCCAAACTGTATCTGATTCTTTAGCATAAGCTGTATTTAAATTATTAGAAATGGTTAGGACAGAACTTAACAAGGGCGCAGTTTTATCTATGACTACAACACTTCCGTCAGATGTAGATGTGATTTCACTTGTCATGTTTCTAGCAGTATCTCCTGCAATGATTGTAAATGGAACATTACCACTGGAATAATCTTCTGTAACTATATCCCACACTTTATAATCTAAGTTGTTTGAACTGCTTCCTTCAAAATTGAATGTACTGATAGTTGAATAAACAGAGTCTATAGCTTCTGTAGCTGTAAATGATATAAAGACTGTATCACCTGGAATAGCCATAGCATTATTCAAATTACTAGAATAAATAGAAACTGGATTTATAGTTGGTGAAATTTGATCAATCAATAAAATATTTGCACTTTCACTCCCTTCCGTTTCATTCCCCGGACGATCTGCTAGAACAGCCTTAAAAGAGATTCTTTCACCTTCATCAAATCCCGTAATTGCTTCAACCTGTGCAGACGTAAATGACATTGTTTTAGTTAAACCAAATTCAGTTGAGTAAGTAAAGGCAGCAGATCCTAGCGTTTCATAATCATTCGATCCAATTTTCGTCCATACTTGTGCTCTGCCATTATACATAGAAGCATCGTCCGGAATAGGAATCGTTAGATCCAATCCCGTATTATTTGAATTCCAATAATCACTTACGACGATTTCACCTGTGGCAATGACTTCTCCTACAGTAAAATCAATAGGTGGAGTAATGTCGTATATTACAGAACTGCCATCTGTCGTTGAACTCACTACGACTCCATCATTCCCCGCTGAATCTGAAAAAGATATTTCAAAAGTAATAATTCCTTCCGGATCAGTAATAGTCATATCATAAGTTGCAAAAAAGGAAACACTATCTAAAAAAGACAAATTGCCAGTTTGGTTTACAAACAATACTGATGCAGTTTTTATTGGTTCGGATACCCCAGTAGATAAATGAATTGTATCACCTTCTTTTGCCCAAGCACTATCCCAAATATTAAAGGATTGTATTACAACCATACTTAAAATTGGAGCCGTATTATCAATGATGACATTACTCCCATCAGTTGTGTTTGGTGAATCTGTATACGTATTGTTGTATGTATCCACATATGAAATCGAATAGGTAACAATTCCATCCGTCTCACTCCCATCCAATGTCACTGTTGCTCGATAAGCATTCCCGGCAATATTGGTTACGACAGCATTTTGACCAGACATTGCTACAGTTGATGAAACAATTTCTTCACCGGAGGTAAAATCCAAATACACAGCATCTCCAGTTCGTGCATAATGTGTTACAGCATTATTTGAGGAAATAGAAATGATGGAAGGTGGTGTGGCAATATATTCTAAAAATATCGTCGTCGTACTTGGTGTTCCAGTAGATACATTTCCGGCATTATCTAAAATCTTTGCACCTAATGTTACTGTTAATGAATCTGCAAACCCCGGCAATGATTCAAACTCATTTTCGGTAACAATAGCAAGATTTGTTCCCAAAGTAACATCGGCCAGTGAAATTGTATCTAATTGTCCTATATCAGAGTAAGCTGCTCCATTTACACTGCCGGTTAATTGAACATAAGCACCAGTCAATGTTGTATAATCATATTGTGCTTCAACAAAGTCGATTGGAGAATCTCCTGTACTCCACGAGGATCCATTCATTGTACCATTATTACTATTGGAACTATTATCATTAATAGTATTTCCACTACCCTCATCGCATTTCCAATACCCTACTAATCCAGTTTCAGTTCCTGAGAATGAAGAATTCATATAGCCCTGCAATTGAGCACCGGTTCGTGCCACATTCCATATCCTCAATTCATCTATACTTCCGTCAAAATATGTATCCGTACCGTTCCGAGAAAATGATCCTAACGTTAAATTTGTTGGTATATTTGAATAATCAATATTTCCCGTCACAACAGCTGTACTTGCCAAAACACCATCTTTATACAACTTTACTTCTGATCCATCATAAACAGCTGCAATATGTGTCCACACACCTACTTGCGTAGAAACAACAGGATAATTATTATATTCACTTTGTGTATAATCACCTGTCTCTATAAAGAAATGCCATCCTGACCCAAAATATACAAAACCATAGCCAGATTTACTTTCTCCTTGATCAAACGCATGTTGAAATAAACCATCATAATCCGAATAAGAATCCGGTTTTATCCAAAGTTCAACTGTCAGTGAATTAAGAGGTCTTAATTCAATCGCCGATGGAATTGTTACATTATCATTTGTTCCGTCATAATTCAATGAATTGCCTGAAGTATAATTAAAACTTGTTACAGCTGAATCTGCAGGTAGAGGGATTGCAATTTCCAAGGCAGCATTTGTACTGTTCCACACGGCTCCCTGAACAACTCCGCCCGTGACAGTAACATCCCCAACTGTAAAATCACCCGGACCTGATCGATCTACAATAACGATACTTCCGTCAGTTGTTGACGAAACAGGAGTTCCGTCAATTCCAGATTGATCTTTAAAAATAACAACAAAAGAAATTGGACCTTCTTGATCCGTTTCTTGAACAGTGTAGGATGCTGACCATTGTAAACCTCCACCTAAATCTGTGGGCGTAATTTCTGTTGATCCAATAATAACAGTTGCTTCTGATAATGCACTATTAGATGAAAACGTAACTGTAACCACATCACCTGTTCCGGCCTGTCCGCTGTTTAATGCATTATTAGACGAAATTGTTACAGAATTCAATTGCGGTAATAAGACAACTTTTACATTATCAATATCCCAGGAATTAATATAATAACTATTCAACCCATATGCTCTAAAGCCTAATTGAATAGAATCACTTACAGCAGCTAAATAACTTTGAGTACTCAAAGGAAAATCCGCATCTACACCGGGTAAAACCTGATAGTTTAAAACTTCTTGCCAGATATTACTTCCGGCAATTCTATACTCGATAGCTAAACCTTCATTCGCACTTGCATTTGCCTGCCAAAAATCCAGCTCCATATCAAAAAATACTTTAACCTGATCTTCTGATCCGACGGAAATATTGGGTGTCGTCAAACGAAAAGAATAATTTGATTGAGCTGGACTATAATAAAAGTATGCGCCCGGAGAAGGATTTCCTATTTGGTGACCGGAAAAACCAGTAGATCCTACACCCCAATTACCGGAAAAAGACCACCCGGTCGGTTGAGCACCTGAATCAAATCCTTCTTCAAATAAAATCTGACCAGACAAGAATGAAAATAGTGCTGATAAAAGAACTGTATTACGCATTGTACTTACTGAATGATAACGGTTGATCCGCGAACACCTTTTAAAGGAATCACTTGATCTGCCGGAGTCACAAGTTCAGATTCAGTAGAATCTATAGTTATATCTGAAGTGGAGGCAGTTAATGCTGAAAAATATATATCAGCGACATGACCCGTTTGGTCGACATAAGAAAATTGATCTCCGAGATAAAATACATTTATATCAATTTGTCCTTCAGAAATATCATTAGTAAAAAGAGGCGTTACCACACCATCGTTAGTAAATAATATTCCGGGAGTAATCGTATCCGGCACCATATTTGAAACATCGTAATATAATCGTGCATGAATTCCGGCCAGAGTGGTGTCCGGTTTTACGATAAATAGACTCACCGTAAATTGTTCGTTTACAGATGCTTCAATTGTTAGCGGATATAAGGTTAATGCCGGCGGGAAAACATCAGCCTCTTCATTGGCGATAGTATCAATAGGATTGTCTAATTCCAATTCAAACGTCTCACAGGATTGACTAATCAATAATGTGAGAAATATAAATAAATATATCGATTTTTGTGATTTCATTCAGAAAGAAATTCTGAAACAGATTTAATTATTGAAGGTGAATCAGGTGGGTCGGGTCCATAAAGATTTGCTTTAGGTCTGGGCGCAATCATATAGGCATGAATCGCATTTATTGCCCAAATCACGCCGGCACTTTTCGCCAGTAATATCATTGCATTATTTGCATCAATATGCTGTTTCCAATACATTTTCGACCCGTTTCTATAATTAATAATATCTTCTTCATTTGTACTCGAATGATATAGACTTGAAAATTTATTCATATTTTCAACAGACGTATTGTATTTAGAAACATTGTATAATAATAAACTGGCCAAGAGTCCTTCTAATGAAGGAAAAGCAATGCCGGTATTTCTTTTTTCAGAATAAAACTGTCCCCATCCCGGCAATACGGCAGATCGCCACATTGCGCCTAAAGGTGTTTTAGCTTCAACAATCAATTCACCGTTTTTAGGTAAAGCATTTATTCTTTCCTGTTTAAGAAACCCGGGAGTATTTTTACCTAATAATTCCCACATGGCAATTTGTGATTCTAAAGATATTAAACTAAAAACATCTTCTAAATAAACATCAATAACACTTACAACACTAGACGATCGACTGGAAATTATTTTACTTGACAAATGAAAACCAATGCTGTCCAAATTCACATTTCCCATCATCAAATAGTCAACATGAAGATATTTTCCTAATTTCCCAGCATCATCAGGAGAATTAAATAATTCATGAATATTTTTAGTATAATCTAGCGTATTAAGTGCTTCAACAATTTGAATAGAATCTAAAATGGTAATATTATCCATTTTGGAAATGTCATCAATTCCTCGTGAATACTCTTTGAATTTATCATTTGAAATAACGGATGATTCTTGAAAATTCAGAATGGCAAGGCTACCAATAATTTCATCTGCATAAGAAAATGAAACTGATATAAAAATGATGACGAATACTAATTTCTGCATTCCGTTACTAATCTATATTATTTTCTTCGATTAATATTTCATTTTGTTGCGGCTTCTGCCTGGAATAAACAAATTCCATATTGCGATTAACTTGAATTATTTGTTCATCAAACAAGTGTCCATTTTCATAAACACGCAACGTATGTTTTCCGGATTCTAAAATTAATTTAATTCTATTGTCCACCCAACTATGTTCATCGTTCAATTCAAAAGTTAAACCTTGATCTTTTGATCTAAATTTGACTTTATATAATGGATTTAATACAAACTTAATTTTTACTCTCTTTACATCTTGCACAAATAATTCATGCGTCACGGGAGCATATTCCCCTGATGAAATATGTAGAGTATAATTACCGGGAGTAACTTTAAAAGCCAGTATAGGCGTTTCACCAATAGATGCTCCGTTTAACCGCACAGTGGAACCACTTGGAATAGAATTAATATCTAATAATACCTGTGAAAATAGCAGATGACTTATGATGGAAATAATCAACGTTATTCTCATTGAATCTCATCTCCATATCCGCTTAAATAAAGATTAATATCGCCAATCCAAATAACATCCTTTGCATTAACCCATCCTGTAATATTCACAGATTTATGAGTTTCATAAAATACTTCAACTTGCCCTAATAATCTATTCCCTGCCACACGAGATACAGCAACTAATTCATTCATACTCAATAAGAATTGTGTTTCTGATCCGTTAAAAGGTTCTTTTCGATAATGGGTTAAATCATTTTGAACAATATAAAAATTACCTTCTTCCATAAACTGTTTACTAGGTCCGACCAATATATCAGAAACAGTTGAAAAAGATCCTTTAAAATCAATATTATTTTGGGAAACATGAAATGGACTGCCCTCACCTGAAACTATTTTCAAATTGTTGTAATAAAAATATTCATTTGGCATTTTGATTTCATATTCTCCATACATATTCGTGTATTCGCTAAATTTATTTCCAAGAGAGTCTATAATAGCAACAGGAAAATGGGCGAGTGGTTCTCCATCAAATCTCTTTGAAACCAGCCCACTGACGATGGCAGGTCTTTTATTAATTACCGTATGGGGTAAAACAATTTCACCATATCGTATTCCTGCAAACTTGAATACGATTGGACTATAATTTCTACCAATTGGCGTTAAAATTAATGTATTACCATTCACTTCTAAAGATAATGAATTCTGCGGTAGGTATACTTCAATTGGCTCTCCTACCATATACTGAATTCCACTTATAATTGGAGAATTGTCACTTGTTTTTATTACTTGCAGATCAAAATAATCAGGTGAAGCATTTACCAATTGAACTGGAGTAATAATGTGAATTTCGCCATACGTCTGACGGACAGAAACATATGGTCTTTTAAAAGTATAAATGGGTTGATCATATTTTGGAGCTAACATGTAGCCACACCCATTGATTAATAAAGTTAAAATAAATAAAAAGCTAAATAATATTTTTTTGTTTATTATTAGCATGAAATATATGTTATCTATTCTAGAAGGATTAAAACGTTATTTTCTAAATAAATTGGTATGGGAAATTAACGGATTTAATCACATACTATACCATGCTCTAATTTCTCATATTCTCCTGATTCATTTTTTACAACTGCAACCATGGTGATTATTGCTGTACATGCAAGTCGCTTGTCATGTTCTCGTCCTTCAGCATAGGCTTCTACAAGAACTTGGAATGAGCTTTTACCTGTTTTAACAACAGTACTTTCAAAATTAACCCATTCTCCTTTATAAACCGGTTCTTTGAATTCCACTTTTTCAATTGCTCGGGTTACAGCTCCATTAGATCCAGTCCCTTTTAAAAAACGGTAGGTCACTTTTGCGGCTGCCAAATCCATCCAGGAAATCATTTGACCACCAAATAATGTGCCAATTACATTAATATTATCCGGCATCACCAGTTGTGAATATTTAGCTGTATACTTCATGATTTACTTTAAGCCTTTCTTCTATATTGTTTTATATTACGACAAAGCCCCGCAATGTTACCCTCGAGAAAATCTTTTTCCCTGAAGAGCACGCCACACCTGCGGGGCTGATGAAATATTATAGGATAATGCATGTTTAAATCAATACTTTTTTTAATTAGCACTTTTACCACTGGAAAATTCTAAAGCTAACCTTTCACCTTCTTCGAAATCTACTTTTGATAAAAAGAACGCCCCGGCTATAAATAGGATTAGAATTGATAAAATACCCAGACGAACATTTCCGGTTGCAAGTGTAATCCAACCCATCATGACCGGTCCTATTACAGCTGCAAATTTTCCCAACATATTAAAAAATCCAAAAAATTCCGCTTCTTTTCCCCTCGGTATTAACCGTGCAAACAAACTTCTGCTCAAGGCTTGAATACCGCCTTGAAAAAGTCCAATCATAGCAGCTAACATGAAAAAATGATTTTTATTTGTCATAAAAAAGGCCAATAGTGTAACCAAAGCATATCCGCCAATTGCTATCAACACAGCTTTCTTGGTTCCAATCTTGGAAGCAAACCAGTTATAAGCTAATGCGGATGGAAAAGCAATAAACTGAACCATGAGTAAAGCTGTAATTAAATCTCCGGCTTCAAATCCCAGCGAGGAGCCCATTTTTACAGACATTCTGATGATCGTGTCCACTCCATCGATATAAAGCCAATATGCCATTAAAAAGACGCCGATAACTTTTAATTCACGAATATGGTTAAATGTTTGACGTAATTGGCGATAACCTGCAGTAACAGCTTTAGATAATGGTACTTTATTTTCAACCTCCGGTTCTGGCACAAATAGAATTAGAGGAATTGTAAAAATGCCCCACCATACTGCAACAGAAAGAAATGACAGTTTAATAGCTGTTGATGGGTCTGCGATACCGAACCAATGAGGGTTCAAATACATAAGTACATTGACTAAAAAAAGTATTCCACCACCAATGTAACCTAGAGCGAATCCAAATGATGAGACATAATCCATTTTATCCCTTGGAGCAAGAGAGGGCATTAATGAATCATAAAATATATTTGCACCCATAAATCCAACGGATGCTGCTATATAAAGCATTAAGGCAAATTGCCATTGACCCTGTTCAACCATATACAATCCACACGTCATAATAACACCCATATAACAAAAGAAAATAAGAAATTTCTTTTTAGCAGATCCTTTATCTGCAATCGCTCCAAGAAAAGGAGCTAATGCTGCAATAAGTACAGAGGCTAATGAATTTGCCCAACCCAATTGATACGTGCTTTGAATAACATCGTCTGGATTTGACCAGTATTTTTCGAAAAATATGGGGAAAAACCCAGCTACAACTGTTGTTGAAAATGCTGAATTTGCCCAATCATACATGGACCAGCTTAATATTCTTTTTCGTTCAGAAGTCATAATATAATCTTATAAATCTACCACGCTTGGGCATAAACGACTAATTGAATCCAAGCAGAAAATTCACTAAATGTATTCCGTGATAAAAGTGGCACTGAATAGCCACCACGTATTTCAAATGGAATTGGACCAATGCGTTTTAACGGATTAACATTATGGAATGTAATTTCTGCAAATTGTTTTATAGACCTTATCCTGGTATCATAATTATCTTCACGATAACTCATCCACTCATCCCAATCAGGATCATTCGAATAAAATGCATCCCGACTTTTCAAATACATAGAAGCACCACCGGAAACAGACACCCAATCAGGGATGAGTTCCAATTTTCCTAGAGCCATGGCAAATAATTCATTTCCTTTTTTGATTGTATGCTTTACACCGATTGATGCGGCGATACTATCCGGATTGAACGTATTAAAATTCACAAATGAAATGGGTGAATTCACTCGAGTCTGACCATAAAAACCAGAACGGACTAACCAATTAATATTGACGTGTCGGTGAAGAATCGTTTTGTACAATTCCCCAAAAAGAGAAATGTTATATCGTGAGACTCCATTGCCTAAAGGTAACGTTGTAAAATGAGATTGAGCCACAGGAATTCCGTTGCTATAAGAATACGTATGTAATCTATCTGCAGACCCAAGCAAAACCGATAATCCAGTATACAAAGAATAATTTCCAGATTCACTCCATGCAGGATTGCCAAGTAATAAAAATTTTAATCCAAGCTCCACATCACCTAATCCGGAGGTTTGAAGATTAGACGGATAATAATAATTGAGCAGATCATTCATAGTGACTGCAGAAGTGTCATTATTAGTAAATGGATTGAATTCTGTTCCGTAAATACCATTTACAAACGGGTCTCCTCCCATAGCCCAGCGCAATGAATTGCTGCCCCCCCAATCATAAAAACGATTCCGAATCAATTGCAGATTAATATCATAATTATTGGCTAATGCAGAATCCATAGCAGTCATCACACCCTGATGATATTCACCAAAAGCATCCAGCCCTTCAATATCAGTTGATGTCCACGTGGATACCCTGTTTTGGGAAACATAAGAAAAATAGGGGATATTCATTTCAAATGTTAAACTGTTTGACAAACCATATTCTATTTTGAAGTCCATTCCCCAGGATGTTTTGTCTATTTTTTGATCGAAGCTTCCACTGACAGAGATTGAATCATTGCCAAAGAAATCTGTACTTAAATCGGGGATGGAATCGTTGTAAATGGTATTATAATATCTGATATACTCACCGACAGTGTAATTAGAATTAAGTCCAAGCGTGTCCAAGTTATGGAGATCATTTTCGCTGGCATAATAGCCATTCACTGCATAACCATGATCAAAATAACGTTTGCCATAATTCGTCAATTTAAATGACATATTCGGAATACCCTTTACTCCACCGGGACCGATATAACTTCCTCTCGTAACTGAAGGCTTTACGTTGATACGCCACACGTTTTCAGGAACAGTAAAATGAGTTTGTGAGAAGGAAAAAGTAAAAAGGAAAACGTAAGAAGGAAAAAGGAATTTTACAGTTTTCATTTGTAAAGTAAAAACCGATCCCTGAATTTACTGAAGCGAATCACATCCATCACCCATTGCGGTGGTAAATATTTCGGCGTTTTTCCCTGGGCTGCAAATGTTGTCAATAAATTGTGCCCAAATAATTTATTGATATAATCATCATGGATCCATTCAAACTGCCGGGGATACAGCTGATAAGCCAGAATCATAATCGCTGTAGCTGTGGCTAAAGGATCAAATATTTCCCGGTCGGTAATTTCAAATTCAATTCCGCTGCATTTTTCCCTGTAATATAACGGTACCGAGCCATCGCCCTTGGTTTGAGTAGGCGTATATTGAATATGCTTGAATTTCACTCCCGGTAAATTCACATTCTTTATTTTCTGATAAAAAACACGACCGGAAATCCAAGGTGCTCCCGCACGAAAATAGGGTTTTGTCGTTCCCTGCCCCCAGTTCAAATTGGTTCCTTTCAGCAAATTCATCCCTGTATAAGCTAGGCATGCTTCTACGTCAACTAAACCGGGTGCCAGCGGTATAAACGGAAGATCAACCTCATCCGCCCACATGGAACGTTTCCAATTCGCCATGGGTATCACTGTCAACTCTGCGCGCTGCAAATCTTTCACCCAACCCATTTCATTCACCATGAGCGCATATTCGCCGATTGTGAGTCCGTGACGAATGGGGACAAGATGATATCCTTCGAACGACTGATAAGCTGTACGCACAACAGGTCCATCCATACGATCTCCCCGAATAGGATTTGGGCGATCCAACACAATGACTGGTTTATGGAGTTCGCTGGCCACTTCAAATATTTTCGTCAACGTGGTCATATAAGTTGTATAACGCACACCAGTGTCCTGGAAATCCACTAAAACGACATCCACATCGCGGATAGTCCATTCCGGCGGTTTAACAAAACGGTCCAGTAAATTGACTATACGAGCGCCGGTATTGGGATCTTTCTCAATCTTCCCAATCATTTTTGTTTTGTTTACCTGATCGCCGAATAATCCATATTGGGGAGTCAAAATCACATATGTATAAATGTCCGGCTGATCTTTTAGAATATCAAGAATATGACGGCCGTTGCGATTCACTGCCGTTTGATTGCAAAAGACTGCAATTGTTTTACCCTGTAAGGGTTTGAAATCCATTTGTTCAAGTACATCCAAACCTGAGTACACATGGGGCATGAATGACA
This sequence comes from Fidelibacterota bacterium, assembly GCA_004124385.1. Taxonomy (GTDB): domain Bacteria; phylum Fidelibacterota; class Marinisomatia; order Marinisomatales; family TCS55; genus UBA2126. The sequence goes on from SCKN01000001.1 coordinate 326,703, forward strand.
AATCAGGTACAGCTTCTACCTTGCTGTATTGAAAATCATTGGCAAAGGTCTCGGCACCATAAAGTGCAAATATTAAAAAAATCTTATGCATCATTGCGCAGTGAAAACACGGATTGCGATACAAAGACCACGGCTATATTTACACAGACAGCCAATAAGATAAACCACGTCCAGGCGATGCCGTTTTGCTGGGCGATGTACACGGTGAGCAAGCTGGATAACAGACCTATTATTAAGCTGATGGGACGAAATTGCCGCTTAAGTTTGCTGATAATAAAAAGGGACAGCAACCCACCATACGTATAAGACGCTATCTGCAAACCCATTTCTACAATCGCTTTATCGCTTTCGTCAAAAATCATGGCAATACCAATAAGTATTGTGGCCCACACAATACTCGTTTTTTGAGCTGTTTTGAGATCAGCTTCTTTTTTAAACCAATCCCGTAATGTAGATGACGCCAGTGAATTGATAGACGAACTCAATGTGGACATGGCGGCTGATAAAACGCCGGCCAGCAATAATCCCCTTAATCCAATGGGCAATTCATTAATGATGTAATAAGCGAACTCTCGATCTTTTGGTAATTCCATGCCGCCCAATGAAACATAAATCAGTGAACCGGCAAGGAGAAAAAGTGTAAACTGCATAAATACGAAGAATCCGCTGCCGATCATGGCTTTTTTTGCTGACTTCAGATCTTTGCACGTGAGTGTGCGCTGCACCATCATATAATCGGCGCCATGGGATGCAAATGATAAAAATATACCACCGATGAATGCAGACCAAAATAGCCAGGGATTTGTGGCAAGATCACCGCCAAAGCGGAAAATATTCAATTTACCATCGTGTAATAAATCGGCAATAAAGCCCGTAGGAATAACATCTGCCTGGGAAAAAATATGCACAATCACTATGACTCCGCCCAGTAAGTATAAAACAAATTGAAAACTGTCCACCCATACGACGGTTCGGATACCACCTGAAACTGTATATATCAACGTAACAATACCGATGACCAAGACAGCCACAGGCAACGACCAGCCCGTTAAAACCTGGACAATGACCGCCGTAGCCAAAAAGCGAATTCCATCTGCTAAAATTCGTGTAACCAAAAAAATGCCAGAAGCCAGTTTTTGTATTCCAGAACCAAATTTTTTCCCTAATACTTCATAAATAGATACTATTTCGGTATCGAAATAAGCAGGAAGCAAAAAAATACTCACGAGTATTCTACCAACGATATAACCCATGGCAAGTTGTAGGAAAAACCAATCGCCCCTGTAGGCTAAACCTGGAATGCTCACAAACGTCAATACAGACGTTTCCGTTGCAACGATGGAAAACATAACCATAACCCAGTGTTGTGATCGTCCAGCTAGGAAATAATCTTCTGCAGATTTATTTTGTCTACCCTGCCATATCCCCCAACCTATAGTAATAGCCAAGAAACAAATTATAATTATTAAATCTAATGCATGCATCTGTTCGTCTTCATCATTTTATAAGCAGGAAAATTACATGAACCATCTAATATTATTTGAAATACTTTTTTACTTGAATCAATACCGAATCTAGCCCCACTTTTCAATTAGCTATGGCAGATCAGGAACAGATTTCTTCAGGCGGTTTTTCCAAAACGACCAATTTCAAATGGTTGGCCGTGGGTAGCTCTTTTGTCTCTTGGGCTGTCATTTCATTGCAAGATCTTAATCATATTGGTGAGCTGCCGACAATTCATGTTACGGATGAAAAAGTGGAACGCAGTTTTTGCAGTAAATGCGGTTCCTCCATTAGTTATTTTCAGCGAGATGGAGATTCAATTGACATTACTGTTGGAACGATGGACAATCCTAGTTCTGTTAAACCATCCAAACATATTTGGGACAGAAAACGAATTCATTGGTTAAAAATGGATGACGGACTTCCCCACTTCTCCGAATGGAGCACAGGAAACGAGCCGATAGAATAATTAAATTTTAAGTTAAATAAATGCGTTCTGTTCTTCCGTGAATGCCGGTAGATAAAACGTAAGGTGTGGAATTAATCTGCTGGGCAATTTCTTCCATATGCAATGAATCCGTGTCATTTTCACCAAACAACAATACTTCATCACCTATTTCAGCTTTATCATCACCAAAATTAACCATGAATTGATCCATGCAAATTCGTCCGGCAATGGGATAAGGTTTTCCTTTATAGACGACATAACCACTTTTATACCAATTCCGGGGAAAACCGTCAGCAAAACCAGTTTGAATAACTCCAATGGTTGTATCTTTCCCGGATTCCCAAACACCTCCATATGATACTTTTGTCCCTTCTGTAACTCTACGTAGACTAATAATCGGACCGCGAAATTCCATCACCGGTTTAATGTCCAGGTCTGTGGGCACTTCATCGGATGGAAAGGCTCCATAGAGTAGCATACCTACACGTACAATATCAAAATTGGTTTGCGGCATATTTAATACAGTGCCACTGTTGGAAAAATGGCAATACTTGAATCGCAGACCCATTTCATCAGCCAATGAAAGAACCAGTTTAAATTGTTCCAACTGCCATTCTGCATATGTCAAATCACCTTCATCAGCAGTGGCATAATGACTGTAAATCCCTTCGCAATGAAGAAGAAGTTTTGTACTAATTTTTTTCAAAACAATGGCGGCTTCATCAAAAGGAACACCTAGCCTATTCATTCCTGTATCTACTTTGAGATGAAACTTCGGACATAAACCGGATTGTTCCGCAAACTCTTCTAGATGTTTTATATCATCAGTTCCGGACAAATTCAATGTAATATTGTATTCTACTGCATCTGCAATAAATTCCCTTTGCATACGTGAAAATATCATAATGTTAGTTTCGATATCCGCCTCACGCAATTTCATGGCTTCATCAAAGGTGAATACTGCTAAAAATTCACAGCCTTCTTGCACTAGCGCTTTTGAACATTCGATTGCGCCATGCCCATAACCGTTGGCTTTAACTACACCCATAATGGGACTTCCACCAATCCGATCACGAATTACGTGGTAATTATGAATTAAGCGGTCTAGATGAATATATGCTTTCGGTCCGACCATTATCTTTTGAATAAGTTCAAAAAGAATATGTTTTTATTAAATGGGATTTTAATTCAGTAAATGTATTAAATATATCTGTTGAACAGGACATAATCCACCCACTTAAATCTTCAATGGGTACTTGATTAACGAGATAAACGGGAACGTTTTTATAATATGCCATTGTAACTTCACCGTGTGTACCTCCACCCTTCATAACATCATAATCCCATAAACAAATAATATAGTCAGACTTATTGATTATATTGTCCAGATCTAGATCAATAGCTTTACGAATAAACTCAACAAAGCGTTTGGGATTTGAAAATTTCCAATCACTATAGTCATAAGCTTCATGTTCTTCAACCAATAATTGAGATGAAACAACTGGATCTATTACATCGTGATCCAACTCCGTTTTTAACCACTCTGTCATTTCTGAACGCCACTGCTCACCTTCATCAGTGGCCTGCTCCATGGCACCGCTTAAATAAACTATCATTGTTTCATTTTCCGTTTCAACAAAAAACTGTTGATCACAATTAATATTATCGTTACAGCAAGTGGGGTTAATGTGTTGAACGTATCAAATGAGCCAATAAAGAGGATCGAACGACAAGCAACTGACACCATACTTAATGGTAAATATTGAAAAACTGAACTCATAGAATTCGGGAAGAAAGGAAATTCAATAAATAAACCACAGGCAAACATTATTGAAATGAGTGTAGTTAAAAGCGCTGACATAAAGACTGAAATACGTTCTGTAAATAATGAAAGTAAAATAATAATATTTCCATAAAGAAGAGCAAAAATAATGGAATACATAATAATAAACCCGACCTGTTCAATAGCAACTGCTTGTGGAAAAATGATACTGTAAATCCCAAGCCCAATGATTATGATAACAATTACTTCCAATAATGCACTGAATAAAATACCTAGAATAATGGTTGATTTTCTAATGGGAGCCAACGTCATAGGAATCAACGCTTTGTTATGAATGCGAAGGTCGAAGAAATCTCTATAGATCAACGGTGTAATTAATACGGCTGACATGAACATCATCAATCCTGGAAGTACCCACACTTCATAGGGCTGGCCGTTTATACTTTGAATAATGATATTTTTTGTCCCAAATACAGTAACGATTGATAAAATAAACGGAACAATAAAAGCAAGAGCTATAGACGACATCAGGCGATTGCGAATTAGCCACCATCTGCGAATGATAAAAGCACTCATCCGTCTAAACCTTTTTGGGCAAATGCTGAATCTAAAAGATCCTGCAACGATAGTTTTTCAATAGACAGATCTTTCATTAATGCTCCGGAGCAGGCATTTAATACTTCAAAAAATACTTTTCTTGAACGTCCATAAAAATGAAATGTATTTCCCATTTTTGTGGGATTAACCACAGTTGTAACTCCACTAAGAGAATCAAACAGCTCATCGGTCAATTCTTCAAATTCTATGGCAAATTGATGGTATTCAAGAGTGCTCTCCAGCAGTTTGTCCAGACTTCCATCCAAAAGGACACTGCCTTCATGAATAACCATAATACGGTCATTGGCTGCTTCTACTTCCGGCAAGAATTGACTGGAATAAACAATCGTCCTATCTCCGTGAAATTCGCGCATGAGGTTCCAGGTAAGCCGTCGTGATTCTGCGTCCATAAATGCCGTAGGTTCATCCATAATTAAAATCGTTGGGTCATGGGCCAATGCACGAATAATCATGGCTTTTTTCTGAATGCCCTGCGGAACACGGCCCGCCATAGAATACAAAAAATCACCTATTGCTAATGCCTGGCTGTATTCTTGAATTCGAGATTGAATTTTTTCCATATGTATGCCATATAAAAGTGCATCAAAATGGATATTCTGTTCCAATGTGAGCCAGGGATCCAGGTCAATATCATGGGGAACGTAGCCAACCGTTTGGCGAGTTTCCAAACGGCGTTTATCCGTATCCAGCCCATGAAGAAAAACTGAACCGTAATTGGGATTTTCCAAGCCAGCCAGCAAACGCAGCATTGTGGATTTTCCGGCATCATTATCTCCAACCAATGCAACAATTGATCCTTTTTCAATGCCAAAAGTCAGACCAGCCAGGATGGTTTTATCTCCAACCAGTTTACCAACTTTTTTGAGTGTTATACTTGCTTCCATTTTAAATCACAGAGCAAAGAGAAATTTTAATTAAGTGTATTTGCAAATCAGTATGGAATTTTTACATTAAAAACTTACTACTTTAGCAATCACAATTCACCAATTACCATTTCACCATTTACTATTTACCAAAATTAATGCGCTTCAAACCAGGATTCGCCAACTCCTGAATCAACAATAACGGGCACGGTTAGTTTAAGCGCTCCTTCCATTTTTTCTACTACCATTGCTTGTAAATCATCCAATTCATCTTTTGACGCTTCAAATAATAATTCATCATGGATTTGCAAAACCAGCTTTGATTTCATTTTTTCACTTTTCATATGTTCATGAATACGAATCATGGCCAATTTAATCATTTCTGCTGCCGTTCCTTGAATGGGCATATTTATTGCCATTCGCTTTGCTGCTTCGCGATGCATATGATTATCACTACTGATATTCCACACCGGACGACGACGTCCCAACATAGTTTCTACATATTTATCTGTTTCAGCCTTCCTAACCGTTGAATCGATATAATCACGGATTCCAGCAAAGCGTTCGAAATAACGATCTATTATGGATTGAGATTCAGCTCTGGGAATTCCTAGCTCTTGACTCATACGGAATGGTCCAGCACCGTACATAATACCAAAATTTACAATCTTGGCTACTCGGCGCATTTCCGGTAATACATCATCAATGGGAACTCCATATATATCGCTGGCGGTGCGTGCGTGAATATCTTCACCATTGGCAAAAGCAGATTGCAATCCTTTGTCACCGCTCAAGTGGGCCATGATGCGCAATTCCACTTGGGAATAATCAGCGGAAAATATCACATTGTTTTTATCTTGTATTGTAAATGCTTTTCGTATTTCCCTTCCTTCTTCAGTCCGAATGGGAATATTTTGGAAATTTGGATTGCTGGATGAAAGTCTTCCGGTAGAAGCTATTGTCTGATTGAAAGAGCTATGAATGCGACGAGTCTCCGGATGAATATGCTGGGGAATTGAGTCCAGATACGTATTCTTCAATTTATTCAATTTCCGATATTGGAGCATGAGCCCTGGCAATGGATGTTCATCCCGCAGTCTTTCCAAAACATCTTCTGCTGTAGATCGTTTTTTAATTTGCGGTAATCCTAACATATCAAATAAAATATTGGCTAATTGCTGAGTGGAATTAATATTGAACTCTGTCCCGGCTTGATGTAGGATTTCTCCAGATAGACCATCAAGCTTTTTTCCAAGTTCGGCTGATTTATCTAATAGTTGTTTTTCATCAACATATACTCCGTCATATTCCATGTCGACCAATACAGGTACCAACGGCAACTCAACTGAATTGTAAAATTCTGAAAGGTTTTCATTTTTGAGTTTTTCTTGAAATATTTCAGTTAACTGTAATGCAATATCAGCATCTTCTGCAGCATAAAACGACGCTTGCTCTAAATTAACATCACTCATTGAAATTTTATTTTTTCCCTTCCCAATCAAATCTTCAATGGGAATCATTCTATAATTGAGATATTCGAGACTCAAGTTATCTATTTTATATGAACGACCTTCAGGCTTAATGAGATGCGCGGCCAGCATAGTGTCGAAATCAATACCTTCAACATTAATACCATGATTTTTCATAACCAGTGCATCAAACTTAATATTTTGTCCCGTTTTTTTTATTTTGGGATTTTCAAGTATTGGTTTTGCAATATCTAAAATAATTTTTAAATCATCGCTACCAAAATTGTTTTTAGACTTATCACCATATTGGACTGGTATATACACACCCTCATCTTTTGCAGTTGAAAAGCTCATTCCAACCAATGCTGTTTGCATAGGAGAAACAGAATCTGTTTGAAGATCAAAAGAAATGAGTTTTGATTTAGACAATGTTTTAAAGTATAACTTTAACTCATCGATATTAGTAATTGTATTATAATTCTTATCATCTTTGCTCTCTTCTACAATTGGGCTACCGCCAAATCCCTCCAATTGCTTTATGAGAGCATTGAATTCCAATTCAATGAATAGATTTTTCAGTGCATCTAAATCAAAGTCTTTACGTTCAAATTCAGATATTTTGCAGTCCAAATCCATATCAGTAATAATGGTAACTAACTCCTTACTTAAATGGGCATTCTCCACTCCATTAAGCAATCCTTCACGCGCTCGTTTATTCGAAACATTTTCGGCATTTTCCAGTGATTTCTCCAACGAACCGTATTCATTCACTAATTTAGCTGCCGTTTTCTTTCCTACACCCATTACGCCGGGAATATTATCAGATGAGTCACCCATGAGGCCTAAATAATCGATAAACTTATCCGGAGGAACTCCCCATTTTTCCTGGACTCCTGCAGAATCAATTATTTTAATATCTGTTGACCGATTAATGGGAGAATAGAGAAAAACGTGATCCGTAATTAATTGTGCAAAATCTTTATCACCACTGAAAATATATACATCAAGTCCTTCCGCTTCTCCCTCTTTGGCCAATGTGCCAATTACATCGTCAGCTTCAAAACCAGCTTTACTGATGTTTGGAAGATTCATAGCCTCTAATATTTTCCAAAGGAGATCCAATTGGTCCTGTAATTCCTGTGGCATTTCATCACGATTTGCTTTGTATTCTGGATATCGCTTGTGCCTGAATGTCTTTTCTTTGCGATCAAATGCTGTGGCGATATAATCAGGGTTTTCTTTTCGAATGAGTCGAAAGATCATATTAATGAATCCGAATAGTGCGCTGGTATGCTGACCGTAAGTTGTAATAAGCGGATTACGGATCATGGCGTAATGTGCACGAAACAGCAAGGCATAGCCATCTATAAGGAAAAGTCGTTTACGTTGGGATTTTTTGGTTGACATTAGAATAGGAAATTAATCATAATACTCTCGGAAAGCACCGTATGAATATGATTTTTATTGTAATTTTATTACTTAATCAAGAGGAATCAATGGAATCATATAAAATTACAAAACAAAATAAATTAATACGAATTTCTAAAAAAGCAGATTACAGTAAGGAAACAATCCATGCCATCATTGATGAAGCATTATTTTGTCATCTCGGAATTATACATGATGGCAAACCAGTCGTCATACCTACGATTCATGCACGAATGGGAAATGATTTAATTTTTCACGGATCTGGTGCCAGCAGATTAATAAAATCATCCCATAATACTGATATGTGTGTTACCATAACATTAATGGATGGCCTTGTACTTGCTCGTTCACACTTTAATTCTTCAATGAATTATCGTTCTGTCGTGCTTTTTGGTCAAGGAGAAATGATCACTGATAAAAAGGAACGCATGGATGCTTTCGAAGCTATTACAGAACATATTGCTCCAGGGCGTTGGAACGATGCTCGCCAACCCAATCAAATAGAATTGAAGCAAACAGCTGTTTTGAAAATGCCAATAGATGAAGCTTCAGCTAAAATCAGTTCAAAGTTCCCCGAAGATGAAACAGTAGATTATGCACTGGATGTTTGGGCGGGAGTCATTCCCATTGATCAAACGTACGGCGAACCGAAAAATGATCCATTATTAAAAGATGGGATTAAACTGCCGGAATATTTGAAGAATTATAAAAGATAATGAAATGTATGATAAACATTCGTCCAGCTGAAAATGTTGATATCGAAAAAATAATTGCCTTTGATACTATAATAAAAAATGATCCAATGAAAAAACTAATTACTAAATTTGGATTCATAGATAGTGGTACGATTTATAATCTTGACGATAATAATCCAGAAAAAGTGTATTATTTAAATATTAGTAGAACTAACTATTAAATTAATAATAAAATCGAAATTATTATGGTCGTTGCGCCAATTCAACCAGCACTCCACCGGTACTTTTTGGGTGGATAAATGTCACTAAATACCCTTCAGCTCCGACTTTTGGTTCATTGTAAATCACAGTTATATTATTTTCCTTCAACTCAATAATGGCTTTGTGGATATCGTCCACTTCAAAACAAATATGATGAACGCCCGCTCCCCTTTTGTCAATATACTTGGCAATGGTGGAGTCATTACTCATCGCTTCCAATAATTCTATTTTCCCTCTACCGGTATCGTAAATATCCGTGGTCACTTTTTCAGAATCCACTGTTTCAGTCCCGGTATGATCCAGCCCTAAAATATGCTTCCAAAATGGAGCATCCTCTGCCAATGAGTTGACAGCAATTCCGATATGTTCTATTCCTTTGATCTTCATTTAGATAGTATGTCATCCTGATTCCAAATTATTGGGAGAAGGATTTCAAGCATTAACTAAAATAATAACATTTGAGATTCTTCTTCACTCCGTTCATCAGAATGACATGTTTATTTTAATCCTTTATACGTTGAATTTAATTGCAAGCCCAATCCATGTCCATCAGGAATAATCACACGCCCATCTTCAATCAGCACACCAATATATGGATCATTATCGATTAATAAATTCCCGTCCAAGTCTACGTAATCCACTAATGGCGCTAAATGAGTAGCAGCTGTTATACCAATTGAGGATTCCACCATACACCCCAGCATAATCTGCAAATCCCGTTCACGAGCCATATCAATCATCTGTTTTGCTTTCAGCATACTGCCGCATTTCATGAGTTTAATGTTGATACCATCAAACGCATGGGCAATTTCAGGTATATTTTCAGGATAGAGACAGTTTTCATCCGCAATTAAGGGTAAGGGGGACTTTTTCTTTAATTCTGCTGTTTCATGTACTTTTTCAGCCGGCAATGGTTGTTCCACAAATTCAACATTCTGATCAGCTAACCATTTGCACATAGTTTCACCGGATTCCAAGTCCCAGCCTTCATTGGCGTCTACGCGAATTACTTTATCCGTTTCAGTTCGAATGACATGGATGATTTCTTTATCATTTTCAGTACCCAATTTCACTTTAAGAATATGATACGGTTTGGCTTCTTCCACTTTTTGTGCAATTAGATCCATATCTCCAATAGCGATAGTAAATGATGTAAGTGGTCCAATTTTTTCTTCCACTCCAAAATAATCTTTCATTGCTATATTTTGTGATTGGGTCCACCAATCTAAGTATGCCATACTAAAAGCTACTTCCAGTGCTTTTAAACCACCACATTGATATAAAACACTTTTTTCAAATAGTTCAGGCGATTCAATTTGTGAAGGTAAATCAATTCCTTTTTCAATTGTTTTTATTATCAATTCAGCTGATTCGCCGTAACGTTCTGATGGTGAAGCTTCTCCCCTGCCTATAAGTCCATCTTTTTCTAAATAAATGAATATTTCAGGGTACATTTCGTGGGAACTGCGTGCAATTCCAAATGGATGTATGCAGCGCACATCATATTGCGTAAAACTTAATTTCATTGTTTAATAAATAATTTAAGAACGGAAATTGGCTTTCCGCTTTTCTACAAATGCAGTCATACCTTCTTTTGCTTCATCCGTGCTAAATAATTTTGCAAATGCGTCTACTTCAACAGCTAAACCATCCTGAATTGATTTATCAAAACTCTCGTATATACATTGCAACGAAATGGCAATAGCTTTTGGACCATTTTTAAGAATTATTTTGCCAATCTCTTTACAGGAATCCAAGAGTTCATCTTGAGCAACAACGTGATTAACTAATCCTATTCGATGCGCTTCATCAGCAGATATGTGGTTTCCTGTAATGATTAATTCATTAGCGTTTCCTGTACCCACAATCTTTGGCAAACGCTGAGTTCCACCCCACCCAGGAATAATTCCTAATAAAACTTCTGGCTGGCCAAAAACGGCATTTTCACTGGCAATGCGGATATGACATGCTAAAGCAATTTCACAGCCGCCACCAAGAGCGAAACCATTAACAGCAGCGATAACTGGCTTCGGAGAGTTTTCGATGATTAATGTCATTTCTTGTCCGGCCTTCCCAAAATCCAAAGCGTCATTCGAATCCATCTGTTGCATAGCTTTAATATCTGCTCCAGCTACAAATGCTTTTTCACCACTTCCGGTCAAAATAATAACACCCACTTCATCATCTTGAATAAAGTCTGAAACAGACATTGATAATTCAGATACAACTTCAGCTTTCATCGCATTCATTGCATCTGGTCTGTTAATTGTGATAACACCCATTCCATCTGATTTTTCTAACAATAAATAATTCATAGTTATTTTAATATTATTTCCAGAAAGTTCTGGTGAACAGAACCATTATTGTAAAAATTTCAAGCCGCCCCAATAACATACAAAAGCTTAACATCCACTTACCAAAATCCGGCAATAAAGCATAATTATCCGTGGGTCCAAACGCACCTAAACCCGGGCCAATATTGCCAATGGCTGAAGCGGACGCGCCAATGGCAGACTCAAGATCAATGTTCATTGCAGTAAGAACCATGGTTGTGATAGCAAAAATAGAAACGTAAAATAGAAAAAATCCCAAAGTATTTCGGATGATATCTTCGGAAATAAAACGACTGCCAATACGTATTGGAATAATTGCTTTTAAATGAAGCATACGACGTGTTTCCTTCGCAGCATATTTGAACAAGAGCATAATACGAACAATTTTCATTCCACCGGTAGTAGAACCGCCCATACCGCCGACAAACATCATGAAAAGGATTATAAATTGTGCAAAGAAAGACCATAATTCATAATCTGCAGTTACAAAACCAGTGGTTGTTAAAATGGAAACAGTTTGAAAAAGTGAATCGCGAAAATGTTTTTCTGACCACTCATCACCACCTGCCGAAAGACTAGAGAAAATTAATAAAGCAACAATTGAAATAATGCTAAAATAGGTTAAAAATTCCTTATCTCGAAAATATGATTTCACATTTCCAGTCATTGCATGAAAATGTAGGGAAAAATTGATACCGGCCAGGAACATAAAGAAAATGATGATATATTGGATTGCAGCACTGTCGTAATATCCAATACTTGCATTTTTAATTGAAAATCCGCCCGTTGGCATAGTGGTAAACGAATGACAGATCGAATCAAACCATGGCATTCCACTGATGACTAATAACAAAATTTGAGTTGCAGTGAAACCTAGATAAATCATCCATAGGAGTTTTGCAGCTTCTCTAACTCGAGGACGAATCTTATCAGAGACAGGCCCCGGCACCTCTGCTTTAAATAATTGCACTCCTCCTACACCCAATAAAGGCAGAATAGCAATATAGAATAAAATAATGCCCATTCCGCCAATCCATTGAATAAAAGAACGCCAATACAACGTAGCGTGGGGTAAACTTTCAATCCCATTAGGGAGATGGGGTAATGTAACAGAACTGCCAATGATCGTAGCACCGGTTGTGGTTACACCAGACATCGATTCAAAAAATGCGTCAGTGAAATTCGGGATGATTCCAGAAATATAAAATGGGAGAGCACCGATCAATGCTGTTGTAACCCAAGTAAAAGACACAATTGCAAAACCATCTTTGTTGGTTAATTTTCTGTTTTGGCGAGTTGTTAACCAAATAGGAATGCCCAGCAAAAAACAAATAAGTATTGACCACAAAAAACCATTGAGATCGTTTTCACCATAACCATAGGCAATAGCTGCGGGGATCAACATTGATACCCCCAGTATCACTAATAAAGCACTTAATATATTAAAAACAGTACGAATATTCATCAGGCTCGGAAGAGCTTGCGGACAGCATTGAAGACATCGTTTTTTGCAAAAACCAATGCAGTATCTTCAGCTGTCAGGCGGGAACTACCGCGGGCGATACTTAAATGACCATGATGATTTATTACGCCTACGATACTCCCCTTTGGAAATGATAATTCTGATAATTCCATTAGTGTTGCACGACTGCCTGGCTCGGGCTGGAGCTCCAATACATCTACATCTATTTCATCAAATGTAAAGACAGATGTATCAGAAATATCACTTCGTATTTTGCGTAGAATAGTATTAACTGTGGACATATTCTTACTAATGATGGGCCCTATACCTAATTCTTGAATTATGGGTAAAAATTCTGTATTACTAACATGAATAATTGCTTGTTTCACTCCGAAATGATGTGCTAAAAGGCCCGAAAGTATATTGGTTTGCTCATTTTCTGTCACTGTAATAAAGCTGTCAATTTCTTGTATATTTTCAGATGTTAAAAATTCCATATCTGTTCCATCTGCATTAATAACCAAAATATTATCGATATGATTTGCAATATGTTCTGCTTTCTCTCTATTCCCTTCAACTAATCGTACATTCATATCTTCTTGAAGAGTTTCAGCTAGAGACCTTCCAATTTTACTTCCACCAATTATCATGACACGTTTGGAATACTCAGTGGTTTTACCCAGCAAAGTAATTAATTGGTTAACATGCTCAGTACGAATAATAAAATAAACAATATCTCCATATTGAAATTCATAATCAGACCATGGTACTAATGTTTTTGTATTTCGTAAAACTGCTATAATACCAAATTTATAATCTTCTGTTTGCTCGCAAATCTCTCTAACTGTTTTACCTATAATTTGAGAACATCCTTTTTCTAATCTAATACCAAGCATTTGCAGCCTACCATCTTCAAAATCCATCACTTGTGTCGCATATGGATGACGTACCAATCTGACGATTTCCTGACACGCTTCACGTTCGGGATGAATTACGAGATCAACTCCAAACTTTTCAGGTTTAATTATTGAATCTCTATCACTATACTGTTGATTTCGCAAGCGAGCAATTATATGCTTAGCGCCTAATTCATGAGCTTGTTGGGCGGCGATAAGATTCACTTCATCAATGCGTGTTAAACATAATACATAGTCAGCATCTTCGACGCGGGCTTTATGGAGTGTTTTGGGACTGGCACCGTTACCCTCGACATCGATTGCATCGAGGTGTTCGGTAATTCGACGACATTTCTCGGGATTAATATCCACTGCAGTAATATCGTGACCGTCTTCGCTGAGAGCTTTAGCAACGTGGAAGCCCACTTCGCCTACTCCTATTAATACTATCTTCATCAGGCTATTTTTATTAGTGCCAAGTGAGAATGTATAAAGTTAATAATATAAGAAAAAAGAATTTTTGTTAGACTGATACACGAATTATTTCCGCATTTAATGTGCTAAATTTATTTTCAATTTTTTCATAACCCCTGTCAATATGATATATGCGGCTAACGTCAGTTTGTCCATCAGCCATGAGCCCAGCCAAAATTAAAGAAGCGCTCGCTCGAATATCAGTAGACATCACTTGAGCTCCCTTTAACGATTTCACTCCTTCAATTGTAGCCACATTATCATGTAATGAAATTTTTGCCCCTAATCTATTTAATTCAGGTATATGAGTGAAACGATCATGATAAATAGTGTCTGTTACAACTGATTCTCCATTTGCAGAACACATTAGTGCCATCCATTGGGCTTGCAAATCTGTAGGAAAACCCGGATAAACTTCTGTTGTTACGTCAATAGCAATTATTTTATCCGCTTTCTTCATATGAATTTTTCCTGGCTCTGTTGTATAACTGGCACCACATTCTTCCAGTTTGTCTAATACAGTTTGAAGATGACTTGGTTCAGCATGATTTAAAGTTATATCACCCAAAGCAACTCCAGCCATTAGAAAAGTACCCGCTTCAATGCGATCTGGGATAACTGTAATTTCTGTGGGATGGAGTTCAGTTACTCCATCAATAGTTAAAATATTTGTATTCAAACCTGTAATTTTTGCACCCATCATATTTAACATTTCACACAATTGTACAATATCTGGTTCACGGGCTGCATTTTCAATAACAGATGTTCCTTTTGCAAGTACAGCCGCCATTACAACATTTCCAGTGGCACCTACGGATGAATATTCAAATCGAATATGCGCACCATTCAAGGAAGATCCAGTCGCTAATATATATCCTTGATTCAACGTCACATCTGCTCCAAGTTTTTCCATGCCCATTAAATGAAAATCAACAGGGCGAGGACCCCAAGCACAACCGCCTGGCAATGATACCTTTACTTTCCCAAATCGACCCAATAATGGACCCATAACATAAAAAGAAGCTCTCATGGTTTTAACAAGTTCATACGGAGCTTCAAGTTTGTTAACTGTTGAACCATCAATTTTTAATGATCCATTATCAAATTCAACTTCAGCACCAATCATTTCAAGTAATCTGATCATTGTTCGAGTATCGCGCAAATCCGGCACTTTATGAATAGTTGTAACACCATTCGCAAGTAAGGCTGCTGACATCATTGGTAGAACCGCATTTTTTGCTCCACTTATATCAACTTCCCCTTTTAAAGGTTTTTTGCCCTGGATAATAAATTTATCCACGGACACCTTCCATCATAGCTTCTGCAGAAGCTATGGATAACGGCGTCATAGATTCGCCACTAAATAGTTGGGCAATAACGTGTATTTTTTCATCATTGTTCAAATAGCGAATCTTAACAATCGTTCTGCCATCCTTTTGCATTTTTGAAATATGAATATGATTATTTGCTTTAGCCGCAATTTGAGGGAGATGTGATACGCAAATTATTTGTTTAGATTTAGAAAGTTTTAATAATGCTTCGCCAACTTTTTCTGCTGCAACCCCCGAAATACCTGAATCAATTTCATCAAAGACCAATGTGTCAACAGGATCAACTTCTTGAAAAATAGTTTTAATGGCCAGCATAATTCTAGAAACTTCACCCCCTGAAGCGACATCAGTTAAAGGTTTAGTCGCTTCTCCTGGGTTCGCACTTAAATAAAATTCAATTTGATCAAACCCTTTTGGGCCATATTTAACACTTTGACCATTTAATTCTATATCAGAACTATCCAAAGGGGTTAATTCCATTCTAACCTCAAATTTTGCTCCCGGAATATTTAAATTTGCCAATTCATTTTCAATTTTTGTACATAATTCTTGAACGCTTTTTGAACGCATCTCATGCAAATTTAGTGAAATATTTTGATAGTCAGAACGATATGTGTTTATTTGTTCTTTTAAATCATCAATTTCATCTCCTAAAGATTTAAATGATGCAATTTCACTTTTAATCTCATCACGATATGATAGGACTGATTCCATTGTTCCACCATATCTACGCTTCAAACTCTCAATGTCTTGAAGCCGTGATTCTATTTTTTCTAATTGGGATGGGTCATGTTCAACTTGAGAAGCATATCTTCTTAATCCTTCAGAAGTATCCATAAGTGCAGTCAATGCTTCTTCTAATGATTTTAAATGGGGCATTATTTTTTCATCAATCGAACTCAAATTTTCTAAATCTTTATTTATGTCAGCCAACTCATTATACAGTGAGTTATCTTTTTCAGTTAAACGCACGTTTAAATCATATGCTGTAGATATCAATTTTTCAGCATTTTTTAAAATTTTGAATTCTGCTGTTATAAGTTCGTCTTCACCTTGTTGAGGATCTAACAATTCAATTTCCTGTAATTGAAAAAGAAGCAGTTCTTTTCGATCTGATGCTTCATTCTGTTTTATCATCGCATCCGCTAGATCATTTTTTGCTTTTATCAGATTTTTATATACTTCATCTAATTTAGTGACTTCCGAATCCAGGTTGGCAAATGTGTCAAGAAAATCAATATGTGTTTCATTGTTCATAATAAATTGCTGTTCGTGTTGACCATGAAAGTCAGCAAAAGATTTTACTTGTTCTAAATAATCCTTCTCTTTGTAGGGCTCATCATTTAAAAATGATCTACTTCGTCCGGATTTATTTATTATTCTTCTGCATATTTTTTGTTCATTATTTATAGAAACATCAATTTCTATTATCGCTTTTTCTTCTCCACTACGAACTATCGTTCCTTTCACTTTTCCGCCCAAAGATGAACGGATAGCCTGAAGAAATATGGATTTACCAGCTCCAGTCTCACCTGTAATTACAGTTAACCCATTAAACAATTGTAATTCATATTCATCTAGAATAGCAAAGTTTTTAATAGCAATATTATTTATCATTGTTTTTCCTTAAACGATAATACATCGTTCCAGCAACCAATGAAAAACCAATTATATCAGCAATAACATCAAAAACGCTCGGAAATCGACCTGGAACAAACGATTGCCAAAACTCATCGAAAATAGCAAATAATATCAGTCCAATAATGACGGGGAGAGATACTTTCCCAAAACTCTTATAAGCTAAAAATCCCAAAATGCCATATTCCGCCATGTGAAGAAGTTTATCTGGTGAAAGGATAATTAATTTAGGTAAGGATTTTCCAGGAATAGTTGAAGCAACAAGTATAGCCAAAATATATAACCCCATTCCTATTCTGTAATGGTTTTTATTCAAATGCATGTAAAACCTTTGGAAGCTCATCTAAAAGATCTGAAGCTATTAATCCACGTTGGCCCTTTTCTATTACTTTATTATCGGCAGCTAATCCATGAATATATACACCTGCTTGAGCTGCTTGAAAACAATCCATTCCTTGTGAAACAAATGTACCCAATATTCCAGCTAAAATATCGCCCATTCCAGCAGTTGCCATACCTGGATTTCCACTTGAGTTCACAATTGCTTTGTCATTATAATAAGTAATAGTTGGTGCATTTTTTAGTACAAGTACGCCAGGAAAATTAATCATAAACTTTTCAACGATATCCGGAAAACTTTTAATATATTCCTCGCGAGTTATTTTCAATAGATTGCAAAATTCACCCTCATGAGGTGTAATAATAAATGGAGTTTTTATTTTATTAAAATTTTCCAGTTTTCCCTGGAATAAACATAATGCATCTGCATCAATTATAAGTGGCTTATTGGCATTTAACACTACTTTTTCAACCATTTTAATAGTGTTTGGGGAGCGACCTAGACCTGGACCAATGACAATTGCATCGCACCATTGGATTTTATCTTTGATAATTTCAAAACTATCCGAAATTAAAAATCCATTCCCATCATCCGGGCAACCAATTGTCATTCCTTCAATAATGGTTTTTTCATAAATATCTTCTATGGATTCTGGAGCGCAAGTAATTGTTAATCCTGCACCGGATCTCAATGAACCAAAGGTACTTAAAACAGCTGCACCTGTCATCCCTTTTGAACCAGCAATTAATAATACTTTCCCTTGTTGATGCTTATAGGTATCTGTTTCAATCTTTGAAAATAAATCAGAAATATCCGACTCTTCAAATCTGCTCCATTTTAGACCTGACAAATCATCTATAATATTCGGAAAACCAATATCGACTGTTTTTATTTTACCCGTATGATCTTGGCCTTGCTTCATAATAAGACCTAGTTTAGGAAATCCCATTGTAATTGTTTTTCCAGCTTTTACGGAATGAGAGGCTGCCATTCCGTTATTCCCATTAATTCCAGTTGGACAATCAACCGCTAATACAATACAATGCAATGCATTCATCCACATTGTCCATTTTACAATGTCATCTTTTAGCTCACCTTTACACCCTGTACCCAATAATGCATCAATAACGAGATCACATTCAAAATCAATTGGCGGATTTTCACTATAATGAATTGTTATATCTTTTTCGACACATACATTATGAAAATGGGCAGAGTCACTCTTTATGAGTTCTTTATCAACACTAGTAAAAATTTGAACGGAATATTTATCTAACCATGCAGCAGTTGCGAACCCATCTCCTCCATTATTTCCTTTTCCACAGATAATAATTATCCTGGGATCATGAATTTCTGCTACAATTGTTTTTACGTTTTCTGCGATTTCTTTTCCCGCTGCACCCATTAAATCAATCCCGGAAATACCATAATCCTCCATGGATTTTTGATCTAATTCAGAAGCTTGTACAGCAGTGATAATTCTCATGATTATTTAACGATTATAGCTGTTGCAATAGCTGTATCCTGTGTGTGAGATATTGAAACTTTACACGATAAACCCGTATATGGTTTTCCATGCAATTGGACGATTGGCTCACCGTCTTGTCCAGAAATAATTTCCATATCTACCCATGAAATCGAAGATTTTATACCAGAGGTCATTAGCGCTTTTTTTACTGCTTCTTTAGCAGCAAATCTTCCGGCGTAATGAATAACGGGATCAGCTTTCCCCTTACAATACAGTTGTTCTTTGTTAGTATATGTACGCTGAATAAAACGATTTGGATGGTCAGCGATTACTTCCCTGATTCGGGAGATGTCTACAATATCAGTCCCAATAAAGATTTTAGGCGGCATTCAACTTGGAGACAATATCGACAATTTGATGAATATCATCTACGTCCCAGTCAGCTCCAGATTCAATGGTTCCAAATGTATCGCCATAGCGAGCAAAAATCGTTTTTATTCCAAGCTGCTTTGCTCCTTCTACATCTCTTTCAGGCCAATCCCCAATCATTAACGTATTTTCGGCAGAACTATTTAATTTATCTAAAGCCATTTTGAAAGGAATGGGTGATGGTTTGCGAGCACCTGTATCATCAAATGTAAGTACAACATCAAAAATATGATGTAAGTTCAAATAATATAACCTCATCCACGCTTCTCTGCTGGGAGCATCTGAAACGATTGCTAATTTTATATTCATTTTCATCAGTTGGCTTAATGTATTATTTACATTTGGATACACTTGGAGATTCGCTTCTCTAGCCCGTCTATATGAAACTATGCCTGCAGCTAGAAGTTTATTATCTACATAACCTATTTTTTCTGTAAGATATAAATCAAATATTTGCTGATTTTCCCAGCCTTTTTCATTATACATTTCAATTATACGATCATAGGCTTCGTCTGAATCAATATCCAAGCCTGCTTCTTGCATTCCAGTAATTGCTGCCTTTACAGCAAACTCCTTCATTTTCATAAAGTCTAAAAGGGTGTTATCAAGATCAAATATGACTGCCTTAATCATCGGGGAAACTTACATGAAATGTAAGTTTAATATTTACTTTTGATATTTAGCAGGGTTACGAACTTTATCAAGTTCATATTCAGCACTCTTGCGCCAAGATCGGTCATTGCGAGCTTTTTCCAGAGCATTTTCTGCTGCCCGTTTACTCCCACGGCCTTTGCACCATTCAGCCACACCTAATTCCAGCCAGCCTCCGCCGAAATTCGATTTCTTATCAGTACATTCACGTGCTGCACGTTTGGCATTTTCACAATCACCTTGAGCATTATACGCAATAGCTAAACGATACCAACCCATATATTTTTTCTTGTCAAGTGATGTAGCCATTTCAAGATTAGGAATGGCAAGATCGAATTGTTCTTGTTCGGAAAATAGTATTCCCAAACTTAAATATCCTTTGGCATAGTTTGGATTTACCTGGATTGCAGTATTCAATATAGACTCTGCTTTGTCGTAATCTTTTTTATTAATATAAATATTACCCATGGCTCCATATGCTTTATCGTAACCAGGATGAATATCAACGGCCGATTCAAGTGATAATAAAGCACCGTCATTATCGCCAATCGCTTTTTGAGATAAGGACATGGCATAAAAACCTTTATAAAAATCAGGTGCTATATCTAACGCTTTTAGATAGTGCACAATTGCAGCTGATTTATCACCCATCTTTGATTTAATAACACCAATTTGATAATGAGCCTGATAAAAAGTTTCATCTATAACTAAAACTTCATCATAAGCTCCTAATGCACCTTCAAGATCACGACGACGATATGAATCATTACCTTCGTTGAATTTCTTTTTAGCAACGTTTGCAATTGCAGTTCTTGCATTTTCATGTAATTGATTTAATTCAAGCGCATTTTTAAAATTTTCAACCGCATTTTTAAAATCTTTTTCTCTAAATTTCACCAAACCCATGCTGTACGCAGCTTCTGCAAAATATGGAAATTTCTCTAAAACAACACGATATGATTCAAATGCTGCGGACAAATCACCTGATTGCATATTTCGCTGACCATCAGCCATTAATGTATTAATTTCATTTAAGCGTTCAAATTCTTCACGGAATTCCTGATTTTCAGGATCTGCATCAATTGCTTTACGAATGAATTCTTGGGTTTTTTGCATGTCACCATTGCGTAAATGGACTTTTGATAATGCAATCATCGCCGGAGCAAATGTTGGGTCTGCTTGCAGTGCTTCTTCTAATGAAATTTGAGCTCCTACAAGGTCGCCATTGTTCATCATCTCTAAACCATTTTGTAACAAAATATCAGGTGTTTGAGCTGAAATGAATGAGAATAGTATGAATTGTATTAGATATTTTTGCATAGTTCCTTCTATTTGTTTATGTGCCGAAGGCCGGACTCGAACCGGCACAAGGTTTCCCCCACTGCCCCCTCAAGACAGCGTGTCTACCAGTTCCACCACTTCGGCTAGTTTTATTCAAGATCATCAATTTTCAGCGATGCAGGCAAAGATAAGTCGAGGACTCGTTCATCAGCATCTCTTTTTAAAATAGATTCTGTTTGTACATCTGTAGGTGAGCTAAATATTCCTATAAATAATGCTAAAAACATATAAGCAGTAGCAAACCATAAAGTCATTTTACTCAAAATAGTTGCCGCACCACGACCGCCAAAAATAGCATTAGATGCACCACCACCGATTGTTCCAGATAATCCTCCGCCCTGACTGGCTTGCATTAAAATAACGCTCACCAATAGAATACATATTATTGTATGAATAGTAATTAAAAATCCGATCATTCTGATTCCTTTATATAATTTTCTGTCTGTTGAATAATGGATATAAACTCATCAGCATTCAAGCTTGCGCCACCAATTAAATATCCATTCACATCTTTTATTTTAAGTAATTCACTCACATTCTTACTATTGACTGAACCCCCATATAAAATGGGAATATTGTCAGCATTACCCATTTTTATTCCAGTGATAGAAATTCGTACAGAAACATGAGCTTCCGCAATCTGATCAGGCGTTGCTCGTTCTCCTGTTCCAATAGCCCATACAGGTTCATATGCAAATATCATTTTATTGATTTCCTCCCCAGATACACTTTCTAAACCAATTTTCAATTGGTTCTCTAAAACCGCCAATGTTTCATTATTATTTCTTTGTTCAATTGTTTCACCTATGCACAATATGGGTATTAATCCACTTGATAGTGCTTTTAAAACACGTTTGTTCACCATTCTATCTGTTTCGCCAAAAAGATGTCGACGTTCTGAATGTCCAACAATAACATGTGTAACACTACACGAAAGTAACATCTCTGCAGATATTTCTCCTGTATAAGCACCGCTTTCTTCCCAAAACAAATTTTGTGCGCCCAGTGCATAAGGAGTCTCTTCAAGTAGACTCTTCATTGTAAAGAGTGCCGAAAATGGCGGGCAGAATATAACTTTTGATTCGGGGATTTCCAAAAGCAAATTCGTGAAATAATCCATGTACTCGCTACATTCTTTCAGCGTCTTATTCATCTTCCAATTTGCTGCTATATAAAATTTATTTTTCATATTTAACCTAATGCTGTAAAAGCCGGCAATGATTCACCACATAATAACTCAAGAGAAGCACCTCCTCCTGTAGAAACATGTGATACATTTCGTTGATAACCGTATGAACGTATAGCTGCTGCTGTATCTCCTCCACCAACAATAGTTATTTGACCTGCATCTGCTTCTGTTAATTCAACTAATTTTTCAGCAATCGAACTCGTTCCTTTAGAAAAACAATCTTTTTCATAAACACCCATAGGTCCATTCCATAAAATTGTATTCGATGAAGAAATTATTTTTCGAAATCGTTCAATCGATCTTGGTCCAATATCTAATCCCATCATTGTCTTTGGAATTTTTCTGCGGGAATAAATCTTTATCGATTCACTTTCAATATTTTTTGCACATATAAAATCTGATGGGAAAACCAATTTCGCTTTCTGGTTTTTAGCTTCTTTTATTATCTGCGATGCAATTGCTACCCCATTTTCATCAATTAAAGATTTTCCAACTTCCTCTCCTTTAGCTTTAAGAAACGTAAACACCATCCCGCCACTAATTATGATAGTATCAGCTTTATTCAAAAATCGCTGGATTAAAGATATTTTCGTCCCAATTTTGGCTCCTCCTAAAATGAGAGTTACCGGACGACGTGGGCGATCAAATGATTCCTTCAAATACTTTAATTCTTTTTCCATTAAAAACCCGATGCCTTTTTGCTTGAAATGATCCACAATACCTACATTTGATGCATGGACACGGTGCGCTGTACCAAAAGCGTCATTTATATATATTTCTCCATGCTTGGCCAACAACATTGAAAAATATGGATCATTCTGGGTTTCTTCATTATGAAATCGAAGATTTTCTAATAAATGAACCTCGCCGGCACTGATTCCTAAAGACGTATCTCTCGCATCTTCACTAATACAATCATCAGAAAATTTTATGGGCATTTCTAACATATCAGACAGCGTTTCACCAACCGGCATTAAACTTAAGTCAGCATCAACTTTTCCATTGGGCCTACCCAAATGTGACATTAATACTACTCCTGCACCTTGTTCTAAACAATATTGAATCGTGGGTAATGTAGACTGTATCCGAAAATCATCTACAACTCGTCCATTATTAATTGGAACATTAAAATCCACTCGCATTAAAATACGTTTATTTTTTAAATAAAATGTATGTAGAGGTTTAATCATAATTAATGAGTATCCATTGGAGTCGAAACCGTTAATGCGCTTACTTGAGCAGCGCCAGCTTTTTTTAAAGAAAGTGCGCAGGCGGACATTGTTGATCCTGTAGTCAACACGTCATCGAATATTACAATCGACATATTCTCTACATTCCTCTTAACAGAAAAGGCATTATCCATGTTCGTTTTTCGTTCTTCTTTATTTAATGTTGTTTGTGATACAGTAAAACGATTACGCTTTATAATCTGTTTTTTAAAAGGGATATGCCATATTTCTGCTGCACCTTTACCAATCCACTCTGCTTGATTATAACCACGATCACGTAATTTTACACGATGAAGTGGTACAGCGGTCAATAGATCAACATGTCCAAAAGTTTCGGGAGATATTAATTGACCTAAATGCCGACCCAATTCTAACCCTAATTTAGCTCTATCATTATATTTCAAGGAATGAATAAGATCATCTAATCCTTGAGTAAAATACCAACCGGAATGAGCGGCGTCTAATCCATCAGAAACCAATAATTTATTTATTCTGTTCGATTTTATTATAGGCGTGAAATTTTCTTTACACTTTGAACAAAATGCATTCCTATTAGTATTAATAAATTGATTACATATTAAGCACATGTTTGGATAAATAAGGTCCAGACAAATATAAAATAAACTCTTCAATAAATTCACGTCAGCTAAAATTACATTATATTATTATCATTTTCTATGCTATGTAAACAATTTTCAGGTTAATTTTTAACATCATGGAAGTTAGAAAGGGAACACCTGCCGATAAGCACACGCTCCAGGACTTAATCCTACACAGGGTGCATGAGATCTTACTGATCGCTAGTGCGTACGATGCCTTCGTTATGGAGGAGGATGGTGGCTTGACGGAACAAGTTCTCCATGAATATATGGGTATGAGTTTTGGAAATGCACCTCGTATATGGAGAGCGGAAACTGCTGCAGAAGCAATGCAGATGCTAAAGGAAACGCAGTTTGATCTTGTATTGGTCATGATGCGCATTTCGGACACGGATCCTAAATCCATCGCTACTCAAATCAAAAATTTCAACAATTCAATTCCCATTATTTTATTGGCATTTGATGAATCTGAATTAAAACAACTCCCAGATAATTTACTTGGTACGTCTATTGATCAAGTTTTTATTTGGTCAGGGAATGCTAATGTCTTTATCGCAATTGTAAAGCAACTTG
This sequence comes from Fidelibacterota bacterium, assembly GCA_004124385.1. Lineage (GTDB taxonomy): Bacteria > Fidelibacterota > Marinisomatia > Marinisomatales > TCS55 > UBA2126. The sequence continues at coordinate 351,724 of SCKN01000001.1, forward strand.
AAGATAAACTCAATATTGAACGAGACGTACAAATAGGAGATGTACGTTGCATTATTTTAATAGAAGATCGCCCTAGATTTTATTCCACTATCCTGCCGTTGATTTATAAAGAAATAACGCGCAACATAAAACGATTAATGGATAAAAGTTTAAATGATGCTGAACGATTACTGCATATGCGTGCAAGACCTAAAATTCTTTTAGCTACAACCTATGAAGAAGCTCAAGAATATTTTAATAAATATCAAAGAAATACACTTGGGATAATTTCTGATATTCGTTTTCCCAAAAATGGAATTCATGATCATGAAGCAGGTCAATCGTTCGTCCGCTGGGCAAGATCTAAAGACCCTTCCATTCCAATCCTTTTACAATCTACTCATAAAATCAATGCTCAATTAGCAAAAGAGCTCAATGTTAATTTTGTTCATAAAAAATCCAAAACACTCTTGCAAGAATTACGTGATTTTATCATTTCAAATTTTGGTTTTGGAGATTTCATATTTCAAACTCCTGATGGAAAAGTTATTGATCATGTAACAGATTTAAAGGGATTAAAAAATGCCATTAAAAGCATTCCTTATGAATCACTAGAATTCCATGCTGGAAACCATCATTTTTCTAATTGGTTAGCTGCAAGAGGTGAATTCATCCTAGCATCTAAAATCAGACCTTTGAATTTCAGGGATTCAACTGATTCATTGAAACATCGCAAATTATTAATTGAATTAATTGACGAATCGATTATCTTAAAAAAAGAATTGCACGTCGTAGAGTTCGACCCTGCAAATTTTGATCCCAATAAGAATTTTATGCGTATTTGTCCCGGTTCTTTGGGTGGTAAAGCACGAGGAATTGCTTTTTCTAATTCATTATTAAGTGAAAGTAATCTTGAAAATGAATTTCCTAATGTAACAATTCGTGTCCCTAAATCGTATGTGATTGCAACTGCAGAATACGATACATTCATGCGTGATAACAATATTTGGAAAAAAGCAGTCAGGGCCAAAACGAATAAAAAGATCGACACATTATTTCAAAAAGCAAAACTTTCGCAATCTATTCTAAATGCATTACAAGCTATCATTTCAGAAATTAAACACCCTATTGCTGTACGATCGTCCAGTCTATTGGAAGATTCCCAGTATCAACCACTTTCGGGAGCATACGCAACGTATATGCTTCCCAATAGTGATTCCAATTCGAGCGTTCGACTCAAAGAATTATGCTCTGCGGTTAAGCGTGTATACGCATCAATGTTTCATAAGGAAGCTATTGCTCTAATCGATTCTTCTGTACATTCATTAGAACAAGAAAAAATGGCAGTTATCATTATGGAATTAATTGGCCAATCTATAAATAATCGCTTCTACCCAACCTTTAGCGGCACAACCCAGAGTTTTAATTATTATCCAGTGTCTTATATGAAGCGCGAAGAAGGAGTTGCATATGTTGCAATGGGACTTGGGAGAACTGTAGCAGAAGGTGAAAAGTCACTTCGCTTCTCACCAAAATATCCGGCGATTCTTCCTCAATATTTTTCAATAAAATCAACATTGGCAAATTCACAAAATTCATTCTATGCATTGAATTTGACTAAAAATGTAAAAACTCTCTTGAATGGTGAAATGGAAAACCTCGATTTGTATGATCTTCAAGTAGCCGAAAATGATTCAGTACTTTCCTGGGTTGGAAGTGTTGTTTCCTACGAAGATAATGTTCTACGGAATTCTCTTAAACACAAAGGTACACGAGTCATTACGTTTGCTCCTGTTTTAAAATTCGGACTATTTCCTCTAGCTGAAATCTTGAATAGTCTCCTGGAGATAGGAAAACGTGCTTTAGGATGTGAAGTCGAAATCGAATTTGCCGTAAACCTTTTCAAGGATAAAAATCAAAAACCAGAATTTTGTATTTTGCAAATTAAACCAATGGTATTGGGTGTTTCTGAAGATTTAACCCACCATATAGAATTAACCAAAGAAAATGTATTCTGTCATAGCTCATTGACTCTTGGAAATGGTCAGTTTAATAATATAAGAGATATTATTTTTGTTGATCCAAATAAATTTAAATCTTCCCAAAGTAAAGAAATTGCCAAAGAGATTGAAACACTCACAACTCAAATCAACTCAAAAAACCCCTACATACTTGTTGGTCCTGGGAGATGGGGAACAGCAGACCCTTGGTTGGGTATTCCGGTGAAATGGCAGCAAATAAGCGGTGCGAAAATTATCGTTGAAGTAGGACTACCTGAATTCCCAGTAGATCCATCATTTGGAAGTCATTTCTTCCAAAATGTAACATCTATGCGATTAGGATACTTTACAGTAAATCATAAAACGAAAGAAGATTTTATGGATACTGACTGGCTTAAAGATCAACAGATAATTCAAGAATTAAAATTCACTCAATGGATACATACTGAAGAACCTTTATCTGTCATTATTAATGGGCATTCAGGAGAAGGACATATATTAAAACCAATACCTAAATTACCCGAATCCATGGATGAACATGAAACAACTGGTATATAATAAAAAAGGGGCAATCGCCCCTTTTTTTATTGGAATGACTTAATTTTAATTACACAACACCTTGATCTAACATCGCATCAGCAATTTTAATAAATCCAGCAATATTTGCACCTTTTACGTAATTTGTGTAATTGCCATCTTTGCCATGTTCAACGCAGGAAGTATGTATATTTTTCATAATGACGTGGAGTTTATTATCCACTTCTTCTCTGCTCCAATTTAGTCGCATGCTATTTTGGCTCATTTCCAGTCCAGAGGTAGCTACTCCACCCGCATTAGCTGCTTTACCCGGACCAAAAAGAATTTTGTTCTCAATAAAAACATCAACTGCTTCCGGTTCTGTAGGCATATTTGCACCTTCTGAAACACATATACAGCCATTTTTTACAAGTTCTTTTGCTTCATCGCAACTAATCTCATTTTGAGTTGCTGATGGTAGTGCTACATCGCATGGTATTGACCATGGTCGCTTATCTTCTGAATATGTACAATTGTATTCTTTTGCATATTCACTAATGCGACCACGCTTAATATTTTTCAATTCCATAACAAAAGCAAGTTTTTCTGCATCAATTCCATCGGGATCATGAATACTTCCGCTTGAGTCAGAAAGAGTGACAACCTTTCCACCTAATTCATTGACCTTTTCAACTGAATATTGGGCTACGTTTCCTGATCCGGAAACAGCGACTGTTTTACCTTCAAAAGAATCACCAAAAGCCATAAGCATTTCCTGCGCAAAATACACATTACCATACCCCGTTGCTTCAGGGCGTATCAAACTGCCCCCCCAATTAAGACCTTTGCCAGTAAGAACACCGGTAAATTCATTTCGAATACGTTTATATTGACCAAACATATAACCAATTTCTCTACCACCTACACCAATATCACCAGCTGGTATATCTGTTTCAGGTCCAATATGTCGACAAAGTTCAGTCATAAATGATTGACAAAAGCTCATAACTTCATTATCAGATTTTCCTTTGGGGTCAAAATCGGAACCACCTTTTCCACCCCCCATGGGTAGAGTGGTCAGACTGTTTTTGAATACTTGTTCAAAACCCAAAAATTTCAGAATACTTAAATTGACTGATGGATGAAAACGCAACCCACCTTTATAGGGACCAATAGCCGAATTAAATTCAACCCTAAAACCACGGTTAACTTCAACCTCCCCTCTGTCATTTCTCCAAGGAACACGAAAAATAATTACCCGTTCAGGTTCTATTATACGATCTAAAATTCTTGCGTGTATATAATGAGGGTTTTCCGAAATGAAATCCCAAATACTGCTTGTGACTTCTTCGACAGCTTGATGAAATTCATTTTCACCAGGGCTTCGAGTCACGACTGTGTTCATGAAATCTCTTACTGATGTATACATAAATACTCCATTTAATTGTCAAAATTTTAGCGGAAATTACGGAGCTAAACATATTGAACAATCAATATTTTACTGACTTTTGCCTTTGGTTTTCCTAACGTGTGAATCTAATTTTGCGGGTTCATTTATTAGTAAAATTATTATAATGGCGGCGTAGCTCAGTTGGTTAGAGCACCGGAATCATAATCCGGGTGTCCGGGGTTCGAGTCCCTGCGCCGCTACAAACAAAAAAAGCCTCATCCAGATAAACCGGATGAGGCTTTTATGTATTACTATATAACTAAAATTAATTCAGTTTAGTAACATTAGCAGCTTGATCACCTTTGGGACCGGATACTATTTCATACTCTACTTCATCGCCTTCATTGAGGGTTTTAAAACCGTCTCCGTTTAACGCGCTGAAATGTACGAATACATCTTTATCATCTTCGTTTGAAGTGACAAAGCCGAATCCTTTTTTGTCATTAAACCACTTTACTTTACCTTGTACCATTTAAAGTACCTTTCATTTTATTTTCAAATAAAAGATATGTTTCTAAACTTAACTAAAAAAATCACGATTGTAGATATTCGTGTGAAATATTATTCTTTTAAACCAAGTTTCTTAAAACAACTATCTTAACTGCGTGGAATTTATTGAATTATCTAAATACAAGCATACATTTAATTAAAAGTAACTTTTTACTTAATTTCCAAACAATTCATATGGATAATTGTCATTATCAATCAATTTTTGAATTTCTCCTTGAACAAAAGGTTTGTCTTCTTTGTATGTAACTCCAAACCAGGATGACTCACTTCGTAAAACAATCACCACTTCCCTATTGCTCTGAATGAGATCATTTATAACCGATGGAATCAAAAATTCACTTTTTAATTCACTCCCCTCACCCATTAAAAACTCAACAAACATTTCTTGTAAATAATTAAAAAGTTTGGGAGTATAACCCCACATATTCATTGAAACAGGTTCTGTCCCATTTAATTCAATATTTCGATTAGATGAAACACCATAATCTGTTTTTTGAAGTTCTGATGTTTCTATAACTGTTTCGAGTTTATCATTATTTACCGTGCATAAACCACGTGTAACACCTCCAAAAGATGATAAAGTTTTATCTAATCGAAATGCGACCATTGAAAATGTATTTGCTCCATTATTATAATAATCTGCAATAACCATAAATGATTCTCGACCATAATAATCATCCCCATTAATCACAACAAACGGCTCGTTAATCAAATCAATTGCTGATAAAATTGCATGCCCAGTTCCCCACGGTTTTATACGTTCATCAGGACATTCAAAACCGTTAGGTAATGCATCTAATTCTTGGAATGCAAATTCCACCTGAATTTTTCCAGCATATTTATTGGTTATTTTATTTATGAAATCATTTTCAAATTCTCTGCGAATAATAAATACAACTTTACTAAAACCAGCTTTAATGGCATCATAAACTGAATAATCAATAATTGTTTCACCATTTGGGCCAATTGCATCTAATTGCTTAAGACCTCCATATCGTGAGCCCATTCCGGCTGCCATAACTAATAGTGTAATATTTTTCATTAAATAAATTATCCTTCAATAATTGACGAAGTTAATCAATTCTAGTTCCATCATCAGACTGAATAATATAGGATTTTCCTCCAACCCGTTCAATCGCTTGAGCAACTTCCTCGAAGTTTTCCGGTGCATAAGCAAAGATACAACCACCACCGCCCGAAACATTAATTTTTCCTCCTAAACCGCCAGCACCCAAAGCAACATCCAACATTGTATCAATCTTGGGTGTACTAACTTTTAAGACATCTCGCAATATTTGATGATGTGTTGTTAACAAGTGTCCAATCCGATGGTGATCAATGTTAACTTTTTCCAATTCTATTAAAGCTTCCTTAAGCAGATTCCGGTTTTTGATTGTTTATCTAAAAAGGAATTTTTGCTCATCATTTAATAGTGACAAATCCAAATTATCTCCGCAAGAATGGATATCCATATTTTGATTTCTGACTTTTAATATTTGAATTATTTCAAGTCTTGCATCTCGACATCGATTCAAAATCCCCATAGTGTCCTTTGGTCCACAGGAGTCTCCCAATACTAATGTGCCCAAATTTGGTTTCAAGGTCTGAATAGCAATGTCACGCTCGGACTATAAATAAATCAAATGTCCCATGGCTGTAGAATATTGATCCATCATGCCGCAAGGTTCATTGAATTCTTCCACCTCTGCTTTATAAGCTAATTTGCCAATCTTTTGCTGATTCCATTTCACCGGCTCGTCCGCCACTTGGGATAAAAAATGGATCCAACTTACCACAATCGCAGATGAACTACTGGTACCGGCTTGAATTGGAATTTGGCTTGTTATTTCACACACAAAACCAGATGAAAATTTGAGCACTTCATTTTGGCAAATAATAATCCCACTTTTTATAAAATTTTGTCTATTCATGTTCTTATCCATAAGAACTCCTTTGAATTATTTTTTGAAAAGCAGTAAGCGGTAGGTTTTGTATTTGATGAAATTTGCACCAGTGAGTTGACCGGTGAAATACACCCTGTTGATTTTTGCAAGGCGTTTTTCATATTTCCAATTCAAAAAACCGGTAAGCTTTGGATAGTTGCTTTCCAGATATTCGCCGGACATGGTTTTAATGGGTTCAAGAACTTCAGTGACAAATTTATCCAACAGGTCATTTGTTGGGGCTGTTTCTTCAGTTATATCAATATCCGTAAGTTTATTCAGAGACGTTGATGATATTTTATCATCAAATGATTTCCATTTATGTCCACCGCCTAATGGACTTTTTCCCGGGAGATCTTTTCTGAAAAAATCACAAATGAGAAGATGACCGCTGTCCGGAAGCATTTCGACGATTTTATCAATAGAAAAACCTAGTTTAACATATTGGAAACTCTCACTGAAAAGAATCATGTTATATGTTTTGTCTGCATCGAGATCTTCAAATTCACATACATGTACCGTTGATTGATTACCCAACTTTTTACGAATATTTTCTGCAAGAAATTCACTGGGCAGAACACAATCCACTTCATAGCCAAGACCGAGTAATTTCTTCGCCAGATTTCCCGAACCACTGCCCACATCCAGAATGGACTTAACACCTTCAGGTATATTATCAATAATGAGCTTTGAATGACGATATTGTGCTTCAGCAAAATTTTGAGCTGTGGCGGTTTTATCATCGGGCCAATAACCGTAGTGTAAATCTTCTGTATCCATAAAAAAACGGCCAATGAGCAATCCAATATCAAGCCCAACTGCTTTTGAGTCAATTTTTTTAGTCATGTTTTAATAAATCCTTTTACGATGGAGAGTATCATAATATAAGAGACATTCTTCATAAATATCTTCCAGTTCATGAGGTAATTCTTCATTGGGAGCTGTGTATGGCTGAAAACCGGTAGACGCTTCTACACTCCTATACCAATACTTGGACCAAACACCGTCTATCTCTCTTGGCCCTGCCGGCCAAGATAACATATCATCACTGAAAGAAATTCCCACAGCAGAACATAATTTTGATAAAATATCTTTTGGATTTATTAAAATATCTTTTGCATCCACGATTGCCGGCTCGACGCAATCTCCATCCGTTAGTAAACGATATAATTCAACTTGTTGCGGATAACCCAAAAGATTAGAATGTGTTACATCATATTTTTTGCTATAAGATAAAATAACTTCCTTGGGATCACGGATGAGAAAACAATTCGTTACATGACGAGTCCAGGACAGATCCACTCCCGGGAGATTGTGTTGAGCCATGTGTTTTTGATACCAAACCGTTTCACCATTGGGCGCAGGGACAGTAATGTTTTCCACAACTTTATCCCATTCACATTCCATGGATTTTAAAATAGCTTTCCGTCCAGGATGATCTATATCCGTATTTTTCAAATAAAATCCGTAAAAAGGTTCATCAGAAACGAATGTATCCGAGCGGTTCTCAAACGAACGCATCATTGCCGTTGAAATATTCCTCGGTCCGGACCACATGGCGATATGTTTAGTCACTAGGCGGGTATAATGAATTGATGTCTTTTTTATAGATGTCTTGGAGACGTTCTGTCAATGCTCCCCTTTTTCCGGCGGAAATTTCATGTCCATCCATTTCCACCACAGGAATGACTCCGGCGAAGGTGCCGGTTACAAAAGCTTCATCGGCTGAATGACAGTCTTCCACATGAAAATTTCGTTCGAAAACAGGAATGTCATTTTCCTTACACAAGCGAATGATGCTACTGCGAGTGACACCATTCAGACAATATTCACCGGTGGACGTCCAAACTTCTCCTTGGCGAACAATGAAAAAATTAGTGGAATTACACGTGGACACATTGCCATGCATATCGAGCATAAGTCCTTCGTCAAACCCCAGTCGATCTGCTTCAATACAAGCAACGATGCAGTTCATTTTACTCAACGTATTCCATTTTGGATCTTGTGTTTTTGACGTTCCCCTGCGGACACTTACTGTTCCCAATCTTATGCCTTTCTTTTTTACATCTTCACTAGCAATCTTGTACTCAGGTATGACAACAATAGTCGGTCCACTTACATTTACATTTGGATGTTGGTGCGGTGTCTTTTTCAATCCCCGGGAGACGATGAAGCGAATATGAATATCCGATTCCATATTATTGGCTGCCAACGTTGAAATGATGATTTCTTCAAGCTCCGTTTCTGTTTTACCAATATCCATTCCGATGGCTGCTGCGCTTTCAAAAAGCCTGCGGAAATGCTCGTCCTTGTGTACCAATTGCTTGTTATGGTAACGGATCCCTTCCCAGACACCATCACCTAGTAAAAATCCGCTGTCAAAAACCGACACTTTTGCTTCATTGCGGGGAACGATCTTCCCATTCACATAAATGAGAATTTCTTCATTCCGCGTATCAAATTCGTATTCGTGGGTACCCATTACCCTTTTATAATTTCCTTGCTGGCACGCACACCGGATTCGATAGCGCCATTCATGGACGAATGAAATTCAGATGTATGTTCACCTGCAAAATGCACCTTCTCTTCCGGTTGAGCCAGGATATCAATAAAATCCCACTGTCCCGGACTTACATAGGTATAACTGCCCTGCATCCAGGGATCTTCATTCCAGTATTTGGAAATTCCCGATTCCCAAACATACGGAGTTTCCGGCCATAATTCGGTTGCGGTTTCCCGAGCTACACGGAGTCGTTGTTGCTCACTCATATTCCCCAGTTTCGCTGCTGAAGAACCGGACGTAAACGATAATAGAATTCCCCGGGGACCCGGCTGATCAATGGAAAAATGATAAACCCGGCGTAGAGGAGTATCAGTGAACACACGTTGGCCTACACTGCCCTGTTCATCCCAGATGCGGCGCTTGAACTGCATGGCAATCTTCATGACCTCGCCATAGGACTGCTTGCGGATACAGTGCATCTTTTCATCTGAAAAATAGGGAGTGATTTTCGTTTTCCGCAAAATAGTTAACGGCATGGCAATTACACAACGATCGGCTGACATGGCGGTCAATTTTCCGCTTTCTTCAAAAGATACTTCTACACCCTTCTTATTATGACTGATCTTTTTCACCGGGCAGTTGTATTTCAAATTGGATGCTATTTCTTTTGCAAATCGTTTTGGTAATTGATCATTACCGCCAAAGATCCGTCCTTCCATCGTATTCTCGCTGAAAGCTGATGCATAGAAATGACCGAAGACCATATTCAGCGCTGACATTTGATCGGGAGTGCAGGTGCTTTCGGTGGCGTTGGTGTACGTATACAATTCGATTATATCTTTAGGTGCACCCTCTTTGCGTAAAAGTTGGGCAGCGCTCATACGGTCTAATTTCATTACATCGCTCGGAATATCATTGGGATCCTTGATCTTTTCCACCCAGTGCCGGACGTATTCGAATTCCTGACCGAATAGCTTTCCGCCAACTGTTCCATCATACGGCAGTTGTTGTTTGAATGTTTTGAAATCAGCCATATCGTATTTCTTACCGCGGACGTAAATACCGTCATACAATTTTGCCGGAAGAATATCCAGACCAAATTCTTTACAATATTTACGGGCATATTCATCACTGGAATCCACATATTCGGCACCCATTTCGGCGTATAAATTATCGGCAAAGGGATCGCGACAGGTCCGCACCCTGCCTCCGGGACGGGAACGGGCTTCCAGAACAGTAATATCGATGCCGGCATTTTGCAATTCATAGGCACAGGAAACACCCCCAAGGCCAGCGCCGATAATGATTACTTTTTCAGCAGAACTGTTACCAGTAACATTCCATAACGAACGGGCAGGAGTTATCACCATGCCAGCCGCTGCGGCAGTGCTGGCGCGTAAAAAATCTCTACGTGTTATTATTTTTGACATAAGTTGAAATTCCTGATTGAATGATTGCGGGTAATTCTACAAAACATTCATCTAATTTGCACACTAATACAATCAGTTGTGTAGATTTAAAAATGGAATTGCCCATCTTTCATCCTTTCGAAAACGAATGGATCACCTTTGGCGCTTTTTTTGTATCCATATTCTTTTTGATAGGCATAGCCGAATTTGTACGCTCAAAGTTAAAATGGGGCCCGGAAGCCAGCCGTAAAATGGTCCATGTTATCGTGGGGATCATGATTGCCTGCTGTCCTCTCATATTCAGATCGAATATTCAGCCTATTACCCTGGCGGTCATTTTCATTGTGGTGAATACTGCTGCATTGAACATTGATGCATTCAAAGGCATGCATGATACGCAGCGTAAGACGTTCGGGACAGTCTACTTTCCCATCGCATTCCTCATTTTGGCAGCATTCTTTTGGGAAAAGCCCATTACCCTGATCCTGTCCATGCTGGTCATGACCTTCGCCGATACATTAGCATCTTTTGTTGGCGAACATGAAAAACGACCTTTAAAATTCCGTTTATGGGAAGATGAAAAGTCCCTCCAGGGCAGCGCGGCTATGTTCCTCTCCACTGCGCTTATCATTTATGTGGGCACAGACTTTTTTGCCTGGTTCTTTGATGCTGCGTTTTTTCTGCCTTTGGAAGTGTTGATTGGCTGCGCAGCATTTACAGGAATGGCGGCGACCTTGGCCGAAGCCGCTAGCAATAAAGGGTCTGACAACTTTTCGGTGCCAATAGTGACAGCCATTGCCTACGAATCTTATCTCATTAACTACAGCCACGGATCTTTACCTGCATTATTAACCTGGACTTTGGGTTCTGCAGTGATCTTTTATGCCGCTTACAAACTGCGATCCCTGAACGGTGGAGGAGCAGTTGCAGCATTTATTATGGGAATATTCATTTTCGGTGCTGGCGGAATCCAGTGGATCGCACCTGTCCTGGCTTTTTTCATTTTATCATCCCTACTATCAAAATTGGGGAAAAAGTCCGCTGAAACCACGCAAAAGAGCTCGAATAGGGATGTGCTGCAGGTATTAGCCAACGGCGGAATACCCATGATCATTGCCATTGTGAATTTTTTTCAGCCTTTTGACCTGGCTTATATAATGTTCTTGGGCGCTATCGCTGCTGCTACAGCAGACACCTGGGCAACAGAGATCGGCTTTTTCAACAAAAAGGATCCTCGTCATATTTTGAATTTTAATACAGTAATAAAAGGCACTTCCGGCGGGGTGACACTTTTAGGTTTTGTTGGATCTGCTTTAGGAGCTGGAACTATTGCTTTAATTGGAATGAATTGGCTAAATGATTTTCCAATTCACTGGATAGTATTAGCAGGATTTGTCGGGAGCTTTGTAGACTCCATTCTCGGCGGAAGTATTCAAGCCAAGTTCATCTGTTCAGCCTGCGGTAAAGAAACTGAAAAAAGAATGCACTGCCAAATGCATACCAGCCACTTAAAAGGTTTCAAATGGCTGGATAATGATGGGGTAAATTTTGTAAATACGATCGTGGGTATGGTGATAATATATATTCTTATATAAAAAACGTGAATTAGACGGACCAATCCCCGCTAAAAAACTTGCTTGTTTTTATTTCGTCTTAAATAACTTTATAGACAAGAACGCTCACCATAACGATGAGAGCAATAAAGATCAAGGCAACGCCCATGTTGCCTTTTTTAATCTCTTCCCATTCGTCAATATCGGTGGAGAGCCAATCGAAGACCTTAATAGCTAAACCGACGCCAAGAGAAAAACGAGCAATAATAGTTTAGTGTATTTTATCATCATGTTGTAAGAACAGGCGCAAGTTTACAAGACTCACTATCACGAGTTAATCGCTTTTCCATTCTTAATGATCATTTTAATGGGCACGTCTGAATCATGAAACGGAATATTCTCCAGTTTTTTTACGTCCCAGACGATAATGTCGGCCTTCCTACCGATGGTGAGCGATCCAACTTTGTGTTCCAAATTCAATGCTTTGGCTGAAAAATATGTTGATGACGCAAATGCCTGTTCTACTGTCATATCCATATGTTTAATGGCCAGGTGTATGATAAATGGCATGGATTGAATATGACAGCTACCGGGATTGAAGTCTGTGGCCAGAGCAATATCGATACCCATTTCCATCAACGTTTGAGCCGGAGCATAGGTGTCTTTATCAAGAAAGAATGTCGTTCCCGGCAGTAATGTGGCTGTTATATTTTTATCCGCCAATTTTTGCATTCCCACAGAACTCACTGCCATGAGGTGATCAGCTGAAATTGCACCTACGTCAGCCGCTAGTTCCGCCGCTCCGGAATCCTCGAATTCATCGGCATGCAATCGGGGAATTAAACCGAGTTCTTTGGAAGTATTTAGGATTCTTCGAGATTGATCCACATTGAAATAACCATTTTCACAGAATACATCGCAAAATACAGCTATACCCTGCTCCGCCACAGCTGGAATCATTTCATTACATAATAAATCCACATAACCATCGCGGTCATCAGCAAACTCCGGCGGGAATGCATGAGCACCCAGAAATGTGGGAATCATGTCCATTTCATGGCGTTTATTTACTTGATGTATCACTTTAAGTGATTTTAATTCTGACTCTATATTTAAGCCATATCCAGATTTACATTCAATAGTAGTTGTGCCTAATTTTATCATCTGATCCATACGCTTGGAAACGCGCTCAATCAGCTCATCTTCCGATGCATTTCGAACGCCATTGATGCTGGAATTGATGCCTCCGCCCTTTGCAGCTATTTCTTCATACGTCACCCCGGCTTTCCGCATGGCTACTTCGTCAACTCTCAAATTTAAAAATACCGGATGCGTGTGAGGATCCACAAACCCGGGAGTCACAAGACATTCACTGCAATCAAATTTTTCACCAATGCCTTTTTCGACAATGATTCCATCTTCAATTGCCAGTGACGTATTTGATGTTGTTTCAACTTCTCCTGAATCAGGGTTGAATGTTGTTAAATTTCCTATATTTTCTAGAATCATTTCATCATGGGAATATTCACATTCCATTTTTTCGCATTTTCGATGGCGCGATCATATCCTGCATCAACATGACGAAATAACCCCGTTCCGGGATCAGTCGTTAATACTCGTTGAATGCGTTCTTCCATCTCTGGTGTGCCATCAGCGCAAATCACTTGACCTGCATGAATAGCCAGCCCCATACCTACGCCGCCACCTTGATGAATAGAAACCCACGTTGCACCACTTGCAGTATTTGCTAATGCATTGAGTAAGGGCCAGTCAGCCACCGCATCCGATCCATCTTGCATGGCTTCAGTCTCTCGATAAGGCGATGCAACAGATCCCGTATCCAGATGATCTCGACCAATGACAATTGGAGCAGATAATTCTCCACTGGCTACCATACGATTAAGCTCCACACCAAATTTTGCCCGTTGCGTATAATCCAGCCAGCAAATTCTTGAAGGTAAGCCCTGAAACTGTACTTTTTCTCGCGCCATTTTTATCCAGCGAGTTTGCGTTTCATCATCGGGAAACATGTCTAATATCTTTTGGTCTGTTTTATAAATATCCTCCGGATCGCCTGATAATGCTACCCAGCGAAACGGCCCCCTGCCGTCACAGAATAATGGCCGCACATACGCCGGAACGAATCCCGGGAAATCGAATGCATTTTCTACGCCTGCTTTCTTTGCTTGTCCACGGAGATTATTCCCATAATCAAATGTAATGGCTCCCATTTTCTGCAGGTCGAGCATTCCTTGGCAATGTTCTGCCATGGACCGAAAACTTTCTTTAACATATTTACTCGGATCATACTTGCGCAAATCGAGCGCTTGCTGGTACGTCATGCCATTAGGAACATAGCCGTCCAATTCATCGTGGGCGGATGTTTGATCGGTCACCATGTCCGGAACAATACCCATTTTAGCGATTTCTGGTACAATATCGGCGGCATTACCTAATAAACCAATTGATAGTGGTTCACCCTTTGCGGCGGCGTTTCTGGCTAATGTAAGAGCGTCTCCCAACGATTCTGTCCCTACATCCAGATATTTGGTTTCTAAACGACGCTGAATGCGATATGGATCAATTTCAATACAGATTACAACTCCATTATTCATGGTGACGGAAAGTGGTTGAGCGCCACCCATTCCACCCAAACCAGCGGTCAATACAAATTTTCCAGTGAGGTCGCTATTGTAATGCTGTTTCGCTGCAACAGCAAATGTTTCGTACGTTCCTTGAAGAATGCCTTGCGTTCCAATATATATCCATGAGCCTGCCGTCATTTGACCGTACATCATGAGCCCTTTTTGATCCAGCTCGTTGAAATGCTCCCAATTAGCCCATTCCGGTACTAGATTTGAATTTGCAATCAACACTCGGGGAGATGTGGTATGTGTTCGAATAACGCCCACCGGTTTACCCGATTGCACCAAAAGCGTCTCATCCGGTTCGAGTCTTATTAATGTTTCGAGAATTGCCTCAAAGCATTCCCAATTCCGAGCTGCTTTTCCCTTTCCTCCGTATACAACAAGCTCATCTGGGTTTTCTGCCACATCCGGATCCAGATTATTCTGAATCATACGGTAGGGTGCTTCAATCTGCCAATTTTTACATGTGAGTTTACTCCCTTGTGGAGCATGAATAGTCTTGAGCATTTTTTCTCCTAAATTAAGTTGTTAATTTACATGAAGCTAAACTGTGGATAAAACAGACTTTCACAAGGAATTGAATTGAAAAATATGCATCCTCTTTTAAAATCACTTTCTCTGAAGTAACGAATTGCATTAACTGAAGATTTTAAATCTTACTTGACAGATAAAAGCCGGATCGTTGTCACCTTATGCCTTGCAGGCGATGGTTGATCTGGCAGATGAAAATAAAACATTGAAGGCAGATGTTGTTCCAATTATAAAGAAAATGATGAATGATGGTTCTCTGACTATACAAAGCAGGAGTATAAAGTTATTAATGCTATTGGGTTCTTAATAAATCCCTGGAATAACCAGCATTCTCTTTAAACACATTATATGAAAAAATAGAGATTCCTCTGAACCGTGTGATTTCTGAATAATTAATTTTATCGATCGCATCCAACGGAGGTTGATTGTATAATGCGATGCCCATCATTATTTTTTGGCGGTATTTCCTAGGTAAATTTTCATACATAATGTCAATATTGCTGGCGAAGTCACGAAGATTTGGTGTATAATTCATTGGTATGGCCCAGTCCAAATAACCCGCAGCTAACCACATATCCCATTCCTGAAAAAAGCGGTTTTTTGCCAATAGTAAATTTGGTTTTACTGCTGCCGAAAGTTTGCAATCCGGTCGCACATCCATTAACATTTGCTTTGTTTCTTTAACGAGATTTGTAATTGCAGCTCGTCGATAATTATTCCAATCTAACGTAATTATATTTTTATTATAATATGATTTCGCATATTCATTATTTCCATATTCACTATCATGAAATCGTATGTAATCTAAATGCAGTCCGTCTAAATCATATAATGCAGTTAATTCTCTGAAAACAGCCAATAAGTGCTTTTGAACTTCAGGGTGATGGGGTGCGAGGAAATATCCCTCACCCATTTTTTCATTTTCATCATTATAGGAAGATTCATCATTATTACCATTCGTATCTATCCAATTTGGGTGTCTGTTATACAAATGATGTAATGCGTGTGGAGGTTTTTCAGAAGCCCAAATAAAATACACATTGACCCAAGCATGGACAGTTAAGCCTCTTTCATGTGCTTTTTTTAGAACATACGCCAATGGATCAAACGCTGAATCACGTAAGAGTTCACTTCTGGGAACTAACTGCGAATTATAATATGCATCCCCTCTACCCCGAACTTGGACTAATAGATTATTAAATCCATTTACATCAGCAAATTCTATCATTTCGTCAATGGCCTGCTCATTAGTCATTGTATTTCTTACCACCCAAAGGCATCTCTCATCAAACGCATCTATTCCAGCAATTATTGGGTTTACACAGAAAAAAAGAAGGGCAGCCAAAACGACTGCCCTTAAGGATTGTTGAAATTGTAAAATCAAATTATTTATTCAGTTGATTCTACTTCTTCATTTTTTGTTTCAACAACTGCCCCACCGCCTTCAAAATCAACGAATTCGATCAGTGAAACTGCCGCACTATCACTCGCTCGAAAACCGAGTTTAATGATTCGTGTATATCCACCCGGCCTGTCAGTAACAGCTGGACCGATTTCATCAAACAATGTTTGAGTTGCATCTTTATGCAATTTTCTCAAGACCATTCGCCGGGAAGTTAGATCTCCCTTTTTCGCTTTTGTAACGAGTGGCTCAATATATTCACGCAATGCTTTTGCACGAGAATCTGTCGTCTTGATGCGTTTATGCTTAATCAAGTTTTCAGCCAGATTCATGAGCATAGATCGGCGATGTGATGGGTTTACACCCAATTTACGATGTCGATTATTTTTTGCCATTTTTACGCAGGATCCTTTAAATATGTATCTACATCCATTCCAAAATTAAGACCCATTTCATCCAATTTTTCAACGAGTTCTGTAAGAGATTTACGGCCAAAGTTTTTGTACTTCAACATTTCGCTTTCTTCTTTCTTCACCATTTCATAAATGAATTTAATACCAGCTGCCTGGAGACAATTGTGGCTCCGTACAGACAGTTCCATTTCGTCGATAGTACGTTTAAGAAGAGTTCTGACTTGTAAATCTTCTTCGCTTACACCTTGAGATACTTCAAGAATTTCAGGATTTGCAATCGCTTCTACGTATCTTAAATGGTCAACCATTACAGATGCAGCATGACTGATGGCGTCTTGTGGATTGATAGATCCATCTGTTTCAACAGAAATAGTCAATATTTCAATAGGATCTTTTGCACCGGGAACCGGGCTGACATCATAGGTTACTTTTGTCACAGGATTAAAAATACTATCAATCGCCAATGTTCCAACAGGAGCATTAGGCAATTCATTTTCTTCAGAAGGAACATAGCCTTTGCCAATACCGATTCGTAATTCAATATCTAATTTTGAATCTTTATTCAATTCTGTGATATAATGATCTCCATTAAGAATTTCGAATTGATCACTGCCTTTCTGTATATCTTTAGCTGTGAATTTTCCAGGTCCTTTGATAGATAGAGTTAATTTATCAGGATCATTTTCCATCAATTTAAATCTGACGCCTTTTAAGTTTTGAATAATATCACACACATCTTCGCGAATACCTTTTATTGTTGAATAGGCATGTTGGACGCCATCGATACGTATATTAGTAATTGCAGCACCTGGGATGCATGTCAATAAAATACGACGCAGTGAATTACCCAATGTAATTCCATATCCTCTTTCTAGAGGCTGCAATGTAAATGTACCTGCAGTGTCTGTTAGGTTTGTGTCATCAATTTTAACTTGTATATCGAGTGTATTAGCCATGTATATAATGCCCTTATTTTAATTATTTAGAATATAATTCTACGACCATTTGTTCATTCACTAGAACCTGCATATCTTCACGTTCTGGAATTGCAATCATACTTCCGGTCATTTTTGCTTTATCCAATTCCAACCAAGGTAAATCAATATCACCTTTAATACGTTTCATGGAATCAAGGATAAGATCTATTTTTTTACTACGTGCACGAACTTGAATCGCATCGCCAGGCTTTACAGAAAATGAAGCTATATTGACCTTACGATTGTTTACTAGAAAATGCCCATGGTTCACCAATTGTCTTGCAGCTGCGCGAGTTGGAGCAAACCCCAAACGATAGACAATATTATCTAAACGTTGTTCTAAAAGCTGCATCAAATTTGTTCCAGTTTCACCAGTCATTTTATCTGCTTTTTTAAAATAATTACGGAATTGCTTTTCCAATACTCCATACAATATTTTAATTTTTTGTTTTTCCCGTAGCTGTGTTCCATAATTAGACAATCTGCGGCGTCTGGATTGGCCATGTTGACCCGGTCCGTATGGTTTACGATTTAAAATGCGGTCATATTTTGGATTTCCAAAAATATTTTCACCAAATTTACGAACGAGTTTTCCTTTAGGTGTTTTTAATTTTGCCATTATTCTATCCCCGCCTTAAACACGACGCTTTTTAGGTGGACGACAACCGTTATGTGGTAAAGGTGTCACATCCTTAATTGAAAGAATTTCCAGACCCGCTGCCGCTAAAGCACGAATTGCTGATTCGCGACCGGATCCAGGTCCTTTGATTCGAACATCTATTCTTAATAAACCCATATTTTTCCCTACTAATCCAACTTTATCAGCAGCCATGGTAGCAGCATAAGCTGTACTTTTACGAGATCCTTTAAAACCAGATGTACCAGCCGTTGACCAAGCAATCACATTACCATAACTATCTGTTAGAGTAATATGTGTGTTATTGAATGTTGCTTTAATATGAGCAATTCCGTTCGGTTCAACGGATTTCTTTTTAGATTTTTTCTTTACTGTACCTTTTTGACTAGCCAATTAATTATCCTTTCTTTTCCACTGTACCTTTACCTAAACCAATTGTACGCTTTTTACCTTTTCGTGTTCGGGCATTAGTTTTTGTTCGTTGACCATTAACCGGTAATCCTCGACGATGACGAATGCCTTTATAAGAGCCAACATCTTTCAAACGCTTAATATTCATCGCCATTTCAGATCGAGCTTGACCTTCAATTTTTATTTCTAATTTGGTGATAGCATCACGAATAGCAATCACTTGTTTTTCTTTTAAATCTTTTACACGAATATTCTCATCAACCTTTGCTTCTGTACAAATTGCTTTAGCTTTGGTTAACCCAATCCCATAAATGTAACATAGGGAAAATGCGACTTTTTTATCGCGAGGAATATCGATACCAGCAATACGAGCCAAATTATACTCCTAACCTTGTCTCTGTTTGTGTTTTGGATTTTCACAGATTACCAATACCACACCTTTGCGGCGGATAATCTTGCACTTGGTACACATTTTTTTAACGGATGGACGTACTTTCATAATTCCTACTTTTGACGGTAAATAATTCTACCTCTATTTAGATCATAAGGTGACACTTCTAACGTTACTACATCTCCAGGTAACATTTTTATATAATGCATACGCATTTTTCCACTTACATGAGCCAAAACAATGTGTTTTTGGTCTCCAATTTCTATCTCAACTCTAAATGTTGCATTGGGCAATGTTTCTTTAACAATACCATCGATTGTTATAGGTTGTTCTTTAGCCATTACGCATTACCCATGGTCAAAATTTTTGGCCCATCTGCAAGAATTGCAATGGTATGCTCAAAATGAGCAGATGATTTCCCATCTCTTGTTTTAATTGTCCAACCATCAGAATCAGTAAAAATATCTTTAGAGCCTAAATTAATCATAGGTTCAATCGCTATGCACATTCCTTCTTGCAATTGAACACCTTGTTTAGGCATTCCATAATTAGGCACCTGCGGTTCCTCATGGAGAGCTGTGCCAATGCCGTGGCCAACTAATTCACGAACGACAGAAAATCCTTCTGCCTCAACAAATGTTTGGATGGTATAACCAATGTCTGAAACATAATTTCCAGGTTTTGCTTCTTTAATACCTTTCATTAAAGATTCACGTGTAATATTCATCAATTTTTGTTTTTCAGAACTAATATTCCCTACAGCAAACGTTCTGGCAGAATCTCCGAAATAACCTTTCTTCTCGGCTCCACAATCAATACCTACAATTTGGCCATCTTGCAATGTCCGTTTTGAAGGAATTCCATGCACAACTTCTTCATCAATCGAAATACAAAGAGTTGCAGGAAAGCCCATATAACCTTTAAAAGCGGGGCGTGCTCCTTTTGAACGTATAAACTCTTCAGCCATTGAATCTAATTCTAATAAATCCATTCCTGGCTTCACATAACTCGTCAGCATATCCAAAGTATCTGCAACTATTTGGCAGCTTTCAGCAATTAATTCAATTTCTCTTTCTGTACGAACGCGAACCATTACATACGCCTCCGACCACGAATTTTCCCTTTGGATAAAAATCCATCATAATGGCGCATCAACAGATGTGATTCAACTTGCTGAAGAGTATCAAGTGAAACACCCACAATAATTAACAAACTCGTTCCGCCAAAAAATGATGCTAAATCATATCCCACATCCATAGCATTCATAAGGATATATGGAAAAATAGCTACAAATGCCAAAAAGAATGATCCGGGTAAAGTGACTCGTGTCAAAATATTATCAATATAATCTGCTGTCTTTTTTCCTGGTCTTATACCGGGGATAAATCCACCGTGTTGTTTCATCTGTGTTGAAACCTGAACTGGGTCAAAAGCTATAGCAGTATAAAAATAAGTGAAGAAAACAATCAATGTTCCAAAGACAAACCAATAAAACGGGTGATCAAAAGAAAACCAGCGCATGACACCCTGCATGAATTCACTATCCACAAAAAACATGGCAATTGTGCTTGGCAAAAACATAATAGACTGTGCAAAAATAATGGGCATAACACCTGCTGTATTTACTCGTAAAGGAATATGTGTTGATTGGCCACCATACACTTTACGTCCGACGACTTTTTTGGCATACTGCACAGGAATTTTACGTGTCCCTTGGGTTAAAAATACCACAAAAGCGATAATGACAAACATGATTCCCAATAGTATTAATTCTGACAGAATATTGCGCACACCTTCATTAATCATAGCTACTTCACTAATAATTACTGTGGGGAGTCGAGACATGATACCAATCATGATAATTAAGGAAATTCCATTTCCAATTCCTCGCTCGGTAATCCGCTCGCCTAACCACATCAAAAGCATTGTGCCAGTTACAATTGTAATAATTGCCCCAAATTTGAATCCTAATCCTGGAATTGCAACTACAGCAATAGTTCCAGCTGCAGAACTTGCTGTCATTGATTCAAGAAAAACTGTAACACTATACGCCTGAAAAATTGCAATGAGAACTGTTCCATATCGTGTTATTTGTGTAATTTTTTTTCGTCCCGCTTCACCTTCTTTCTGCAAGCGTTGAAAATAAGGAACAACTGTTCCCATTAACTGAATCATAATTGAAGCAGAAATATAGGGCATTATTCCAAGAGCAAATAATGTTGCTTTTTGGAATGCACCTCCAGCAAACATATCGAATAGCCCGAAGAGGGTATTTTGCATAGACTCAAAAGCCACACGAAGAGCTTCTCCATTTACACCTGTAATTGGAATATGAGCTCCAAGTCGAACAACCACTAAAACTCCAAAAGTAAATAAAATTCTCTTCCGGAGTTCAGGGATGCTAAAAACGTTTTTGATTTTATCAATCATTGGACGGTAACTGATCCACCTACTTTTTCAATTTTTTCTTTTGCAGTTGCACTAAAAGTACTTGCTATAATATTCACTTTTCGTGAAAGTTCACCATTTGCTAATATTTTAATTGGCTGTAAAGCAGAACGCACTAAACCATTATCCTTCAATACTTGTCCATCGATATCTTTATCTTTCAATTTTTCAATTGCAGTTAAGTTCACAACTTGGAATGTTTTTTTAAACATATGGTTTGAAAAACCACGTTTAGGCAAACGACGCTGCAATTGCATTTGCCCACCTTCAAACCAAGCTAATGATTTACTACCACTACGTGAATGATAGCCTTTTTCGCCTCTACCGCCTGTACGACCTAAACCGGTTCCAGGTCCACGTCCACGGCGTTTAGTATTTTTTACGGCACCGATTGTTGGTTTAATTTCACCGAGTTTCATTAGACTTCCTCTACCTTCACCAAAAAGTTCACTGTATTGATCATACCGCGAATAATGTCCGTATCACTATGTTCAACAATTTGATTTATTTTTTTCAAGCCCAAGGCGTCTAAAGTTGCCTTTTGATAGGGTCGTCTTCCGATTCTACTACGGACTTGCGTTATACGAAGTGTTTTTGTTTTAGCCATAATTTAACTGAATACTTCTTTAATTGTTATGCCCCGTTTATTAGCAATAGCAACTGCATCTTGTAAATTTTGAAGAGCATTAATTGTTGCCCTCACAACATTCAAAACATTATTAGAACCATAACGCTTTGACAAGATATTATGGACTCCCACTTGCTCCATAACATGACGGACAGCTGCACCGGCAATAATACCTGTACCAGGAGAAGCAGGTTTTAACATTACCCTACTGGCTCCGTGTTTACCCGTAATTTTATGAGGAATTGTACCATTTAAGATTGATGCCCTAAAAATATTTCGTTTTGCATCATCTTTTGCTTTTGAAATACTGCCCATGACATCATTTGCTTTACCCAAGCCAATGCCAACATGACCTTTTCCATCACCTACCACAACTAATGTAGAAAAACGAAAACGTTTTCCACGAGAGGTAACTTTTGCGACTCGATTGATACGAACGACTGCTTCTTCTTTAAGATCTAATTCTGCTGGATTAATAATTGCCAATGAAAACTCCTTTAAAAAACCAATCCGCCTTCACGTGCACCATCAGCTAATGCTTTGACGCGACCGTGATAAGGGAAACCATTTCTATCAAATACTACTTTTTCAATATCTTTTGCTTTAGCTTTAACTGCAAGTTCCTCGCCGACTAATTTGCTCTGCTCCACTTTACTTTCTGCTTTCTTCAATTTTGATTGCAAATTCTTATCCAAAGTAGAAGCTGATACAAGTGTAGCATCTTGTGAATCATCAATAATTTGAGCAGAAATATTTTTCAAGCTGCGTGATACTACCAAACGAAATCGCTCCGGATGAAACCGATTTTTCCTTTTACTACGATTACGTCTGCGTTCATAACGAATTTTTTTATCTGAAATTTTACTCATTGATTAACCACCTGTGGCAATTGTTTTGCCTTGTTTAGAGCGGACATATTCATCTTTATAACGAATCCCTTTTCCTTTATACGGCTCTGGTTTTCTAAAAGAACGAATTTTTGCAGATACTTCACCAACAAGTTGCTTATCTATACCAGAAACAGTTATTTCTGTCCTCTTTGCTGTAATTTCAATTCCTTCTGGAGGATCAAAATAAATGTCATGTGAATATCCCAAAACTAATTGCAATCTATTTCCTTGCATATTGGCTTGATATCCTATCCCTCTTAATTCTAAATCTTTTGTATAACCATCAGACACACCCTGCATTGCGTTTGCTATTAACATACGTGTGGTGCCATGTATGGATCTGTCAAGTTTATTGTCTGATGCACGAGACACGACAATCTTGTTGTCATTTTGCTCAACTTTAATGGCAGAATGCACAATAACCTGCAGTTCACCTTTTGGACCTTTTACCTTAACCGATCCCTGTTGAATTTCGACAGTAGTATTTTCAGGTAGTGTAATGGGTTGTTTTCCTATTCTTGACATATTCTTACCAAACGTTGCATATTATTTCACCACCTACACCAAACTTTTTTGCCATTTTATTTGAAATGACACCTTTTGATGTAGACATAATAGAGATTCCTAATCCATCGAGTACTCGGGGAAGTTCTTTTTTCCCTTTATACACACGCAAACCAGGTTTACTTACTCTTTCAATGACTGAAATGACCGGTTTTCCCTGATAATCATATTTCAGAAAAACGCGAATCTGTTTGCGACCATTATCATCAATCAAAATAAAATCTTCGATATATTTTTCTTCTTTCAGAATAAAAACGATTCGTTTCTTTTCATTCGAAGACGGAATATCTACCCATCGCTTGCCGGCACGTAAACCGTTACGTATCCGTGTCAGTAAGTCAGCAATTGGATCTGTCATACTCATTTAATCTATTCTCCTTACCAGCTTGCCTTAGTAATACCAGGAATTTCACCTTTTAAGGCCATTTCACGAAAACAAATTCGACATAATCCAAACTTGCGCAAATAACCAGCAGCTCGACCACAGTTAAAACAACGGTTATATCCCCGCGATGAAAACTTTGGTTTTCTTTTTGCTTTAATAATCAGTGATTTTTTTGCCATTAAGCAGCCTCAACAATTTCATCTGTTTTAACAGGTTTTTCTCTTAAAGGAAAGCCGAATTCTTTTAGTAACCAATAAGCTTCATCATCCGAATTCGATGAAGTAGCAATTGTAATATCCATACCGCGAATTGAATGAATTTTATCATAATCTATTTCGGTAAAAACAATTTGTTCTTTAACACCAAAGGAATAGTTCCCCTTTCTATCAAACGATTTAAACGAAAGGCCATTGAAATCACGCGTTCGTGGAAGAGCAATAGAAATAAGCCTTTCAAGAAACTCGTACATACGATTTCCACGCAATGTAACCTTACAACCAACCGGAAAACCTTTACGAATTTTAAAGTTTGATATATCTTTCCGTGAGCGCGTAACAACTGTTTTTTGGCCCGTAATCGCTGTCAATTCTTCAACGGCATTTTCAAGCGCTTTAGGATTAAGCTTTGCATCGCCTATGCCCATATTGAGAGAAATAACAGAAATATGCGGCACTTCCATTACATTTTTATAATCAAAACGCTTCATCAATGCAGATACAATTTCATCTTTATATTTCTTTTTCAAGTTTGGCATGTACGTTTCATTCCTTGACGTGATCTTTTTAGATGCCGTTTTTTTAGCAGCAGCTTTTTTAGGTGCAGTCTTTTTAGCTGACCTCTTTTTAGCTACAGTTTTTTGCTTCTTCGGCACTTCGCTTGATTCTTTCTTTGCCATAATTCTACTCTAACTCTTCACCTGTTTTGGCAACAATTCTTACTTTGCGACCATTTTCTAAAATTTTATACCCAACTCGCGTTGTTTTTCCTTTGTGGACGGGTAGCATATTCGAAATATGTATAGGAGCCTCTTTTTCTACAAAACCACCTGCTGGGTTTTCTTGAGAAGGACGCGTTGCCCTTTTAATCAAATTGACTCCTTCAACTATCACTCTATCAGATTCAAGAAAAATATGAAGCACTTTACCTTCCGATCCCTTGTGGTTACCACTGATAATACGAACCTTCATCCCCTTCTTAATATGCACTATAATACCTCCGGCGCCATCGAAATAATTTTCATATAGCCAACATCACGCAATTCTCTAGCAACAGGACCAAAAATACGTGTACCTCGTGGTTCACCAGCACTATCTAGTAATACAGCCGCATTATCATCAAAACGAATATATGAACCGTCTTTTCGACGAATTTCTTTCTTTGTTCGTACAACAACTGCTCGTGATACGTCACCTTTTTTTACCATTCCGTTTGGAATCGCATTTTTTACAGTAATAACAATAATGTCACCCACGGTTGCATAACGCCGCTTGGAGCCACCAATAATTTTGAAACATAAAATTTCTTTAGCTCCTGTATTATCTGCAACTTTTAATCTTGTCTCTTGCTGAATCACAATTTTCTATCCAATTTTTACCGATTCACGAATAATTTCACTCACCTGCCAACGTTTTCTTTTACTCATCGGCCTAATTGATGTGATGCGAACAATATCACCTTCTTTTGGTACTACACTAGCTACATGAACCATATACTTACGTGAACTATTTATAATTTTTTTATACACTTTATGTTGGATACGACGAACAACTTTCACAACAATAGTTTTGTCCATTTTTGTACTTACTACTTCACCAGTGAGAGAATGTCTTTTACGTTCCATAGTTATTTTGAACCCTTTTCTTCTCGAACACCCAATTTAAATTCATGCATTACAGTTTTAATTTGGGCAATTTCTTTTCTTATATGTTTAATTTGTAAAGGATTTTCTAATTGTTGTAAAGATTTCTGGAAACGCAGATTTTGCAATGCTTCCATATCATCATGGAGTTTTACATCTAATTCAATCAATGTCATTTCATTTAATTCAGAACGCTTCATCAGATGTCTCTCCGTTCAACAATTTTTGTCTTTAAAGGCAATTTATGAGATGCATTGGTGAATGCCAATTCCATCTCTTCACGACTAACACCTTCCACTTCAAATATAATCCTTCCGGGTTTTACAACCGCTACCCAGTATTCTGGCGTACCCTTACCTTTACCCATACGAGTTTCAGCAGGTTTCTTTGTAATTGGTTTGTCTGGAAAAATACGAATCCACATTTTACCCGTTTTACGAACTACTCTTGAAATTGTAATACGGGCTGCTTCTATTTGGCGAGCAGTAACCCACCCCGGTTCAATTGCTTTTAAACCATAGGTACCAAATGACACTTCAGCGCCACGCATGGCCATACCTCGACGATTACCCCGATGATGACGACGAAATTTTACTTTTCTGGGTTCTAACATAACGTTTATTAAACCTATTTATCCGTTACAAATCCAAACTTTAATACCAATAACACCATAAGCGGTATGGGCTTCTGTCAATGCATAATCGATATCTGCGCGTAAAGTGTGTAAAGGGACTGATCCTTCATGAAACTTTTCACTTCGAGCTATTTCTGTGCCACCTAAACGACCAGCAACATTGATCCGTATACCTTGGGCACCCATGCGCATGGTGGACTGCATTGCTTTACTAACTACACGTCTGTACGAAATCTTTTTTAGCAATTGATGAGCAATATTTGATCCAACTAAAGCGGCATTTAATTCTGGTCGTTTTACTTCTGAAATATTAATTTGCACATTTTTTTTAGAAAGTTGGTTCAATTCTTCTTTTAATCGATTCACTTCTTCACCACCCTTACCAATCACGATGCCAGGTCGAGCTGTGTGAATAGTAACAGTGACCACTTTTGAAGTTCGACTTATCTCAACAAGGGAGATACCCGCATTAGGCATACGCTGCTTGATATATTTACGGATTTTAACATCCTCTTCCAGCTCTACGGCAAATGACTTATCAGCAAACCAATTTGAACGCCAATTCCTTTTGACTGATAAACGAAAACCGACTGGATGTGTTTTTTGACCCAAACTAACTCCTTACTCGTCACACACAACAACAGTTACATGACTTGTTGGTTTATTTAATCGTGAAATGCGCCCCATAGATGCCGGACGAAACCGTTTCATATGAGGACCACCGTTAACAAAAGCTTTAGAAACAATTAATGAATCTGGATCAATATTCGCATCATCTGCTTTTTGTAACAAATTGCTCACTGCAGAACGCAATGTTTTCTCAATCACATCAGATCCTTTTTTAGGAGAAAAATGTAAATAATTCAACGCATCACTAACTTTTTTACCACGCACTTCATTTATAACAATGCGTATTTTTCGTGGAGACTGCCTAACGTAACGACTACAAGCTTGAGCTTCCATATCTATTTACGATCTCCTGAATGCATTCTAAAAATTCGCGTTGGGGCAAATTCACCCAACTTATGTCCAACCATATTCTCTGAAATGAATACAGGAATAAATTTATTTCCATTATGAATTGCAAATGTGTGACCAACAAAGTCAGGAGTGATCATTGAGCGTCGAGACCATGTTTTAATCACTTTTTTCTTTCCGCCATCATTCATACCCTGAACTTTTTTCAAGAGTTTTTCATCCACGTAAGGTCCTTTTTTTAAGGATCTTGCCATCCTACTTTCTCCTCTTCACTATATAATCATTTGATTTTTTATTCTTTTTTCGGGTTTTATAACCTTTAGTAGGCTTACCCCATGGTGTTTTCGGATGTCCTCCACCAGAAGTCTTACCTTCACCACCACCCATAGGGTGATCTACAGGATTCATAGCAACACCACGTACTCTTGGCCTAATGCCAAGCCAGCGGCTTCTTCCTGCTTTACCCGATACAATTTGTTCGTGAGATTTATTACCCACCTCACCTAATGTTGCCAAACATTCATCACGGACCATACGTATTTCACCGGAAGGTAATTTCAAGGTTGTGAATCCACCATCGCGTGCCATAACTTGAGCAGACGCTCCGGCACTTCTTACCATTTGCCCCCCATTACCAGGATTCAATTCAACATTATGCACAAACATCCCTGTAGGAATTTTTGAAAGCGGCAAAGCATTTCCAATTTTCAACGGAGCATTTTCTCCAGATAAAATTGTATCTCCAACTTTAATTCCAAAGGGTGATAAAATATAACGTTTTTCACCATCTGCATAATGCAATAATGCAATATTCGCAGATCGATTTGGATCGTACTCAATTCCAAACACTTTTGCGGGTATATCATGTTTATTTCTTTTAAAATCTATAATACGATAACGCTGCTTATGACCGCCACCTCTGTGACGACTGGTAATGCGACCATTATTATTTCGTCCACCCGTTTTACGTTTGACTGTAGTTAAACTTTTTTCGGGAGTACTTTTTGTAATTTCAGAAAAATCAGATCTAGTTGCAAAACGATTACCAGGAGTTGTTGGTTTTATGATACGAATACCCATTATCCAACGTCCCCTCTAATAAGATCTATAACCGAACCTTCTTTTAAAGTAATGATTGCTTTTTTCCAATCTGAACGATGACCTAAAGTGCGAATAGTACGGCCACCACTGCGTACAGTCATTTGCTTGGACTTACCCAGTCTATTCATGGTAGCTACTTTTAAAACTTTCACATCAAATCTTTTTTCGACAGCATCTTTTATTTCAATTTTATTAGCAGAACTAGCCACCTGGAAAGCATATTTCAATTGAGTGTCTTCCAGTTGACTCATTTTTTCAGTAAATAATGGTTTAATGATAATTTCTCTTATTGACATTATTCCACCATCAATTGTTCTGTTAAAACTTCAACGCCACTTTTTTCAATTAATATGACCTCACAATCGATTAAATCATATGCACTTGCATGAACTGCTTCCAATACTGCAACATTAGGCAAATTTCTGCCAGCCATAAACACTGTAGACTTACTCTCGCCCAATAAAACAGTTACTTTCTTATCAGCAATATTTAATTCATTTAACATTTTTACAAATTCTTTTGTTCTTGGTACAGTCACACTCAATTCATCAACAACAATCATTTCATTATTATTGGCTTTATGCGAAAGAACTGATCGTCGAGCTAAAGATTTCATCTTCTTAGGTAATTTATAAGAATAACTATGAGGCTCTGGTCCAAAAACGGTACCTCCGCCTTTCCACAATGGAGATCGCGTAGATCCTGCACGGGCCATACCTCGACCTTTTTGCTTAAAAGGTTTACGACCTCCTCCTCTAACCTTGCTTCTATTTTTAGAAGAATGAGTTCCTTGGCGACTATTTGTTAATTCTGATTGAACAGCGCGAAAAACAACATCTTCGTTTGGTTCAATACCAAATACAGTTTCATTTAGCTTCATTTTTGAAA
This sequence comes from Fidelibacterota bacterium, assembly GCA_004124385.1. Classification (GTDB taxonomy): domain Bacteria; phylum Fidelibacterota; class Marinisomatia; order Marinisomatales; family TCS55; genus UBA2126. The sequence continues at coordinate 381,371 of SCKN01000001.1, forward strand.
CTTTACTACCATCTTGTTTAAAAACTTGTAATTCCATAATTATTTCTTAATTAGAATAAAACTGTTTTGAACGCCTGGGACTGCACCTTTAATTAGAAGCTGATTCTTTTCGCCATCTACTCGTATAATTTCGAGATTCTTCACTGTCACCTTTTCAACGCCCATATGTCCGGCCATACGCATTCCTTTATACACTCGAGAAGGGTCAGAACCCTGCCCGATTGATCCAGGCGAACGATCGTATTCACGTTGTCCGTGAGATTTCGGACCACCGGCAAAACCATGACGCTTCATCACACCAGCAAATCCTTTTCCTTTTGACGTACCAGTAACATTTACAATGTCGCCTTCTTTAAAAATTGATGCTCCAAATTCTTGTCCGACTTTATAATCAAAACCCTGAATCGGTGCAAATTCAGATAAAATACGCTTTGGAGTTGTATTTGCTTTATTAAACATACCTTTCATTGGTTTATTGGTATGTTTTTCTTTACGCTCTCCAAAACCAAGCTGAACCGCTGAATAACCATCAATCGATTCGATTTTTACTTGTGTCACAACGCATGGCCCAGCATCAACAACCGTCACAGGAATCATGATTCCGCGATCTCCGAATACTTGCGTCATACCTATTTTTTTACCAATTAAACCGCGCATCATTAAACCTTTATTTGAATGTCAACGCCAGCTGGCAAATCTAATTTCATTAATGCTTCAACTGTATTAGGAGTAGAATTCAAGATATCAACAACTCGTTTATGTATTTTGGTTTGAAACTGTTCTCTCGATTTTTTGTCAACAAATGGAGATCTTAAAACAGTATAAATAGTCCGCTTTGTTGGCATAGGAATCGGTCCAGAGATAATCGCTCCAGTAGATTTAGCTGTTTTTACGATCTTTTCTGTAGATTTATCCAACAGATGATGATCGTATGCTTTTAAACTTATTCGTATAGTTTGATTTGCCACTTTTTAATTCCTTACTCAACAATCTCCGTTACAACACCTGCACCGACAGTACGCCCGCCCTCACGTATTGCAAAGCGAAGCTCTGTGTCCATTGCAATCGACGTAATCAAGGATATATCCACAACAATATTATCACCTGGCATTACCATTTCCGTTCCCTCCGGCAATGTCACAATTCCCGTTACATCTGTTGTCCTAAAATAAAACTGAGGACGATATCCATTGAAAAATGGTGTATGACGTCCGCCCTCTTCCTTCTTCAATACATATACATTCGCCTTAAACTTGGTGTGCGGTGTAATGGATCCCGGTATAGCCAATACCATACCGCGTTTCAATTCTTCCTTATCTATACCTCGCAACAAAAGACCTGCATTGTCACCTGCCCGACCTTCATCTAATAACTTACGGAACATCTCCACACCGGTAACAACTGTCTTCTTTTGCTCACCCATACCGATCATTTCAACTTCATCGCCTACTTTGATAATTCCACGTTCAATACGACCTGTACCTACTGTACCACGACCTGTAATTGAAAATACATCTTCCACGGGCATTAAAAAGGGCCTGTCTACATCACGCTTCGGTTCTGGAATAAAACTGTCACAGGCTTCCATAAGCTCTACTATACACGCATTCGCTTCTTCATCGCCCGGATTATTCAATGCATGTAATGCACTGCCCTTGATAATCGGGGTATCATCACCCGGAAACTCATACTCATTGAGCAGGTCCCTTAATTCCATCTCTACCAACTCTATAAGCTCCGGATCATCTACCTGATCCGTCTTATTCATAAATACTACCATACTGGGCACATTCACCTGGCGGGCCAGCAAAACATGCTCTCTCGTCTGAGGCATAGGACCATCTGCTGCACTGACAACCAGAATCGCTCCATCCATCTGGGCGGCTCCGGTTATCATGTTCTTTATATAATCCGCGTGTCCAGGACAGTCTACATGGGCATAATGACGGTTCTCTGTCTCATACTCTACATGGGCCGTCTGAATCGTAATTCCACGCTCACGCTCCTCAGGAGCGTTATCAATACTATCAAAAGATCGCACCTCTGCCATCCCGCGGGCTGATTGTACCAACGTTATCGCTGCCGTCAACGTCGTCTTTCCATGATCCACATGACCTATCGTGCCAATGTTTACATGGGGTTTAGTTCGTTCAAATTTTTCTTTAGACATCTTTTACTCCACTACTTACGTTATGATGCTTTACCATGTACTTTTTCTATTATTTCCGTTTCTACACTTTCCGGAACTTTCTTGAATTCAGCAAATTCCATATGAAAAACAGCTCTACCCTGCGTTAAAGACCTTAAATCAGTTACATAACCAAACATTTTACTCAATGGTACATGAGCATTGATAACTTGCGCATCTTTACGTTGATTCATGCCAAGCACATTGCCACGACGGGAATTAATGTCACCCATTACATCGCCTAAATATTCATCAGGAACTATCACTTCAACTTTCATAATCGGCTCCATTAACACCGGGCTCGCTTTTCTACACGCTTCTTGGATAGCCATAGAACCTGCGATTTTAAACGCCATTTCAGAAGAATCAACGTCATGATAAGAGCCATCAATTAGCTCCACGCGTACATCCTCAATAGGATATCCAGCTATAACACCATTTTTAATAGCTTCTTCCATACCCTTACTCACAGAAGGTATATATTCACGGGGAATGGACCCACCTACAATTTTATTTTCAAAATGATAACCTTTGCCGGACTCATTCGGTTCAATATTAATAACGACATGACCGTATTGACCGCGTCCACCAGACTGTCGTACAAATTTTGTTTCTACATTTTCAATGCGTTTAGTAATAGCTTCTGTATAAGCAACTTGAGGTTTCCCTACGAATGCCTGCACATTAAATTCACGCAATAATCTGTCAACAAGAATTTCCAAATGCAATTCGCCCATACCAGCAATAATTGTTTGCCCAGTATCATGATTAAATGAAACTTTAAAAGTAGGATCTTCTTCTCCCAGCTTTGCTAAAGCTTTTGACAAACTTTCTTGATCTGCTTTTGATGCAGGTTCGACTGAAACTTCAACAACAGGCTCTGGAAAGTCCATCGATTCCAAAAGAATTGGATTATTTTCATCGCATAATGTATGGCCAGTCTGGGTTTTCTTTAATCCAACCGCAGCTACAATTTCTCCAGCCGATACCATTTCTAATTCTTCACGTTTATTAGCATGCATCAAAAGAATGCGACTGATTCTTTCTCGTTTTCCAGAGTTAGGATTGAAAACATAAGAGCCCTTATTAAGCGAACCAGAGTAAACACGCATATAAGTCAATTTTCCAACATAAGGATCTGTCATAATTTTGAATGCCAATGCGCTAAACGGGGCATCTGAACTAACATCACGTCTTAATTCAATATCTGAATCTTGAGGGTCTAAACCTATTACTGCTTCTAAATCTTTAGGGGAAGGCATAAAATCAATAACAGCATCCAACAACCTTTGTACGCCCTTATTTTTAAATGCAGAACCACACAAAGTCGGAATAAACGTATTATCTAAACATCCCTTACGAATAGCGGCTTTTAATTCATCAACAGTAATTTCTTCTTCTTCAAGATATTTTTCCATCAAATGTTCATCATAACTCGCTGTTTCTTCAATCAAATGATGGCGCCATTTTTCAGCCTCTTCCATCATATCATTAGGAATATCAGCATATTCATAATGAGCGCCTAAAGATGAATCATTATATAAAATAGCCTTCATTGAAAGTAAATCGACAATACCGGTAAACATTTCACCGGTGCCAATAGGAATTACAACGGGTAAAGGATTAGAGCCAAGCCGTTCTTTTATCATCGTAAGAACATTATAAAAATCGCCGCCAACACGGTCCATTTTATTTACAAAAGCAATTCGTGGAACATCATACTTATCTGCTTGACGCCAAACAGTTTCACTTTGGGGCTCCACGCCGCCTACGGCACAAAAAACGGCTACCGCTCCATCTAATACACGGAGTGACCGTTCAACTTCAACAGTAAAGTCGACGTGTCCAGGCGTGTCAATAATATTAATACGATGGTCATCCCAAATAGCAGTTGTAGCAGCAGATGTAATAGTAATACCGCGTTCTTTTTCTTGCTCCATCCAATCCATTGTAGCACCGCCTTCATGGACTTCACCAATACGATGCGTTCGACCAGTATAAAAAAGAATTCTCTCTGTTAACGTTGTTTTGCCAGCATCTATGTGAGCCATGATGCCAATATTGCGAACTCTATCTAATGGGATGTGCTTCATACTAAAAAATCTTAACGAAAATGTGCGAATGCTTTATTTGCTTCAGCCATACGATGCGTATCATCTTTTTTCTTGATTGCACCTCCCTCTTCATTTGCTGCAGCAATTAATTCTAATGCCAATCTATCTGCCATCGGTTTTCCTTTTCGGCCCGTTGCAGCTCTTATAATCCAATGCGAAGCCAAATAAAAACGTCGATGCGTTGCAACTTCAATAGGGACTTGATACGTTGCACCACCAATTCGCCGAGACTTAACTTCAACAGTTGGTGACGTTTTTTCTATTGCTTTCTCAAATATTTTAATTCCATCTGTTTTTGTTTTGGACTTTATTGAATCCATCGCCGAATAAAAAATTTGCTCGGAAACACCTTTCTTGCCTTTTTTCATTAAATAATTAATGAATTTTGCCACAGCTAGATCGTTATAAACTGGATCGGGTAAAATTTTTCTTTTTTCTGGTCTTCTCCGTCTCATAAGAATTTACTTTGGTTTTTTAGCCCCGTATCGTGAACGGCTTGTTTTTCTGTCTGACACGCCTGCAGTATCCAAGGATCCGCGAACAATATGATAACGAACGCCAGGCAAATCCTTCACACGCCCCCCTTCGATCAGCACAATTGAGTGCTCCTGAAGATTATGTCCTTCACCAGGAATATAGGCATTTACTTCACGCCCATTTGTTAAACGAACTCGCGCTACTTTCCGTAAAGCAGAATTCGGTTTTTTAGGCGTTGTCGTATATACACGTGTACACACACCCCTCTTTTGAGGGTTGCCTGCTAACGCAGGAGTAGAATTCTTTTTTCCCACTCTTTTGCGTCCTTTTCTTATTAATTGATTTATCGTCGGCATATCATTTCTAAAAAAGCCAATAAAATTACCATATTTTATGAATCTCAGTCAATTGTTTTAGTTATTATTATTTTAATGTTTTATTTAACTAACTGCTTTAGTTAATGGGTCTTCTTCAACCGTTGCATCAGGGCCCGTAACAAAAATATCTAGCAAATCAGGTGTACCAGTTCCAGCAGGAATTAATTTACCTACTGCAATGTTTTCTTTTAAACCAAGCAAATAATCAGTCTTGCATTCAACAGCTGCATTTGTCAATATCCTAGTCGTCTCCTGAAATGAAGCCGCAGAAATAAAACTTTCTGTATTCAATGAGGCCTGCGTTATGCCCATAAGCAACGGTTTAAATGTAGGCGGTTTTGGCTTACGAAATTTAGCAGGAGTTTTACCATCCTCTTTAATGACTTTATTAATTTCTCGCAATTCCTTTTTATCGACCAATGAATCTTCTTCAAATTCTGAATCTCCCGGGCTTACAATCACAGCCATATTCAAAAGAATACGATTCGCTTCAAAGAAATCACCCTTATTAACACGATCCCCTGGCATATAAATACTATCTCCCGGATCAATAACATTGACTTTTTGCATCATTTGACGAACAATAACTTCAATATGTTTATCATTAATTTTCACACCCTGCAAACGATACACTTCTTGAATTTCATTTACAAGATATTCACGTACTTTTCCTGATCCAAGAATATTCAAAATATCACTCGGGGAAATTGACCCCTCACACAGTTCAGTTCCTGCTGTTATATAGTCACCTTCATGAACGATAATATGTTTACCATAAGGAATAGAATATTTCTTTACATCTTCATCATCGCCAATCACATGGATTTTTCGAATACCTCGCTTAGAATCACCAAACTGCACTTTTCCATCAATTTCACTTACAACTGAAGGATTTTTTGGCTTTCTAGCTTCGAACAATTCAGCAACACGTGGTAAACCACCCGTAATATCTCGCGTCTTACCAATATCTTTTGGTATTTTAACCAACGTTTGGCCACGCTGTACTTGTTGACCATCACGAACAACGAGCGAAGCTTTAACGGGTAAAATAGTTCCACCAGCAAGCACCTTATCACTTTTATCAACAATGTCAATATGAGGACTTAAGTTTCTATCTTTAGCTTCAACTATAACCATCTGTTTTTTTCCACCCTCTACAGATTCAATATGATACGTTTCACCTTCAATGAAATCCTTACACAGAATTTTACCAGTTTGACGAGCTAAAATAAGATCTGTATAGGGGTCCCATTGGAATAATACCTGGCCACCCTTTATTTTTTCTTTATCAGTTACTACTACATCAGATCCATAAGGAACGTTATAGTTATTTATTTCTTTACCCTTCTTATCGACAATAGTTATCTTTGCATTGCGAACCATACAACGATTAACCTTATTTTCATCCTCATCTTTTGTCGATGCAATTTCCATTGTATCAGAAAATTGAATAGTCCCTGCATACTTTGTAGTCATTTCTGATTGCGCAATGATTACAGTAGCCGTACCACCGATATGGAATGTACGCAATGTTAACTGCGTTCCCGGCTCTCCAATACTTTGTGCAGCTTGAATACCCACAGCTGTGCCTCTGATTACTAAGTTATGCGTAGAAAGATTCCATCCATAACATTTAGCACAAACACCGCGCAAAGATTCGCAAGTCAATACGGTTCTTAATCGAACATTCTCAACATTACTATCAGAAATTATTTCAGCTTCAACTTCACTTATCAATTGACCAGCTTTTATCATCTTTTTTCCGTCAGTTATAAAGTCGTCAAGAATTGTACGACCCAGAACGCGGTCTGACAAAGGTTCTATAATTTCTTCACCTTCTTTTAGATCAGAAATCACTATTCCATTGATCGTACCACAATCTTCGTCATAAATCACAACATCCTGCGCTACATCAACTAATCGCCGAGTCAGATAACCAGCATCAGCTGTTTTTAAAGCTGTATCAGCCAAACCTTTTCGTGCACCATGAGTAGAAATAAAATATTCCAACACAGACAAACCTTCTTTAAAATTAGAAGTTATAGGTGATTCAATAATTTCGCCCTGACCTCCAGACATCAATTTTTTAGGTTTAGCCATCAAACCACGCATTCCGGCAAGCTGCTTAATCTGATCCTGACTACCTCTAGCTCCTGAATCTGCCATCATATATACTGGGTTAAACCCTTGATCATCTTTCTTGAGGTTTTCCATCATTGTAGCAGCAACACGGTTAGTAGCATGTGTCCAGATATCTATGATTTTATTATATCTTTCACCGTCGGTTAGGATATGACGATCAAATTTACTTTGAATCGAAGCCACTTCTTTTGATGCTGCTTCAATAATTTCATCTTTTTGGTCAGGAATTAAAATATCACTAATTGAGATTGAGGTACCACTTTTTGTCGCAATATTAAAACCCAAATCTTTTAATTTATCTAAAAAATCTACAGTTGTATAATTACCAGCGAGCAAATAGGCATCATTTACAATTTTCTGAAGAGATTTCTTATCAATGATACCATTAAAATACTCGAGCTCTTCAGGCATAATTGCATTAAAAATTACACGGCCTACCGTTGTTTCCTTATGCCAATCACCTTTGTGTCGAACGTTGATGATTGCATTCATATCAACAACTTTATTTTCATAAGCCAAAATTACTTCTTCAAATGATCCAAAACTCTTTCCTTCACCTTTTGCATCTTTACGAGGACGAGTTAAGTAATGACAACCAAGCACCATGTCCTGAGAAGGAATTGCTATAGGTTTACCATTTGCCGGATGTAAAATATTATGACTAGAGAGCATTAGAACACGCGCTTCTATTTGTGATTGTACTGAAAGTGGGACATGAACAGCCATCTGATCACCATCAAAATCCGCATTAAACGCCGCACAAACTAATGGATGAATTCTGATTGCTTTACCATTTACTAATACCGGTTGAAAAGCTTGAACACCCAATCGATGTAGCGTTGGAGCACGGTTTAATAAAATAGGATGATCCATAACTACATATTCAAGCACTTTAAAAACAATAGGATCACTATTTTCAATCATTAGTTTGGCACCTCGAGGAGTTGTTGCATATCCTCTCTTGATGAGCTCATGGATCATATGAGGCTTAAATAATTCCAAACCCATTTGCTTAGGTAATCCACATTCATGCAGCTTTAATTCTGGCCCTACAACAATAACAGAACGCCCTGAATAATCTACTCGTTTACCAAGGAGATTTTGTCTAAAACGTCCTGTTTTACCTCTGAGCATATCAGAAATCGATTTCAACGGACGACGAGTGCCGGATCGAATTGCTGTTTTTCTTCTGTTATTATCAAAAATCGCATCAACAGACTCTTGAAGCATACGTTTTTCATTACGTAAAATGACATCTGGAGCTTTGATTTCCATCAACTGTTTCAAACGATTATTACGAATTATTATCCTTCTATAAAGATCATTTAAATCACTAGCCGCAAAACGGCCACCATCAAGAGGAACGAGAGGTCGAAGCTCAGGGGGCATAACGGGTAATACAGAAATAACCATCCATTCAGGTTTATTAACTTTTTTCTTTTCAGGTGTGGGTAAAAATGCTTTAGCTACTTTTAATCTTTTGAGAGCATCTTCCTTTTTTTGTTTTGACTTAGACGTATTGATGGTTTCAATCAAAGTATTCTTCAATTCGATCATATTTAATCTGGATAGCATTTCCCGAAGAGCTTCTCCACCCATTGAAGCATAGAAAAAGTCATCATTATCACGTTCTTCTTCTGTCGCTGCATAAAAACCATATTTAGTATCCAACTCAAGAAATTCGTCTTCATCTATAAGCTCCTTCATTTCTCGACCGCTAGCACCCGGTTCAATAATAACATAAATTTCATAGTAAATGATGCGTTCAAGATTTTTTGTGCTTAATCCAAGCAAATAACTCAACTTACTTGGGATCGAACGTAAATACCAAATATGAATGACGGGAACGGCCAAAGTTATATGACCCATCCGTTCACGACGCACACGTTTACGAGTTACTTCTACTCCGCAACGATCGCAAATGATTCCACGATAACGAATACCTTTATATTTACCACAATGGCATTCATAATCTTTAACAGGCCCAAAAATCTTTTCACAAAAAAGACCGTCTTTTTCCGGCTTGTATGATCGGTAATTGATTGTTTCTGGTTTTAACACTTCACCATAAGATCTCGTCAGAATCATTTCTGGCGACGCCAAGCTAATAGTGATAGAGTGATAATCTTTCGAAGTATCTATTTTTGTAGATTGAATGAATGTCAAAACTTCATCCTCCCTTTATTCAAGTTCAATATCTAGACCAAGACCTTGCAGCTCTTTGATCAACACATTAAATGATTCCGGTGAACCAAATTTCGGTAAATCCTCACCTCTCACGATTGCATTATACGTTTTTGATCTTCCTTCAACATCATCAGATTTAACTGTTAATATTTCTTGAAGTGTACTTGCAGCACCGTAAGCTTCTAATGCCCAACATTCCATTTCACCAAACCTCTGTCCACCAAATTGAGCCTTACCACCCAATGGCTGTTGAGTTATTAATGAATATGGACCTGTCGAACGTGCATGCATTTTATCTTCTACCATATGACTCAATTTCATCATATAGATCATGCCAACTGTGATTGGATTATCAAATTTCTCACCCGTTCGACCATCTATCAATGTTGTTTTACCTGTAATAGGTAAATTGGCTTTTTTCAATTCATCTTCAACCTGATCAGGTGTGGCTCCATCAAATACAGGTGTTTCATATTTGCATCCTAATACCGAGCCAGCCCAGCCCAACATCGTTTCATATAATTGACCAAGGTTCATACGAGATGGCACACCTAATGGATTCAAAGCTATATCAATAGGAGTTCCATCTTCCATAAATGGCATATCTTCTTCGGGAACGATTATTGCAACTACACCTTTATTTCCATGACGACCAGCCATTTTATCGCCAACCTGAATTTTACGCTTATTAGCAATATATACTTTAGCAAGCTGTAAAATTCCGGGTTGCAGTTCATCTCCAATACGCAGTTTAAAAACTTCTCTTTCAAGATAATCTTCGATTGCTTGCCATTCTTTACGATATGAACGCCATACAGTTTTGATTTTATTCCAAAATTCTTTGTCTTCTACCCAAGGAGCATCATGAGCAAAACGTTCTAAATCATAGCTCTTAATACGCTTGATAGTCAATTTTGTAGATTTTTTGATAAGTGTCTTTCCAGTAGATCTGTCACGGATACCGCTGGAAATTTGACCCTTCAGAAGCGTAAACAGTTTTTCATCACGCTCTTTTTTGAGAGACTGTTTTTTGGCCATAGTCTCTCTTTGATAATTAATAGTTGCTTCTCTCAATTCCTTTTTTGAAATTTTCTTTTTCTTTTCAAAAAGTTTTGTATTAATCACAACACCTTTAATACCAGGTTCAGCTGTTTTTGAAGCATCTTTTACTTCGCCTGCTTTTTCACCAAAAATTGCCCGGAGAAGCTTTTCTTCAGGGGTCGGATCCGTTTCACCTTTTGGCGACACTTTTCCAATTAGAATGTCACCCTGCTTGACCTTTGCTCCAATTCGAATAATACCACGCTCATCTAATTGCCGCGTAGCGTCTTCACTCACATTTGGAATTTCTCCAGTCAACTCTTCTTCACCGCGCTTCGTATCTCTTACTTCTAAATCAATTTCATTAATATGGAGACTGCTGAAAACATCATTTTTAACCAAACGCTCACTAATAACAATAGCATCTTCAAAATTATATCCACGCCATGGCATAAAAGCAACCAAGATATTTTGACCAAGGGCCAATTCACCTTCATTGCTTGAAGCACCATCCGCGATAACATCACCCGCTTTTATTCTTTGCTTTACGCGTACAAGGGGGCGTTGATTTTGGCATGTATTTTGATTTGTTCGTTGATATTTTCTTAAAGGAATCTCCACAATATTCGTATGCTCTGTTAATGCCAATTCATCCGGAACTTCACTTGAGCGAATTAATATTCTCTCTGCATCAACATAGTCAACGACTCCAGAAACAGGAGAAACAACAGCTGTCCGAGAGTCCTTTGCAACTTTAGCCTCCAAACCTGTTCCAACAATTGGAGCGTGAGGCATCATTAACGGAACAGATTGACGTTGCATATTTGAACCCATCAAAGCTCTATTAGCATCATTATGTTCTAGAAATGGTATTAAAGCAGCAGCAACACTTAGAATTTGGTTGGGAGCAACATCCATGTAATTAACATCCGTAGGATGAACAACTGGAAAATCACCACGAATCCGAGCACGAACAAATTCATCCATCAATTTACCCTCTTTGTTCATTTTTGCATTCGATTGTGCAATCATGACCCGATCTTCATCATCTGCTGATAAATATTTAACTTTTCTTGAACCAAAAGAATTCTTCCCTTTTTTGGTTATAACACGATAAGGCGCTTCAATGAAGCCATGTTTGTTTACAATCGCAAATAAAGCCAATGAAGAAATTAGACCAATGTTTGGTCCTTCAGGAGTTTCAATGGGACATAATCGACCATAATGTGTATAGTGAACATCTCGTACTTCAAATCCGGCTCTTTCTCTTGTTAAACCACCAGGCCCAAGGGCAGAAATACGTCGTTTATGAGTAATTTCAGCCAATGGGTTTGTTTGATCTCCAAACTGTGATAATTGACTTGTACCAAAAAAGGTGTTTATAACCGTAGTAACAACACGCGAATTGATCAAATCTTGGGGAGTAATAGACTCTTGCTCACGCAAATTCATTCTTTCGTAAATCGTACGTAACATTCGACTCAATGCAACACTAAATTGATTCGTAAGCTGTTCACCTATAGTTTTAACTCGCCGATTACCTAAATGATCAATATCGTCAGGACCACGTTCGCCTTTGCGCATTTCCACTAAAAATTTTATTACTTGGATAATATCATCCATGGTCAAAACTGTGTTTTCTACTGGAACATCGAGGTTGAACTGCTGATTTAATCGGTAACGACCTACTTCACCTAGATCATATTTTTTAGGACTAAAGAAAATTCTTTCAATGAATTTTTGAGCTGTTTCAAGATTAGGCGGATCACCGGAACGTAATAATTGATACACAACGCTCAAGGCCTGCTCCGTATTTTGAGTAGGGTCTTTCCCCATAGTATTTAAAAGGAGCATAGCAGAAAAATCTTTATTACCATCCACAACTTCAATGGATTTGATACCCGCTTCTTTCAATGTATCTACGACTTCTTGATTAACTTCAGTTCCGCCTTCAAAGAAAATTTCCCCTGTCAACTCATCAACAATATCCTCTACTAAAGTATGACCAAATGAGCTTTCGATTTTTTTATCAGATAAACCAAATGATTTAACAGAACCAAATGCTTCGAAAATATCACGATTTGTAGAATAGCCAAGTGCACGCAATAGCATTGTCACTGGAAATTTTCTCCGACGATCAATAATTGCGAATAAACAATCGTTAATATCAGTCGTGAAGTCTACCCAAGAACCACGAAAAGGAATAATTCTAGCCTGGAAAAGCTTCGTACCGTTAGGGTGAATATTTTCGTCAAAAAATACACCAGGTGAACGCTGCAATTGTGACACGATAACTCGCTCAGCACCATTGATGACAAAGGTTCCTTTGTCAGTCATATAAGGAATATTACCGAAGTACACTTCCTGTTCAATACTTTGAGCAAATTTGCTTTTGTCTTCTTCATCCGTAATATGAAGAACAAGACGTACTTTTAAAGGCACAGAATATGTAACACCTCTATCAATACACTCTTCAGGTGTATATTTTGGTTGGCCTAAAAAATAATTACTGTATTCAAGTACATAATTGCGATGTGTATCTTCCAGAGGGAATACATTCCTGAAAACACTTTCAAGTCCAATTAAACTTCTTTCATCTTCAGCAACGTTTTCCTGTAAAAACTCCTGAAAAGAATCTTTTTGTAGTGATAGTAAATCTGGCATATCAATAAAAGAATTTATTTTCGAAAATGAAATACGATCAGACGTACGTTTAGTTGTGGCTCCCAATTAAGCCTCCTTTGTTAAAATTGAAGAAACGATGGTTTTGCTAATGTCTATTTGAATTATTTCAATTCGACAGTGGCGCCAGCTTCTTCCAGCTTGGCTTTCAATTCATCAGCTTCAGCTTGAGGAACACCTTCCTTTACAGCTTTGGGCGCAGCATCAACCAATTCCTTGGCTTCTTTCAATCCCAACTCTGTTACAGCACGAACAACTTTAATAACACTGATTTTAGATAGACCTACTTCAGTAATAACCACATCAAAGGCATCTTTAACTTCAGCAGCACCAGCATCACCAGCTGCAGGCGCAGCGGCGGCAACGGCTACCGGAGCGGCAGCAGTAACACCGAATTTTTCTTCAATATCAGAAATTAATTCTGATATTTCAACCATGTTAGCAGTTTCGAGATAATTTAATACATCAGCTCTTTTGACTTCAGCCATGTTTTTTACTCCTTCATTTAATATTAAGATTTCTGTTCTTTTAAACTATTTAACACATTAGCGATATTTGTAAGCGGCGCACTTAAAGTATTTGCTAATTTTACAAATGGGCTCTGTAATAAAGCAGCCAGCATGGATAACAATTCTGGTTTACTGGGCATATTAGCTAATCGTTTGAACTCTGAACCATCGAGGACAACTCCTTCAAACAAAATCCCTTTTACTTTAGGTTTATCATGTTCTTTCATGAAAGATTTAATAACTTTTGCTGGGCTTGTTGGCTCATCGTAAGAAATTGCAATTGCCGTAGGACCCTTTAAAAACTCATCTAATCCTTCAATTTTATTTTCTTTTGCTGCAATTTTAAGTAACGTATTTTTGGCAACAGTATACTCAACATCAGCATGAAAAAACTTGTTTCGTAATTCAGTAATACTACCTACATCCAAACCAATATAGTCCGTGAAATAAATTGCTTTTGCACGGTTTAGCTTTTCGCTTAATTCTTTTACTGCTTCAATATTTTTTGTACTTGGCATTTCTTTACCTTATAGTTGCTAAATCAATTTTAATTCCAGGCCCCATAGTTGAGGACAAGGTCATTTTCTTCAAATAAGTTCCCTTGACTGAAGAAGGACGCGCTTTAATAACTGTATCATATATAACAAGTATATTTTCTAAAATCTGTTCAGCACCAAATGATGCTTTACCACAAATTGTATGAATTATTCCATCTTTATCAACGCGTAATTCAACTTTACCAGCTTTTATTTCTTTAACAGCCTTTCCCACATCCATTGTGACAGTTCCGCTTTTTGGATTTGGCATTAATCCTTTAGGACCTAAAATCTTACCCAGCTTTCCCAAATCAGCCATCATATCAGGAGTTGCAACTATTTTATCAATATCGGCCCAGCCACCTTTTATTTTAACTAGAAAATCATCATTTCCAACATAGTCTGCGCCTGCATCTTTCGCTTCTTTTTCTTTAGGACCGCGAGTCAATACCAACACCTTAACTTCCTTGCCTGTTCCATTAGGAAGACTTGTTGTGACACGGATATTCTCTTCAGCATGGCGAGGATCCACACTTAAATTTATAGCCAAATCAATTGTTTCATCAAATTTGGCATATTTTAATTTATCAATAAGCTGCATTGCATTATCCAATGAATATTCTTTCATTCCATCAAAATGCTGTTCAATAGATTTTTTTTGTTTAGATTTTTTCATGCTTATTGAACCTCCAGACCCATACTACGCGCAGTACCTCGAATCATTTCCATTGCTTGCTCTATAGTATTTGCATTGAGATCATTCATTTTAATTTCAGCGATATCTTTTAAATCTTGATCAGAAACTTTTCCTACCTTATTCCTGTTAGGTTCAGCAGATCCTTTATCAATTTTTGCCGCTTTTTTTAATAATACTGCTGCTGGAGGCGTTTTAGTAATAAATGTAAAACTACGATCAGCAAATACAGTTATCTCTACAGGAATAATCATTCCCGGCTGATCCTGTGTATTCGCATTAAATGCTTTACAGAATTCCATAATATTCACACCATGCTGTCCTAAAGCCGGACCTACAGGTGGCGCAGGATTAGCCTGCCCTGCTGGAATCTGTAACTTGATAAATCCTATTTCTTTTTTTTCCATTGTAGACAGTCCCTACTTTTCAAGTTCAACTTGTAAATAATTCAATTCTACCGGAGTTGGTCGACCAAAAATGCTCACAGATACTTTCAATTTTTGCTTATCATCATTTACTTCTTGCACATATCCATTGAATTCAACAAACGGACCATCCGTGACTTTAACATGATCCCCAACACGGTAAAGAGTTTTTATCACTTCCCTGGCATCACCACTTTCTACAACGCCAATGATGCGATTAATTTCATCTGTCTTAATTGGATCAGGATGCCCTTGAGGACCAACAAATCTCATTACTCCAGTAATATTTTCAACCAAATATCGAGATTCATTATTCATATCCATTTGAATCAACAAGTAACCTGGAAAGAAAACTTTATTTCGAATTTTCTTTTTACCGTCTTTCATTTCAATGATATTTTCAGAAGGAACAAGAATATCTATCACTTGTTCTTCAAAACCATTTGAAGAAACCTCGTAAAGAATATTCTCGCGAATTTTCCTTTCCTTACCGGAAATGACTCTTAATGTATACCATTCCATAATTAGATAATCACTTTCAATATTCGAGAGAGAATAATATCAATAAAAAACAAGAAGACACCAATCAGCAATGCAACAGATATAACAACATAGGTAGATCCTTTTAATTCATCCCATGTTGGCCAGGAAACTTTACCCATTTCAAACTGAACATCGCTGAAAAATTGACGTGTTTTCTTAATCATATTATTTTATGAACAGCATAAGCTATCTTTGCAGGAGTGGCAGGAATTGAACCCGCAACCCCCGGTTTTGGAGACCGGTGCTCTACCAATTGAGCTACACTCCTATTTGTGATTGAATATTTCACTATAAACCGGACGTGTTATTTCGTCTCTTTGAAGATTACATGTTTTCTTATTACAGGATCGTATTTTTTAAATTCAACACGATCTGGGTGCAATCGTCTACTTTTTGTAATAGTATAACGATAACCAGTACCAGCTGTGCTTTCTATTTGAATAATATCTCTTTTACTGTTTCCAGCCATAATTTACTCAACAATCTCCGTTACAACACCTGCACCGACAGTACGCCCGCCCTCACGTATTGCAAAGCGAAGCTCTGTGTCCATTGCAATCGACGTAATCAAGGATATATCCACAACAATATTATCACCTGGCATTACCATTTCCGTTCCCTCCGGCAATGTCACAATTCCCGTTACATCTGTTGTCCTAAAATAAAACTGAGGACGATATCCATTGAAAAATGGTGTATGACGTCCGCCCTCTTCCTTCTTCAATACATATACATTCGCCTTAAACTTGGTGTGCGGTGTAATGGATCCCGGTATAGCCAATACCATACCGCGTTTCAATTCTTCCTTATCTATACCTCGCAACAAAAGACCTGCATTATCACCTGCCCGACCTTCATCTAATAACTTACGGAACATCTCCACACCGGTAACAACTGTCTTCTTTTGCTCACCCATACCGATCATTTCAACTTCATCGCCTACTTTGATAATTCCACGTTCAATACGACCTGTACCTACTGTACCACGACCTGTAATTGAAAATACAGCTTCCACGGGCATTAAAAAGGGCCTGTCTACATCACGCTTCGGTTCTGGAATAAAACTGTCACAGGCTTCCATAAGCTCTACTATACACGCATTCGCTTCTTCATCGCCCGGATTATTCAATGCATGTAATGCACTGCCCTTGATAATCGGGGTATCATCACCCGGAAACTCATACTCATTGAGCAGGTCCCTTAATTCCATCTCTACCAACTCTATAAGCTCCGGATCATCCACCTGGTCTGTCTTATTCATAAATACTACCATACTGGGCACATTCACCTGGCGGGCCAGCAGTACGTGCTCACGGGTCTGCGGCATGGGGCCATCCGCTGCACTCACAACTAATATCGCTCCATCCATCTGGGCGGCTCCGGTTATCATGTTCTTTATATAATCCGCGTGTCCAGGACAGTCTACATGGGCATAATGACGGTTCTCTGTCTCATACTCTACATGGGCCGTCTGAATCGTAATTCCACGCTCACGCTCCTCAGGAGCGTTATCAATACTATCAAAAGATCGCACCTCTGCCATCCCGCGGGCTGATTGTACCAACGTTATCGCTGCCGTCAACGTCGTCTTTCCATGATCCACATGACCTATCGTGCCAATGTTTACATGGGGTTTAGTTCGTTCAAATTTTTCTTTAGACATCTTTCGATCTCCTTAATTTTTATTTATTTATTCAACCACTGCTTCACTTTGAGCCTACGACCGGACTTGAACCGGTGACCTCTTCCTTACCAAGGAAGTGCTCTACCGACTGAGCTACGTAGGCATTCATTAGCCCACGCTTACTTGTCGCTTCAGTATCAGCCTGCTTGAGCGGGCGACGAGATTCGAACTCGCGACCCTCAGCTTGGAAGGCTGATGCTCTACCAGCTGAGCTACACCCGCATTAATTGTGGGGAGAGAAGGATTCGAACCTCCGTAGGCGTACGCCGGCAGATTTACAGTCTGCTGCCATTGACCGCTCGGCCATCTCCCCAACAGACTATTTTCATTTTTAAAAAGCGTGAGCCACCGAAGGGACTCGAACCCCCGACCGACTGATTACAAATCAGTTGCTCTACCAGCTGAGCTACGGTGGCATGCCGGGTTTTCTTATTTTTTCGAACCATCTGATTCGGGCAAACCTGACCGTCGAGAAATCAATTAATAATGATTAGGCGAAAATCAGGAAATGCAAAGCCTTCAAAATTAGATATAATAAAGGATACCTTGCAATAGTCTTTTATAAGATAATTGAAAATAATAATTACTTTTAATTAATAAACTAAAACTTACTTTTTATAATTTATATAGGAAGACACTTATAACCATCGTGAGTATCTTCTATTATCCATCCTTTTTCCTTTATTTTATCT
The DNA here is from genome assembly GCA_004124385.1 of Fidelibacterota bacterium. GTDB lineage: Bacteria > Fidelibacterota > Marinisomatia > Marinisomatales > TCS55 > UBA2126. The sequence goes on from SCKN01000001.1 coordinate 399,662, forward strand.
CTCAATGAATCAGACAATTCCCATTGTTTTTCTTTGCGAGCTTTTTCTCTTAAAACTATTAATTTAGAAATGCTCTCTGGTATTATTACTTTATCAACCAACAATGCAAATATTTTATCTGCTTGTTTAATAAAATTCAATCCCATAGTTGCTTCACTTTTAGATAATTCATTTTTTGAAATTTTCCGATTAACTTTTCTTAAATAATTAAATAATATCCCTAAAGCTTTTGGAGTATTTAAATCATCCGATAAGGATTCAATGAATTTATTGTATTCTTCTGGCAATGAATCACTTTCAATTGATCTCTCATTTAATTTCTCAAATACGTCATTAATCCGATGAACTGCTTTTTTAGCATCTTCTAGCTTATTAATTGAAAAAGAAAGTTTAGATCTATACTGACTACTTATTAGTGCATATCTTAAACTTTCAGGTGAATATCCATCATTTAATAGTTCAGGTATTGTTTTAATATTACCTAAAGATTTACTCATTTTTTCATCTGCCATATTTAAATGCTCGCTGTGCATCCAAATATTAACAAAATCAGTTTCTAAAGCAGCACAGGATTGAGCGATTTCATTTTCATGGTGGGGAAATATATTATCAACTCCCCCACAGTGAATATCAAAATGATCACTTAAATACTGTGTTGACATGACTGAACATTCCAGATGCCATCCCGGCCTTCCCTTTCCCCAGGGTGAATTCCATGATATATCACCATCTTCTTTTTTCCACGATTTCCATAATACAAAATCCTGAATATTATCTTTAGTATATTCATCTGAAGCAACTCTATCCGTTTGTTTTTGACTGCTCATATCCAACTTCGCTAGCTTTCCGTAATTCTCGAATGAATTTATTGAAAAATAGACAGAACCATCATCTGTTACATAGGCATTTCCCTTTTCAATTAGAGTTGTAGTCATAGCAATCATTTCTTGAATATGATCTGTTGCTGCCGGATATTTATTTGCTGGTAATATTTTTAATGTGTTCATGTCCTCTATAAATTCTGAAGTGTATTTTGATGTTATTTCCTTCAGCTTTTTATTTTCTTCATTTGCCTTTTTAATTGTCTTATCATCAATGTCGGTAATATTCATTACATGATTAACTTTATAACCCACTAACAGCAAAACACGTTTCAGTATATCCTCGAAAATAAATGTACGGAAATTTCCAATGTGGGACCTGTTATACACTGTAGGTCCGCATGTATAAATGGATACTTCACCCGGTTTAATTGGATTTAATTTTTCCTTTTTTCTAGTAAGTGTATTATAGAATTGAATGTCCATTACTTTGCTAATGCCTGTTGAATTATTGAATCTATTAAATCTTCAAAAGAAATACCACTTGTCTTGGCAGCTTTTGGCACTAAACTAGTATCTGTCATTCCTGGAAGTGTATTTAATTCCAAAAACCAATGCAGATTATTATGACCCAAGCGAAAATCAACTCGACCATAATGCCGACATTTTAATAATTTATATACTTTTAAAGCAGTTTCCTGAATCTTTTTTGTTAACCCTTCATCTAATACAGCCGGACAAATATATTCCGTCATTCCTTCTGTATACTTGCATTCATAATCATATAAATTATGTTTTGGTATAATTTCTATGATTGGCAATATTTCATTACCAACAATTGATACTGTTATTTCTCTACCGCTAATGAATTTTTCAATGAGTATTTCATTATCATATTTGAAAGCGTCAATTACGGCCGCATCAAAAGAATTTTCATATTGTACAATAGTCAGACCTATAGTACTTCCTTGGCTATTTGGTTTTACAACACATGGATATTCAAAATCGTTCTTATCAACAAGTTGTCCTTTTCTAATCCTTTTCCATTTGGGAGTTTTAATCCCAACATCTTCAGCTAATAATTTACTAATATGTTTATCCATGCTCATTGCTGAAGACAATGCATTAGAACCGGTATAACGGATGCCAATACTTTCAAACATGCCCTGAATCCGCCCATTTTCACCTATCCCGCCATGCAGCGCAATTAATACAATATCAACACTTTTTAGAGTATCCAAATGACTTAAAATATCATTTTCAAATTCTACTGAAATGGCATCATATCCAAGCGCTGTACATGCAGCAAACATTGCTTTTCCGGAACTCAATGATACTTCTCTTTCAGAGGAAAGCCCCCCCATTAATACGGCAATTTTAGTGCTCATGATATAATTAACTCTGCCCCCACTAATAGATTTTCTACAACGAAATTTGGCGTAAGATTTTTATTCAATTTTTGCAGTGTTTCCGGCCCTTTCCCTGTCAATACAAGCATTGTATCCATACCCAATTTAGCACCAACTTCTATATCTGAACCCGCATCACCCACCATCAATGAACTTTGCAGATCTATATCAAAATCTGATGACGCTTCATTAAACATTCCAATTCCAGGTTTACGATATTCTGTTGCGTTGTCTGGATGATCTGGACAATAATAAATATCAACTAATTCCAATTTATTTTCTGTAAATGTCTTGCGGATAAAGTCATGGATTTCATTCAACTTTAATTCATCGATTAAGCCTCGTCCAATTCCTGATTGATTGCTTATAATGCAAAATCGTTTACAGCAATTAGACATTTTTTTCAGCGCATCCAGTGTAAATAGAAAAAACTGAAAATTTTTCAAATCACTAATATATCCAGGATCAGGGTTTAACGTACCATCCCGGTCAAGAAAAATTGTGTCGTAATTTTTCATGCAATTATTTCTTCTGTTTTAACATCACTGATATGAATTGAACTGCTCAGGAAATACCCAAATCCGATAAACACTAATGGAATAAAACCAATAGCATGGATCAATACAGCGAATGCCTGAGATTCAGTTAACCCAACACCAAAAATATTAACTAAAACATACACTGCTGCTGCATGATAGGTCCCAACGTAGCCCGGCGCTGACGGAACTGTAATCGCCATTGTAGTTGCAATTAAAACAATACCTACTGCGACCCATGTTATTTTAAGCCCTGTAGCAAAGACTACAAGTATTATACAAATGTAGTATAAAACCCAAAGCATCAATGTTAGAAAGACCAACTGAACAGAATGCTTTGTTTTAACTATGGATGTTAATCCTGTAAATACATTTTGAATATTTCCCAACAATTTTTGACCGGTCGAAGTTTGAAATAATTTCCAATGGACAAATTTATCGTGAAAATTGGAATGACTTTTACCCAACCAAATAATAAATACAAGTCCTCCAATTGTAAACACCACAAGGCCAATTAATATTTTACCACTCCATTCCATTAAAGGTGAAAAAAAGGCGAAAAAGATCATCATAGCAGCCAATCCCATCAAATCGAGTATACGCTCCAAGATGATCGTTCCAAATGCCACTGAGGCGGTGATCATGTTGCTACGTGAAATAGCATATGCACGTAACAACTCACCCAATCTAAAAGGCAAGACACCATTCCCAAAATAACCGATCATGGTTGAACTGAATAAAGGATTAAATGTAAATACATGAATTGGGTTTAATATTAGCTGCCATCTATATGCACGTAATGCAACGCTTATCACCATAATAATCATTGATAAAAATACATACGACATATGGGTATGTGATAAATTTTCCATCAGATCCTTGAAATTCATTTCACGAAATGCATACCAAAGGCCGGCAGCGGTTATAGCAAACCCAATAATTAATTTTAAAGCTCTATTCACGTAAATCGATCACTTCTACTGCTTCTTTTCCAAATGTAGAAAACGAGTAAGAACCTCTTAATATCTGCCAAGCTGACACCTTTAAACTAATCCAATTATCCTTATCATAATCAACATTCAAATTCTCAAAATGCCAATTTTCCTTATTTACAGAAATTGTTCCATTCATTTCGATCTCTTTCATTTCAAATGAAAACGTAATTAATCCATTTTCGTTCCGTTTATTTGAAATAGAAATTCCGGATAAATCACCTAAAATAATTGAAAAAATATCTCGATCTTCCGAAAATCGTTCATCTATAATAAGCTGTTTAGTTAACTTATTTAATGTTTTGATAATATTGCCTGAAATAAATATATCTTGTTCGCTGGATTCAATTAAATAACTTAATGAATCAATAAATGAAACGGATAAATTTGAATTATAGGTTTGCCCATATTGAAATTGATTTAATTCAACTTCGATTTTTTTCCATTTAAAAAACTCCAATCCTCTCTTTAAAGAATCAAGATCTGATGAAGGAGTTCCCTGTAAAAATGAAAACAACAATAGCCCGTAAATAGGCAAACGGAACCGCATAACTTTAATCTTCTAAATGGAGCAAGTAAGTTTCATCCACCAAAACTTCACGAGCTTTACTACCGGTAAAGGGACCGACAACTGCAATCTGTTCCATCTGATCCATGAGTCGTGCTGCGCGCGAATATCCAACTTTTAGGCGACGTTGTATGAGTGATATAGATCCTTGCTGGTGAGTAACCACTAGACGAATAGCTTCATATAATAATTCATCTTTATCGCTGTCTACTCCACCATCTACTCCATTACCATCAAGAAGCTGACCTTCACGAATACTGGGCAGAATTAATTCTGTAGCTTTTGGTTGATCTTGAATATGTTCCATAAGTGCTTCAATTTCTTCCAACGATAAAAATGCATTATGCAAACGAATCGGATCAGATGCTCCTGATCCTAGATAAAGCATATCACCCCTGCCGATCAATTTTTCAGCTCCCATTATATCAATAATTACGCGGGAGTCAATTTTACTGGCTACCTGGAATGCAATTCTTGATGGGAAGTTGGCCTTGATCAAACCGGTGATTACATCAACAGACGGTCGCTGTGTGGCAATAACCAAGTGGATACCAACCGCTCTTGCCAATTGAGCCAGACGGGCAATGGGCGCTTCCACTTCTCGGGCATTCAGCATCATCAGATCTGCCAATTCATCCACAACTACGACGATAAAAGGCATGATCGCTTCACCGTTGCCTTGCATCTTTTTATTGTATTCACCGATGTTGCGCACCACTGCGTCGGCTAGTATATCATAACGTCTGCCCATTTCACGCTCTACAGCCCGCAGAGCGTATACTGCGTTCTCTACAGATGTAACTATCGGTTCATCTATATCTTCCATTGATAATAGATGATATCCTTCCAATGCACGATATAAAGACATTTCAACTTTTTTAGGATCTATAATAACAAACTTTAATTCATCGGGAGTGGCACTATATAACAAGCTGCAAATGATTGAATTTAAACAGACAGATTTCCCTGATCCTGTCGTTCCTGCAATAAGCAAATGAGGCATATCAGCTAAATCAAGAGTTGCGATTTCACCGGTTGTATTTTTTCCGATCGCTAAATTTAGTTTGGATTCAGAATTTGCAAATTTTTCTGAATTGATAACTGATTTAAAATACACAGTGGCGGGATTGCGATTTGGGATTTCTATTCCAACAGAAGATTTACCCGGAATGGGCGCTATTACTCGAACACGGCTGGCTTCCATCACTCTGGCAAGATCATCTGAAAGTTGGACAAATTTATTGACACGAACACCTTCATCTGGCTCTACTTCAAATAAGGTGATAATAGGTCCCGGACTTACATTAACGACCTTACCTTTAACACCAAATGTTAATAAGGATTGTGTTAAAAAATTTGCACGTTCGACTAGCTCATCGCGACTCATTGTATCAGACACTGTTACAGGAGAAGCTAATAAATCGGATGAGGGTAATTGGTATTCGCGCTTCGGCTGTTGTCTTTCGGACACTTCATCCAAATTAATTTCATCCTCTTCAACCATTTCACCCACTTCAATATTTTCATCTACATTTTCTTCAGGTAGCTCTGATTGTTCAGCAGGTATTTCTGATTGATCATCTTTTTCATCCTGAAGCGCTTCTACACTATTTTCAGCTTCATCCTTCTCTATAAATTTTTCTGGCTGCTCGTCACTTTCATCGGTCGAAATATATGATGGAGCAGGTGTCGCTCCGGCATAATTCGGAGTTTCATCTTCTTGCTCAATTTCTTCCCCAATAAGTTCATCTTCTTCCAGCGTAGGGAATGATTCTTCTTCCTCATGTTGAGCATCTATTTTATTCAGTAAATCCTGTGTATGTTTTCGTTTGGCTTCTTCAGTTGCTTCAATTTCTTTTTTTAGTTTTTGATCTTGTCGTTTATTCTTAAATGTGTTGCCTAGTTTTTTCAAAGGTTCATATAAACTGAATTCAAAATAGCCGCGTATCATAACCAACCACAAAGCGATGAGCAAAATCGTCGTGCCGATTATTCCCAAAAAGCTATACATGAAATTGGCAAGATTTCCACCAACAAGTCCGCTTGCAGTAAAATCCAAACCTGAACGATCATGCAATTCGATTTCTACAAGGCCTATTGTAACAGATAAAAGTACACTAGCGCCAACAGCATAACCGGCAATTCGATTGAAAGATTTTAATTCTTTCTGACTGAAACACAACCAGCCCCAGATTAAACCCAATATGGGAAATAAAAATGAGGGATAGCCAAACAGAAACTTGATGAAGAAATATGAAAGGTATACTCCGAGAATTCCCAAAGGATTTTCAACTTGAACATTTTGAGAGATACCCGGATCTTCACTAGGATTGTATCCTATAAGGCTGATTAGCACCAACAACGAAGTTGTTAGGGTAAGAATACCAAGTATTTCTAGGCGTCTGTCTTTCAAAATAGCTGGGGATATTCCGTTTTCACGGTTCTGAACCAATCAACAAATTGGACAATTCCATCATAAAGATGAGTTGATGGAGAATAATCAAGTCGAGATTCTGCTCGAGATATATCAGCATATGTGCGCTGAACATCGCCGGAAGGGAGATCGTACTCATCAAGCACGGGCACTTTTCCGGTAACGTCACTGATTGTGGATACCAGATCAGCCAATTTTACAGGTTCAGAGTTTCCGAGGTTGTATATCATGAAATCATCCTTTGACTTCAACGCAGCAAGTATACCACCTATGATGTCATCAATGTAAGTATAATCTCGCGCTGTGGAACCATCGCCAAAAAAAGGCAATGGAGCGTCATTCAATAAAAGGCGAACAAATTTATGGATAGCCATCTCCGGCCGTTGGCGAGGGCCGTATACAGTAAAAAATCTTAAACAAATAGTTGGTATTTCATATAAGTGGGAATATGTAAAACAAAGTTCCTCGCCCATTTTTTTGGTCGTTCCGTATGGAGAAATTTGCTGATCCACCATATCCATTTCTGAAAATGGGATTTTATCATTATTTCCATACACTGATGAGGATGATGCAAAAATGAATTTTTGAATTTTATTCCTCTTCATTTCTTCCAATAGATTTTGAGTACCATTTATATTCACATCCGTATAATGCAAAGGATCATCCAAAGAAGGTCTAACACCTGCCATGGCAGCTAAATGAATGACAGTTTCAAATTTATATGAGGAAAAAACGTTACTCAAAAATGATCTGTCCCGTATATCGCCTTTATGAAATGAATAACGTTTATAATCAAGATGACGTTTCTGATTAATTAATTTAATCTCTGGATTATAGAAATTATTCAAATTATCAACACAAACAACCTGGTTACGTTGACTCAATAATTTATCTATAAGATGTGATCCAATGAATCCACAACCGCCCGTTACTAAAATCGTACTCATAATTGGGCCGACCCATTCTTATAAAAAGGGGGTTTTATAATAGTCGCTTTTTTCATAATACCTCTTATATCTAAATCCAGTTCCATTCCAACTTTATGTTTGCCGAACTGAACATAGCCCAAACCAATACCCTTCTGCAAAGATGGAGATTGTGTCCCACTTGTTACTTTACCTACTTTATTTCCATCAGCATAAATGGAATATCCTTTTCTTGGGACTGCTCTTTCATCCATCTTAAATGCAGTTAAATGTCGAATGCGATTTTCTTTTGCTAAAAGCAGAGATTTTTTTCCAATGAATTTATCTTTATTCAATTTTGTTATCCATCCTAACCCTGCTTCAATTGGATTGGTCGCATCATCAATATCATTACCATATAAGCAAAATTTCATTTCCATTCGAAGCGTATCTCTGCAGGCTAATCCGCACGGAATAACATCTCCCGTGTCCATAATGATATCCCATATTTGACCTATATCATCTTTATCAGCATAAATCTCAAAACCCAATTCACCGGTGTAACCAGTACGAGCGAAGGTTGCGTTAAAACCACCAATATTACTTTCTATGAACGTATAAAATGGAATATCTGTAAGATCTAATTCAACACATTTTTGCAAAATATTTCTCGAATCAGGACCTTGTAAAGCAATGAGGCCTGTTTCGGCACTGATATCAATTAGCTCCACATCGTCTCGTTTGTATTTTTTCAGCCAACTAAAGTCTTTTTCTAAATTAGACGAATTCACCACAAGCATATATTTGTCTGCATATTTATAAATTAATATATCATCAATAATTCCGCCGTTCTCATAGCACATTGCTGAATATTGAGCATCACCCACTGACATGCTTTTAACGTCATTGACAGTTATATAATTTAAAAAATCTTCTGCCCCAACTCCCCTCACTATTAATTCACCCATATGGCAAATATCAAAAATTCCGCAGGAATTGCGTACAGCCAAATGTTCTTGAATTATACCAGAGTATTGAATTGGCATCTGATAACCAGTGAAATCAACCATTCGAGCATTTAAAATGATATGTTTTTGGTATAGTGGCGTTTGCATCATTTATTCAATTGAATTCGTCTAATTATTTAAACGATTAATAAAGTGTGACAACATTCATAGAGGGATTAAAGTTTAGTCAGCGCTTTCTTAATAATTGTTTCAATACTGCCGTTTAGATTCCCTGTTGCTTCCAATTCACGTATTGCGTGGTTTGCATGCCCTCTTTTATATCCCAATGCCATTAACCCAATAACGGCATCTTTTACCAACCCATCTTCTTCAGCATTCATAAAATCCATATTATCATCATCTTCATCTACATACTTTTCTTTTAATTCTACAATCATTCGCTTGGCAGTTTTGGGGCCGATACCGGAAATTGTAGTTAGTGATTTAACATCACCTGCAATAATGTTCTTTTTGAATTCAAGAGGATTCGACCCGGAAAGGATATTCATTGCAGATCGCGGACCAATACCGCTGATTGAATTCAGCAGGGTAAACATATTTCGTTCTTCAGCATTACCAAAACCATACAATTCCATTAAGTCTTCCCGAACATTAAAGTAGGTTAATAATTCTGCATCAAACCCTTTTTCTGGCAAAGCATTGTAGGTAGAAGCTGTTATGGATATTTTTAAACGGATGCCGTTCATATCCAACACAACATGTGAAGGATCTTTATAAAACAGTAGCCCTTTTATAGAATCAATCATTGGACAAATCGATGTTGATTAATATAACACAAACCTACTGCCAAAGCATCTGAAGAGTCTAATGGCGTCGGCGTTTCTTTTAACTTCAAAATATTTTTTACCATAAACTGTACTTGTTCTTTTGTCGCATTTCCGTTGCCCACCACCGATTGCTTTACTTTCTTGGGTGCAAATTCCTTGCACGAAATATTATTCCTCGCTGCTGCTAATATGATAACCCCTCGAGCCTGACCAAGCATGAGTGCAGATTTAAAATTTTTATGATAGAATGTATCTTCCACTGCTACAACATCCGGTGCGAATTCTTTTAATAATTTCATAGTTTCTTCATGTAGATAATGCAAGCGGTTAGCTAATGATTTCGTTTTAGGTGGTTTGATTATTCCATATCCATGGGCTTTAGCATTACGCTTATTGTAATCCAATATACCAAATCCGGTAACATTCATTCCAGGATCAAATCCAATGACACGCATTATTCTACCGAATCAAAATTTGTATACACAGCTTTAATATCATCATGATCTTCCAGCGCTTCCAATAACGTAATAACAGACTGCTCTTTATCGCTTTCGACATTATGTAAATTTTTAGGCACCATATCAATATTTGCTGATTCAATCTCGTATCCCTGTGAATCTAATGCATCACGTACAGACATTATTTCGGAGGAATCTGTTGATACAATAAAGACATTATCAGCCGCTTCAAAGTCTTCAGCTCCAGCTTCCAGAGCTGCTTCAAAAACAACGTCTTCTTCATGCCCATTGGCTTTTAGTGTAATCTGCCCTTTCTTATCAAACATCCACGAAACAGATCCATTTTCACCCAAGTTTCCACCGTATTTGCTTATTAAATGACGAATTTCTGCAACTGTTCGTTGTTTATTATCCGTTAAGCATTCCATGAAAATGGCAACGCCAGCAGGGCCGTATCCTTCATAGCTAACTTCTTCATACGTCACACCAGGAAGTTCACCCGTACCTTTTTTGATAGCGCGAGTAATATTGTCTGAAGGCATATTTGCAGATTTTGCATTGGATACAGCCTGTCGCAAACGAGGATTACTGTCTGCATCTCCTCCGCCTTCTCTGGCAGCAATCGTTATCTCTTTTATAATGGTTGTAAAAATCTTACCACGCTTGGCATCTGTGGTGGCTTTCTTGCGTTTGATGGTAGCCCACTTACTATGACCGGACATATTTCCCCTGAACTTTAGTTAAAATTGAATTGAAAAATTACGTCGTTTCAAGTTATAAATGGAATGAGGAATTAGATCAAAATTAGAAATTTGGATTAGGAAAAACATATCACTTCTTCCATCTTCCATACTAATCCTATTTCCTATACACCTCATCATGACTTCCGATGTCAACAAGGATAATTGCTTTTTCAGTAAAACGAATGATAAGTGTAATGCGGTATTTATATGTGAGGCTGATGGCGTGGAGTCCTTTCAGCTTTCCTCCCAAACGGTGAATTCTTAAAGATGTATTTTTAGGGTTCTTTCTCAATATTTCAATAATGGATTGAAACCTGTCTTTTAACTCCGGATGTATTTTGAAAAACTTTTTGGCCGTTCTCAAAAACGCTGGTGGTGTTTTTATGGTGTACAATTATTCTACCCAAACATAATTCTTGTCTTTGCGAGGAGGTACGACGAAGCAATCTCCTTACATCAACAAAACCAAGGAGATTGCCACATCCCGACTACCGCCGGGATTCGCAATGACAACAGTTTTTGCATTGAAAAATCAATTTTCTACAGATTCAATCGCTGCCATCAAATCATTTACCGTTTTATGAGATTGCACTTCACCCTTTCCAATTTCATCCAAAGCAATTTTTAGCCTTGCTTCGTAGGCAACTTCATTTTCGGAGATCAAATCTGAATAGCTTTCTTCATCCATGACCACATATTGGGGTTTATTATTTTTAATAACGTGGACCGGCCCGTCTTTCAGTCCTTCATCCACAGCGGAAATACCCCGGCGTTTTATTTCCTGGGCAGTGATTGTTTTCATATTAGCTCCATAATATGTACTGAATTTAGTACTAATATTGGTATTTATAAAGAATAAATAAAGATTAGGAAAACTAATTACTTATTACTTTTTACTTCTTCCATATACACTTCTTACTTCATCCTGATGATCATCCCCGTTCTTTGTGGAGTAATCCGTGTACGGATGACCCAGGCAGAGCGATAGCCCATATTTTGTAATTTTTGGCGCATTTTGTCAGCGTCTTCACGGACAACGTAATCGCCGGTACGAACTTTATAATTGGGTGTTTCATAGATGACGTATGTCGAATCGTCCAAAGCAGTGTTTAATAATTCACTCAAAGAATCCGCTCTTGTCATTGATTTTGATGCAAGAATTTGAACTCTGAATCCATCGGTAACCCAATGGACGGTATCCGCTGCAAGAATAGAGTCAAGCCCAGAGTCGCCGGATAAGACATTATTTATAATCACCGGCCATTTTGGCTGGACATCGCGGTGCTCATTTGGATCGAAAATCTTCTTTAAATCAGTATCCTGACTAAAACCAAAAGTAATTAATCCAAAGAAAAAAAGATTTTTAATAATTCCTCTGTGAGCTCTGTGGCTAACTATCATGATAAAGGCCGAATAGTATTCACAGGAATCCACCCTTTTTTACCATCGAGTAAAATGATTTCCACCCAATTATCCTGACTTTGGGTAATCTCTGCTTTTAATCCTTCATGAATCTTAAATACAATCATTTCATCCCGAACTGCCGGTACAGAATACACATTTACAGACGTTGAAACAATCACACCTTCTGGTTTTTCGGCTATGTCCCAATATTTATCCAGGCAAATGCCATGAATTAAAATGGTTAAAATAACAAAAGTCATTTGCAGTTTGACTGTTGTTTGTCGACCTAAAAATCTAAATTGTCCCAAAACATACACCAATCCAACTAATAGCAGAAAAACACTTCCCCACATAAGCAGATCATTTATTGTTCTGGAATTCTTGTAAGCGTTATACCAATCAAGCAAAACAAAGCCATCTGGAAAATCAATGCGATCCTTTACACGTGTATTGGTGATTTCCAAATTATGTTTAATATCTCGATTTCGCGGTTCAAACTGCAATCCCTTTTCATAAGCCCACACAGCATGCCCCACTTCACCCATACGGTAGTAAGAATTTCCCAGATTATAATACAAATCCGCATGCTCTACCGAATTCAGTAACCGCTCGTAACTCCGAGCTGCCTGGACATATTTTTCGTCATCAAAATAATAATTCCCCCGAACAAATAAACTATCCGCATTGGATGCAATGAGGTTAGAAAACAACAGTGCTAAATACAAAATTCTCATGCGTGGCTATCCACTTTTTTAAGCAATATTCCCGCCGTTCCGGCGATATCTTGATCTGTCATTATTCCGGGAGCATAACGTCCGGCATCGCAATCTTTTAATAGCTGTATCAAGTCCTCTAATTCTTCAGGTGGAATTATTCCACTTAATTCCTGTTCTACATAAAGTGGATCCATCTTATCTGTCTGCAGCTGCCACCGTTCTTTTAAATATGTATAAATCGTCGATGAAACATTCTCAATACTCGATTGCGTTTGGAGTGATTTCAACGCACGCTTCAATGCCCGATGAGACATGCGTTGTCCGGCGGTGGCAATGCGCTGCTGCTGATATCGCGTCAACGTTACGGGAGCCAAAAACAGCCCGGCTGCTAAAATATAACTCGTCCAAACCCAAATGGGAATTTCCCTGCTGCCTCGTTCCACCCATGTTGGAGATGAAGTAACATTATAATGAATATCCTGACCCAACAGTGCAATCTCTTCTTTGGTGAATCCTGATGTGCCTGATGTTAATTGATCTTTTGCCGGGGAAATATTCAATTCAACAGAACGGGAACGGATAGAATGAAATTGTTCATCCTTGGGATTAAAATAAGCTAATTCAATACGCGGTAAAAATACTCTTCCAGCCTGACGCGGAATAAGAATGTATTCCCATTTCATATTACCGGTGAATTGATCCCAAAGCTGTTTCTGTTCGAAAGATGCCGTAGGCGGAAACACATCCATTGTCTCCGGAAAATTCAGCTTTGGCAAGCTGAACATATTTAAATTCCCCGTACCCTGTAATTCCACATAATACGTAACTGCTTCGTTAGTCTTAACTTTATCCGTATCAACAGAAGCAGTCAGCTTGAATTCCCCCACAGCGCCGGTGAAATTTGCCGGCTGCCCCGCAGGATATGGTTTTACACGAATTCTTCGCGCTTCAGTACGAAGTACTTTTTGTACTGTTTCATTGAAAAAGCTGTTAAAAAATGGATCGTCAAATACACTGCGCTGTCTTTTCCGCTTTTTCGGAATTTGCACATTACAGCGCACTGTCATGGGAGTTAATTCCAACTCGCCTGTTTTCGTGGGGAAAAGAGCCACTTTATACAGCGTCGCTACATTATAAAGAACACCATTAATGGTAGTTTGGTTAAACCTTGGAGGGCGCGGGACCGATAATTCTTCTGTCCAGAACCCCACACTCTCCGGATATTTAATATCTTCCAGGCTCATCTGAACTCGGGTATACAGTTTATAGGTAACCGTGACCTGCTCGCCGACATAGACCTCATCCTGATCAATTTCCGCCAGCAAAAATAATTCATCTTTATTCACGACCTGCCCGCTTCCTTTTACATTCATGCGAATGGGCTTTGTTTTCAACTTTTCACCATCCACAGTTACAGCTAAAGCGGGAATAGTTAATTGCCCTTTTTTATTGGGCACCAGCGTCCAGGTAAGCGTTTTGCTGGAGGTGGCTTTGCCATTTATCCATTGGTAGCTGGTTTGCTGGGTAGGACCGCTGATTATGGTAAAATTTTTCTCTAATGGCGCCAGGTTTATGCGGGGCATATTATTCGCGTCTTTGGCTTCGATCTTGAACGTAAAGGTCTCGTTAACCGCAAGTTGATTCACATCTACGGACGCTGTCACAGACTGTCCGGATACTAATTGAAATAATAAAATAATTGGTAATAAAAGTCGCATCACCAATCTTTCTCCAGTTTTTTAGACGGTACTTTGGCCATTTGTCGCTTTTGATTCACTTTTTCATCCTTTTTCAAGGCGTCTAAAATAGCCCGCGCATGCTGTAGATCCTGCTGTTTTTCCTGATCTTCTTTAGCTTGTTGCTGCTCCTGATCTTTCTCTTCCTGGGATTGTTCCTGTTGTTCTTGCTCTTTTTGCTGTTCCTGTTCTTGCTGATCAGAACCTTCTTGTTTTTCTTGTTCTTGACCTTCCTTCTTTTCGCCGTTTTGATCCTGTTCCTGTTCCTGGGACTTTTCTTTATCCTTATCCTGATTCTTGTCCTTATTCTGTTCCTGCTGTTGTTGCTGATATCGAATCATTTCATAATTGTGTTTTGCATCTTTATCCGTTGGATTTAATTCCAATGCTTTCCGATAAAAGGCCAATGCTTCTTCATTCTTCTGCTGGGATGCCATGGTATTGGCAATATTGTAATACGCCTTGGACTGCAATTCTTTATTGTCCGTTTCCAGCGCCCGTTGAAATGCATCTAACGCTCCCTGTAAATCCTGTTGTTGGAAGGCGGTAGTCCCCAGTCCAAATTGGGCGGCGGCATTTTCGTCCTTTTCTTCCAAAATGGATTCATAATATTTACGGGCGTTTTCATAATCTCCGCTCTGATAGGCCTTTAGTCCATCATCTTGTGCGATAAGTATTCCTGACAGTAAAATGATAATGACCTTATACAATCCGCCCCCTCCAGATTGACTCTTCTTTTTTACGTGTGGGTAAGATCATACTCACACCCAGAAAAAGAAACGATAAGAATGCAAATGTTTGATATCGATCTTCAAATTCAGCATACACATGGGACTGGATGGTGCGCTTTTCCATGGTATCAATAGCTCTCATGATTTCCCGATGGCTGGCGGCACGGTTGTCAAAGCGGACAAATACGCCATCACCGGCACGGGCAATGTCACGAAGCAAACTTTCGTTCAAAACAGACGTCACAAGTATTCCCTGTCGATCCCGCTTGTATTCCCGGGAACCATTTTTTTCGATGAGAGGAATCAGTGAGCCGGTTTCTGTACCTACACCAACCGTATGTATAATCATCCCCTGGCTACTGGCCCTTTCCGCCAAATCGATAGCTGTTCCTTCATGATCTTCACCATCGGTCACAAGAACAAATACCTTATAATGCTCACTTTCTTTAGTAAAAGCCGATAATCCAGTTTGAATGGCGGCACTCAAATCTGTTCCTTGAGTGGGGATTAATTTTGTGTCGATACCATCGAGAAATAATTGGGCAGCTTCATAATCGGTCGTGAGAGGTAAATATAAATGACTGGATCCGGCAAAGACCACCAATGCTACTCGATCTCCTTTCAGCTTTTGAATCATTTGACTAATCTCGAACTTGGCTTTTTCCAGGCGATTGGGTTTTACATCTTCAGCATCCATACTTTGGGACACATCAATGGCAAAAACAAGATCGACTCCTTTCCGTTCTACAGGAGCCAAACGGGTTCCGATCTGGGGTCCGGAAGCGGCAAACACGAGTAACATTAGCCCAACCACACCTAAACGCTTTTGCCAGCGAATTCGGCTGAAATCCACACGTTGAAACAGATTATCCTCAAGAGCACCATCACTTTTTGCAAAAACAGCTTTTGTTTTTCTGGCTCTGACTGTCCACGTAAGCCACATGAATATGAGCGGAACATAAAGCAATAGAATGAATGGAAAACGAAAATGAATCACGTTCGTCTCCGAAAAACCGATCGGTCTAGTGTTTCATAACACAATCCCAGCATCAAAGCGGGAATGAGCAGCCAGCCGAAAAGCTCTTTGTATTGGGTATATTCCTTCACCTGGATTTCTGTTTTCTCCAATTCATCAATTTCATCATAAATATTTATCAGCATATTCTCATCGGTGGCACGGAAATATTTTCCCCCGGTACGATCGGCAATAGCTCTCAATGTTTTTTCGTCAATCTCATTACGGATATAACCGCGATTGGGAATAAAAGACACAGACTGGTTTGTTCCGGCGCCGATGGTATAAATACGAATATCAAACTGGCTGGCCAGATCAGCGGCTGTGAGAGGATCTAATTCTCCTGCATTATTACTGCCGTCAGACAAAAGAATCATAACCTTGCTCTCTGCTTCGCTGAAGCGGAGACGATTGGTGGCATTAGCAATAGCCATTCCGATAGCAGTTCCGTCTACTTCTCTATCGGCAATGCGAACTTCTTTCAGCAACTTCTGCAATACATTCTTGTCCATTGTTAAGGGACATTGGATGAATGATTCACCAGCAAAGACCAGAAGTCCGATGCGGTCCTCTTCACGATTTTGTATGAAAGTCTTTGCGGTTCGCTTCACCGCTTCAAGCCGATTGGGATTAAAATCCTCTGCCAGCATGGAACTGGAAATATCCAATACCATAACCATATCCACAACCTGCACATTTTTCTCTTGAATACTTTCGATTATTCTTGGACGTGCAAGTGCAATTATAATAAGTGATACAGTGATAACCTTGAGAATATTAATAAGAAGTATTTTGGCATTTCCACGTTTGCGGAATGTACTCGGAATTAACTGCAATGACGAAACACGCATGGTGCCTTCATGTTTCCAGCCTTGTTGTTTTTGCCAAATGAAATAAGCTGGGATAATGATTAATCCCAATAGAATCCATGGATGTTCAAAAAATATCATATATCCCTGTTACGCGTAGCATTATGGCATTCTATACGCAAATAGTTTAGATTTGTTTCTAATCGTGAAATAACGGACGGATGCCCGTCGTGTAATTTTAAGTTACTGCTCTAGTTTTCGTCTTCTACTGAAGAAGCGGCATCTTCGATTTCCCGCTTCACTTCATCGGCGCCAGCTTTGAATTCCTTCGAGGCCTTGCCCAATGAACGAGCCAGTTCCGGCAGTTTCTTGGCGCCGAAAAGCAGTAAAACAACCAAAAGAATGAGCAGTAATTCCCAATAACCAAAGGCTGCGTGTATTAATGTGTAATTCATAAAATTCTCCGCTTTTAGTAAATAGTGTACATGAAAGTTACAACGCTCATCGGAAATATCGCAGAAAGTAGTACGCGCTGGCTAAACCGATGATACTGGTGAAATTTATCTTGAGTGAAAGACCAAATTTTAATGTGAACATAATCAAATTCAAAACGATTACACCATTTTCATACCCTGCCATACCACCAAGATCAAAGGTGACGCTCGTCAGGAAAAAATCTTTGACCACGCCTTCCGGAAGAATCCAGCCAAATAATTCACCTGTTAATGTGCCGGCCATGGCACCGACAAATAACGTTATTGCAATAAGTGTAATTGATCGTTTAGTCATTATTTTGTATGGTAACCTCTTCTTCAAAACGGTCATGATCAATCATCCACTTTACGGTACTCCATACGATATAAAATGACATAAGAGGAAATAATACAATCCCTTTCCACAAAATGGCGCTGGTAATCACGACAACAACACCAATGAGTTGGAGCGTATTGGATTTTCCTTTCTTAAATGATAATAAAGGAAATTTTGAAAAGCGAACCGGACTCACCATCATAAAGCCCAAAGCGACAATCATGGGCAAAGCAATCCGTGGATCACCCATATCGCCAAAAATCTGGTGATTAAACAGCATATAACTGACAATGATAATCGCATTTACGGGTGTGGGTAAACCAGTAAAAAAGGATTTAGGATCATCTTCTTGGATAATATTGAACCGTGCCAATCGGATTGTACCGAATAATAAGGGTGTAAATGCGATTAAACCGCCAAATAAGGGCGGAAGTCCTTCAACATAAACAGTATAGATCAATAAGGAAGGAGCTGCACAAAAAGAGACTGTATCCGCAAAAGAATCGAACTCCACACCAAACTTAGAGGGAATACCCAACATGCGAGCCAACTTACCGTCGGCAACGTCACATAATCCAGCAAACAAAATCAGCCAACCACCACGAATGGGGTCGCCTTTGATCATCATTACAATTCCCATGAACCCTAAAAACATATTGATCACCGTGATGAGGTTGGGAATAAATCGACGCTTTTTACCTTTTTGATTCATTTTCATTTTGTTAGCTGACCGACAACGGTTTTGCCTCCCGTTACTTTGTCGCCTACCTTCACATTGACTACAGAATTGAAAGGTACAATAAGATCGGTACGTGAGCCAAACATAATAAAACCAAACCGTTCGCCCGGTTTAACTGCTGAACCCACTTCTGCATAGCAATAGATTCTACGAGCAATTAGACCGGCAATCTGTTTGATTTTAATTTTTACATTTCCCCGTGATAATACGACAATTGCCTGTTCGTTTACATCGCTGGCGCTATGATCAAACGCAGCTTTGAATTTGCCTTTTTTATAATCCACACTTTCGACAATTCCGTCAACCGGCATTTTATTTGAATGCACATTAAATACATTTAGAAATATTGAAATTTGTTTAGCATTTCCCACCGCTTCATCTTCTATTTCTTTTATTAAAACAACTTTTCCGTCAGCAGGCGCAATAAGGAGATTATCACCTTGGGGAGTTATGCGGTGGGGATCGCGGAAAAAATTAAGACTGAATAAAAAGAAAATGCCGAATAGATAAAAACAAACTTTCAGTATTGACATTTCATAATAAAAGCCTGCAATTCCACACAGGATTGACACAAGAAAAAGTCCAATTAGTATTTTTCTTCCTTCAGGAGCCATTATTTCACACGAGCCAAAATTAAATATTTTGTCAACGTTTTACCATCTCGATAAATTTTTAGTTTTATCTTATTCCCAGAACGTAAATCACTATCTTTAATAATCTTTAAAATATCTCGGGATGTTTTGATATTCTGATCATTAACAGCTGAAATAATATCCCCAATTGCTACGCCCGCCTTTTGAGCATTACTCCCTTTTTCAATTTCCACAACTATAACGCCTTGAGAAAGCGGTACATCGAGATATTCTGCAATCTCTTCAGTTAATCTTTCCACAGATAATCCAGTGGAAAAACTGCGGTCTACTTTTCCGTATAATTTTAATTCTTCAGCTATATCTTTTGCTAAATTAATGGGAATGGCGAATCCGATACCGATAGACCCTTCAGTAAATTGCGAGGCCGTATAAATAAATGTATTGATACCAATCACTTCACCAAGGCTATTCACCAACGGTCCTCCGCTATTTCCGCGATTGATGGCTGCATCCGTTTGAATCATATCCTTATAAATTTTTCCTGACTGAAACCCAAAATCCATATTCATAGCACTGATAATTCCGGCTGTTGCTGTGGGTTGCTTGCTTATATCAAAAAGCCCAAATGGATTCCCAATGGCTATGGCCCATTCACCAATTATAAGGTCATCAGAATCCCCTAAAACTGCATACGGAAAATCGCGACCGCTCAACTTTAATAAAGCTAAATCTGTAATAAAATCTGTTCCGACAATTTCTGCTTCAAATTCTTCTCCTCCGGGAAGTGTAACTATCACTTCCGTGGCATTTTCGATGACGTGATAATTGGTTAAAACATAACCATCAGGACTGATGACAACACCAGAACCAGAACTACGAACTTCCCTTTTTCGAGTTCGTTCAGGAAAAAAGAAGTCAAAGAAAGGATCTCTGCCTCTACTGAAAGGAGTATACACATCCCGTAACTGCACAACGCTTATGGATGCAACGGCCGGTTCTACAGATTCAATAGCCCGAGTAATGGCTGTTTGACGGGTATCGTCCACACTCCACTGACCATTGAGCAACGTTATTGCTAAAAGTAGACTAGAAAATATCCGCACCGGCATATTCCACTTTTTCTAAAAATAGCCCTTGGGCAGGTGACCGAAAAACCTGAACATCCTCCCGAGGATTATTTAACAATGTTTCAAATTCTGTTTTAGACATTTTATTCTTCGTGACATTTACCATTGTACCAACGAGATAGCGTACCATATGATGCAAAAATCGATTGGCTGCAACTCTGTAATTTACCATTCCGCCGTCATTTGACCATTCAGATAAATAAAGTGTGCAAATTCTGTTTTCGACTTCTGGATTGTATTTTGAAAATGAAGTAAAATCATGTTCACCAATGAGCGATTCTCCCAAAGCATTTAATTGATCTAAATTTAACGCTCCAGTTTGCCAAACAGAGTTACGATCCATTATATATCCATCCATCCGACAATGATAAATATAGTGTCGTTTGACAGCAGAAAATCGTGCATGAAAATTATCGGGCACAACCTCACATTCATTAATACGAATATCTCCCGGCAAATTGCCGTTCATAGCAGGAATAATATCACATGTGGCCATAGCTGTATCCCAATCAAAATGAGCAACCTGCTCCAAGGCGTGAACCCCGCTATCCGTTCGACCTGAACCAATGACATTGATTTTTTCACCTTTGCTAATTGTGGTCAAAACACCTTCCAATACTTCCTGGATTGACCGATCGGACTTTTGTCTTTGCCAGCCATGATAGGCAGAACCATCGTATTGAATTTGAATTTTAAATCTGGGCAATGTTATGAAGTGTAAAAAATATAAATGATATAATCAGCAGCATGCTAAAATGCTTAATTGTAAACGGAATAGGCAGAGCGACTCCCCGGGGAATTTGTTGACCGTAGCCCCGCAATATCATTGCGTTTGCAATATCATCCGCTCGATTTAAATGAATCATAATCATTCCCGGCAATTGGTTAGCTGTTTCCTTCCAACGCTGGATTCTACTTTTGGAAACATTCAATCCCAACGCTTTATGAATCCCCTGCCAGCGATTCCAATCGCGCTGCAATGAAGGATAAAAACGCAATGTCATTTCCATAAATAGAAATAAGTCTTCTACTTTTCGCCATGGTTTGTTGAATTTCACCCAAATACTGCGCACTCCATGAAAAACAGAGCTGGATCCAGATTGCATTGTATAGGTATTCATGATGGCCATGACTAATAAAAACTTCATCATTGCTGTACTGATTTCTACAGAAATTTGCCAGAGCGTCGACTCGCTCATCAGAATTGAAATTAGAAAATAAAATCCAACCATGATCGGGAGAAAATAGATAAAAGACCATATGGATCGCAGAATGCGAACGATGGCAACTTTTTCCAAAATAATAAGGAGATTGAAAATTAATAAATAACCCAACCAATGATATAAAGTTGGGCTAAATAAAACAGCAGTAGCAAAAGATAAGTACAGCCATAGCCTGATCAATGGCTGCTTTAGAAAAATGAACATTTCTTAAAACTGGATAGAAAGAGATAATCCGGAAAAGCCGCCATGAGCATTTATCATGGGATTTACAGAGACATCTTCGATTTGGGATATCCGCTGCAAATAAAGTGCATCGATGGCTGAAACGATATGATTCATTACGATACTGCCGGCAATGAATTTAGCACCCAAAGCCCATGTATCACTGGACACTCTATATGTACGGTATTGTTTTCGCTTTGAATCCGATGACCATTCCCAATCCCAGTCTCCTTCGACGGGATAAAGCGCATTATATTCCCGGAATCGCAGGTGTTCTTCATTATGTCCATTCATTGATTCATAATTGCCGACATCCACCCAAAACTGTCTGTCCTTGCCACTGGTTTCAACTCCGGCATAATCTGCAGCATAGGCTTGAAATAATTTTGAATAATTTTTACTAACAATCAGCGCTCCTGCAAACGAAGCCCATAATGCAGTTTCTGAAAGTATAAAAATGCGACCTCTTTCAGATCTATTTAAGCTATACTCTCCCCAACCGGGAAGTAAAAAAGATTTTACAACCGGACTTAAGCTCTTGCTGTTTTGACCAAAAGCAAAGCTGCAAAGCAGCATAATGATTATGAGTTTTTTCTTGTCCATTCCCAAACGACCATACTTAATCCAAAGAAAATACACAGCAATGCAAATACATCACCACCAGGATAATGTTTTTTATCAGCCATAAACGTTAGTGAACCAAAAATAATTCCCTGATCATAAAATGCGAGTTTTTGCTCTACTTTTCCTGAAGGAGAAATGATTCCTGAAATACCGGTATTTGCACTCCGCACAACAGGCACTCTGTTTTCCACAGCTCTTATTTGAGCAACTGCAAAATGCTGATATACACCGGGAGCATCACCAGACCATGCATCATTGGTCTGAATGGTTAAAAATTCTGCACCAGAATCAACAAATTCTTTTGCGATCCTGGGGAAACTGGATTCGTAACAAATCATATTACCAAAGCGCTTATTATGAACATTAAATATGGTGTATTCCTCTCCGTTATCAAAGTTCCCCTGACCAAAGTTCAAATCCTTCAATTGGGGAAATGTATTGGATAGAGGAATATATTCAGCAAAAGGTACCAAATGAACTTTGTGATACATTTTATATGAACCATCTGCATTTAATAAAATTGAACCATTATAATAATGTTTGCCATTTTCATCAACAGCTTTGTCAATAGTACCTGCCAATAAAGGGATATTATTTTCTGAAACATACGATTGAATAGTTGCACGTATGGGTGAAGTACGCAGATATATTGGTAATGCTGATTCAGGCCATAATATAAAATCCGGCTTCAGTTCCATTGCTTGGATCGTTAACGAATCCATTAATGATATTAATTCTGCCCTGAATGTCCGATCCCATTTTTGCACAGGGTTAACATTTGGCTGAATGACAGCAACAGAAAAATCAGACGTATTAGAATTTTTCTCCACAACATTCATCCGCCATGATCCGAAAATGAAAACCAAAACCCATAGTCCAATTGCTCTGAAAATAAACTGTTTTCGTTCGTCTGTTATCAGAGCTAAATATAATAATCCGTTTAAGATGCAGATAAATAATGTGATTCCTGCCGTCCCTGCTACATCCGCTGTTTGAATCATGGGCAAAATAGATACTTGAGTTAATGCAAGATCTCCCCAAGAAAAGCCCAATGGACCAAAACTGCGAAGCATTTCCATGGCAATCCAAACAAAAGGAAAAATTATTAAACCTATTTTGAATCGCTTTTGTAAATATGAAATTGATATACCAGCCAAAACCCAAAATAATCCCAGATAGAAGACAGCAGCAGATAACGATAATAATGCTACAATTGGAGATGCGCCTTGATTCAAGCCCATCCAGTAATAGGCAATAAAATGTGAAGTAATTGCAGCTAAATACGACATAGCTGCACTGGTTTTAATACTTTTGTTTAACCAAATTCGAAACAATGGTACAAAACCTATATATATCAAAAAACCAGTATTGAAGGGTAAATACGCAACACCTACAGTGATACCTGAAACGATCGCTAAAATCCAATCAGGGTATTTATTCAACATCATTTACTTTGGGTATCTAAATACTGTTGTAGAAATATTGCAGCAGCAGTTTGATCGATAAGACCTTTGTTATGGCCTGTTTTAATTCCCTGTTCCACCAACGCTTTTGCAGCACTCACAGAGGATAAACGTTCGTCTATTAATTCAACTTTTATGTTTATTTCTTTAAGTTTGTCTACAAAGTTTAACACACGTTCAGTTTGAGCAGTCATCTGTCCTTTCATTCCCTTTGGTAAACCTACAATTACACAGCCAACTTCTTTCTCTTTTATAATTGATTGAATTTCTGCAATTAATTCGGGATTATTTGGAATTGTCTTAAAAGGAGATCCAATGATTTGCATAAGATCAGAAAGGGCTAACCCAACACGTTTTTCTCCATAATCGATTGCTAATACGCGCTGCATAAATAATTATATTAAATATATTTAGATGGACTGACCGGTCCGTTCGATGAAATCTACACCGCTGATTTTGGTCATTTTTCTGAATATGCGTTCGAGTTGCCGTACGTTGTTAATTTGAATTATAAAATATATTATGGCTAGGGTATCTTTTACTTTTGAATCAACGCTGACTATATTTATATCAAATTTATTGATGCAATCCGTCAAATTATTTAACAATCCTTTACGGTCTTCACCTACAACTTTTAACCGAACATTAAATAAATCCTTTTTGTCTACATCCCATTCAACAGGAATGAGTCTGTCAGATTCTTTATTCAATAAAGGTAAACTGCTGCAATCCGTTTTATGGACAGTAATTCCTCGACCTCTTGTAACAAAACCAATCATTTCATCGCCGGGGATTGGATTACAACATTTTCCAAATGAAACCATCAAATTGGAAATCCCCTGCAGTTTAATTCCCTTTGTCTTCGAACGTGCAAAATTAAAAAAGCTGGTTTCAGCTTCTGGAGTATCCTGATCCAGAGCGTCTTCCTGTTCGGGATTAATTTTTTGAAGAATATCACGAATCGTTAAATCGCCTTTACCAATTGCTTCTAATAATTGTTCTATTTTATTAAAACCAAATTTTTGATATGATTGTTCTATTTCATCGTATTTATTTTTCATTTTCATACGACGCAATGTCTTTAATAGAATTTCTTTACCGAGTTCAACACTTTCTTCAAATTGCTGATTAACGAGCGCTTTTTTAATATGTGTCCTGGCTTTAGTTGTTACAACAAAATTGAGCCAGCCATAACTGGGTTTTTGTGTTTTACTGGTGATTATTTCAATGGAATCACCATTTTTAAGTTTTGTATTTAGGGGAACTATACTATGGTTAATTTTTGCCCCCAAACAATGCAGCCCTACTTCAGTATGCACATAAAACGCAAAATCAATCGGAGTGGAATTGATGGGCAATTGCTTCAAATCTCCATTGGGAGTAAAAACAAATATTTCATCGCTAAATAAATCAATCTTTAACAGATTCATAAACTCTCTGGGATCAGAAGATTCAGACTGCAGTATTTCAACTAATTCCCGAAGCCATTTTATATTTGAGTCAACATCTTTTAATTTGGCACCACCTTCTTTGTATTGCCAATGTGCAGCAACACCAATTTCTGCTGTCGCTTCCATATCATGAGTGCGTATTTGAATTTCCATTAATTTACCTCCCGGACCCACAATTGTCGTATGAATGGACTGATACGCATTTGATTTAGGAGATGCAATAAAATCCTTAAAACGCTCTTGTACCGGTGTAAACTGATTATGAATTATACCCAGAGCCAAATAACAGTCTTCTATTTTTTCAACAATAATTCGAATGGCCAAATGATCATAAATTTCTTTAAATGTTTTATTCCGTTTTATCATTTTACCAAAAATAGAGGCATGGGATTTCACTCTGCCGTAAATATTCGCAGTCAGATTTAATTTATTTAATTCTGTCTGGAGTGGATCAGATAATAATTTGATATATTTTTCTCTATCTTTTCGACTGGATTTTATCTTTGAATCCAAATCTTTATACTCTTTTGGCTTAAGTGTTTTGAACACTAAATCCTCTAAATTGGATTTGACATTTGCCATTCCTAACCGATGAGCTAATGGAACAAACACATCACGTGTTTCAACAGCTATGCGATGTTGCTTCATCCTGGATAAATGTTCAATTGTCTGCATATTATGTAAACGATCAGCAAATTTGATTATGATTACCCTAATGTCCTTTGCTACAGATAAGAGCATCTTCATAAAATTGCCAGCTTGTTCTTCTGCTCTACTGGAAAATTTGATACCACCCAATTTGGTGACTCCATCCACTAGATTTGTAATATCCTCACCAAACTTTTCCCTTATATCAGCCAGAGAAGCACCTGTATCTTCAACAGAATCATGGAGTAGACCACCTATAATAGTATTGTGATCCATTTTCCATTCTGCCAAAATTTTGGCTACTTCCACACAATGATTAAAGTAGGGTTCGCCAGACTTCCGCTTTTGACCTTCATGGTGCGTAATCCCAAAATCATACGCCTCCCAAAGGAGTCGTTTAATATTATCACTATCATCGTCTGAAACATTATTTACTTGCTCATACAATTCCATAAATTGTTTTGGGTATTCACCCACAAGCTGGGGAACAAATCTGGACAAAGGATTTTGCATTAGAAAGGCACTTTGGTTCCCATTTCGTCACCAATTGCAGAATAATTTTCAAACCTTGCAAACCGTTCAATAAATGCTGCATCTAATGTTCCAGTGGGACCATTCCTATGTTTAGCCACAATTATCTGGGCCTTACCTCTATCCTCATCTTCCTGGGTATAAATCCATTGTCGATACAGAAATATCACCAAATCCGCATCCTGTTCAATTGCACCACTTTCACGCAAATCTGACAATTGCGGACGATGTTCAGAGCGCTGTTCCACGGCACGGGATAACTGTGAAAGAGCAATAACCGGAATATCCAATTCTTTTGCTAATGCTTTCAATGATCGCGAAATAGTGGAAATCTCCTGCTGTCTGCTTTCCGCTCCTTTAGGACCCGACATAAGTTGTAAATAATCCACAATGAGAATATCAATATTATGCTCCGCTTTCAATCGGCGAGCTTTTGCACGCAATTCCAAAACGCTGATAGCTGGTGTATCATCCAAATAGATGGAGGCTTCTGCCAATGTGCCAACTGATACACTTAAATTCTGCCATTGTTTTTTGGGCAATTTTCCTGTTCGAACTAAATGACTGTCCACTTTTGCTTCCGCACAGAGTAACCGCAGAGCTAGTTGGTGATTCGCCATTTCCAAACTAAAAATACCAACTGAATGACCATAATCAACTGCAGCATTACGCGCCATAGATAGGGCCAGCGCTGTTTTTCCCATGGCTGGACGTCCAGCAATTATAATTAATTCTCCCGGTTGAAAGCCGGAAGTCAATTCATCCAGATCTACTAATCCAGAAGCGATTCCCGTAACATCTCCAGGACGCGAATGAATCTGATCAAGTTTTTCAAATGTTTCATGTAAAATTGGATCAATATGTTGAAATCCACCTCTTAGTCGGCGTTGTGAAATTGAAAAAATAGATTGTTCCGCTTGATCCAACAATTCATCTACACCTTGAGAATCATCATACGCATCCTTTGAAAGATTATGAGAAATCATAATTAATTGTCGCAACATTGCTTTCTCTAATACAATTTTAGCATAATTCTCAACATTTGCCACTGACGGAACTGAATCAACAAGACCTGTGATATAATATGCACCGCCTACACTTTCCAGTTTTTTATTCTTTTTGAGCTGATTGACAATTGAAACTGTATCAATTTCCTGACCTTCGTTAAATAATTGTGCCATACTACTGAAAATTTTATTGTGGGATTCTTTATAAAATTGATCTGCTGTAAGCCATTGCAGTGCTTTACTCACTGCTTCTTTACTGGAAAGCATCGCCCCCAATACCGCTTGTTCAGCTTCAGATGATTGTGGTTGAACATTTAAAGGTTGCTGTAATTCATTTGCCATTTATTTACTCGAATCTAAATAATCTTTAATGGTTTTAAAATCTTCCCACGTGGGTCGTTTCAAATCCTGGTTTCTTAATAATGCTGCCGGATGATACGTCACCATTAAAGGTGTTCCGTGATAGTCATGAAATGTATTTCGCAAACTTTTCAACGATTTATCCACATTCAAAAGTGTCTGTCCGGCGACTCGCCCCAAAGCTACAATGAGCTTTGGTTTTATCAAATGAATTTGATGAAGTAAATACGGTTCACACTGGTCGACTTCAGAACGGAGTGGATCTCGATTATTGGGCGGTCTGCATTTCATTACATTGCAGATATAAACATCTTTTTGGCGGTTGCGCCCTATTGCTGCGAGTATTTTATCTAATAGTTTGCCTGCGCGTCCGATAAACGGTTCACCGAGTTTATCTTCTTCAGCTCCGGGAGCTTCGCCTACAAGGAGCAAACTGGCATTGGGATCACCCACACCAAAAACGAATTTATTCCTCGACTGACCTAAAGGACATTTTTGGCATTGACAAATCTCTTGTTCAAAAGCAGTAATATCCGAACCAAAACCTCCATCCATTCCTGACGTCGAAGGTTGTGAGCTTATATTGAGATAAAGCTCATCCCCGAACAGTTCCTGTGTTTGCCGTAAGTAACGACTTACATCATCTGTTCGAGGGGACATTGTTAATTATCTTCTTCGGGTTCGGGTAAAGTCTGCCACTTTAAATCGCCATCCATAAATTCATTCATAGCTTGGGTCGTGGGCTTGGTTTCTTCTTCATAATCTTCTTTAGGTTCAGGAGGAAGTTCATCCAATGCACCCATGTCAAATTCTTCCGCTTCTTTCATGGCTTGTTCCATGGAACGATTTTGGGTAATCTGCTTTGCCCGTTTGGACATCACAACAACTGTTTCAAAAATATCATCTGATTGTTTTTCCATTTCACGAATGGAAATCGGTTTAACTGCCATGCGGCACTCCTTTGTTTTGTTTGTTAATGATTGTTATGATTTCTGCGGTTGTTCGCTGAACATCATCATTGATTACAGTAAAATCAAATTTTCCCTTATAACCTATTTCAATTTCCAGTCTTCCCAAACGTTTTGCTATACGATCTTCAGTATCTGTTCCCCGTTTTATCAACCGCGCTCGAAGATCTTCCAAACTAGGAGGTAAAACAAAAATGGTCATCGTATGTTCCGCATATAATTCTTTAATAGACATAGACCCTTTAACATCCACTTCAAATAATAAGATATCACCTGTCAAAATAGCAAAATTAATTGTTTCCTTCAGAGTTCCATACATA
This sequence comes from Fidelibacterota bacterium, assembly GCA_004124385.1. GTDB lineage: Bacteria > Fidelibacterota > Marinisomatia > Marinisomatales > TCS55 > UBA2126. Next base: position 428,820 of record SCKN01000001.1, read on the forward strand.
CAACCATGGACATCCTCTGTTTCTGCAAATTCATTCCGTGCAAGACGCTCTTTAAATTCAGCATCACTAATAAAATAATAATCAACTCCGTGGACTTCATAATTTCTTTGATCACGTGTTGTACACGATACAGAAAATTTCATATCTGTCTGCTTCTGTAAAGCTCGACAAAGAGTCGTTTTTCCGGCACCTGATGGAGCTGAAATAGTAACCAAATTTTTCATAATACGTTTTGAATCTGTTCGCGAATTTTTTCAAGATGATTTTTAAAATTCACAACAATGTTTATGATATCACCTGTACCACTTTTTGAGCCCACCGTATTGATTTCCCGACCTAATTCCTGCAATAAAAATGAGAGTCTTTTCCCTGTAGGCTCATCCATGAAAAGAAATGTGTTAAACTGGTCAATATGACTTCGTATCCGAACCAATTCTTCGGAGATATCTGACCGATCGACTAAAATTGCAACTTCCTGGGCAAATCGTTGTTCATCCATATTTGCTTTATCCATGAGTTCAGAAATACGTTTGTGTAGCTTTTCTTTATGTTTAGCAACCAATCCATCAGATAAGCCTTCTATTTTACTTAATTGCTCTGCAAGAAGGGTAACACGCTGCACAGTATCATCATGAATGACTTCTCCTTCTTTAGCCCGCATAGTCTGAACTTGATCCAATGCATTCTCAACTGCATCAATAATTGATGTTTGGTCAAGGTCGTTTTTTTCACCATTTACAAAAAGATCATCAAATGAAAGTAATGAACTCATATCTAATGATCGCCCATAATCCTTCTGAATTTCATGAAGGATATTTTCAACTGCCTCAAAACGCTGGCGGTTGAAAGATACATTAACTTGCTTTACATCTTGATTTTTTTCGATAGTAACGTGAACGGTTCCCCGAACCAATGTTTTATTGATTTTATCTCGAACCGCAGCTTCAATTTCGGGTACGAGAGTTAATCCTCGAATTTTTATTTCCAGAAAGCGCGCATTATAGGTACGGACCATAACATTGAGTCCTTTTTCTCCATCACCAACTGCACCCCTCCCAAAACCTGTCATACTTGTTAACATAATGTGATTTTTTTATTCCAGAAAAGTCGGGGAATTTACATGTTTTATTCTATCTCCCCCAAACAATACATCCCTTTTATAGTGAGTAGTATCGAATTGCACTGCTCACCAATTATAACTAACTATTACCAATTCTCAATCATCTGCATCAGGTCTCTGACGATTTTTCTTTTTTTCACTGCGTTGTTTTTTAGCTTTAATCCGTTTTTCGTGAGCGGATCTGGGTGTTTTTGTTTTAATTCGCTTTTTGCGCTTTTTATTTAACGTTTCTATTTTCTCACGTAAACGATTTAATGCGATGTCTTTATTTCTGTGCTGACTGCGTTCATCCTGACACGTTACTACTATGCCTGTTGGTATATGAGTTAACCGGACAGCGCTTTCCGTTTTATTTACATGCTGACCACCCTTTCCACTTGCGCGAAATGTGTCCACTCGACATTCCTTGAGTAATTCAGTATTATTTTTCGGTATCACTATCATCGATTTACAAATTCATTTTTTTCATTCATCTTCATACATGTTGAATACATTAACTTTTAACACATAAAACTATATGTATAAGTAGAATATTCAAAGCTTTCTTAAATCTAATAAAATCAGGGCCATTTCAATCATGAGACAATTACATATCTTCATCTTATCCATTTTTATTCTTCTTTCATGTGAAAGACAAAATACCTTACTGAAGGATTTTGTTCAAAAAGAGGATGATGCATTTCGGTTTGAAATTATAAACGTTGTCGAAGGTGATTCCTGGAAAGAATACATCGTCAAAATGGTTTCTCAAGAATGGCTCACATCAAACGATGTAGAAGAAACAGAATGGTGGCATTGGGTTAGAATCGTTGTGCCCAATGACGTTGAAGAATCCGAAGCATTGTTTTTTATCGGAGGAGGAAGTCACAAAAGCAAAGCACCCGCATCTGCCGAACCGGCATTGGTGCAGGTAGCGTTGGCAACCAAATCAATCGTAGCTGATATTTCTAATATACCTTTTCAGTCACTCATCTTTAAAAATGATGATTTTGGCGAACGCTACGAAGATGATATTATTGCATTCGGCTGGAGGCATTTTGTGGAAAATGGCGCTAAAGATCAAGATGCGAAATGGCTGGCACATTTGCCCATGACGAAAGCCGTGGTGAGAGGCATGGATGTCATTCAGGAAATATCGAAATTGGAAAATAAATCGGTTGATCGTTTTGTCACTGCCGGCGGATCTAAACGCGGCTGGACTACTTGGTGTACCGCCATTGCAGATGATCGAATTATGGCTATAATTCCTATCGTCATAGATATGCTGAATGTCGAACCCTCATTTAATCACCATTGGAAATGCTATGGTGCCTGGTCTCATGCAATTGACAGCTACGTAAACGAAGGTGTTATGGATTGGATGGGCTCCAAGGAATATGATCGAATCAATGAAATTGTTGAACCCTTTTCATTTCGCGAACAATTAACGCTACCGAAATTTCTCATAAACGCCACCGGAGATGAGTTTTTCGTTACGGATTCATGGCAGTTTTACTGGGACGAACTCCAGGGTGAAAAATATTTACAATATATCCCCAATGCGAATCATGGACTTCGTACGAATGCTGGAGAGTATAACATGAAAAGTTTAACTGCATTTTATAAAGCAGTCATTTCAGATTCAAACAGACCACAGTATAACTGGCATGTTAGCAATGATTCTATTTATTTAAATGTCGATCATGAACTCAATTCTGATTATTCAATTAAACAGTGGGAAGCAGTCAATAATGAAACACGGGATTTTAGAGTGGATGTGATTGGGCGAAGTTGGACATCAACAGATATTCCAAAGTCAGCTAACGGCCGTTATGCAGTAAAAATTGCTCAACCGGAGAATGGGTATAAAGCCGGACTTCTTGAAGTAACATTTAATCCGGAATCCGACATTCCATTCACGTTTACATCCGGAACAGTCGTTTCTCCCAATACATTTCCATTTGGTGATTATGTGAGTAAAAATCCTAAAGGAACACGTTAAAAAACGTATTAAAATAATTTAGTAACTTGCCCGGCAAGCCATTTCGGATCAAGACTGAAAGAAATCAAATGGGAATCGCCCAACATAGCAGATTGAGTTGAAGATGTGAACGCATAATGAATGGCTGCCTGTCCCCAATCCAAACCCAATCCGGCACTAGTGAGAGCATTTAATCCACGACCAAACCGTAACGCTATTTTATTATATTGAATTTCAAGTCCGGCGCGATAGCGTCCGCCCATTTTTCCCAACTGTAGATCATCATCCACACTTCGTCCAAACGGATCCAAGGCAATATCAGCCATGACTTTGAATCGGAGGGGGATTTTATCAAATCCAACTTCTTGGGCGATGCCGGTAAATAATTCGGGAGAAAAATGCTCAACTGTTCCATTATCCCAAACGAGCAAAGATGTCGTTGCGTCCGTTAAAACAAGTCCAACAGTATTCCCTTTCCAAAAAGATGATATCGCTCCCACATCGATTCCAATCCCCGATGCAAAATGTTCGGCTAGTGCATGGAAAAAGCCTTTCATTCCCACTCCGATAGTCCAGCGGTTCAATTGCCACGTTGAACTTAAATGAACTCCCCACTGTGATTGACGAAAATAACGGACCTTTTCCGCGTCCAAACGTTCACCTTCGTCTAATTGACCATTATTCTCACCGGCATCACCCGTGCCTGGAATGCCGTCTAAACCCCAGTCCAAAAGAATATCACGTGTATCAGGAATTTGGCTAACACCCTCGTGGAAAAGGACCATTATTACCGGATTACGAAATCGCTTCAGCGTGGGAAAAACAATGAGGTCACTGTTCACTAAACCGGCAAAGCGATTTTGATGAGCATACAGATATTGATCAAATGGATTTTTGGCATGAGCGGGATTTTGTAATACAGATGCTGCTCCGCCAAATGCTGCCGTTTGGGTTTGTCCCAGCGCCAATGATTGGGCATCTCCAGCATTTTTAAATGCTTGCCAACCGTACCGCACCCAGTAAGATTCAGCTGACAAAGTAGAAACGAACAGGATTATAAATACAATTCGAAAAATCCTTTTTATTCCCTGCGCTTCGCTAATAGATGGGAACACAAAGGGGATATAAACTGGTTTAATATTTTTCATTGGAATAAAAACAATTTTGAACCCCTCTTCAATTCTCCCCTCCTAAAGGAGAGAAACCAAAAGGATTAAATTTTCTGAATCCCATCTTCCATAATCCATCTGCCATCACAAACCGTGTTTCTTTTTTAGTTCATCCAGTTTTTGTAATGCTTGGATAGGCGTCATGGAATTCACATCCATTTCATCCAGATCTTTTTTGAATTTAGCTTCTTGTTTTTCGAATATGGATATCTGTTTTGACGCCGGTGGCGGTGAAGATGTTCCCGATTGATCCGATGATTCCAGGTGATGACTTAAAATATCCTTCGCTCGGGAAATTACACTTGCTGGCAATCCGGCCATTTGCGCCACATGAATTCCGTAACTCCTGTCTCCCGGACCGGGCATGATTTTCTTTAAAAATACAATCTCATCCCCAAATTCCTTCACGGCGGCGTGGTGATTCTCCAAGCGCTCCAGGGAATGCTCAAGCTCTGTTAATTCATGGTAGTGCGTGGCAAATAATGTTCGGGCTGCCACATCATCATGATTATGCAAATATTCGGTAATGGACCACGCCAGCGAAAGGCCGTCAAACGTGGCAGTCCCCCGGCCGATTTCATCCAGGAGAATTAAGCTTTGGGATGTGGCATTATTCAAAATATTAGCCGCTTCGATCATTTCCACCAAAAAGGTACTCTCTCCACCGGCTAGATTATCACTGGCGCCCACACGGGTGAATAAACGATCTACCATGCCGATCGTGGCCTTTTTCGCAGGCACATAGCACCCAATCTGGGCCATGAGGACTATCAAGCCGACTTGACGTAAATACGTGGACTTACCGGCCATATTGGGTCCGGTGATGAGGTGGATCTGACTTTTCGTCACGTCCATTTTTAAATCATTTCCCACAAACCGATCAGACGCCGGGAGCAAATTTTCCACCACAGGATGACGTCCGTCTTTAATATCAAGAACAGCGTCTGCAACAAGCGTCGGTTTACAATATTTTTTCTGAATAGCCAAATGGGAAAAAGTGGACAATGCGTCGAGCCTGTTCAGCAATTTAGCGTTGATCTGGATACGGTCAGCCCGATCCATAATCTTTTGGCAGCATTCAGCAAATAATTCTGATTCGATTGCCAAAATATCTTCCTCGGCTGAAAGAATTTTTTCCTCATATTCCTTCAGTTCTTCGGTAATATAACGCTCGGCGTTTACCAGTGTCTGTTTGCGGATATACGATTCAGGTACTTTATCCTGATGAATTTTGGAAATTTCAAGGTAATAACCGAACACCTTATTAAAGCCCACTTTCAGTTTACTGATGCCCGTTTTTTCCCGCTCCGACTCCTGCATTTCGACAATCCACTGTTTCCCGCCACTTGCCAGCTTGCGCAATTCATCTAATTCTTTATTTATTCCATCACGAATAACGTGCCCCTGTTGGAGTTGTGCGGGCACTTCATCGTTTAATTTTTCAGAAATTAATTCCACAACCGGAGCGGTGTCTGCAAACGAATCGGCGGCTAAATTCAATTGATTAATATCTGATGACTGCAGTAATTCTTTCAGTTTCGGTATACACTTCAAGCTTTCCTTTAGACCTATAATGTCCCTCGGGTTCGCTTTATTCTGACTAATCTTACCAAGAATTCGCTCTATGTCCAACACGTCATCCAGTAAGAATCTAACCTTCTTCAGCAGACGTTTATTTTTTACAAATCCACCTACAATATCTAGCCGTTCATTCAGTTTCTCTATGTCCGTCAGCGGTTGGGATAACCATTGTTTCAATAAACGTCCGCCGCCGTTGGTCACCGTCTCGTCCAATAAGTCTACCAGCGTCCCATGGGTGCCTTGTGTCGCCAAGGACTTAAATACTTCCAAATTGCGTATGGTAAATCCGTCCAGCCCCATAATGCCGTCATCGGTAATAGGAGTCAAAGTCGTAATGTGGGACAAGGAACCGTTCAGGGCATTCTTCACGTGGTAAAAAATCGCGCCTGCTGCCGTGATGCCCAGTTCCATATGACCGCAGCCAAACCCTTTCAGCGTCCGCACGCTGAAATGCTCGGTAAGTGTGCGCTCGCCCTGATCAAAAGACAATACCCACTCTTCCACCGTGGACACAAAGGGTTTCAGTTCCCGATACCAGTCCGTTGTGGAATAAACCATGTTCTCCGCCAACAGCACTTCCCGAGGAGCGAATTTCCGCAGTGCTTCCGTCAGTCCGGCTGCTGGACATTCGCCAATAAACAATTCTCCCGTGGACTGATCCAGCACAGCGTAACCGGCTTGGTCGTGGTGAATGTGGACGCAAGACAAAAATTGATTCGATTTTTCATTCAGCGCTGCTTCACTGGTGATGGTTCCGGGCGTTACCACTTCTACCACTTCCCGCTTGACAATTCCCTTCGCCAGCTTGGGATCTTCCACCTGTTCGCAAATGGCCACGCGATGACCGGCGTTTACCAGTTTGTGTAAATAATTATCGATTGCATGATAGGGGAATCCCGCCAAGTGCACTTTGCCCGCAGCGCCGTTGGAACGCTTGGTGAGCACAATGCCCAGCACTTTTGCTGTGGTGACGGCATCATCGCTGAATGTTTCATAGAAATCACCCATGCGAAAAAGGACAATAGCATCGCTGTACTGACGCTTCACCTCCTCATACTGACGCATGAGGGGAGTGCTTTGTTGTTTAGCTTTTGTTTTACTCATCTTATTTGGATATAATTAACGCCATATTTCCTTTAAGACGTACATTACCATCTCGTACAGTCCAACCCTGCTTATCGCAGTATTCCAGGACAGGAATGGCGAATTTCCGCGTTAAACCGCTCATGCGTTTAAAGTCTGCCACATTCATTTCGCTTTGGATGTTAAAATGGTCTTTCATTGCTTGGTGGAGTTTAGCCATGTTTTGGCTGTGCATCCAGACACCGTTTTCGATTTCCACCACAGTTTCATTCCTTTTTAGAACGTGTAGAATCTCCAGAATTTCTTTATGACTTGTATTCAATATTTTTGATAATTCTTCTGTGGTCATGGGAGTGAACCCATTGCCCCTCAAATCTGTTTCTATTTTTCTGGATATTTCTGCCGTTCCACCTGCCAATTCCACTTTATGACTCGCCAATGCTACACCCGTTCCGGCGGAACGAATGGATGCATCTTTTACCATGATGTCCAACACTTCAGTCGACCATTTTTGGCTCAATCCCGTTTCCAGCTGCAGTACATCCGTTGACATGGCTTTCCGGAGGGGATTTTTCTCATGAAACTGTTCTAAACATTTTATGATCAATTCAGAGCATGAATTAACATTTTCGTCTGAATATATAAAACTTCGTCTAGATGTGTTCAATTCAGTTTTTTTCACCAATTCCCTGACGTTGTTATCCGTCATTTGCAGCGCTTTCCCCCAATTAAATACCGTCTTGGGATTTCGTTTGAATGTAGCGACCAATTGAACAAAACGGTTTATCGGATTAATATCCAGTCCTGTCACCCATTCTTTGATCTTAACACCTTTAGGGATAAATGTGGTCAATACCGTTCCGCCGCCCATCGTATGCATGGGAGAATAGGAACGCATGACAAAGCGGTCTTCACTAGCCATCACTGCCGGATGCTCCAGCTCAATAATAACATTTGCCGAACTGCCAGCAGTCAATTTTTTGTTCGATGTCAAATAGACTCTGGCCATAACTTCCGCCGTGCCCAAATGCACCCGCACACGCTGGCGGTGTTTCAGTTCTTTTTTCATGTCTGCCGTGAGCTGAATATGCGCCGTGAATTTTGATACAGCTTGCAGTTTCCCGGGAGCCACCAGTTCAGAACCACGGAACACTTTTTCTGCTTCCACTCCGGAAAGATTCACCGCCGCCCGATCGCCGCGCTGCACAGATTCCACTTCCGCACCATGGGACTGAATGCCCCGGACTTTCGCAGAAATATACCCCGGCAATACATCCACGGAATCTCCTTTTTTCAAACGTCCGGAAATGACCGTTCCCGTGACCACCGTTCCAAAACCGGTTATGGAAAAAACACGGTCAGCCTGGAGACGGAAAAAGCTCTCATCATCTGGCTGCTGAACTGCAGACGCTTTTGATTCCAATAATTGCTTTAAATTGTCAATTCCCTCATTGGTTTGTACGGACGTCCGGACCACATCCACGCTTTTAAAAATACCTTCTGTCAATTCCCGGATTTCCAGCTCAACCAGGTCCAGCCATTCTCCGTCTTCTGCCAAGTCGATTTTGGAGAGAGCCACCACACATTGGGGAATATTCAGCAGTTTCAGAATGTGTAAATGCTCCCGTGTTTGGGGCATAATGCCGTCATCGGCCGCCACCACCAAAAGTGCAATATTAATGGTAGACACGCCCGCCACCATATTGCGGATAAATTTCTCGTGACCGGGAACGTCAATAATGGTTACGGATTCATTCAAGAAAGCAAATCCTAAATCGATGGTCATTCCTCGGGCTTTTTCTTCCACCAAGCGGTCGGTGTCTGTACCGGTGAGTGCCTTGACCAAGGCAGTTTTTCCGTGGTCAATATGCCCGGCAGTACCTATGACAACTTGGGTCATTAGACGTCCTGAATTGCTTGAATAAGTCTGGATACTTGGTTTGGCAGAACCGCTTTCAGATCAATATAAAATGTATTTCCTTTGGTATATCCAACAACGGGAGTGTTTCCCGTACGAAATGCTTTGGCCAGTTTAGATACTGACATAGTTTTGGGCTTGAATTGCAATGCAGCACTGGGGATAGTTTCCACGGGCAGTGATCCGCTCCCGGCTTCCACTTTGGATTCCACCAATGCAATTCCCAGGTCGTTTATTTTCTTTTTAGGAATATCTGTCAAAATTTTCTCTCCCCGTTTCAGAAGAGTATTTTGAGATGCGGTCAAGAGTTTCAGGGACAAATTATCACTACTCACTTTATCGTCTGAAAAATAGGTACGCAATGTTTCTTCCATGAGTGCAATGGTCCACTTATCGCAGCGGTATGTTCGATAAAGTGCATTTTTGTGGATGGCATTCACGAACTTCTTCTTTCCTACAATGAGCCCGGATTGAGGTCCGCCCAAGAGTTTATCCCCGGAGAATGTGATGATATAGGCGCCGGTCTTCACTACATCTGCGACCAATTCTTCCGGCGGGAGTCCCATTCTTGCCATATCCACTAATGCGCCGGAACCGAGATCGGCTACCAATGGAATGCGTTTCTTTTTCGTTAAATATGCCAATTCTGTGAGTGATACTTCTTTCGTGAATCCTTTTACTACGTAATTACTGGTGTGCGCCCAGAGAATGGCGCCGGTGTTCTTGGTGATTGCTTTTTCGTAGTCTATTAAATGTGTTCGGTTGGTGGTGCCCACTTCCACCAGATTGCAATGACTTTTCCGGACAACGTCGGGAATACGAAATGAACCTCCGATTTCCATTTCCTGTCCCCGGGAAACAATAACGTCCTTCCCTTCGGCAAATGTATTTAATGCAATAAGCACAGCGGCGGCATTATTATTAACAATTAAACTTTTTTCCGAACCGCATATGGCAGAGAGCATTTCATTGATATGGTTTTGTCTTTCGCCCCGTTTGCCGGAGTCGAGATCGAATTCCAGGTTTACGTAGCCTTCCAGTGTTTTAGCCGCATTGGCAATAACTTTTTTTGACAACGGCGCCCGACCAAAACCTGTATGTAGAACGACGCCGGTACCGTTGATGATATTTTTCATGGATGGTTTAGATAATCGGTCAATTTCAGACAGAATTTTATGAACAATTACGTTGCGCTTGAGTTTTAATTTTCCTGCTTTAGCATCTGCTCGATATCGACTTATTTCTGATTTAATAATTTTGGTTATATAATTAATATGTAGTTGCGTATCTGATTTTACTTCAAGTAATACTTTAGATACAGACGGCAGTTGCTGGAGTTGATTCTTACTCATATCAGTAGTGGAAATTGATGAACATTCATAGATAAAACAACCATCATGATTTGCGAATAATCATATAGCTGGTAAATAGTGCCGGGATTAATAAAAAGCCCATCATGGGAAATACAGCAGCAACGCCTTGGGTTTCGGCAATAAATCCGCCAAATCCTGCCGCCAGTGAACCGATACCAAAACTCAAGAAAAAACTGATACCGTAACCCAGTCCCCTGTTGGCGCTGTGGGTAAATTCAGCAATAAGTGTATTGCTGATGGGTTGATTGGAAAAATAAGCCATACCCATGAAAATACTAAATACAACCAACCACATGTCCGAACTGTATCCCATGAGTAATAAAAATGGAATATTCACAGCCACAATGAGGAAAAGCATTTTGGGGCGATTATAGAGGCTGCCCAGCCGTCCGCCGATGAGTTGACCGATAATTCCTGCCAAAAATACCATTGAGGGGAATATTCCTGCTTTCATGGTATCGGAAATAAAGGGCATAAAGTCATTTGTATTCTCGGCAAAATGTGTGGGCATAAATGTGGTAAAACCATAATAAGCCATACCCATGAGCATATTGGTGATATAAAAATAAATCAATGCCGGTCGATTTGTTTTATCTACTTTATTCTCCGTTTTTTCTTCTTCAACTTCTTGATTACGTCTGGGAATAGCAATAAGGGTAATCAATGCCAAAAGTATGTTAAATATGCCCAAAAATGCATAGGATGCTCGCCAGGAAATAAGCGCTGCCAATGCTGTAGCCATAATGGGTCCGGCAGCAGAACCGACTGTACCAAAAATACCATGGACAGCCATTCCTTTGGTGAGAGCATTGACACGATGAGAAATGAGCGTAAGTCCGGCCGGATGATAAATACTGCAGAAAAAGCCCATAAATCCCAAACCAATTACCATCATAAAAAATGAACTTGAGACTGAAACCAAAAGAGCAGAAAACCCAGATCCGACGAGATACAATATTAATAACATCCGGCCGCCTAATTTACGTTCGGCCCAACCAGCGGGAATTGCACCTAATCCAAACATAAAGGCACTTACAGTAACAACAAGTCCAAGTGTATCCAGCCCAATATTGAATTCGTTCCGCAAAATGGGAATTAAACTGGGGAGTGTTAGCATTAATGCATGGACGGATAAATGACTTCCGCCAGTGATACTTAATACAATTTTTTCGAATTTGCTCATTGTTTGGTGAATAGTGAATTGTAGCTGGTTACTGGTATTCTTTCAATCAAATAATTTCTGTGCAATTTACAAATCTATCAACTGTCATTTTACCAATAACAACTCGTCAGTTTCTAACGATTACATCGCCAGCCAGAAAATAAAAACCCCCACCGTATTTACCGATGAGGGTTTATTATTTATGTAGAGAATTGATTATCTCTTTTCAGCGATACGTGTTGCTTTGCCGGAAAGTTTTCGCAAATAATTCAGCTTAGCTCTACGAACTTTACCGCGGCGAATCACATTAATATTTGCCAGCATAGGTGAATGGATCGGAAATATTCGTTCCACACCTACACCATTTGAAATCTTTCGAACGGTCATAGTTTCTTCGATTCCACCACCTTTTCGGCCAATAACGACTCCCTGATATTTCTGAATTCGTTCCTTGCCTCCTTCAACAACCCGGACATCCAACTCAACTGTATCTCCCGAATTGAATACGGGTAAATCTGTTTTTAATTGTTCTTGTACTGCTTCATTTAACTTATTCATTATTTACTCCGATATTTCACTTTTTTCTAAATATTTACGCCACAAATCCGGACGTTTTTCTTGTGTAATATGTTTTCTTTCAGATTGTTTCCAATCTTCAATTTCTTTATGATGGCCACTCACTAAAACATCAGGAACACTCATTTCTTCCACTTCGCGAGGCTTTGTATAATGGGGATTATCCAGTAAATCTCCATAAAAAGTATCTGATTCTGCGGATTCACGTGAATTCAATACTCCGGGAATAAGCCGCACGATAGAATCAATTATAATCATAGCAGGAATTTCTCCGCTGGATACAACATAATCACCGATAGAAAATTCATCCGTAACATATTTTTCAATCACCCGCTGATCAATTCCTTTATAATGTCCGCAAATAAAAATCAAATTTTCATTTTGACTAAATGATTCAGCTGATTTGTGATTCCACGTTTTACCCTGGGGAGAGGGAAATACTATACGGACATCCTTATTGTCCATCCATTCTAATGCAGATTCTATAGCGTTCACCAGCGGTTCTGCCATCATGACCATTCCACTGCCGCCACCAAAGGGTGTATCGTCTATTTGACGATAATTTCCTTTGCCGAATTCCCGCAAATCTACAATATTATATTCAGCTACATTTTCTTCTGTCGCTTTACGCAACATACTTTGCTCAATAATAGTATTGACCATATCTGGCACAGGCGTTATGATAGCAATTTTTTTCACACTAACCCTTCCATGGGGGCAATTATAATAATTTTCAAAAGATGATCCACGCCTATAACAATCTCTTTAATAACTGGAATCAGCTTTTCATCCTTACCATCATTAATGACATATACATCATTTGACGGGAGCCAAAGAATATCCGTTAATTTCCCAACCAATTCGCCGGATTCAGTCACCATGCTATAGCCTAACAAATCCTTGGAAATCAGATCCGCATTATCACCCGAACGGCCTTCAGCAAAAAGGGTTTGGCCAACAAGCGTTTCAGCTGAATCTCTCGTTTTAAACCCTTCAAAAGTGAAGCGTCTTTTCTTTCCTTGTCCAATCGCATTGAAAAGCTTGATATCCTGAACCATATCCGTATCAAAACCAATATGCAGTTCCCGAGTTTCAATATATTCATCGAAATAACGTGATAATGGCTGCAGACGTACTTCACCTCGCAATCCGCTGACTCGAGTTATTCGTGCAATTGGATGAACTTTTTTAGTCATATCAGTCAATAACATCCAATCGAGCACGTTTACCACCTTCTTTTGCATTCACAGCAAAAACAAGTGTGCGAATCGCAGAAATATTGCGACCGCGTTTGCCGATTACTTTTCCATAATCACCTTCACCTACAGTCAATTCAAAAATGATTTGCTGTTCAGTTTCAATTGCGGTCACCTGAACTTCTTCGGGTTTATCCACTAACTTTTTAACAACTAACTCGATAATTTCCTGCATGATAATCTCCTTATAATCTTATTTGTCGCTTTTATTTTCCGTATTCTTATCAGATGATTCATCTGCTTCTTGTTCTGGTTTGGCTACTTCTTCTGTGGTTTCTTCTGCAATTTCCTCTACTGGTTCTTCTTCTTTTACTTCATCTTCAGGTTTCTCGGCTCCGGATGTTTTTTCTTCTACGCCTGTTTCAGCTTCAGGTTCATCTTTTTCTTCTAAAGGCTCTTCTTCAGTTTCAGAACTTTCATCAGACGTTTCTTCAACTGGTTCTTCAACTGGTTCTTCTACTACTACAACTTCTTCATCAGGAGTCTCTTCAACCGTATCGGCTGGAGCTTCATCTACAGAATCTTCAATAGGCTTATTCTCTTCATCAGCTGATTTTTCTTCTTTTACTTCTGATTCAGGTTCTTCTGCCTCTGATGTTTCTTCATCAGCCTCTTTTTCTTCTGTAGGCTCTTCTTTAGTTTGAGTACTTTCATCAGATATTTCTTCAGCAGAAGCTTCTACTTCTACAACTTCTTCTGACTCTGATGTTTCTTCTCCGTCTGTAGATTCAGTCGTTGCTTCTTCGGTTACGGTTTCAGTCTCATCCGCAGACGCTTCTTTGACTTCATCCGCAGCAGCCGTTTCTGATTCTTTTTCAGCCACTTTTTGTTTTTCTTCTGCTTTATTTGATGCTTTATCAGTCCGTCGTTTTTCTACTTCTACCCGTTCAAGAGCCCATTTCTTCATTTCTTTTTCAACTGCTTTTTCATCTAAACCCTGACGAATTAAGTGCCAGCGATAGGTTAATCCGGTGCGTTTTAATAGATTGTGAGCTGTTTCTGTTGTTTGGGCACCTTCTTTTAGCCAATGTATAATTCGCTCATCGTTAAGTGCAAAATTCTTTTCATCATTTCGTTCGAGAGGATTAAACCAACCCAATTGCTCAATTGCAGCTCCATCGCGGCGTGATCGTTCATCCATCACCACCAAGCGATAAAAAGGTCTGTTTCTGCGTCCAATTCGTTTCAGTCTTATTTTCGTAGCCAAGATAGTCTCCTTTTAGCTTATTCCCATAAAATTACCCATTGGCATCTTGCCGGGTTTCATTTTTCCAAATTGTTTCATCATTTTTTTCATTTGCGCAAATTGTTTCAATAGCTGATTCACTTCTTGCAAAGAACGACCAGAACCGAGAGAGATTCGTTTCCGTCTGCTGCCATCGATTAAGTTAGGCTTTCTACGTTCTGATGGCGTCATGGAATTGATAATGGCTTCTGTCCATAATAGTTGACGATCGTCCATATCCATCCCTTTCAACATTTTGCGATTAATACCAGGCATCATTCCCATAAGTTGTTGGAGTGATCCCATTTTTTTTAGCTGCATTAACTGCTGCTGAAAATCTTCTAAATTAAATTCATTGCCACGCAATTTCTTTTCCAGCTTGGCAACTTCTATTTCATCTGTAACAAGTTCTGCTTTTTCAACCAATGAAATTACATCTCCAAAGCCCAAAATCCGATCAGCCATCTGTTTAGGATTAAAGGGTTCCAACCCATCCATTTTTTCTGAAACTCCGGCAAATTTAATGGGAGTTCCAGTCACTTGCCGAATTGAAACAGCAGCTCCTCCTCGGGCATCTCCATCCAGCTTCGTCAGAATGGTGCCGGTCAAGGGCAAAGCTTCTGAAAATGCTTTAGCAGATGTAACAGCATCTTGCCCGGTCATACTATCTGCAACAAAAAGAATTTCATTCGGTTTTACTTCATCCCAAATATGCTGAATCTCGTTCATCATTTCACCATCAATATGAAGTCGACCGGCAGTGTCAAGAATGACAATATCTACTTTTTCACTTTTTGCTTTGGCAACAGCATTAACACAAATCGCCACAGGATCTCCAAGGCCCTCATCATAAACAGGAACATCAATTTGCCGACCCAAAGATTGCAATTGCTCAATCGCAGCTGGACGGTATACATCTGCAGCAACCATTAAGACTTTCTTATTTTGATTCGTAAACATTTTGGCTAATTTTGCACACGTTGTTGTTTTTCCGGACCCTTGAAGTCCCGCCATCAAAATGACAGATGGTTTACCGTTTAAATCTATTTCAGCCGTTTCATCACCCAGAACATGTATTAATTCTTCATAAATAATTTTAATAAATTGCTCACCCGGTTTTATTGACTTCAGGACTTTGGTTCCTTCAGCTTTAACTTTTACATGTGTAATAAAATCACGAGCCACTTGTAAATTCACATCCGCTTCCAAAAGGACGCGACGAATCTCTCGCGATGTCTCCTGGATATTCGTATCTGTAATTTTCCCCAACCCACGTAAGCGACGGAATATTGTGTCGAATCTATCTGTTATTTGTTCAAACATAAATTTTCGGTTCGAATAAAGCTTATAAAATTAACTGATTCTCTTTAGGGAATCAATAAAATAGAATATATTTATAAATGGTTGAATTATGCGTCGAACTTGACGGAAACTAACTTGGAAACGCCCTTCTGCTCCATGGTAACACCAAAAAGATAATTAGCTGCTTCCATGGTTAGTTTATTGTGCGTCACAACAATGAATTGAGTCTCTTTAGAAAAAGCTTCCAAAACTTTAGTAAATTTGCGGATATTGATATCGTCCAAGGGTGCATCCACTTCATCTAAAATGCAATATGGGCTTGGTTTATATTGGTAAATAGAAAACAATAAAGCGATGGCCGTTAATGACTTCTCGCCAGCAGATAACATACGTAACGAATTATTTTTTTTTCCCGGAGGTTGAGCATGAATTGCAATATCAGCTTCAAGAGGATCGGGGTCACCCACCAATGACAATGAGCCTTTTCCTCCTTCAAAAAACATGGAAAATAATTTTTCAAAATTAACCTTTATTTCATCAAAGGTTTCCGTAAAAAGCTTCCGAGCTTCCTGATCAATTTTTTGTATTGTATTCCTCAAATTTTGTTCAGATTCGATCAAATCTTCTTTTTGTTCAGTAAGAAGCTCAAGACGTTCACACTCAACATCATGCTCATCTTTTACAGCCATATTTATTGGCCCTATATTTTCGACACTGCGGTTAATTTTTTCAATTCGTTCTTCCAGTGAAAATAATGATTCTTCAACTACCATCTTTTTCGGAATAGACATATCATACCTATCTTTAATACGCTCAATGACCAGCTTGATACTTTGATCATAATTGGCAATCTCAAGTTCAGCAGATTTTAAATCTTCTAATAAATTTTCACGATTATGCTGTTCTTCACGAATTTTTGCCTGAATGATTTCAATTTCTTTATATGTTTCCTGATAGGTTACTTTTTTCAAATCGAGCACAGATCGTTTTTTATTAACGACTGCATTTGCTTTCACCAACTCCTTCTCACACGAATTGATCTTATCTTCCAATTCCTTCTGTCTGGCCAATAGATTTTTGATTTCACTGTCTATATCAGTTTGTCTGCTCGTTAATTCTGTCACTGAATCTGCAGCTGTTCTTTTTTGAAAAGAGATATTGTCACGCTGATTTTCAAGATTGAGAACTTCAATCCGCAAATCCTGGGCACTCTGATGATATTCATCACGCTGTTTTCGAACAGCTAATAACTCGTCGTTTGCTTTTGTTAGACCTTCAGCTAGTTTTTTCAGAATTTTTTCACCTTTTTCAGCTGATGGTGATAATTTTTTCAAAGATGCTTTCAAAGATACAATTGCAGCTGACGTTTCATCCATATTATCAGATTTCGCTATTAACAATTCACACTGCTGTTCATTATGGATTTTATATTGCAAACATTCATTTTCAAGAGTGGAAACATCTTCATTCTGTTTATCAAGCGTTGTGATAATTTTATTTTGTTCGGATGTAGTATTCCCTAAACGTTCAGCATTATCTTTCAAGTCCTTTTGAACAGCACTTTGAGCTTTTTCATTTTCCTGAAGTTGGATTAATAGTGATTCTAATTTCTCTTGACGTCCTACAAGCCCTTTTCCCATTTTACCTTGGGATAAAATTAAATTCGTGTCGGAATATGTACCTTCCAAATCAACAAGATCCCATCCGGACAGATTCGCATCTTGCAACGCTTTGGAAAGATTTTTCACTATTAACACATTGCCCAGTAAAACATTAACTAGTTCGCTATATTTAGAATCTGCTTTTACACTTTCCAATGCTCTGCAAACTACCAAGTCACTTTTAGGAGTAGTTGCAATTTTTGATTTTAAAGCTGATAATTCTTTTAAAGGTAAAATAGATGCGTTGCCGTGTTTTTGATCTTTTATAATGTGCAGTGTTTTAAGAGCGGTCGCTCTGTCTTTTGCAACTAAACAGCCTGCAGTTGGCCCAAGCACATTTTCAATAACTGACTGGAATTCTTTATCAATATCTAATAATTCAGCCAAAACGCCATGGACACCTGGGAAATCTTTAGAATGTTTTAACACATGTTTTACACCGCCGGAAAAACCTTCTTTCGATTCTAATAAATTTTCATAAAACTGAATTTGGTTTTGGAGTCCTTCCTGCTTTGCTCCCAAACTATGCTGCCTGCGAATTGTATCATGTTCATCCAATTTTAAAGTCTGAATCTGGGATTTTATATTTTTAAGCTTTTCATGAGTTAAACCAACCTGCTCTTGGAGTCCAGCCAACTTATTATTTTTTTCAGCTGATTCTTTTTCTGCAGTAGCAATACTCTCTTTTAAACTTATTTCTCGCGATTTCAAAGCGTCCATTTGTTCTTGTTTATCGGCAAGCATATCTTCAGTACGCTTGAAAAGTGATTCTTGGTCAGCCAGTTTACGCTTCTCATCCCAGCGTTCATTCTGCAATGTATCCACAGCTGTTTGCGCTTGCTTATATTTAATATCTATAGATTCAAACGCAGCTTTTTCCTTTTTATAAACAGCTAATTGATTATCAATCTGCGGTAAAAGTTCTTGAGTTTCTTTGTCATAATCATCTATATGCTGTTGAAGCTGGCTAACGCGATTTTCATTGGCAGAATTTTCTCTCTCCAAACGTTCAGCGGTTGATTCAGCGCTCCGACGTTGCTCTGTGCCAACCAATACATCGCGCTGCAAGGTATCACGCTTTTCTGCAGCTGTAAAAATATCCATGCGCATTTCATCGAGTTCTGACTGTTGCTGCTGATAGAATGATTTCAAATTGTCCAGTTCTGTTTCATGAATGGATGTTTCTGTTGCAGTGGATTCGCGGAGGTGTTTGAAATCCTGAATCTTTTTCTTTAAGGGTATGGCAATTTCTTCAAATTCTTTTATTCTAATAAATGCTAAAGCAATTTCACGCTGACGGAGTTCATCAGTTAATTTTTCATGACGCTCAAAACGTTTGAGTTGTAACGCCAATGCTTTCACTTTTGCTTCAACTTCTGCAATAATATCGAAAACGCGTTCAAGGTCCGTGCGGACTGCTTCAAATTTGTGCAATGCCGATTTACGCTGTTGCTTATATTTGTTAATCCCGGCCGCTTCTTCAAACATCCGTTTGCGATCGTCGTTTGTTTCAGAGAGTATTTGTTCAATCATTTTGAGCTCGATAACCGAATAAGCATCTGCTCCCATACCTGTATCAACAAACAAATCCTGAATATCCTTTAAACGACATGGTGTGCGATTAATAAAATATTCACTAACCCCATTTCGAAAGACACGACGCCCGATCTCGACATCATTATATTCCACGGGTAGTTTACCTTTATTATTATGAACGGTGAGAGATACTTCGCAAACGCTTAGGGGTTTTAAAGAATCGGAGCCGCTGAATATAACATCTTCCATTTTAGTGCTACGCAAGACACTATGTTTCTGTTCGCCCAAAACCCAGCGAATGGCATCGACAATGTTAGTTTTTCCGCAACCGTTGGGACCAACGATTGCTGTTATACCTTCTCCAAATTTGAGGTTATCCTTTTTGGCGAAGGATTTAAATCCGTGAATGCTTAGATCTGATATATACACTTAATACTGGTTTGGGTGATTTGTGGTGACGGAATTTATGTATTTTTAGAGGAGAATGCTACAAATTAACCCGGAGGCCAATTCATTTGTCGTCCACCCAATAAATGGAGATGAATATGATACACAGCCTGCCCGCCGTGCTGATTGCAATTAAACACTGTGCGGTAACCCGAATCAGCAATACTCTCTTGTTCTGCAATATCCTTTGCAGCTATTAACATTTCACCCACGAGTAACTTATGGGAATCATCCAGATTATTCGTTGTGGCAATATGCTCTTTTGGAATAATGAGTATATGTGTAGGTGCTTTTGGATCAATATCCCGAAAAGCTAATACTGAATCATTTTCATACACTTTATCGGATGGAATTTCTCCAGTTATAATTTTGCAAAATAAGCAATCAATCATTCAAACCTCCAAATTCAATAATATTCAAAGCAGTCATTACAGCAGTCTCTGTACGCAAGCGTCTGCTGCCCAAAGAAACGATAGGAATATTTTTCTCTCGAATCACAGTCATTTCATTTTCAGAGAAATCTCCTTCCGGGCCAATTAACATGGTTACTTCATTTGGCTGAACATCTTTTTGCCAAGATGCTAACGATTGCTCGCCATAGCTGTTTGGACAAACTATGCACTTAATACTTTTATCAATAAACTGGATTAAAGATATTGGTTCATGGATAATTGGAAAGCGACTGCGACCGCATTGTATTGCAGCTGTGCGAACAATTTTTAGAGCTCGTTCCATATTCAATGATTTGTTTACACATCTGGCCAAAAGTAATGGCGTGATGGAAACAGCGCCGCATTCCACTGCTTTTTCCAATAACCATTCAAATCGGTCTCGTTTAATTAGCCCAACTGCTATATGCATTTTTATTTTCGCTTCTGAAAAACCCGATGTCTTTTCAATAATTTCACCGATCACTTCTTGACCATTTTGTTTAATAATGCCTTTATACGCAGTTCCTTCTCCATCCAACATCCAAATTTCATCATCGACATTTAGTCGAAATACATCAAAAGCGTGATGCGCTTCTTCACTAACAAGCTTGAAGCGGTTTTTGGTAATATTATCGGGAGATAAATAAAAAAAGTGTTCGTTGGCCATTATCGTAGCCAGTTAAAACCCACATGGATAATGGCACCGTTATAATGTTTTTCACCATCCACAATACCATTCATTGGTAATATATCCATTCCGGCGCCAACGGATACCATCATACCATTCGCCATTAAAAAATCAACGCCGACACCGGCATATCCACCCACGGACCATATACCTTTTGATTTTCCCCATCGAGTTGAAAATGTATTACTTTCTGCACCATCAATTGTTAATACGGGACCGAGTTGCCCGGTCACAAATGGAGCAAAATTGTTAGCAATCTGATTTGCAAATGGAAAGTATTTACCGCCGCCAAATAAGGGAACTATGAAAACATATTTATCCCCCACAGAACGATATCGGCCTGTATAATAATCATAGATCATCATTTGCTCATCACCTTTTACGTCAAAAATTTTACCATGAAATAACCATTGCAGTTTATCTGAAGAGCGCCACGTCTGATGAAAAAATACACCCGTGCCCTGTTCACCTACTTGCAAACCGAAGCCTTTATACCCCTCACTTGCAAAAAGAAAAGTTTGAAGTAAAACGAAAGCTGCTATTATTTTTATTTTCATATATCTATTACCACTTTTCCAAACTGTTCACTGTTTTCCAGATATTCATGCCCTATTGCAATATCATCCAAGGGAAATATTTTATCAACTCGGGACTTCAATTGGCCTTTAGCAACCAGTTTGATAACCTGTGTAAACGCATCTACATTTCCCATTGTCGACCCCATAATTGTTTGCTGCTTGAAAAATAAATGCCGCAGATCAATAGTTGCATTAGGACCGGTTGTTGCTCCACATGTTACAACACGACCCCCTTTTGCCAATACGTGCATAGATATTGCCCACGTGGCTGAACCCACATGCTCAAACACAACATCCACTTTTCCACAAAACGTTTTAACTTTATCAGCAACATTGTCATTATAATGATTTACCACCAAATCAGCCCCCAGTTCATTTGCGAAAGCACATTTTTCATCGGATCCGACTGTGGCTATTACATTACACCCGGAAATTTTTGCTATTTGCACTGCCATATGACCAACACCGGAACCGGCGCCCCATACCAGAATATTTTCACCGGGTTTAATTTTTGCGCGATTTATAAGCATTTGATATGCTGTTTGCCCAACTAATGGAAACGCAGCTGCTTCTGCAAAAGTAATATTTTCCGGTTTAAGTTCTACACATTTTTCGTCCAGAACTATAAACTCACAGTTCGTACCATCAGTTGATTCACCACGAATACCCATGTTAGCGCATAAATTTTCATTCCCGGACTGGCAACTTCGACACTCACCACAATACACCAATGGCTGTATAATAACAGAATCGCCGATTTTAAATTTATTTGCTTGCACGCCGAGTTTGTATATTTTACCAGCTCCGTCACTGCCCATTATCAATGGCAATGGAACGCCGGGAATTCCATTACGAATCCAAATATCGAGATGATTAAGTGCGGATGTTTTTAATTGAATACAAACTTGACCGGTGGAAGGCTCGGGAACGGGTAATTCATCGATGCGCAGAACCTCAAAACCTCCATGCTCATGAATGCGGACAGCTTTCATTTTTCACAAGAACAAAATATTTTATCCAAGCTTAAATCACCGGGACCAGCCATCATTATTGCAGCACTGGCAATGGCATAGACAAGAGCTAGTTCAGGATTGCCATCTCCAGTAGTAATATGCATATTTACACCAACCAGCATAGTAATCATTATTAATCCGGCACCCAAGCGTGTACACAATCCTAATCCAATCATGATTGCACCAATTGATTCAGAAAATGCGGCCATAAATCCCCAGAATGTGGGTAAAAACGTTATTCCGAGATGTTGCATTCCAAAGGCGCCTAACCCTGCCCAGCCTTCAGGACCGCTCATTAGCTTATCCCAGCCATGATTCGTTAGAATCAAATAACCAATTCCAATTCTTAAAACTAACAAACCGTAATTACTACATTTACTGCAATCTTTAAAAACTGCCGTTATACATTTATTCATCATTAATCTCCTTATATTCAGCATCCTGTATATCCATTTTTTGATAATCCCTTTTTTCTTTTTTATTCGGCACATTTTTCATCAGAATAATATTTTTAACAAACCGGATGCCGGCAAATACCAATACCAGAATTAATAATGTTTTAAACATTATTTATTGTGAAACAGGATTGAAAAATTTTGTACCCGTGACCGGCTGACGGATATAATTGATCACTTCATCCAGGTCTTTATCATTATGTACAAAATCAATATTATTTGTGTTGATAATAACAAGCGGAGTATCCTGGTAGCGGAAAAAATATTCTGTATAGAGTTGATTTAAAGCATCAATATATTCTTCAGATATGTTTTTTTCCATATCGCGACCACGATGAGAAATATTGCGCATGAGTGTATCAGTATCTGCTTGCAAATAAATAACTAAATCCGGGTTAATAACATTTTTTTCTAACAGTTTAGCCACCGTATCATACAGCGTCATTTCTTTCTCATCTAAATTCAGTGAGGCAAATAGTCTGTCTTTTACAAACATATAGTCTACTATAAGCAGATTATGAAACATATCTACTTGACGTAATTCCTGTTGCTGTTGATAACGCTGAAGTAAAAAGAACAACTGTGTTTGGAACGCATATCGTTCCGGTTCATCATAAAATTCAGATAAAAATGGATTTTCATCAAAACCTTCAAGTATCAACCGCGCTCCCAATCGTTCAGAAAGTAGTTTGGCTAAACTTGTTTTTCCCACGCCAATAGGCCCCTCAATGGCAACATAATACAAATTCCTCATGCGTTTTTTTCCATGACATGTTTTGTTACGTTAGATGTATCCAAACACATACTTAATAATTTGCTTACAGTTAAATTATATACCGGAACAATGAAGTTCGGGGCAAGTTCTGCCCAAGGAAGTAATACAAATTTACGGTTTGCCAAATCAGTATGAGGGATGGTTAATTGCTCTGTTTCCAAATACGAACTTCCGTATGTTAGTATATCAATGTCAATAGTTCGTGGTGAATTTTTTTCTCGTTTTTTAGAGCGCCCCAGTAATTTTTCCACATTTTGGCAAGCATCAAACAATTCGAATGCAGAAAAGTCTGTTTTGTAAGAAATGACTGTGTTTAAAAACTCCGGTTGGTCTGCATTAAATAGTGGGGGACTATTATAATACGAAGCACTTTTAATATCATTAATTTCATGATATGTTGCTAGTGCTGTAAGAGCACTGGCGAGATTTGATTCACGATCTCCAATGTTTGAACCTAATGATAAGAATCCAGAATCAGGCATTGTCGTCCTTTTGGCGTGTAATTTCTACTTCAACAGAATCCAGATTACCATTAATTGGAGCTTCAGGTTTTCGCACACGTACAGTTATTTTTGCAATATTAAACTGCATTAGAATTGCATTTGCAATTGATTCAGCCAGAGCTTCAATCAAATTAAATTTATTACCCTTTACACAATTTTCCACAGTTTGAAAAACAGCTCCATAATCAATAGTTGTTTCAAAATTATCGGATGTGCATGCTTCATTTAAATCTGTAGACATTTCCACATCCACTTCGAATTGCCCACCCTGCTCTTTTTCCGATTTATTGACTCCGTGGTAGCCATAAAACTGCATGTTTTTAATACGAATGATGTCCATGGTAAAAATAAAGTTACTCCTCGTTATGTTCTCTGTCAACTTGTAGAAATAAAAAAGCCCCGCATTTTGCGGGGCTTTTTAGATTAATGGTAAGATTTACATCATACCGCCCATGCCGCCCATCCCTGGGTCCATTGGAGGCATCGGTGAATCCTTTTCAGGGATTTCAGTTACAGTTACTTCAGTGATAAGAACCATACCGGCAATTGAACAGGCATTTTCTACAGCTACACGAGCAACTTTAGTGGGATCAATAATACCCGCTTCGAACATATCCACATAACTTCCGTCACGGGCATCAAAACCATAGGCACCTTTATGCTCACGTACATTTTGGACAACAATTGATGCTTCAACACCTGCATTTTCGCAAATCTGTCGAATAGGAGCTTCAAGGGCACGACGTAAAATACTTACGCCAACAGATTGTCCGCCCTCAAGCTTCAACTTATCCAATGCATCTTGTGCTCTCAACAATGCCACACCACCACCGGGAATAATTCCTTCTTCCACTGCGGCGCGAGTTGCATGAAGAGCATCTTCAACGCGAGCTTTCTTTTCTTTCATTTCTACTTCAGTCGCAGCACCCACATTGATAACAGCTACACCACCGGTTAGTTTAGCTAGACGTTCTTGGAGTTTTTCACGATCATAATCAGATGATGTTTTATCAATCTGAACGTTGATTTCGTTGATACGAGCCTTAATGGCATCTTTCGTACCACCGCCATCAACGATTGTTGTATTGTCTTTATCTGACACAATTCGTTTGGCAGTTCCAAGATATTCGATGGTCGCATTTTCCAGTTTATAACCGGCATCTTCAGACACAACTGTACCGCCCGTTAATATGGCAATATCTTCCAACATTGCTTTGCGACGGTCACCAAATCCGGGTGCTTTCACTGCTAATACTTTAAAAGTACCACGCAATTTGTTCACCACGAGAGTTGCCAGTGCTTCACCTTCTATATCTTCAGCGATAATCATAATTTGTTTACCTGATGAAACTACTTTTTCCAATAAAGGAAGTAAGTCTTTCATATTGCTGAGTTTTTTATCGTAAATCAGAATATATGCATCATCCATTTCCGCTTCCATGGATTCAGAATTGGTAACGAAATAAGGTGATAAATATCCACGATCAAACTGCATACCTTCCACGAATTCGAGGAATGTTTCAGCAGTTTTGCTTTCTTCCACAGTAATTACACCATCTTTGCCCACTTTTTCCATGGATTCAGCAATTTTTTCGCCAATCTCACGGTCATCGTTTGCAGAAATAGTAGCTATATTAGCAATTTGTTCACTATCGGGAAGATCCTTGCTTTGTGACTTTAGTGCTTCTACAACTGTCTCACGCGCAATATCAATACCACGTTTGATTGACATGGGGTTTGCACCGGCTGTCACATTTTTTAGACCTTCTGCAATGAGAGACTGAGCCAATACAGTGGCAGTTGTTGTACCGTCACCTGCAATGTCAGATGTCTTGGAAGCAACTTCCTTAACCATCTGAGCACCGATATTTTCAAGCTTATCTGCAAGTTCAATTTCCTTGGCCACAGTGACACCATCTTTGGTAACAGTAGGATTGCCAAATTTCTTTTCAATAACGACGTTTCGACCTTTTGGGCCTAGTGTAACTTTTACGGCATCAGCCAGTTTGTCTACACCTGCTTTTAAGGCGTTACGCGCTTCTAGACTATATGTTATTTGTTTAGCCATAGCTTCTATCCTCCTTACAGAATAGCGAGAATATCACTCTCGCGCATGATTAAATATTCTTTTCCGTCATGGGTAACTTCTGTGCCGGAATATTTTCCATATAGCACTGTATCACCTGCTTTAACAGTCATTTCAACAATTGTACCGGAATCACTGGCTTTGCCAGGACCTACAGCTGCAACTGTTCCTTGTTGGGGCTTTTCTTGTGCTGTGTCAGGAAGTATGATACCGCCAGAGGTTTTTTCCTCAGCAGCAGCAGCTTCCACCACTACACGATCAGCCAATGGTTTGATGTTTAGAGCCATCATTAAACTCCTATTTTTATTTTATGTTAATATGTATTGTTTGTCTTCTTCAGTAAAATGCCTTTAGGCAGCGCAGAATATATATGTTATTTAAGATTGAATGCAATACATTTTAGCACTCTTTTAATAGAGTGCTAATTCACTTCCCCGTACTACCGAAGCCTCCACTTCTTCGAGATGTATCAGATAATTCATCGACTAATTCAAAATGGATAGGCGCACCGTCCATGGCAACTAATTGAAATAATCGCTGACCCGGCTCTACTCTATAATCTTCAGTCTTGATATTATCTATAGCCGCCATGATTTCTCCGCGATAACCACCATCAATCAAACCAACGGAATTACTCAATCGTAACGGCGTTTTGGAAATACTGGAACGGGGCATCAATAAATATGGTTTATTTTCTGTGTTTTCACATGCAATCTGCAAATGTATCAGTGTGGATTCACCCGCCTTAATCGTTTGTTCCGACACGACAAATAAATCAATACCAGCGTCGCCATCATGAAAATGACCATGATTTTGGTATAATTGGCTCACAGTAGTGTTGAATGGTTTAATTTTTAAATGCATTAATAATCCTGTTTAAAAGTTTGTATGGTTAACCTATCAAATTTTTTATCATTTCAATGTGTTTTGGAGTCGACCCACAGCAAGCACCGATGATTGTAGGATTAGACTCTAAATACAACGATATACTCTCTTTAAAGTTAGAATCATTTATAGTATTAAAATAATTATTATCATAATCCGTTACACCCATATTAGAATACACACCCCAATCATCTGTCCAAAGAGATAAAAATAATTCTAATGCACTTTGGGTTGTCGCAATCTTATTACAATTAAGCATTAAACATGAAACTGAAAACGTTTTAATCAAATTGATAATTTCTTTCAAGGAATGACCATCAAGAATATGATCGCTATCTTTTAAAATTAAGCTGAACCAACATTTTGATTCAATATTACGACTGGTTTCAAGAGCGATCTGAATTTCTTCGACATGTCCCATGGTTTCAAATAACAGCAAATCAACGCCTGCTTCATTAAACCATTCTACTAATTCACCAAATGTATCTTCAGCGGCACCCTTACCCGGAAATAACTCAGGCGAATAACAATCATCAACTGCTGTAATTGAACCGGCAACTTTTATAGAATCATCACCAGTTTTCCGAGCTAAGTCAACGGCAGACATTAAACTATTGCGAGCTCTTTCTTGAGCTCTTTGCTTTGTATAACCGGCTTTACCATACGTATAAGTCGTCGATCTAAACGTATTAGTTGTAATAATGTCCGCTCCGGCTGCGGCATATTCTTGATGAATATTTAATACAATTTCAGGATGAGTCAAGTTTGCGTCTGCTGACCAAATTGGTAAAGGAAGATCAACACCTTTGCGGACTAATTCAGTGCCCATGGCACCATCTAAAACCAGCGGTTTAGATTTGTGTGTTTTGTTCAAACTTATTACCGAGATAATATAGAAGTATACTTGCTAAAAATAATGAAACACCTATAATTGATTCAACAGTTTGTTCTTTAAATGTATAAAATAAAATCCAAGCATTTACCGCCAAAAATAAAATCGGCGTCCAGGGATATCCCCACACTTTATAGGGTCTTGGCAATTCCGGTTCACGTTTTCGCAAAACAAAAACAGCTGCCACAGTTGCAGAATTAGTAATAATAAGCGCTATTCCCGTATACATTAATACTTGTTTGAAGGATGAAGTAAAAATGAACAAGAGGCAAATAGCCAGTTGCAGTATAAAAGCATAAACAGGAATTCCTTGGCTATTGTTTTTTGATAAAATTCTGATATAACTGTAATCCTCACCCATTGTTT
This sequence comes from Fidelibacterota bacterium, assembly GCA_004124385.1. Classification (GTDB taxonomy): domain Bacteria; phylum Fidelibacterota; class Marinisomatia; order Marinisomatales; family TCS55; genus UBA2126. The sequence goes on from SCKN01000001.1 coordinate 456,861, forward strand.
CCATGATTCGAGGACCAATGAATACATAACTGCTTATGGTGGATAAAAGTAAAAAAGAAATCCCGATGGCGATAATTCCAGCTCCAGTTTGACCGAAAATTCTCACTCCGGAAATGTATCCTACTTCCACCTGACCAACCATTTCAGATATGGGTGTTGTGTATAGAAAAATGTAGTTTAACAATACATATAATACCATTACAAAGGATGTCCCTAAAAGTAAAGAACGGGGTAAGTCCTTTTGGGGATTTCTTACCTCTCCAGCAAAATATATTGTCGAATTCCAACCTGTATACGCATAATACACCCACACAAGACTTACTGCAAACCCTGAACTCATTATCAATTTCATATCACCCGGTTTTGGCAGAATTGAAATAACTTGATGATCGTTCATCATAAAACCGGCAATGATAAATATGAAGATAAGGATGACCTTTATTCCTGTTGACCAACCTTGAAAAAGTGTGCCCCATTTTAAACTAAACGCATGAAGAAAATGAAAAACAAGAATCATTGAACACGCAACCCACATGGGGTCGAAAGCAGGAAATATTGCAGCAAAATACATGCCTAAAGCCATAGCGGCCAAAACAGCAGGAGCAGAAAAACCAACGGTTGCAGAAACAAATCCACCGGCAAAACCAATAGATGGATGGATGATACGGCTTAAGAGATGATATTCTCCACCAGACCTGGGTAACGCAGCGCCCAATTCACTATAAGAAAGTGCGCCGCATAAAGCAACAACACCTCCCACAATCCATAACATAATGAGTGGAAAAATAGATTGGATATCATTGAGTTGAAAACCAAGGCTCGTAAAAACACCCGTACCTATCATAGATGCTATTACAAAGGAAGAAGCCGTCCACATGGATATGTGACGGTTTGAGGTTGATTTTTCTATCATTTAAAAAAGGATTATACGCGGTATAATTTGTAGGCTAGCAATAACCAACCGGAAATCAGAGCAAGACCACCGATGGGTGTTATGGCTCCTAACCAACGCACATTACTTATAACCAGAACGTACAAACTGCCGGAAAAGATAACAATTCCGATCAATATTAAAACGGATGAAAGATGGATAACATCCTTTGGAAAATGAAATCCGAGAAGACCAATTAATACAAGTCCTAAAGCATGATACATATGATATTTTACACCCGTTTCAAAAATCAAAAGGTCTTCAGGTGAAACTTTTGTTTTGAGACCGTGAGCTCCAAAAGCACCCAATAAAACAGCAAGTCCTGCCAGCAGCGCTCCGGTTATTATGATCGATTTCATTTAAGAACTTATTTTTGAACGATTGTTCGTATGGGAAATGGAATTTCAATGCCTTCTTCATTGAACCTTTTGTGAAGACGTTTGATAAATTCATGTTTGATGGAATGATGATCGCCATACTTGACGGCACGCATGTAAACAGTAAAGTCAATACTTGAATCCCCAAAGTGTTGAAAACGTAAAATAGGTTCATAATCCTTTTTGGCTGTATCCAAATCCTTAATTATTTCCTTGGCGACTTCCAAGGATACTTTTTCCACGTGATCTAAATCGCTGTCGTAAGCCACACCGGCGGCAATTTTAACGGAATAGCTGCTATCAATTGCATCATAGTTTTTTGTAATGGCATTGGATAATTTTGAATTAGGAATCGTGATTAAATTATTTGTTCGTTCCTTCAGGGACGTATTGCGCCAGGTAATGTTGGTTACATAGCCCATTTCACCTGAGTCCAATTCAACAAAATCTCCAATACGAACCTTTTCTGAAAGAAGAATGTGGAGTCCTGCAAAAAAATCAGATAGTGTATCCTTCAACGCTAAAGAAATTGCAAGACCACCTACGCCCAATGCAGTCAAAAATGGCGTTATCGATAGCCCAAATGACTGCAAAATAATCATAATACCAATGGCGATAATAGATCCTCGAGCAAGATTTGTAAAAATAGCAGTCGAAGGAAAACCTGTTCCCTGCTTCATTGACCAAGCGTTCAGTAAACCAATGGCCAAGTTAGAACTAGCCAATGTAACAGATAGAATAAGTAGAGCCAGTGCCAGTTTGGCTACATAAACATTATAAGGTAATCCGACCTGTAGACTGCTAGCAGCAAGATAAAATGCACCAAGGAAAAACCAGTATGTGACGTGTTTTTCAACAGCCATAAATAGGACATCATCGCCTTTCCAAGACGTTTTTTCAGCGAATTTTTTAAACCGGCTGCGAAAAAAGTATTTAAATATCAACCCGGCGAAAATACCAATGACTAACGTAATCGCCGGCGGACCCCAAATTGTATAGATTTCTTGTAATTGTTCTTTCATAAGGTTGCGAAATTACAACGTATTAAATTAAATCTCCTCCACTTCTATTTTTACAATAACCTGTAATTCACTATCCGGAAAAAGATAATCTTTATACTCACCTTCTTCTTGCAAATAATCTCTTCGAAAAACATGTTTTCCGTTAATATATAGGGATAAATACTGGAGTTTACGATCTTTGTGAAATGCCCATAATAAACCGTGTTCTACATTTCCTCTCATTGATTTTTCAGATTTCAAATTCCCTGAATAATAACGTTCAGTTTTGGTGGTAATACCTATTTTGAATTTTGAGTTTGTTGTTTCTAATCCAATATTATTCCAGTTTTTTTGAAAAATAACGTCCTGCTTTTTAATTACTTTTATTTCTTTTAGCCTGCTGTTATCAAAATACTCCAATGAACAATGTAGTTGACCTAAATAATAATACTCTTCTTTTTTGATTATTCCGCTTGGACTATACATTCGCATGATGCCGTGAATCTGCCCATTTGAATACGTTGTAATTGTAGAATATTCACCGTGATGATACCTACGATAATTGATACCATTTAGTTTATCATTTAAATAAGTTCCGCTTTCACGTTTAAAACCATTTGTATTCCATACTGTATATGGGCCAGTACGAACGCCTCTATTATATGTATAGAATGATTTCATCATACCATTTTCATAATATGTGTTTTGCTCTCCATCTATTTTTCCATGAGCATATATTGCTTCATTTCGAAGTGAACCATTACGGTAATATTTTTTTACCGAACCATTATATATATCAGATAAATATGTTATTACAGAATCCAAATTGCCATTAATGGAATACCATTTCCAATCACTCGTTTTAAACCCATTTTGATATGTACCTACAACAGCTTTCTCGCCGTTTACATGCCAAACTTTGTATTTACCCATATACTGGTTATTTGAATATTGAATTAGGGAATCCAATCCTTTATTTTCACTTCGCCATTTCCATTCTCCATTTTTTTTATCATTTAAATAGCTGCCTGTCATGACCTTTTTGCCCTGATCATTCCAAATGGTAACAAGCCCATCTTTAATACCTTTTTTATAAGTCACGATACGTTCTTTCTTACCCGCTTTGCTAAACCACGTCCATTTACCATTGGGAATGCCAAACCTGTACTCACCAATTAAGGACTTTTTACCATTTGAATTATAATGAATTGATTTTCCATGATATTTATGTTTTTGATAGGACATTTCTTTAATTTTACTCCCAGTAAAAGAATAATCAACACTTTTACCGGAAAGCATTCCTTTTTCGTATGTTCTTAATGAATCCGGATTGCCATCTCTTCCAAACCATAACCATTTATCACTTTTACGATTATTCTCAAATTGTCCTTTTGCAATCACACCTCCAGCAGGTGAATATTCAACGTGTTTACCATGACGAATATTACGGATCATATCAGTTGAAGAGGCCAATTGTCCATTGGGATGATATGTTAATAATTCAATTAATGTAGAATCTTTTACACCATCTTTTTTCTGGACTTTCATCATTGCGACTGTTTTCTCTTGGTGATTATCATAACGGTCCATGACTACCGAAACGGGTGCACATGAAAACAGAAAAATGGTGAATAAAATGATGCGTTTCATCGGTAGAATCTAATGAATAATATGGGTTATGAGTCTGGAATTGGATTAGGATTTAAAATAATGGATTGGTGGATGATGAAGCAAATAAACATACCCTCATTTATGTTAAGAATCAATGGCTAGTAATCGAATGACTCTATGGAAATCCAAAACGTACGTACCGCATGACACCAGAACAATCACTAGAATATCAACGGCGCACATTTACTGCAATTAAAAAAGATTCGTTTTGGGAATGGTGGCGATTTGCTACTTGGTATAAAGAATGGAGAAAGACGTGTTCAGTTACGCATACTTAATTTGTAACAAGAATTGAATCAACTAATTCTTTAATCCTTTCTATCAAATTTGAGTCTACCACTTTATTCCCTTCATACATATCACCTGTTGCATAAACAAACTTGGGAATGACGTTGCATCTGTAATCCAGCATAATGCTATTTGCAAAGGGCATGAGTGACATATAACTCTTATCGCCACCGGCGTTGCATATAAATCCGACTTCTTTATCATTCCATCCACTTCCGGTGAGTTCCAATAAATTCTTTGCTGCTGCGTTTAAGGAATAATTATACACAGGACTTGCAATAATCAATGAATCTGCATCCTTTATTTTTTTGGTCAGATCAAGAACAGCCTGATCTTTATAACATTCTCCACCATCACAAAAGGGGAGATTAATAGTTTGCAAATTAATGACTTCAGCATTTGCATTTTTTTCATTAAAAAATGTAAGTGCTTTTTCAGACAAAGCAAGTGTTTGGCCTTTGGGTCGTAAACTTGTGGAGATGATTAAATGCATAGTGCTCTTTCTTGTTTGCTTCGTGAATTTACTCTAGCCAAAGCTGTCTATCTAAACTTCTATATTGGATTGCTTCGCTTATATGCTCCGAACGAATATGTGCACTACCTTCCAAGTCTGCAATGGTTCGTGATACTTTTAATATTCTGTCATAGGCGCGTGCTGATAAACCCAGTCTTTCCATTGCTTGCTTTAATAAACCAGCTGCTTCTTTATCTAGCTTACAGTACGTATTCAAATCACCCGTTTCCATTTGTGCATTGCTAAACATTCCCGCTGTTGACTTATAACGATCCAGTTGTACTTGCCGAGTCATTTGAACTCTTTCACGAATTGCTTCAGATTTTTCACCTGCTTCTTTTCCATCAAGATCTGCGAATGGCACAGCCGGAACTTCGATATGAATATCAATTCTATCCATCAGAGGACCGGAAATACGGCTCATGTATTTTTGGATCAATTGAGGATTACAGGTGCATTCATTTTGAGGATCGGTGGCATATCCGCACGGACAAGGATTCATGGCTGAAACCAGCATAAATCGGGAAGGATAACTCAAAGACATGGAGGCACGGGCAATAGTGACTTCACCATTTTCCAATGGCTGTCGCATAACTTCTAATACATTCTTTTTGAATTCTGGAAGTTCATCTAAAAAAAGGACGCCATTATGAGACAAACTGACTTCTCCCGGTCTGGGAATTGTACCGCCACCGATTAAACCAGCGTCACTGATGGTGTGGTGTGGTGCCCGAAACGGACGTGTGGCAATGATACCTTGACCTTCTGGCAATAGTCCAGCCACGGAATGAATTTTGGTTGTTTCCAATGCTTCATCCAAAACCAACTCTGGTAAAATAGTCGGTAAACGTTTAGCCAGCATGGTTTTTCCGCTACCCGGAGGACCAATCATAATAACATTATGACTTCCCGCTGCGGCTACTTCTAAAGCGCGCTTTACCTGTTCCTGGCCTTTTACATCAGCAAAATCCACATGGTAATTTTTGTAATTCTTAAACAACGCTTTTTGATTAATAACAATTGGCTGAACGGATTTCTGTTCGTTAAGGATTGCGATTACATCAGCGAGTGTTTTAACCCCAACGACTTTTACGCCTTCGACTACGCCAGCTTCACTGGCATTTTCTTCAGGTAAAATAACTCCCCTTATTCCTCTATCTCTAGCGCAAATCGCTACAGGTAAGGCTCCTCGAATTGGACGAATTTTACCATCCAAGGCTAATTCACCTAACAAAAGCATTTTTTCTAAATGATCATGTTTCACTTCGCCAATAGCAGCTAATATTCCAATAGCTATGGGAAGATCAAACGCGCTGCCTTCTTTGCGTATATCTGCAGGCGCCAAGTTGATGGTGACATGTTTATGGGGAAATGTATAACCAGTATTTTTTATAGCAGCGCGGACACGCTCTTTACTTTCTTTTACTGCACCTTCTGCAAGACCGACAGTTCTGAATTTAGGTAATTTTGCTCCGGTAAGGTGGGCTTCTACTTCAACTATGTAGGCATCAATTCCAAGAATAGCAGAACTTAATGCTTTGGCCAGCATTAATTGCAAGTAATGATGCCTTTGAAAGCCAAGTAGGGAATCAGCAAAAATAAAATAGAATCACGAATCAGATAGAAAGTAAAAAAAGCGGCTAGAACAACCCATCCTTTTTTTTTGATCAATAATTTATATCCTCCCTCATGGCGAATGCTATTCCATTCAGATAAAAAGGTTGGTTTATAAAATGACATTATTCTTCACTAGGCTTAATTTTCCCATATTTAACATTTTCATATTTTTCCCAAAGAGTTTCACCTGCAGCTTGTTGAAAACGAAAGGCAAAGGCCATGGCTTCATAAAATGGTTTATTCACAAAATCATTATGGCTATAAAATTCATCTATCCATCCAACAAATTCATCCAAATCTCTGTCTTCCAGTTGGTCAAAAATACCAAAAACTAATTCAGCGCGATTATCATAATACCACGTAGTGAGTTCATTATAGCCAAGCTCGTCCTTTAACGCTTCATACGTTTCATATGTTTGTGTCATATAAGAAAATAAATATGTTTCTTTTTGATCTGGGGTTAGTGTTTTCCAATAGGCAACAATTGGAGTCATTTTGGTCGGTTCAAAGTCCTGCGACCAAATAAATGATACTAAAAATAGTGGGATTATTAACTTTTTCATGGCTTACCTGTTTCCGAATTATCAGTCCAAACTACGAAGACAAAACTATCAAATCAAAGTGCTCAAGTTGGATTTTGGTGATTTGTGATTTTGTAACTGGTTAGCAGCAAATTATTATTTTCACTCTAACCATTAATGTTCAACGACTAATTTCTACTTAACAAATCATCAACATTAATTAGTCCCCAAAGAGGAAGGACAATTATTGTACGATCCATATTTCTTTTTTCAACAAATTTGAATGATTTTTCTACATCCATTCCCTGGAGCAATTTTTCCAATAAACTTCTCGATTTTAATCCCTTTTTTAATGGAACAAAAAAATCATCCCAATGAATGGGAACAATCACTTTGGGATTCAATGCGTCTACCACATGGGTTTGAAAGTTGTCATTATATGATTTATCCATTGTCTCTAGCCCAGCCATGCCAAGGAATAGAATATCAACAACATAATTTTCCAAAATATTAGATATGTATCCTGCGCTGCCATGAATCGCAATTGATGCATCTGCGTGTTCAACAATAATCGTATAACTGGCTCCTTCAAAATATTCAAACGCACTTGCCGGTGGAACAATCGGATTAATAATTTCTCTATTCAAAAGTTTCAAACCTAATTCTTCATCTGGATAAGGCCAATGTTTCCCTTTTATGAGTGTCACCTTCATTGATCCTATTTGTAGCGGTACTCCTGATTCGACAATGACCATTTGTTCTTCTGGGAAATTCAATCCCCTGCCGATATTGGCTGTTGATTCAGAACCAATAAGTTTTGCACCTGTCTTCATTGCTACTATGGGAGAATCCATGGCATGATCAAAATGGGAATGGACCGGAATAACTGCATTCAGTTGGTGAATCCCGGCTTTCTCCAGGCAATACTCGATTACTCCATAATCTGGTTCAATTTCCCCCCAAAGAACGTTGCTTATTGAAGGTCGACTAAAAAATCCGTCTGTTAGTATTGACGTTTTTCCATCTGTAATTAATATATTTGTATTGCCTAAAAATTTAACATTCAATGAACCAATGTTATAATCCAAATTGGGATGAAAAAGATATTTTTCAAGTTGAGGAGTGTGAGGTCTAAAGTTTAAAAGAAATGTCAGAATAGATATAGTAAATACAAAAATTCCCAAAATGGTATATAGAAAAGATTTTTTCATTTAAAATATTTCAATTTTGTAATGAATTCACTACTAACCTATCAACAATCCACCCAGTCGTTATATTCTTTAATTAATTCGATTAATTCATCCACCGCATTTTCAGCTGGAATATTTTTTCGCACCACTTCTTTTCCTTTATATAATGAAATAACACCCCTGCCGCTTCCCACATATCCATAGTCGGCATCGGCCATTTCACCGGGACCATTTACAATACATCCCATGATACCGATTTTTAACCCTTTTAAATGGTCGGTACGCTTGCGGATCATAGCAGTTGTTTCCTGAAGGTCAAACAGTGTCCGGCCGCAGGATGGACATGAAATATATTCCGTTCTGGAAATGCGTGTGCGTGTGGCTTGCAAAATACCAAAAGATGTTTGATTGATAAATTTATTATTATGTTTTGAGTTTAGCCAAATTCCATCTCCAAAACCATCAATGAGCAAACCACCGAAATCTATTGATGAATACAAACGGCAGTGCTCTCGGTCCAATTCGTTGAATTCGCGTTTCATTATTACAGGTATTTCTGTTTTTAATGTTAAAAATGCAACACGCATTTCTACCATGGCATGATCCGTTTTTGCTTCCAACATCAAGACTGAATTATCCGGCAATGCATGTATAAATATATCATCCAAATTTTCTAGAGAACACAATACAAAATTCAAATCCGTAGATATGTTAGAAAAATCATCTGTAAGCAATGGATATGTTTGAGACATTTCAGACCAAACATCTGCATCTTGAATCACACTCACCATTCCCGGAAGTTCAAAATCGACACTTCCTTTACCTACATACAAAAAGTCGGCAGCTGCATCAGCAGTGGTCCACTTATCCAAATCTACATTATAATAATGTCCGCAATTCTTCAAGTCTGCTGGTGTAATTTTTTTCAAATCGCTCAAATCAATAATAACTCTGGGAACTTCATCTCCACCAATATTTTTTACGATTAAAGACTGCCGTTTTAGATATTCGTATGGATGGAAAGATTGATTGTCTATTTCAGGTATTTGATCAGTACGATTTGATAAGTAACGATCAACCAAAGCTTTCGCTACGGGGATTTCAGCTTCCGGTTCTTCTGTCAATGAAACTCGAATTGTATCGCCCAGCCCATCTTCTAGAAGTGACCCGATTCCCACTGCAGATTTTATACGACCGTCTTCCCCTTCTCCTGCTTCCGTAACTCCCAAGTGCAGTGGAAAATCCATCCCATCTTTCATCATGGTTGCTACTAATAAACGATATGCTTGAATCATGACTTGCGGATTGCTTGCTTTCATGGAAAAAATAATTTCATGAAAATTTTCTTCAATACATATCCGGGTGAATTCCAGTGCAGATTCAACCATCCCCAATGGAGTGTCACCGTAGCGATTCATAATACGATCTGAAAGTGAACCATGATTTGTGCCGATTCGCATGGCAGTTCCTTCTTCTTTACAGATTTTGACCAATGGTAAAAAGCGTTCCCGGATGCGTTCTAATTCTTCATTGTATTGCGCATCTGTGTATTCCAGAATCTCAAATTTTTTCTTATCAGCATAATTCCCGGGATTGATTCGCACTTTTTCCACAATTCGTGCGGCAATCTCCGCAGCGTTTGGCGTAAAATGGATATCAGCCACCAAAGGTTGTGTGTAGCCGCGGCGGTGGAGTTCGTCTCGAATATTTTTTAAATTTTCTGCTTCTTTTTTGCTGGGAGCTGTGATGCGAACAATCTCGCAACCGGCATCAATCAGACGAATGGATTGCTCTACCGTTCCCATAGTATCCATTGTATCAGTGGTTGTCATGGATTGGATACAAATGGGCTGATCGCCGCCGATAATTACATTCCCCACAGCTACTTCGCGAGTTTGAAAGCGTGAGTATTGAAATAAGCTATTACAATATGGTGTGTTGTTTTTCATAGGTGAATTTAATTCTGAAACGGTGTTCGTAAATACGACTTGGCTAATTCAATAGTATAAGTATAATTATCCAATTCTATACAGTATTTATATGCTTTTTTAGCTTCCATTCGTTCGTGTATTAAATCATGGATCTGTCCTTTTAAACACCAGGCGTTCGCTAAAATAATGTCCAGTTCAGCGCCATAATTTTGGACTGCTTCATTAATGTAAACCAGTGCTTTTTCTGTTTTCCTTTCCTTAAAGTGATACAAAGCAAGCTCATATTGTAAATATCCGAAATACCAGTTTTTTTGAATATCTGTTAAATTCGATACCATTTTTTTCAGAATATTTAATGAAGTTAAAGCTGTATTCATCTTCCCACTGCGGATGAGACTCTCAGTATAGAGGATTCGAAAATAGAAGTTCCCGGGAAATTCCGCAACAAGTTCACCACTGTACTCAAGTGCTTTTTCCGGATCCACATCCACCCATAGATACAGAAAAGATACAATACCTCTCGCTTCGATCCATGACCATGGACCATCATTCGCAGCTCGTTCAATCTTTGTTAATCCACGTTCTCGGGATGGATCTAAACCCAATAAACTCGCGCCCCATTGGATAATTACATTGCTCAAACCGGCGAAATATTCTACAATACCGATGGGTAATGCGGCATCCACAATGTCCGGGTGATCTGCCTCTACTTTTTGAATAATGCGAAACCCGGAATAGGCCCAATTCAATGTTTCCAACCATTCCTTCTTCCCCAAATAAATACGAGCCATGAGGCCAGTGGCAGACCCCAAATATAATTGGTAATTCGGATCGTCCGGGAATTTTTTGGTCAATAATTTATAAATAGGAATAACTTCATTTAGATCATTTTCCAGATCGATATACGTTTGCTCTACTGATGAATTTGCTTGATTATGGAGCCAACGAGCCGCCGCCCAAGTCAGGTGCACGGTGGGGTTTTTAGGATAGTCCAACCGTGCTTCTTCTAGAATTTCAATCGCATTGGTTGTTTCATAATTGTAAAAAGCATGAACACCTTTACGTACCGCATCATCACCGGGGTAGGTTTGGGCGAATAAAACTGTTGATAAAATGACTGGAAAGAATTTGTTCATTTTAAACTTATAAAAACTATATTAATCGAATCTGTAAAACAAATAACATATTTATTCATCCAAAAGTGTGAAATTTCCCATTTCTACACCGTCCCTATTTAATGAATATAATTTAACAAACGAGTTAATTGTCCCCTCCTCATATGAGGAGGGGTTTAAGGAGGTGTAAATATTAAATTCCATCAAATGATTATCGGTTCAGAGTATTGGGAGACTCAACATTATCGATTGTAAAGATTTTTCATTTCTTCAGCTATTTACTTCAATACCCAATATATATTGTCCATGATCAATAAAGAATAGCAAAATTTTTAATAAAAATAAAAAAATGAAAAACTGAAATCAACCCTGATGGGCGATCATGAGCCAACCCCGAGCTTCATTGCTGTCGGGATTCAGTTCCAGGCTGCGTTGCCAAGCTGCTTTGGCCAATTGGTGTTCATTCATTTTCCAATAGGTAATGCCCATGCCGGTGTAGGCTTCTGCGTCCATGGGTTTGAGTTCAACCACTTCTTGGTAAGCAGAGAGAGATTCTTTGTGCATGCCTTTTTCCCGGTAATATTTACCCAAACTGCGCATGGCGCCGGGAAGCCAACTGTAAGAATGGTTATTCACACTCAACGCTTTGCTGAAAGACGTCCGGCCCAAGGTGGATTCACCCAAACGATTGTATTCCACCGCCAATATATAATACGCTTGTGGCAGTAATATTTTCACCAACGGATGTTGCGGAGAATAATGAAGTAAATCTTCCCAGGCAGATGTAGCTCGTCCCCATTCATTGGCATTAAAATAACTCAAGCCCTGCATATAGCGAGCATCTACATCGTAATTATTCAAATACACCACATCACTGAAAGCCAATGCAGCATAAACATATTTGCCTTGGTTGAAATATAAATTCCCTAATGATAGGTGTGCATTTTCGTTGCGAGGATCCATTTTGATGGCTCGTTGAAAGGATGACTTGGCTCGATCGATTTCGCCCATACCTACATATGCCCGACCTTGTAAATACACAAATCCGCCATGGTCCGAAAATTGCTCTAATGCCAAAACAGCCAGTTTGATGGCGTCCTCATAATCCCCGGAATTTATTTTTTGTTTGATGAGTGTTAATTTTTGTGCGGGGCCATCAGGATTTTTGGCGGCGGATTGCTCTAATACAGATGTATTATCCGAAGTTTCCCTACCTGTAGCCAGAATATCCAGCGTGGCTCGGTGACTGGGATCCAATGCAAGTGCTTCTTCATAAGAATCACGTGCTTTTTTGTTTTCGCCCATATTCTTGTACATATTTCCCAAATAGAAATGGGCATCAGGATTCAAAGGATTCTTTGTAAGGACACGCATATAAACATCCTTGGCATTTTCCCAATCATGGATTTGTTCATAATGCATTCCCAGTTGCCGCTGGGCACGAATGTCGAACGGTGCTTTTTGAGCAGCCGCTTCATAATCCTGGGTTGAAAATTTAGCTCTGGATTCAATTCGCACTACTTCTTTTTTCTTTGGAAATGCCAAATATCTAGTTGCGCGAGCCAATCGGTCACGACTGGTATTCAGCTTATTTGTATAATTAAATAATTCCCCTGTTAATTGCATAATAGAAACTTCTTTTTTAGGGACGGGAGTTGCAGATACTTTTATTGGTGCTGATCTTTTTGATTTTGCTACAGATTTCTTTTTCTTTGAAGATTGTTTCTTTTTAGATCTTTTCTTCTTTTTTGAAGAACGCTTCTTTTTTTTCTTTTTTTTCGAAGATTTCTTTTTCTTCTTGCTACTGGACTTCTTTTTCTTTGAGGATTTCTTCTTTCTTTTCTTTTTCTTTTTTTGATCCTGTTCTTCTGTTTGTGCGTGTAATAGGAGTGATTGAATAGGAAAAACGCCGGTCAGAAAGGCCAGTAAAAGTAATCGTGTAATCAAGTGGAAGAATTTTATACGCATGACAGGGTGAATGAATTTACGAAAATGGAGAATAATGAAAAGGTGTTTTTGAGCATAAAATTATTAATTTATAACAATCCATTCTGATTTAATTTTACCATTTTCTCCCGGCTCTGTCCAAGCAACAAAAACCATCCCGTTTGCCATTGCCAATTTAGGATAACCACTACCTCGACTCGAGCTAATGGTATACGATTTAAAAAAATCAACTGCACCCGTATTGGAGTTTACAGTTTTCAATTCCAGTTTACCCGATTCCTCCCCTTCTGCCAACCAGCTTACTAATACATTTTCATCATCTAACCAAATGAGATCGGTGCGACCAATAACAGAACCACCATCCAAACGAATTAGATTGCCAAAAGTCCGTCCACCATCATTTGAAAATGAAATATTTACTTGCGGTTTATTATCCGGAGCCGTGTACCAGGCAATAGCCACATTATCTACATTGGCAACCATGGCGGGTCCATTTACAGGACAACCGGGGACAATCCACCCGTCTTCATTGATGGGTCTGGGAAGTTGGTTATCGTTTATAAATGCCAATTGGATATTGCGCGTTTCATCTGCATAGCGGTCCCGAAAAGCCACCAATGGCCCCACACTCGTATTCACTGCCGATGTTGGGCAACATTCACACACCATATTATCCAGCATAATTTCCAATCCCAGTTCACCTTTTGGAATTATGGTAGTTGTATAAAGCCGCATAGCTCCATCACCGTGATCATGCCCGCCAGATGCCATGGCACGTCCATCCAGCCAAATTAATCCTATAGATCCATTTAAATCATAAAAAGAAACAAACCCATGTTCTCCTTTTATCCCATCACGATGTGGAATAACTGGATCAGACCAAGCCTTTCCGCGGTTCGTAGATATGGACACTTTTACATCATAATCATACGTCCCTTCCCCACTCATTTCCAGCCATGACACAGCAAGTGTATCGCCACCAGTATGATAAATCTGTGGTAAGTCTGCCCAGTTTTTGAAAAATCGATCACTGGTAACAATCGTATCTTTTTTTGTCCAGCCCTTATCGGTGAATTCAGACATAACAATGTGTTCACCGCCCTCATACCAAATCATGATAAATCCATCATCCGTTTGACAGATATTGGGATAGGCGCTCCCAAGCGCTGTATCGGGGCTGGCAGGTGCACTAATTTCTCCGCAGGAAAAAAACAACCCCGCAAAAAGCAAGGTCGTTAAAATTCGCTTGTTATTAATGACCACCACTCAATTTACAACAACCGGGCAATGCTTCATAAGCTGCAGCATTTGCTTGCGTGTTATTGGCAGAATAGCCTAGAGCGGAAATGGCTTTTTCAATCGCTGATAAATCCACCAAACCTGCTTTGTATTCGATATGACCCACTTTCTTATCAAGATCTACATCAAAAGCAACTACACCATCTAAAGCTTTTACACCTTCTTCAATGGTACTTTCGCACATTCCACATTGCATGGAAGTTAATTGGATATCTACACTCGTCGTGTCACCACCACATGCAAATAATCCAAGAATCGATACTGTTAATATGAGATGTTTCATGTTATTTCCTTTGTTGTTTATAAATATTATAAATGATTAAAAATACAGCTAGAAAGTTCACTCCAACTTCAAATCCAAACAATAATTTATTTTCCATATAGAATGACCAATATGGATTCATAAGCATTTCATATACTGAAACTTGCCCTTGGTCTGGTGAAATTGGATATAAATAGTAATCTGTTTTTAATAAAGGATAAAACCATTGTATTCCAACTGTCCTAGCAGTAATCCAATCCGTGAGCAGATGCATGAAAGCACCACTGAAAACACCTAAAGCGATTAATGTATTTTTAGTCGGATAATATTTTCGTCCTAAAACATAGATTATTGAACAAGCTATTATCCAGAAAATAGGTGTATGTAATACTGAATGATGTCCGGCAACTGTAGGTGAAAAAACTCCATCTATATCCGGAAAAACAGAAAATGATATACACAGCCAAAGGAATAGCTTAAAGTAAGAAACTGAGTAACGGCTTTGTATAGCTGCACCAGCCAGATAGCCGTGCGCTGCATGGGAAATGATAAACAATTATTTCAGATAAAGGACTTTCCGTGTCTGCACACTATTGCCAGAAATAAGCTGTATAAAATACACTCCTGCAGAATAGTTCTTACCATTCCATGAAATTGAATGATTTCCAGATACATAATTCCCTAAAGAATGATGTTCTACTTCCCTTCCGGATATATCAATAACAGCTAATTCAATCTCGCTTGGACTTTCCAATCTAAAATCAATTGTTAGATTACTATTGAATGGATTGGGATATAATCCATGAATTTTAAATTCAGAAGGGTGAATATCATCTGTAATTCCTGCGTCTGGATCGTAGTTTGTAGTGAAATAGATATTCTGATCTGATCGATAATCTTCCCAGACAATATAAACAAAACTATCATCATCATCCATTCTAGGTGCTCGTTGAGTGACATCTTGTCCGTCATCATTCAGCACTTGAATATTTGATAAAGCACTACTGCTTACATTCATGCCACCATAATAAATATCATTACCGCCACGTTGGTCTTCCCAAATCATATGAATCCAATTCCCATTCGTGATGGCTGTATAAGGGTGATCTTGCCGAACATCATCAGCTGCATTAGGATCAGCCAATATACTATCTCCAAAAGCAACTGCATCATCGTGAGACACTTTCAAATACACTTTCGGAATATTATTTACTGCAACCATATAGGATAAAGCAACATTCTCATTCAATCGCGACATTCCGGGCCCAGAGCTGGGACAATAATCAATTATAAATTGGTCAAAAGACATGCGCGTTAGACTCCCCCATTCAGTATCATTATCACCTGAAAAACTCGCAAACATATCACGGACATCGCTATCATCATTTCTAAATCCAACCATTTTAGTGCCATCATTTAAAATAAGAATATCTGCTGGACAACACTCACATGGAATTGCTCCAGAATAATTATTAACAACCTCATCATCACTAAATGTTTGACCTGTATCACTGGATGCTATATGATAAATATGTTCAAACCTCAAAAAACGACGATTATACTGGAAATAAATAACATGAATTTTTCCTGCTTCACTTGTCGTTATTTCCGGATAGAGATTGAATGATGAAACATCTCCAATAGGAGCTTCTTCTGTCCACGTAGTTCCACCATCTGTAGATTGAGAATAATAAATATTAGTTTCATCATATCCATGACGAGAATCAGCCCAAATTGCATGGAGGATACCCCCAAATTCAGCAATTTTAGGACCGCTATACATGATATCACTTACATGACCACTTACAGTATTAATTTGAATTGGTGTTGAAAATAAATTACCATGGTCGGAGGAATTGGCATAAAATAGATTTTTGTTATCATCATTATTGATCCAAACTACATGTATTGTGCCATTTCCATCTACGATGATATCAGGCATTTTATTATGGCTACCAGAATTTGCCGATACGAGTACATTGGCGCTAAAATCAGCCCAAAGAAAAGAAATCAAACCAAGTAACATTATTTTTTTCATTCTAAATCCTATTCGCCATAAATGGCAGTGGTTTTTATTAAGTTTATTTGAACAAAATTATCATTAATCAAATGTCGATAAAATCTAAATTCAATTAGCTAAATCTAAACATAAATAAAATTAAATTAAAATGACTTAAATTGATAACTCAAAGCATTATTTAACTGCAAATTAGAACAGTCATTCTTTTTCATAAAAAGGAAACGTAATCAAATTCAGAATTCCCAGTTTATTTTGGTTTCGAAATTCTTTTAAACCTATCTCCATGTCCAGTTGTCCCAGCTTTGATGACTTCTTGTAAGTACCACATAAACGATCCCATAATGAGACAGAAAATCCATAATTGGAGTTTGTTTCATCAACAATAGTAGAATGATGAATCCGATGCATATCGGGCGTTACAATTATATAGCGTAATAGTCTGTCAATTGTTTTGGGAATAAAAACATTGCCATGATTAAAAAGTGAGGTCGCATTCAGTATCATTTCGAAAATAACAACTGCCATTGGAGGTACACCTATCATAATAACAATTATGGATTTATAAAAGAGTGAAAGGATTATTTCCAGTGGATGAAAGCGCAGCCCGGTGGAGACGTCGAAATCAAGATCAGCATGGTGGACGCTGTGAAGTTGCCATAAAAAAGGGACAGCATGGACAATTATGTGCTGCAAATAAATAGCGAAATCCAACACAATAACACTTACAGCTACTGCAAACCATGGACTAGTTTCAATATAATTAAATAAACCCCAACCGTTTTCCCGGGCAAAAATGGCTACAGTGAAAACCATGGCTCCTACTGTTACTCTAACAATGACAGTGTTGAAGAAAATTAGACCTAAATTAGTAATCCAGCGCCGTAGTTTAGATTCAGATAGTTTTCTGCGGGGGTTTACTTTTTCCCACAGTGCCATCATTACAAATACTCCCAAGAAGATTCCGAGGCGGAGATAGGTTTCGCTCCATGATGCTTCTAACATTGAGTGGCTACTTTTGTATTTCTCAAGAGTTGATTTTCATCTCGTAAAAACGGCTATCTGCCATATAAACTTTGTGGCATAAAATGTTCGCTGCAATCCATTCTTAATAATGATTTCTTCCACATCTTTTGTGGGATGAATGAATACCCGAAAGGGACTGCCCTTTATTTTGGGATATAAATTCATGATTGGTAGAAATAAACGCATCCACCAAATATCTCGCGGATAAATAACTGCGTATATTTTTCGAGCCAGTTTGGATGACAACCCTACCAATTTAGACATATTATCGTAACAGCAAATAACCTTATCTAAGGTGACGATATCAGCCAAGTCTTCGTTTGTGGCTATTATTGTGAAATCACCATGTTTAAAATTTACTTTATTTGTCCAACCCTTTTGCGCTGCTTCTTCCTTGGCAACATTAATATATGCTTCCGAGGCATCAATATTGGTTCCTTTGATCGCACCAGCTTTTAGTAAATCATTTTGAATGGCGCCAATGCCGCTGCCAATATCTAGAAAATCCAGACCTTGCACACCTAGTTTATGAATTGCATCTAACAACATTTGAGTTGTTTTGGCGGGTCCTTTCTTAAGATATCGTTTTAATTCTCGACGGGCCGTTTTTTCATCAAACATTTTTTCGATACCCTGACATTGACAACAGCCCATCGTTATAATTCCTTCATAATATATAATTATGCTTACAGTGCCAATTTCCTCAACCGTAACGCATTTCCAATAACTGTTACCGAACTTAAACTCATGGCAGCAGCGGCAATCATGGGACTAAGCAATAGTCCAAAAAACGGATACAGAATCCCGGCTGCAAGAGGCACACCTAAAGAATTGTAGGCAAACGCCCAAAATAGATTTTGTCTAATATTTTTCATGGTCGCCTTGCTCAATTGACGCCCGCGAACGATTCCCGACAAATCACCTTTTATTAAGGTCATGTCGGCACTTTCCATAGCCACATCCGTTCCTGTTCCCATGGCGATTCCTACGTCTGCCAGAGCTAATGCAGGCGCATCGTTGATACCATCGCCGGCCATGGCAACGATTCTGCCTTCATCTTTTAATTTTTTTATAATTTCATATTTTTGATCTGGAAGTACGTCCGCTTTCACATTTTCAATGCCCAGTTTTTTTGCTACAGCATTTGCTGTTTTTTTATTATCCCCGGTTAGCATAACGATGTGTAATCCTGCTTTTTTCAATTCTGTTATTGCACCGAGCGTTGATGCTTTAATTGGGTCTGTTACTCCTATAATTCCTACCGCTCTGGAATCAATTGAAATAAATACAACTGTTGTTCCTTCTTCCTGCATATTATTAGCTGAATCTGTCAATGTGTCAAAATCAACATTCATTTCCTGCATCCATTGGTGACTACCAATAGAGATTTCTTTTCCATCTACGATTCCACTTACTCCCTTTCCTGTAAAAGAATTGAAATTCGAACAGGATTCAATCGTTAAATCATTTTCCACTGCTTTAGAAATAATGGCTTCAGCTAAGGGATGTTCACTGGCTTTCTCCACACTGGCGGTCCATTTTAATAATTCACTTTCGGAAACCGGATCAATAGATTGAATATGAATGACTTTTGGTTTGCCTTCAGTGAGTGTTCCTGTTTTATCCACCACAAGAGTATCCACTCTTTCCATGGATTCCAGTACATTTGCGTTTTTTATTAATACGCCGACTGTGGCACCACGACCCATTCCCACCATGATGGACATGGGTGTAGCTAGCCCTAATGCACAGGGGCAGGCAATTATTAATACAGCCACCATATTTATAAGGGCAAATGCAAAACGAGGTTCAGGACCCCAAATTACCCAGATTATAAATGTAAGAATACTGACTCCAACTACAGCAGGTACAAAGTAGGATGCCACTTTATCGGCTAAATTTTGAATAGGTGCCCGGCTCCGTTGAGCCTCATTAACCATCTTCACTATTTGAGATAAAAGCGTTTCCTTGCCGACACGTTCAGCTTTCATCAAAAACGAACCTGTTCCGTTTACTGTAGATCCAATAACAGAATCGCCTTCTTTTTTCTCAACAGGCATGGATTCTCCAGTCACCATTGATTCGTCCATGAAACTCTGACCTTCCATCAGAATTCCGTCTACGGGAATTTTCTCTCCGGGACGCACTCTCAAAATATTTCCTTTTTGAATGTTTTCCAAAGGCACATCTTCTTCTCTACCATCTTCGTGAACCAACCGAGCCGTTTTTGAAGCCAGACCTAAAAGTACTTTGATAGCACTACCCGTTTTATCTCTCGCCCGCAATTCCAATACCTGACCCATGAGAACCAATGCAATAATAACAGCAGCGGATTCATAGTAAACAGGAATTGTTCCGCTTGCATTTTTTAACGCTTCAGGAAAAATAGCCGGAAACAGCGTTGCAATCACGCTGTAACCATAAGCTACACCTGTACCTATTGCAATCAACGTAAACATATTTAAATTTCGAGTTTTCAGGGACTTCCATCCCCGTACAAAGAAAGGTGCTCCGCCCCAAAAAACCACCGGTGTTGCCAATGCTAATTCTATCCATGTTTGCCAATGACCAAACATTCCACCCGTGAACATGCCGCCCATGGTAATAATCAACAACGGCAGCGCCAGAGCAGTACTGATCCAAAATCGCTTTGTCATGTCAATCAATTCGGGATTTTCCTTATCTTCTAACGAAATTTCCATTGGCTCCAGAGCCATACCGCAAATGGGGCAATCTTCCAATTTATCTGAAATCACTTCAGGATGCATGGGACACGTATATTTTACATTTGCACCTTCCTGTATGACCGTTTTTTCCGGTTTTTTGTCGCTTAAATAGGATTCAGGATTTAAATTAAATTTTGTTTTGCAATGGGTGGAACAAAAATAATAAGCTGTCTCATTATAATTCGATTTTCCTGCAGCATTTTTCGGGTCAACATTCATTCCACACACAGGATCTTTTTCCTGTTTAGTTTCATCCCTCTCACTACAGCAAGAAGATTTTTCATCAATTTCTTCCGTTTTTGTTTCCACAAATTTTTCAGGATGCTTCATGAATAAATCATGACAATATTCTGCGCAGAAACCGTATTTAACACCTCCCCATTCAACGATGGAAACAGCCGTCCCTTCTGTGACGGTCATGCCGCACACAGGGTCTTTGAATTCAAAACTGGAATCTATCATTGAAATTTTTTTAGGTAAGTTCTTTATACCGGTTTACTCGCTGATTGGGTATGAACCACTTTCCATGCTCCGTTAACCCAGCGAAGTAAATAAGCACCATACCCTTTATTATGTATTTTCCTGCCGCTTTTTATAGTGAGCTTAATGTCTGTATCCACAACTGCCCAGGCAAAATTTTCTTCACTGTTTGTTTCCTTTTATAATTATGTCGAATATGTTTATAGAACGAATGTTCTTACTTATTATAACGCTTTGCAAAAATACAATACTCATATTCTTTATAAGATTGATTAGATACAATTAGAACTAGAATACAAATCCAATCCCCGTATTTATGGTTATCCCCCGGGATAATTGAGTGCTTTTTCCATTTTCTATTACAGGAAATTTCACTTCCAAGCGTACCATCATTTTATGACGGTAAGGCATTAACACAGGGCCACTTAAAAGAACGGATGAATCATCTTCCCACCGACCACTTACGTCCCAGATAAGAAAGATTCCTGTGTTTGTTTTATTATTATGATAAGGATGTATCCCTACATTAATGTCCAAACCTAGCTGTGAATTTTTATCATCATACACCCAGCCGAATACATCATACATTTGATAAAATGAAAATGATTCAAGACTATAGGTAAGGCTCACTCCTGCGCCAAGATGACCGGAATTAATTCCAGGATCTTTATTTAGGGGTAATCTAATTTGAGGAGTAAAACCAATGTTTTGTGTACTTCGATTGAAGTTACTATATTTTTTCAAAGGGAGAGCCACGATTAAGTCACCCAATGAATTATCAATAGCAATAACATCTGCGTCCTTATCTTCAATTGAATGGTAAGGCAGTTTAAATGTAATCCGTTTTGAGCGATGCCAAGTATACACGCCCTCCAGCCAGACCGTTTGCTGGTAATAACTGGAAAGAATATCTTTATCATTAATCGTACGATCTGATCCAAAGGATTCATACCGAACTTGGAAGCCATAGCCTCCACTCCAACGGGGAGCCATGTCCATAACGGGTTGATGTGCAAAAGCCACTACACTCAAGAAAAATAAGCTGATACATTTATTTTTCATCTTTCTTGCTCTCAATCTTTCTTGTTTCTATCTTTTCTCCAGTTCTGTTCGTGAATACAGTTTTCACTTCGTAACCGGATTTAACGATTAGTTCGATTGCTTTATCAATATCAATATCTTTGTCTGCAGCTTCTGCAATGACAGCATATTGATATTCAACATTCACAAAAACACCATCGATGTATTTTTTCTTATCAACATCTTTGAGAGATGAAAGACCACCCTGTAATCCTACTGCGCAGAAAGAACAAACAAGACCACTCACTTCAAGAATAACCTCATCTTTGTGAATATCTAACTTTTTTCCATAAAGTTCAATCGTTTGGGCACTTACAATTCCAATAAGTGTAATTAATAAAATAATTTGTTTATATAAGTATTGCATGACTAACTCCTAGTAATCGGTTTTACTGCCGCAACCAGAGGGCAGTATAATTTTGGATTAGGAGTTGTCTAAATCAGGAGGGACAGATTAAATGCTGGCGGCGGTTCAGCAAGTGGATGAATCTTAAAATAGTCAACTATATTCGTTTGAGTTATTTCAGTTTCTAAATCTATAAAAGAAATCTCAATTATAGATAATTCATTATCAATATATGTCTGGACGGATGGTCCGGAAATGATAGGAAGAAATACCACTGTAGCACAGTTGTTTCCCATAACAGAACATTCTTTTTCCACAACTTCAATAGAACAACAGCTGACAATGTCTTCCTGACAACATTCCATATTGCAGTCAAAATGTAAAAAGGATGCTGAAAGCTGCCCGATAAAAAGTGTAAGCAGGAAAAGGGCTGTAATTCGCTTATACATGTAGTTGATTTTACGCTATTTTAGCAGGAAGTTCCAAAATTCTATTTAATTATTTCAAGCAGTTGTTTGAATCTGTCTCCACTTGCTTTGCCCTGTAGTTCAAATAGCGCTGTTTCCACGCTGGTGATCTGCCCCCCCGCCCGGCGAATCTTTTCCAAACCAATTTCCTTATTGTGCTCCAAGCGCGTGGATGTAGCATCGGCCACCACTTCCACATTATAATTCTTTTTCAAAAGATCCATGGCAGACTGATACACGCAGACGTGAGTTTCAATTCCGGCCAAAACGATATTCTCCGGATCAATTTCAGCAAGCTTCGAATTGAATTCAGCATTCTGCCCGCAGGAAAAGACATCTTTAGCAATGGGTTGAAGTCCATCCAAATACACGCTCACCTCTTCCACAGTTGATCCCAGTTTATCCGGCAGTTGTTCCATCCAGATTATGGGCACGTCCAGCAAACGAGCGCCTTTGATGAGCATAGCTAGATTTCTGAACAATTCATCCGCATTCTGCATAATACGCGCCAGTTTTCCCTGGACGTCTATAATAACCAGAACTGTGTCTTTTGAATTAAGCATAATATTATATCACTCTATCGACCATAGACATTGTATTCATAATACAATGTGCGATAATTAACTGCCATAAATTACGTCCAAAAGCCATATAGGCTATGCCCATAATAAGGCCAATTAGACCAACTGTTATTGACTTTTCAGAAAGATCATAGGAATGTCTGAAGCCGATCCTTGCAGCCTGTATTATCACTGCCTTTAATATTTCGTTTTGCAAATTAATTAACCTCCGCCACTTTTTTCCATTGTTCTACATTCGGACCTGTTTTCATTGCTATAATTTTATCCATTTTACAAGAATTTCTTACCGTCAATTCTTGGATGATTTCTTCTTTTAATTCAATAGCCATTTCTTTATAAATTAAACTTATGTGAGGTAGAAACTCATAAGGTGGAGCTGATAAAAATTGATTAACTATTCGTTGCTGCAAAGCGATTAATTCCAGTGATTCCTCTAATTCGATAAATACTGTTTTCCATATATTTGGGGAATGATTGATTCCAGCTAGTGTTACATATAATGGTGCAAACTCTTTTGAAACATTTGATAATACTGAATGTAATTCATTTTCATTTAAATCAACTGGTGACAGAAGTGTCATGTGGGGAGAAAATGCCGGTGTTTGAAATTCATGCGCCAGTTCATTGATAATTTCTTGAAGGTAAGCCGCGTCCTCTTCTGCCGGAGCCAGCCAGATGGAAATCACTTAATAAGGAACTGACAAAACACTAATTATTACCCCACTCTTCTGCCGATTCAGCAAACATCTTTTGCATTTTTTCAATTTCTTTTGCTTCCTTGCGGTCTTTAGACTTTTTCAGTTTTGCAAGACGCTTGTCCAATGCACTATAAATATCTGCAATTTTACCGCCACGTAAGGGTTCAGCATCAGCCATTTCCAAAAACTCACCAAATTGATCGATATTTCCGTGGCGTATAATTTGATTAGCGCATGTCCAACGTACCCTGCGATGGGGATCATTAATGTGATCAGCAAAATAATCAATCAAGTCAGGATTATCTTCCTGATAATCAGTTATGCGACTGAATATTGAACCGCGCAAATTGTATGGAGCAGCACCATAGACAGCCATGTCTTTTAGCTTTATAAGATTCGAATCTGTTTTTTCTTCTGTTAAAATACCCAATGCTGTAGAACGGATGGTTTCGCTTTTTGATTCCTGTTCCATGGCCCAATCAAATTTTTCCTGCGCTTTGTCCAAGTCAATCTTTATCAATGTTGACAACGCCGCACTAATCAGAAAATCATTTTCTTCATTTTCCATTATATCTAAAATGAATGTTATGACTTCATCTGTTTCATATTCCCGCAATGCGCGAAGGACAGATCGTTTTACTCGAGCATCCTGACCTTCATATGCTGCCATGAGATCTGTCTCCCCATTGCGTGGTTTTAATTTCTGATACGTTTTTACAACTTCCCGGCGAACATACCATTGCGGTTCCTTATTCAACATTTCAACCAATATTTTATGAATTTTTGTTGACGAACGTGTTTCTTTTAATTCACGAGCTGCCCAAATACGATCATTAGGAGTAGGAGCATTTTGTAACTGATAGAGTAATTCATCCGTCTTTTTCTCAAACGTCAATCGCTTTGGAATTTGAAACCCTTCATCAACAACAAGCATGAGCGGAGCTATGTCTGCTTTAAATGTGAATGTATCCTCTTCCTTATCGAAAAATATTTCATGTCGTGAAATACTTCCGTCATCAATGACCACCGTCATGGGGAGTTTAAATAAAGATGTACTTTCAACATCTTGTGTTTGTTTTAAAGTGAGTGAAACCAATTTGCTGCGGCGATTGTATCGGTAACTGGCTGTTATTTCCGGAATGCCAGGTCTATAGATCCATTGATCAAAAAACCAATCCAGATTTTTTCCTGTAGTCACTTCAAACGCTTTTTTCAAATCGGAGGTTTCTACGTTGTTGGCCGCATTTGTTTTTGTATAATTTTTCAGACCCCGGAAAAATGCATCATCGCCTAAATATCTGCGAATCATATTCAAAATAACAGATCCCTTTGCATAAATATTACTGTCAAATAATTCGATTGAATTGAAATAATGTTGTTGAACAGTTGGGCGCCGATAGGATTGATCTGCCCAAACAGTTGCTCTCAAATTTCCCAAGCGTTCAAATTCAGCTAATTCAATGCCTGATTCATGTTCCGTCCACAAAAGTTCCAGGTACGTGGCAAATCCTTCATTGAGCCAGGCGTTTGCCCAATTTCGAGTCGTAAGATAGTCTCCATACCATTGATGCGCCAGTTCATGGCCAACTAATCCATCACTAGAATGAATCGGCCGTACTTTTTCTTCGTGCATCGTGCGGTCAGTTTGATGAGTATTAGTTACATTTTCCATACCGCCCCACATGAAATCTTCAACGATAATTTGGTCGTATTTTTCAAATGGATATCGAACACCTGTAATTTCACTAAAGAACTCCATCATCGCTGGAGTCTTACCAAATGAACGCAATGCATCTTCACGATTATGATGCTGATACACCCAATAATTGACTGGAATTCCATCCCACTCATCTTCAATTTTTTTATAGTCACCTACAGCCACCGAAAGCAGATAACTTGTATTGGGAATATTTTCACGCCAGTGAAATGTCCTCTGGTCATTTTCCTCAGTTACGGACACACGTTCGCCATTGGAAATGGCGGTAAGAGGTTTCGCCACCGTCAGTTTGCATTCCCAGGTCATTTTATCATTGGGATAATCGTGCATGGGAACCCAAAAATGGTTGTCCGTATCTTCGCCTTGAGTCCATCCCTGCATTTGCTTATCAGGATAACTGGAATCAGGCCGCACGAAATAAAAACCCATGGTAGGAAAAGCAGTATACTCAATCTTTACTGTTAGAGTATCTTCCCATCCGTACTCTTTGTCCAGATCAATCGATATATTTCCCTCATGTTGTTGAAAGTCCAAAGAGTGTCCGGATAATGTAATTTTATGAATAGTGATACGATCAGAATTAAATGTCACTCGCTTGAAATCACTGGCAAAAGGTGTAAATGTGTGGGTGACGGATCCGCTGATGCGACCTTCGGGAATATCGATTTCAATATCAATTGCCATATGGAGCATATCTTTTTCACGATCTGGTGTCGTGTGGAAGGGTCTGTCTGGGGAACCAAAAAGAATTGATGTTAACATTATAATTGTAAGAGTTTTGGACATTAAATCCTCTATTTAGTTGTGATTAAAAGGTGGTGAAGATATATATATTGGCTCGATGAGTGCTATTATCTTTTTATAACCAAAAATAAACATGTCATACTGATCGAACGAAGTGAGAGAAGTATCTCAAATACTTTTCAATTAATAAAGGCTTGAGATCCTTTTCCCGGCACTTCGTTTACGGGATCAGGATGACAATGTGTTTTTAGTATTTGTTTCTTTGCGTCAAAGAAAAGAGTGAAAATATTGTGAAAACGAAATCTAATAAACTAGTCTTTGGGGATAACCATCACAGGACAATTGGCATGGTTGACTATACCCTCATCCACAGAATCAAAAAAGTGTTCTTTGAAGGAATTCTGCTTGCGATGACCCAGAATAAGCAAGTCTGCATTTTCAGTGAAGGTTGCAATGGCTTTTGAAATATTTTCATCTTTAACTATTTTAATGTCCAAACCTTTTGCTGCTGCTTCAAAACCATTTGCAACAAAGCGATCACGAATTTCGTCTTCAGTGAATTTATGTGGAGCATCCATCATCATGGACATTTCACCTGCATGAAGATCATTTACATGAATAACGGTCAGTTCTGCATCCAATTGGTCTTTTAATTCCATTGCTTTGCGGATAACATCACCTTCATCGCCCCTGCCGCATAGTGCCAGTAAAATATTTTTATAACTCATGTTTTAATCCTATTGAAATTCATTTAACAGTTTTTTTGCCTCTTCAATTTCGAGACTCTCTTCTAAAACCTCATCCTGTTCTGGAGAAGTTGCAATGACGTCCTTCACCAAACGAAGTGCTTCTTCTTTCTGCCCATCTTTAAATAATGCTCTGGCTAAATACGTCTTTTGAACAGGTAACGCTCTTCCAGTATTATACGCTTTCCGCAACCAAATAATGGCATCATCATTGTCCGGCCATGAAAGTATAAATGGAATATACGGTGATTTGAAATGCACAGCCCCCAGCATAAAGTAGCCGCCGCCATTTTCATAATCGGGATCAAGGTCGATTATTATTTCTGAATGTTCTTTCATTAAATCAGCGACACCTTCTTTCGCTGCTGTGAAGATACCGTACACTTCTGCCCATTTCCCCAAACATGTAAGATACCGGAAACGTAATGCAGCTGAATTGGGATATTTAGCGATCATTTTTTCGGCCAATGCTTTTCCTTTATCATATTCCGCTTTACGATCATCTTTATCCGTAAGTACAAATGTGCCTTTGTAATAATAGCATCTCAATAAATAGATAGCCGCTTTTTCTTCCAGAGCATCAATTTTGATAGCTCGCTCAAAATGACGAATGGCTTGATCAATGATTTTAGATTGCGCTTTGGTACCCACGGCACCATCAGCTCGTTTATCGAAAGCAACAATGCCCTTTTCCATTTCTGAACTGAATGATAAAGACATTAGAAATATGAAATATAATATGGGTTTCATCATGGACGAGTATACTGCAAATTTATGAAATAAAAAAACCCCGCATTCTGCGAGGTTTTTATTGGGTGAGCGTACCTTTCAACTCAAACTCGTTTGCACTTTCAATCAGCACCGGGCAAAATTCACCTTTTTCAGCCAAACCTTCAATATGGACAATTTGATCTACGTCCGGAGAATCAAATTCAGTTCTGCCCACAGACACCGTTTCGCCAACTTCATCCACTAAAACAGTACATATTTGTCCAATCATCTCTTGGTTTTTCTCCGCAGAAATTTCCGCCTGTAAATCCAGAATAATTGCTTTACGATCGTCTTTTACATCCGCAGCTACATTATCATCCAAATCAGCAGCCAGGGTGTCTTCCTCTTCCGAATAGGTAAAAACTCCCAAACGGTCAAAACGAATTTCTTGCACAAAATCGACTAATTCGTTGAATTCTGCTTCCGTCTCACCCGGATAACCGACAATCAATGTAGTCCTTAAAGCGATTCCGGGATTGGCAGCTCTCAACCGCTGAATGCGCTCGCGAATTTTATCTTTTTTTAATCCACGTCGCATAGAGGTTAATATTTTATCAGACGCATGCTGAATAGGCATATCCAGGTAATTACACACTCGATCTGTAGCAGCCATGGCATCAATGATTCGTTGGGATAAATGAGCCGGATGGGCATAATGAATGCGCAGCCACTGTACCGATTCCGGCAATCCATCATCCAAAGCATAAATCAAATCACTCAAATACACTTTCTTTTCCAAATCCCAGCCATAAGATGTAGAATCTTGGGCGATGATCAGTAATTCTTTCACACCTTGGGCGGCCAGCCGTTGAGCTTCGTCCACGATTGCGGGAATCGGCCGACTTTTCTGAAGTCCGCGCATGAGGGGAATACTACAGAACGAGCAACCGTTATCACATCCTTCCGCAATTTTTACATAGGCATAATGATTGGGCGTCATCAGCGAGCGGTAAAACAGGGGATCATCTTTTGAAAATTCTTTCCCGGTAATAAACTGAACGATATCGCGATGATTATTGGAACCAAAAATGCGATCGATTTCGGGAATTTCTTTTGCCAGTTCATCAGGATATCGTTCGGACAAACAGCCCATAACCACCAATTGTTTAATATTACCGGATTTCTTCAATTCGGCTACTTGCAAAATTGTTTCTATAGACTCTTCACGTGCAATGTCCAAAAATCCACAGGTATTCACCACTACAGTTTCCGCTTCTTCCGGTGATTCCATAATTTCAACTTGATTTTGTTTTAATCCGCCCAAAAGGATTTCTGAATCCACGAGTGCTTTCGCACATCCCAAACTAATCATATTCAGCTTATGCATTTTTCAGCCCTAATAATGAATTGATATATTCATCAGCTGCAAATTCATTCAAGTCATTCAATTCTTCTCCTATGCCAATGAACAAAACCGGCAAGTCCAGTTCGTTCTTGAGTGCAAATACAATTCCGCCTCGGGCTGTTCCATCCATTTTGGTTAAGACGGCTCCATCCAGATGGACACTTTTGGCAAATTCCCGAACTTGATGGAGTGAATTCTGTCCCAGGTTTGCATCGATGGTCATGATAGAGCAAAGGTTGAATTCCGGAAAGCGATCCCGGATGACACGGACCATTTTTTCCAATTCATTCATTAGGTTCTTGTACGTATGCAGTCGCCCCGCAGTGTCCACAATTACAAGATCAATATTTTCTGATTTTGCTGATTTAAGACCATCGAATAAAACAGATGTTGGATCTTGGGACTTTTCATTACACACCATGCGCACGTTTAACCTTTTACTCCATTGATGTAATTGAGCAATTGCCGCCGCACGATACGTATCCGCCGCTACAAGCAATACACTTTTTCCCTGATCCTTGTAATATTTAGCCAGTTTTGCAACCGTGGTTGTTTTGCCGGTCCCATTCACTCCAACGACAAGCATAACAGAGGGAGATTTAATTTCTAACTCCTTTTCATGACCCAATGATTGCTGCATATAATCTGCAACTTCATTAATAAAATTCTCCTTGGAATGCTTTTTAACAATATCGAGAATATCATCCACAGTACTCAACCCCAAATCCGAAGCGAGTAACGTTTCTTCCAATTGTTCAAGAGATTGAAGGCTGACCTTTTCTTTAACTATTTGCTGAAAGGCATTGGATACACGATCACGAGAACGCCGCAGCGCATTAAATAGTTTACCGATGAATGCCATTAATTATGATTGTTTTGATGCTTGATAAAATGTACGCACATATTTCAAATAACTGAATGTCAGCAATCCTGTAGCAATATATAATGTGAATTGTGGTAACCATGATAATTGTGCGATAGGAAAAATATGTAAAATGATTGAAAATGTAGTAATGCCTGCAGACCATTTCCCATACCAATTAGATTGGAGAACAAAATTGGTACTATTAAGATAATAAATAGCCGGTAATGCAATGGCAACATATCGTCCCAAATAAAACCAATAAAACCATGCAGGGAAAATCCCCTCCATCACCAAATAAGATGTGACGGCAAGAATCACTACAAAATCAGCAATTGGGTCAAGCCATTTTCCAAAATGAGTGACTTCATGAGCGCGGCGGGCAAAATATCCATCTAATGTATCGGATAAAATTGCAAGAATAATTAAGACGAATGCAATGGTCCAATTTTCATTTTGCAAATAAATAATAATGGGAATAGCCATGAAGGCTCGCAATAGGCTTATCATATTTGCCAATGTCAATATCCGGGTGAGATCCATAAATTTTGTTTTGGGATTATCCATTATATATATTTTTGTCCGTTTTTGTCTTTATCAAAAGTTGGTCCATATCAAATACACGATCACAAAATGTATGTATGAATTCTGAATCATGTGAAATAATAATCAGATGCTTATTCTTTAGATATAGCTCTAAATAACGAGCCAAAGTTAAAACTTGCTGACGACCCAGACCAAATGTTGGTTCATCTAAAATCAACAGATCATATTCGCAATTCAAAAGCCAAATCGTCAACACCAGACGCAATGTTGACCAAGGTAATTCGAAGGCAGTTTTATTTTTTATCTGACCCCAATCCAGCTGGCAATTCTTTAGATTATTGACTGCATGGCTTATTTTGTGTTTATCTAGCTTTCCTGCGTTCACAAGCCTGTCTACAAATTCTGCCAACGAATCTGCACCCATCATCTTTTCCGGGAATTGTTCTAGATATGCTATTGCAGCAGTTTCACCCAATTTTGTCAACGATACAAATCCGGATTCAGGTTTCTCAATTTCGAGCAATAATTTTGCCAATGTTGTTTTTCCGCAACCATTTGTTCCTGTAATCCCCAACGTCCTAAAATCATCTATTTTAATATTGAATGAATTGAAAAGGTTTCCACTTCCATTATAGTTGAAACATAAATCACGACATTCAATAATAAGATTATTGGCTTGGGATGTACGCTCATTGGGCATGAGTGGTTTAATTTTCCCAAACCATTCATTTAAAGAGGATAATGACAACTCCCATTGAGAAACACCAAATTGAAAATCATTGCAGTCACTCGTCAGCCAGAGCACTATACAATCAGTTTCTGCAATTCGATTGTAAATATATTCAACAACTTCTTCTTTCCTTTCTGTGTTTAAAAAGGATAATCCATCATCAATCAAAACAAGTTGGGGATCAACGCTGAATGCTGTGATTATATTCAGCATTTCTTTTTCACCACCGCTTAAGGTTGCAGGATGACGATGGTCTGCACATTCAAAAAATAATGTTTTCTTTAATTGGATTAGCTTGGATGAAATTAATTCCTGATCTTTACTCCTGCATTCCAGTGAAAATGCTAATTCACCTCCCACCGTTGAACTCACGATTTGTGTGTCAGGATTTTGGAATATTTTTTGAATTTCTTCAGGACAGCTGCTATTGGTTAGTAGAAAATTTTCGTGTCCAGTTTTTAACCCAATTATTTGATTTATCAATGCTGATTTACCGCAACCACTTTCACCATAAATAACGTGTAGACCGCTTTGAAAATTAAATTGTTGATTAAAATTAAACTTCGGGAATGATACATTAAATTGTAGTTGATTAGTCACGGATTATTCCCCGTACAACTCGTGTGGAAGAACCCAAGTTTTGATGAATAACATCTGTAGACGCATAACTGGCTTGGAGGAAAAGATCTTGGTTGGTTAAAAGATTATCCAAAACACCATACACTTCTTCCCCATTATTCACCAAAAAACCGCCGCCGGCTTTAATGAGTTCGCCCGTTGCATGAAATTGTTCATGTTTGGGGCCAAATAATACGGGCAATCTCGCAATAGCCGGCTCCATGGTATTATGAACACCTGTGGAAAATCCGCCACCGATATAGGCTATTTGTCCATGCCAATAAAGACGGGAAAGAATTCCGACTACATCCACTAGGACAACCCTTACACTGGGTAGTTTTACTGTTTTCTTGCCCAACTGTTTACACGAAAATCCTTTATCGCTGAAAAATGTTTCAGCACGGTTGATATAACTATCATCAGGATCGTGGGGCACCCAAACGAGAGAAACATCCTCGTGTTTTTTCAATATTTCAGCCAATGCTGTCATTACAACAGACTCATCTTCTAAATGAATACTGCCCGCAATTATGCATCTTTCACGGTCTAGAACCGATTCTGTATGGGCAACGGTAAATTCATCCGCTTTAGATTTAACCTGATCGTAACGGGGATTCCCCAAAACTCTCAATATGGGGCTATTCACTCCTTGCACTAATTCTTGAACAAGTAAATAATCCGAAGCATCTACTGTATAAATAGTTCTGAAACTGCGATAAACACTTCCATAAAATTTGCGAATTAAAGGTTTAAGTTTGTTGGTTCCTATTACGAACCGCGCCGCAAATAATGTAGAATGAATCTTACGTTTTTGTGCGGACCAAATCAGGTTTGGCCAAATATCATACGCAGCAAAAATAAGTTTTTTGGGTCTAGCTAACTTCATTGCTTTTCGAATCGTCCAAAAAAAATCAAAAGGCAGGTAAATCTTGCAATCAATATGGTCATCATGAACATTATTATAGCCAGATGGCGAAAAGAAGCTGACAATTATTTTTGCATCTGGCTCCACTTCTTTCAAACCAGCTAATACAGGGCGAATTTGTTCATATTCTCCAAATGAAGCAGCATGAAACCAATATGAAATATCATTTGGATTAAGATTTTTATTGAAGGATTTCAATTTATTTATCGATTGAAATCGTCCTGAAATTCCGACTCGTATTTTCTTATTGAATAATGACCCAATCAAAGTCAACGTCATCAATAGAGGAAATAAGATAATATTATAAACCAGTTTCGAAATAATGTTCATTATTTTACTAATTTTTCCAGATGGGTTATAATTATTTCGGGTGTTATTGAAGTCATACAATATTGCTCGCTCCGAAAACAAGGTTGGCTACCATTTTGTGAGCATGGCCTGCACCATAATTCTTCATTGGCAATAGTAACTGAATTATCTAACAATGTGCCGCCACCTGTTTCGACAGACGTCGGTCCCATAATCATGACAGCAGGAATACCTAATGCTTCAGCTGCATGAGTTAATCCGGTATCACTTCCAAGAGTAGCTTTCGCATTACTAATTATGGCGAGTGAAGTCCTTAAATCCGTTTTACCTTTTAAGTTCAATACTCTGAAATGATCAATATTTATTTCATCACAAATGGAATCTTTTTCAACCCCCAATACAACTATTGAAATATCTGTCTCCTTTAATATTGTTATAAAAACAGATCTGTAACTTTCAGGTGTCCATACTTTTGTTCCCCATGCTGCACTGGGTATTACAACGATATACTCGTTTTCAATCCCATTTTCCTTTAATAACTGTTTAGCCTGATTTTTTTCGTTTTCTGAAATGGAAAGTGTTGTATTGGGAATGTTAGTTTGTCCATTCATTATTGGCTTTAAACAATCATGATATAATGATCTTTGACTAAAACCTTCCGAAAAATCATTAATATGAAATTGCATCAGTTTAAACCGCTTCCACCGTGGCTTTTTGTAAACCAATTTTTTTGTATTAATAATCCTTCTTCTAATAACTTGTGTACGCAGAGAATTATGTAAATCAATAACAAGATCATACTCTTCATCAATCCTGTTCCCCATAGTTCGTAATGTAGTAACAGGTTCATTGGGATTTATTTTTATAATTCGATTAATCGCTGGATGGTTTTCTAAAATCGGCGCAAAATGACTCAATGTCATAAAATCAATCCTTGCTTTTTGAAATCGATTTCGGAGAGTTATAAGCGGTGATGTTGCCTGAATAATATCACCAATGGAACTTAAACGCTGGACCAAGATGGTCCGGGGGTCTTTCATAATGTTTAGTAACTGCGTTGAGCGTTAAATGCAACCAAATCTGTTAAGGAATCCTTATAAACTGAATCTGGATAAATTTGGATTGAGTCAAGTGCTTTGGAACTGTATTCATCCAGTTTATCTTTTGCATAATTAAAACCGCCTGTTTCATGGATGAATGTTTTTAATTCTTCTACATCTTCTGGGGTTTTATGTTTGTTACGAAGGATGCGTTTAATTTTTCGAACACCTGCTTTTGATGTATGACTATAACTATGGATTAACGGTAATGTAACCATATTGCGCTTTACGTCCGAGCCCATGTCTTTTCCGGTGGATCCTTCATTGCCCAAAAGATCAAATAAATCATCTTTGATTTGAAATGCCATTCCAAGATTTTCTCCAAATAATGCCAGATTTTTACGATCATTTTTTTCTTTTGAAGCTGTAATGGCGCCAATTTCACAACATGTGGAAATGAGTGAAGCTGTTTTTTGGTATATCATGTTATAATACACATCTTCCGTCATGGATTTTGATAAACTTTTTTCTATTTGTAAAATTTCTCCCGCACTCAATTTTTCCGCTGTGTGAGATAACAATTCCAATGCATCGTGATCTTTCAGTTTAATCAAATTGATCAACACTTTACTGAATAAAAAGTCGCCCATAAGTACAGCCACTTTATTTTTCCATATTTTATTTAAAACAAGAAAACCTCTTCGCTTTTCAGCTTCATCTACAACATCGTCATGGATAAGCGTTGCCAAATGTAATAATTCAATCATCGCCGCAGCCTGATAACTCTGCAATGTAGGTTGTCCTGTTATTCGCGCAGAAAGGATGGTCAAAATGGGACGGATATTTTTTCCTTTATGTCGCAAAAGGTATTTGCCGATAGTGTTCACCAATCGGACTTCCGATTGCATTGCTTCTCTGAACTCATTCTCAAAGATTTTCAAATCCTCAAAAATGGGAGCAGTTATTTGTTTTAGATTTCTTATTTCTTCACGCATAATAATGTGCTACGATTTGCTTTTTGTCACCATCCAACTTACTCCAATACTCAATTCATATAAAAGAACAAGAGGAATAGCCATTAACATTAAACTGATGGGATCAGGCGGTGTAATAAACGCTGACAAAAATAAAATAACAATAAATGCATGGCGTCGATAATGACGCATAAAGGATGGCGTCAATAACCCAATCATGGAAAAAATAAACACGACGACCGGTAATTCAAAAATGATACCACTACCCATCATCAGCCACGTGATAAAACTGAAATAATAATTAATGGAATAATTATTTTGAATATCCCCAGTTCCCAAGGATGAAAAAAACTGCAGTGAAAATGGGACCATTACTTTGTAGGAAAAAATCACACCAATGAGGAAAGAAAGATAACTGAAAAAAACTAAAGGCATCATAAATTTTTTCTCACCTTTATGAAGTCCCGGTGAAATAAATTTTGCCATTTGGTACGTAATGAGAGGTAAAGCTAGGATAAATCCACCCACAATTGCCAAACCCCATTTAATCATAAACA
Organism: Fidelibacterota bacterium; assembly: GCA_004124385.1. Taxonomy (GTDB): domain Bacteria; phylum Fidelibacterota; class Marinisomatia; order Marinisomatales; family TCS55; genus UBA2126. Next base: position 492,830 of record SCKN01000001.1, read on the forward strand.
TACCTTGGACCGTGAGCACTTGAAGCTTCATGGGTGATTCAATATATTCAGTCGGCGCTATTAAAAGAGCGATGATATCATCAATAAATAAAAATGCAACCATACCGCCAACAATTATTGCAGCAACAGATTTAATTAATCGCCAACGCAATTCTTCTAAATGGTCTAAAAATGGCATGTTGCTATTTTTACTCATGATTTAATAATGATGCCGATATTTCATGGGGAGATGCTTTGATGGAATCAATTGAATCCGTCTGTTGCTCTAATGCTGTTCGTTTTTCTGACGTCCAAAAATCATCCAATAATTTTTCTTGAACCAAATCAAACACCCGGTTGCGGTGTCTATCGAGCCGTTTCTGATCGAGGAGACCGCTTGATTCCATTTTTTCTAAATGGATATGGATTCCGTCATATAATTCTACAATTCCCTCGCCATTATTAGCAATCGTTGTAAAAACGGGCGGTTCCAAATTTTCTTCACGATTTGATATGTGCAGCATATTTTGCAATAATTGGGCTAATCTATGGGCTCCATCTCGATCCGCTTTATTGATTATGAATAGATCAGCAATTTCTATTAGGCCTGCTTTCATAAGCTGAATTTCATCTCCCGATTCAGGGACAAGTACTACAATAGTTAAGTCTACAGCTTTCGCAATATCGTGTTCGCCTTGCCCCACACCGACTGTTTCGTAAATGATTATATCCTTACCGCTAGCCGTTAGCACATCGCCCACATCCTGCGTTTTACGCGCCAAGCCGCCCAAGTCGCCATGGGAAGCCATACTGCGAATAAATACCTTATCTTCCCAAATATAGCGATTCATGCGGACACGGTCTCCAAGAAACGCACCACCGGAAAACGGACTGGTTGGATCTACAGCCACAACTCCCACAGATTTTCCATTCTCCATAAATTGGCTAATAAGTTGATCTGTGATTGTACTCTTCCCGGCTCCGGGTGGTCCTGTAATACCAATTCGAATTGATCCTGTACTATATTCGTGGAGATCGATGAAAAAATCATCTTTTAAGGATTCATCAAATTCTATACGACTGATAACACGTGACATCGTACGATGATTGTTGGCACGTACGCCTTCCAAAGTACTTTTATCCATAGTGGTAAATTTAAGGTATTAAGCAAATGCCCTGCAAAAAGCAGAGTAATCAAAAATAGTCAGGTTACGCCCATCGCGTTTTACTAAACCTTTTTCTTCTAATATTGAAAAAGTGCGCGATACTGTTTCCCTTGAAGTTCCTGCCATATTCGCAATATCTTGCTGATAAGGTAGGTTATGAATATTTACATTACCGTTTTTTATTTTACCAAGCTCTTCAGATAAACGAACGAGTGTCATTCCAATACGATGCTCAACATCACTTAAGGAAAGGCTTTCAATCTGCTGGTCACTTTTTCTTAAACGGAGTGCTAATTCTTCCAACAAACTAATAGCAATTTTTGGAAATGTCAGTAAAATATCTAAGAAGTCATTTCTGGGAAGTGTTAGCACTTCAGACTCTTCTAACGCAACAACATTAGCGGAACGTCCACCGCCATCCAATAAAGACATTTCTCCAAAAAATTCGCCTTCCCCTAGCATAGCTAGGATTACTTCTCGTCCGTCTTCACTTAATCGTGTTATCTTTACACTACCCGCAGCAATGACAAAAAACGTTTCACCCATAGTTTCTTCGAGAAGAATCATTTGACCTTGACTGTAGGAACGTGAAACCATTTTATCTGACATGGTCATCACATCTTTTTCACTCAAATCCTTAAAAATAGGAACAGTATGCAGGAGTTCTATATTATCCATGGACAAAAATACACGATTTAAAGTGTATTTCAAATCATGAAAATGAGTAATTCTTTCATTGGGTTTTTACTAAAATAAAGGATAATTTTCGAACCGAATTTTTCATTAAAAAGGATTTTTTATTTATGGATAGACATGCCCAGCAATTTAAAAGGGAAAGACAAGACAAAAAGCGGCGCGAAAGAAATATCGCTGCAATGTCAAAATTACGTAGTGCAGTAAAAAATGTTCTGGCATCATCAAAACAGGATGAAGCAGAAAAGTTATATAAAGATGCTGTCAGTATTATTGATAAAGCAGCTGGTAAAGGTTTAATCAAAAAGAATACGGCTGCACGACGTAAATCGCGTATTACGCGACATTTGAATTCCCTGGCGTAAATAAACAAACGTACGTTTTAAAACCCCCCTCCTTATAATCTGGAGGGGGGTTTTATTTATACTTTTGAATTCTGATGTATGGATGATTGAATCCTATCATCCATATATCCAATCATTTTTTACCCTTCTGAAACTTGATAATTAGGCGCTTCTTTTACAATACGAACTTCATGGGGATGATTTTCTTTCATTCCCGCAGCCGTAATCTGTACAAATTCAGCATTTTTACGATAGTCCTGCAAGTCCTTGGCTCCGCAATAACCCATAGATGCTCTTAAACCGCCCATCAGTTGATGAATCGAATTACGAACGAATCCACGAAATGGTACAATACCTTCAATTCCTTCCGGAACCAGTTTAGTTGCTTCAGCGCCTTCTTGGAAATATCGATCACCGCTTCCTTCTTTCATTGCGCCCATGGACCCCATTCCGCGATATGCTTTATATTGGCGACCTTCGTATAAAATAGTTTCACCTGGGCTTTCTTCCATACCGGCGAATAGACTGCCCAGCATAACCGTTTCAGCTCCGGATGCCAATGCTTTTGCAATATCACCACTATAGCGTATACCGCCATCAGCAATAATAGGAATACCTTGATTAACTGCTGCATCAACACAATTCATTACGGCTGTTAATTGTGGAACTCCAACACCTGCTATAACGCGTGTGGTACAGCTGGCTCCGGCACCAATGCCCACTTTCACACAATCAATACCCACATCAATTAATGCTTGCACCGCATCAGCAGTCGCGACATTACCGGCGATGAGTCCGATTCGATCACCCAACTTTTTCTTAATGGATGCAACCTTTGCTAAAACACCTGACGAATGTCCATGAGCTGTATCAATAACAATAATATCTACATTGGCATTAGCAAGAGCTTCTGCCCTCTCCAAAGAATCTTCGCCCACACCGACTGCAGCACCCACACGCAAACAACCATTTTCATCTAAGCATGCATTAGGGAAATCTTCCTTTTTCTGAATATCCTTTACGGTAATCAATCCAGCCAATTTGCCATTTTTATCAACAACCAATAACTTTTCAATTCGGTATTCCTGTAAAATATCTTTGGCTTTATCCAATGTTGTTCCAACAGGAACCGTGATCAAATTTTCAGATGTCATACAATCGGACACTGTCAAATCCAAGTTCGTTTCAAACCGGATATCCCGATTGGTAAGAATTCCCACAAGTTTACCGTCTTCCAATACAGGGAAACCGCTTACATGATAATGGGACATGGCTGCTTTTGCTTCACGGATTGTTTTGTTTTTATCCATGGTGATTGGATCCATAATCATGCCGCTTTCCGAACGCTTAACACGATCGACCATTTTAACCTGGCCAGAAATTGTTAAATTTTTGTGGATAACTCCTATACCGCCTTCGCGAGCCAATGCGATGGCCATCTTGCTTTCGGTTACAGTATCCATGGCTGCGCTTAACAGAGGAATATTCATCACTATATTATTTGTCAAGCGCGTGCGAATATCAACCTCACGTGGAAGAACAGTTGATTTTTGGGGTACGAGCAGCACATCATCAAAAGTAAGAGCGGCTGCAAATGGGGGACGATTTTTCAATTCTACTCCAATTTGACTGATTTTATTACACTATCAACAATTTTACCACTACGTACCAAACCGGCAATTGTTGCCATATCTTCGTATAAGGGGTGATCTCCTTTGGAAAGTCTCACGTGGCGCTGCAAAACGTTTAAAACTTTTTTAGTACCAATACCCGGAAGTAAACCCTTATGAAATTTTGCTGTGGCGGTGGCAGCGACATATAATTCAATAGCCAATATTTGAATAACATTATCCATAATACGTAAACATTTTCGACCGGCCCACGGTGCCATACTTACTAAATCTTCTGCTCCGGCTGAAGTTGTAATTGAATCAACTGAAGCGGGGTGAGCTAGAGTTTTATTTTCGGATACTAAAGCTGCAGCTGTGACTTGTGCCATCATAAAACCGGACTCTAATCCGGGGTCATGCGCAACAAACATGGGTATTTTATCATCAATACCTTTCATGAAATAATTGATGCGGCGTTCAGAAATTGCACCAATTTCAGAGATTGAAATTGATAATATATCCAGTGCCTGAGCAACTGCTTCAGCATGAAAATGGCCACTACTACGAATTTCCGTATCGGAAAATATGAGAGGATTATCACTTATACTATTTGCTTCATTTTCTATAATAGTTTTAGCTGATCTAAATAATTCCCTACTGGCGCCATGAACATGAGGAATACAGCGGAGACTGTAGGGGTCCTGGATGCGGTCACAATCTGCGTGATCATCAACAATCGCACTTTTCTCCAATAACCGCCACACATTACCCGCAGACTCAATCTGACCACGGTGTTTTTTTAATTTATGAATCTTGGCTTCAAATACGTTCCGGCTGGAAAGACTAGCTTCCACAGACATAGCACCGGAAATATCCGCTGTCTTCAATATGTTATCAGCAGCAAGTAACGCTTTTATCCCCAAAGCAGCAGATACTTGTGTTCCATTGATCATAGCCAGGCCTTCCTTTGCTTCCAACTCCAATGGATTTAAACCCGCTTCTTTAATTGCTACCAATGCTGGCATAATACGATCCTGAAAATGAACATCTCCCTCACCGATAAGTCCCATCGTTAAATGCGCTAACGGTGCCAGATCGCCACTGGCTCCCACTGATCCCTGTCGGGGAATGACCGGTAAAATATCATGATTGATAAATTCAATTAATTGCTTTGCAACTGCTGGTCGCACACCGCTATATCCTTGGGCGAATGTCATCAATTTTAAGATCATGATCAGGCGAGTTATTCCGGAATCGAAAGGTTTTCCCACTCCGGCTGAATGGCTTCTCACCAAATTCAGTTGTAATTGTTTTTGGTCTGATTCTGGAATGGATACCTTGCTTAACTTGCCAAAACCGGTATTAACGCCATAGATATGGATACCACTGGCAAGAAGTACTACAAGATTTTGATGAGATTTCTTGATGGCTTGACGAGTGTCAGGAGTCAGGCGAACCTTACCGGGCGCCACGAGAAAAGACTGCAGATCTTCTGTGTGCAGGAATGTCTTCGAAATAGTCAGAGTACCCATTGGGGAATTTAGGAGAAGCAATCAATACAATAAAATATCAATTATACTTTATTAAATTCAATTATGTCTAATTCTCAAATTTCTGTAATTGGCTTTCCATTGGATGAAAACTCTTCGTTTCTCCGAGGGCCTGCCAAAGCACCTGACGTAATCCGTAAGATATTTGATTCTTATTCTATCAATCTCTGCGCTGAAAATGGCGTCGAATTAAGAAATAATCCATGCTGGAATGATGTTGGCAATGTTGACTTAACAACTGGCGCTGACGCTATGAACCAAATTGAAAACAGTATCCGTGGTTTATTAAATAGTGGAATTAAACCAATTTCCCTTGGTGGTGACCACTCAATTACATTTCCTATTATTAAAGCATTTGCTGAAAAATACGAAAAATTAAATATTTTCCATATTGACGCCCACCCGGACCTATATGATAATTTCGAAGATAATCCATACTCCCATGCCTCCCCTTTTGCTCGCATCATGGAAAATAGATTGGTGAATAAACTCGTACAAGTGGGTATTCGCACAATTAATCCAGCACAGCAAAGACAAATTGACAAATTCGACGTTGAAGTCCACGATATGATCAATTTTGACTCATCCATGAATTTTGATTTTGACGGGCCGGTTTATATTTCCATAGACTTGGATGGACTTGATCCTGCCTTTGCTCCCGGCGTTTCCCACCATGAACCGGGCGGATTATCCACTCGGCAAGCATTGCAAATGATCCAAAGTTTGGATTACGAAATAGTAGGTGCGGATATTGTCGAATACAATCCAGATCGTGATATCAATGATATGACCGCCATGGTCTGCGTGAAGTTTTTGAAAGAGCTTTTGGCAAAAATGTCTTAATAATATTGTGACCAACTTCAACTTCGAAAACAGAACTGAACTCCAAAAACATTTCTCTACTCATTGTTTCAATGAAGCATGGAAATTAATCGATAAGAAGGAACGGACTCCCAAAGAAACAGAAGATATGGTACATTTTGCCATGGCATCGTTATATCATTGGTCCAAGCGGGAAGATTGTACGGATCGTCAAAAAAGCATCGGTAGTTGGCAAGTATCACGCAGTTATGCATTAGCGGGCAACCTAAATCAAGCTGAACGATATGGAAAACTATGTTTGGAGTTAAGTGAAAATAAGGAACCATTTTATGTAGGTTACGCCCACGAAGCATTAGCCAGAGCATATGGTTTAAATGGGAATACAAATTTAAAAGATGAACATCTCCAAATCGCAAAACAACTATGTGATCAAATAAATGATGATGAAGAAAAAGACCTTCTTCATGCAGACTTAAATACTATCTAATCAACTCTTCAACAATTGAGAATAGTTCCATTCGCACAGGAATGGCATCACTAAAAACAGATCCGTAACGCTTACCTATAATCCGTTCATCCATAACAATAAACATACCTTCGTCTTCTATTGTTCGGATCAATCGGCCAAATCCCTGTCTGAACCTGACGACAGCTTCCGGGACAGTGAACTCCATGAATGAATTCCGACCTTGCTGCTGGAGCATATTCCCATACGCTTGAATACGGGGTTCCGTCGGTACACTAAATGGCAATTTGGAAATAATCAATATTTCCAGTAAATCACGGGGCAAATCCACACCTTCCCAAAATGAATTTGTACCCAATAAAATTCCGTTTTCAGCTCTATGCATGCCCCGTAGCATGGCATATCGAGATGAACCGGCAACCTGTGCAAAAATGGGTAACTGGCGACCGCCAGGTTTTTTCTGAAGTTCTTGATAAACATAATTGAGCGCTTGTCTTGATGTGAATAAAGCCATCATCCGCTTACCAAACCGTTTGTGACACTCATAAATCACATCTGCTACCAAACCCGGGTTTTGACCGTTTTTTCCCTGATATTGAAAATAACGTACTTGATCTTCATAGTAAAACGGACTGAGAAATTCTGCTGTGTGCACAATGTCTTTATCCAAAAGTGAAATACCTGTACGCTGCAGAAAATAATCAAAACTTTCTTCGACGCGTAAAGTTGCAGATGTTAATACACATTGTTTTACAGACTGCATAAAAGATTCTGCAAAGTCATGGGCGATATCAATTGGAGCGCCTTTTACGGATACATGCAAATCTTTGTCCTTGCTGCGCCCTTGGCGATATTGACCCTGTTGCCAATACACCCAGCCATTTTGTTGATCATGGGTCAATAATGCAATTTCAGATTGAAGAGAAGCAATTGCTTCCATGCTATGTTCAAATAATTGGCTTATATCTCCAAATTCATTATTTTCTGGATCCAATGATTGAAGTTGTCCTAGCATCCCTTTCAGAGCTTGATTAATTCCGGATAATGCTAATTCAAATTCCTGAATTTGTATATTAAAATTGGAATAACCTTCCAGCAAATTGTTCATGATTATATGCTGGGGATAGGGAACTTCTTTATTAATTCTTCCGGCGATTGAACTGGTTAGGTCATCAAAAAATGACTTCCCATTATTGCGGGATGTTTCACAATCCGCTTGCAACGTTTTATAATGCATTTTCAATTCTGGATTGTCATCCAGTAGTATTTCAATTTTTTGGGTCCAGCGTTTGGCGCTACTCGTATTGGGATCCATAATATCCAAAACAGCATTCACTTTAAACATATTCACTTCCAAAGTGAGTTGATCGTAGGCAACATCCACAAGATTATGGGCTTCATCTATAATAACAGCTTCGTATTCTGGTAACAATCCGGGATTATTCATGTTGGATAACAACAAAGCATGATTCACAATGATTACTTGGGAATCATTCACAGCCTGGCGAATGGGTCCATAATAACAGCCGTCATTTGATGAGCATAATGATGTAGTACAAAATCCTGATTCGCTTTGAATCATCTCAGCAATTTTATATGGTCTTGTACCCCAGAAACCTGCACATTCGGACAAATCACCCGTCTGTGTAACGTTGAGCCAAACAATAATTGGAAATAATGATTCTACTTCATCCTTACGCAATAATTGTCCTGCATCCGATATAAGCCAATTGAGTCGCGTCATACAAATATAATTACTCCGACCTTTTAGAACCATTGCATGGAGCGAAACATCCAATGCTTTTGCCAAAAGGGGTAAATCCTTATTGAATAATTGATCCTGTAGATGTTTGGTATGGCATGAGATAATAACCGGGCTTTCATTCTCCTTACTGAATGCTTTTTGCAATGCGGGAAATAAATATGCCATAGATTTTCCCAATCCAGTCCCGGCTTCAATCGCGCAATAACTTTGGTCTGCATTTAACATTTTTAACACAAAATCACTATATGCCTGCTGTGTAGGGCGTGATTCGTAAGAATCCATTATCTGATTTAGTCGACCGCCATTTGCAAAAACCTCTTCAACAGTTAATTCTGATAATGAACCGTTTCCTGTTGTGGCAAATATATTACTATATAAATGTTTTTCCAGTTTTGACTTTACCAATCCAGTTTTCAAGTTTCCTTCCTTTTTGAGGTAATTACTGATATTGATGTATAAATGGCTATTATGCATGTCATGATTTTTAGATACTGCTACTATTTTTGAAAATACTTCCAAGGGATAACTGGCTGCTTCATGAATTAAATGCTGGAAAATGAGACCGGTGTTTACTGTATCTGCTTCTGCCCGATGAGAACCTACAGCGGATGAATTAAAATATTCTGCAATTGAACCAAGATTGTGAGTTGGATGAAAAAATAAAAATGTGCGTGATAATTGCAGAGTATCGTATAATTGGTGTTCTACTATTTTTTTATCATAACGCTCACACAGATTGTTTAAGAAATTTATATCAAAAGATATGTTGTGGGCGACCAATGGAAAATCTTCCATAAAATCAAGTATATCATCAACAATATTTCCCTCGATTGGTGCATCAGAAACCATTGCATTGGAAATACCGGTAATATCAGTTATAAATGAATCAATTTGACGTTCAGGATTGACTAATGTGACAAAGCGATCTACGGCAACGCCACCTTCAAACTTGATTGCTGCAATTTCAATTATGCGGTCACTTTCAAGGCTTAAGCCTGTTGTTTCAAAATCAAAAGCAATGTAAGTGGATAGGTCAAGAATCCGTAATAATTCTTTCTGCTCCATTATAATCCGGCAAAAACACGGATAACGTCAAACAGTAAGGATGGTTTTTTGCGGACAGCTATAGAGAAAAGTTTAAGCAAACTACGATCATCGGTCGGTACCGCTGAAATGCCATCGGCAATGCGATTCAAGTCATCATCCGTAAATCGGAATATGGTTTCTTTGATGCGGTAAAATCTTTCATGGTTCTTGCCGCCGATCTTGTGCCATTCCTTTTCGTAGGCAGCCAGATTTTTACGTGCAGGGCCGCCATTATGTAGCGCTTTTACAGCCGTTTCTGCCGCCAGTAATCCACTGCGCATACCAGGCACAATGCCCCCGCCTGTCACCGGATTGACCGTGTGCGCGGCATCACCGACCAGCATAAGCCCATCCATCACCATTTGCTTCACTGTTTTATCAATGGGAATCCCGCCCACTACTGTTGTCAATACAGATGCTTTGGGATATTTCCAAGCCAGGAATTCATCAAGGAATTTTTGGGCAGATTTACCATCTTTAGCATAATACCCGGAAATAGCCACCCCGATATTGGCTTTATTTTTCCCTTTTGGAAACACCCATAAATATCCCCCGGGAGCCCATTTTTTGGATAAATAGAATTCAAACATATGTTCATCCACATCAATACCCGTCACAGTTTTCTGAAAACCGCACTCCATATTCTTAAGCTTAACCGTTGTTTTGAGACCGGCCCAGCGCCCTACTCTGCTTTCTACACCATCAGCACCCACGACAATTTTAGCCCGCTTTTCAAACCGTTCACCCACATGTGTGCCTTTAACACCCACGACTCGATCGTTTTCAATAATTATATCATCTACATAGGCTTTAGTTACGATTTGAGCGCCTGCACTAGAAGCGTATTCTGCAAGATCATAATCAAATATGCGGCGATCAAGAATATACCCTTTTTGTTGTAAATCAAATTCAACTACTGTTTCATTGGGTGCAATCAGCCTAATACGGTTGATGGTAGATGCTATCCAGCGTGGATCCGGTTCATGAAAAATGCGTAGACCGGCATCACTGACGGCTTCTCCGCAGCGCACGGGTACGCCAATATCGCGGTCTTTCTCTAAAAGTAATACTGAAAGTCCGCCTTCAGCAGCAACTCGGGCGAATGTTGAACCGGCTGGTCCGCCTCCAACGACTATACAGTCGAATTCCTTTTGTTCTTTCCACATATTAAGCCGCGGCTTTAGAGGATTTTCTAGGATCAGTCTGGCTTAAGACTTCAATGGGGCACACATAAACACAGATATCACAATCGATGCAAATATCATGATCAACACTGATTTCTGCTTCCTTAACTTCGATACAATTAACAGGGCAAACACCTACACAGCACCCACAAAAATCACATTTATTTTCGGCTATTTCAATCATGGTCTACAGCAAACGTTGGGAAAATGATATTATAGCGAAAGTAATGATAAGTTCGTAAACCAAAAAAGAGAATTGCTAAAGGGATCAAAAACCATGGTAAACGAACAGAAACAAACATGGCTGCAATAAATACCGGATAAATACGTACGCGCTCAATATGGCGCTTATGTTCAGGAAAAACTATCGCTATTAAATAAAAGGGTGTAATGACTGCAGCTGCTGTACTGATTACAGGGTCATCAAATCTTATTCCAATAAGCGCACCAGCTAACACTAAAAGGGAACATACTGCAATCAATCCTTTACCTGGCTGATAGCCTTTTTCAGGTATTAAATCCAAGTCAATTTGATAAACGAGTAGTACTGAAATATATACCAAACCATATGGGAAAAAATGTTTAAGAGTAACAAAGAAGTCTCCATTTAACCAGCTTAACCAGCCCCAACCTGTTATGAACAAAACCAAAGCAAAGATGATATGTTGTATTATAAATATAAGATTAAAATCGATGTTTGTAAATGAAATTTTTTCTTTTTTGAAAATGATGGTAGTGATAACCGTTACAATTAATAACGTAATTAATCCAACACCGGCCAATGACATATCCCAGTAAATATAGCGTTCTGACATAGCTTGCTGGGCACTGGTACCGGAGGTCATCATTATCCAGACAGCAAACCAACTCAACGGTTTCAGTTTCATTAAACGATCCAGCTTTTCCGAAAACGTCGATAGCGTTTTATAAACAGCGGATTCAGGTTTGATGATACGAGAGATGATCATTGGATCAGTTTGATCCCAAAGGCAATATCAAGTACTTCGTTAATAATAATAAATCCAACGACTGTTGCAGCGATGCCCAATAAGACAATAATGATCTCTTTAGAAACAATGGATTTGTCCATGCCTATTTTAAGTTCTTCAATAAAATGATCAACACCCCATTTTTTCAAGACAAATATTGCTGTTAGCATACCGCCGATGGGCAGCATGTATTTAGAGGATAAGTAATCCATAAAATCAAAAAATGACATACCGAGAAACTCTGTTATGTTTATTCCTCCACCCATGGAAAACGAACAAAAAGCACCCACGATTGTAATGACTAATCCAAATTGAATAGTCGCTTTTTTCCTAGTCCACCCTTTTTGATCAATGAAGTAAGCAGTGACGACTTCCAGGATAGAAATAGCGGATGTTAATGCTGCCATAAACAACAATACAAAGAACAGGGTCCCCCAAACTGTTCCTCCGGGTAACTGCGGAAATACTGAAGGAAGCACTACAAAAATTCCATTACCGGCTTCCGGATTCGCCCCAAGTGCAAAAACCATGGTGAAAATTGCGATGCCAGCCAGCATGGCGATGGCTGTATCCAGAGCAATAACCCATAAAGCTGAATTGAGTAAATTTTGTTTTCGTCCAAGATAACTTCCATAGGTGATCATTGTTCCCATGCCCAAGCTCAATGTAAAAAATGAATGCCCCAAAGCTAGGACAACACTGGAAGCAGTTAAATCTTCAAAGCGCGGTTTAAATAAAAATGAAATTCCTTCCATCCCTCCGGGGAGCGTCATACCCCGCACAGCTAGCGCACCCAATAGAATAATAATAAGCGGCATCATTATCTTAGACCATTTTTCAATTCCGCCTTTAACACCATTAACGATGACCCAAATACAAACGGTCATAAAAATAACTTGAAAGAAAATGGGGCTCCACGTACCATTTATAAAATTATTAAAAACACTACTTGCCGCAGCCGGATCTCCCGCCAACTCTTTAAAACCGCCAGTGACGGAGATAATTATATATTTCATTATCCAACCGCCCACAACACCATAGAAGGAAAGAATCACAAAAGCAGAAGCCACACCAAGAAATCCCACCCATTTCCAATTGGTGCCAGGGGCCAGTTTTTCAAATGCCCCAACCGGACTTAATTGTGTTCTTCTACCTATGACAAATTCAGCAATCACTAAGGATAGACCCACAACAAAAATACATGCTAAATAAACTAATGTAAACGCTGCACCACCATTCTGTCCGGCCATATGCGGAAATTTCCAAATATTACCAATGCCCACAGCTGATCCTGACGCAGCCAAGATAAAACCGAGTTTAGATCCCCATTGTTCCCGTTGATTACTCATTCTTCCTCACTCTTCGTTTCTATTGTTTCAATATTTTCTGTCATGACACTATTAAATGGGTTCAAATGTGCATCCACTACTGCATCCAACATGCCGTAAATGTAAATGAATACTGCCCACCAAGCATACTTATTACGCTTTTCAAGATAACGATGTTTCCGCAAGCTGTAATTCCCAGAATCATAATTTTTGTATATATCTCCATTTAAAGACCATTGATAAATGGACGCTGCTTCCAATGATAATAGCAATGCAGCTTTGATCCATCGGCCATTATAAACTTGCCCGCCCCCAGGAAATATTGCACCGTATTTTGCAGCGTTTGCAGGAGTTTTCGCTTTCAAAGAATCTACTTCCAGAGGAAATAAATACGAACAGAAAACAATCAATATTAATATTCGATTCATTCATTAATCACTGCAACACATTCAATTTCAACATCTGTTCCAGCTGGTAGTCCAGAAGCAGCTACTAGTGACCTTGCCGGAGCAGTTTTTTCATCCAATCTTCTGTTAAATACTTCATTTATTTCTGCATAATTGCTCATATCAGTCAGAAAGACGGTGAATTTAACCACATTAGATAGATCGCTACCTCCAGCTTTTAACACATTGTCTAAATTATTAAAAATTTGATCAACCCGATCCTTAAAACTAGTCTCAATTAATTTTCCCGTTTCTGGATTGATAGCTATTTGTCCTGCTGTAAATATAAAGCCGTTTGAAATAACACCTTGATTATAAGATCCAATGGGTAGAGGTGCTTTGTCTGTTTTAATTATTTTTTTATTCATTATATTTATTTATCAATGAAGCACATGGTTGCTAAACCGATATTGGAATCCATTTCCCTATATCCAGATGTATTAATTTTCTTTAAAACAAATTCTCCAACTGCAGCCACAGTTGCTTCAAAAAGATGTCCACCTTTTACAGCCATAGAATGGTCACTTATATTTATGTGAGCATGAATAAATGGTTTCCCATCTTTTAATTGGATATTCCCTTGAAATGAAGTGAGCTCCCAAATTTCATTAAAATGCTCAATAATATATTTTTTATTAGCCAAATCGTAGGCACCCAATTCAATTTCCTTGATTGCACCAATTCCTGAAATTTGTCCATTAATAATATCATGATCTTTGCAGAATTGAGTAAGTGTTGACATAATCAGTTCATCCTGCTGAACGTGAATCATAAATGTATCTCCATCTTGTTCGTAAAGCATATTAACCTTTCAGTACTTCTATAATAATTGTTTCTGCTACTTTCAAGGCTTCCTTCAACTTGGCAGTATCTTTTCCTCCAGCTGTAGCTAAATGAGGTCTTCCGCCGCCGCCGCCGCCCATGATGGCGCCAATAGATTTTGCCAACGCCGGAGCCATAATTCCTGCTTCATTTAAATCTTTGGTTACCACTACAACAATACTAGGTTTTTCTCCCGCTGCAGAGCCCAAAACTCCCACGCCTGAATCCAATGCATTTAACAATTGATCTCCAAGTTCTTTTAGCGACTCCATATCAACTGTTTGTGTCTCGTAAATTACAATTTGGTTACCATCAACTTCATTTGCTTTAGCAATAATATTTTTAATGTCAAAAGATGAAGAAGATTTTTGCTTTTGTTTCAACGCTTTTTCCAAATCTTTTTTCTGCTGCAATAATTGGTCGATGCGTGTACTCAAATCTCCCGCAGAACTCGTTAATTTTGATTGTAATTCTTCCATAATAGCAGATTGACCTTGGATATACTCAACAGCTTTCGGTCCCGTCACTGCTACAATTCTTCGAACTCCTGCGGCTAAAGAAGATTCTTCTTTTACTTTAAAAAAGCCGATATCTCCTGTTCGTTCAACATGCGTACCTCCACATAATTCTTTTGAAAAATCACCAATGGATAATACTCGAACTGTATCACCATATTTTTCTCCAAACATGGCAATGGCGCCTTCTTTTCGGGCATCATCGTAATCTTTAACAGATGTTTTAACTTCCGTATTTTCTAAAATTTCACGATTGACGATGGATTCAATCTGCCTCAATTCTTCATGAGTAACCTTTTTATGATGAGTTAAATCAAAACGTAAATTATCGGAATCTACTCGCGAACCGGCTTGATTTACTTGCTCTCCCAGAACTTCTTTCAAAGCAGCGTGCATTAAATGAGTGGCTGTGTGATTTTTTCGAATGTTTTTCCTACGCATATTATCCACTGTACATGTGACGGTATTCCCTGTTGATGATGAATCAAAATCTCCAGAACAATAATGAATAAATACATCATTCTCATTCTGAACATTGTTAACTGTTAGATCAATCCCAGTACCGGTGATCCTTCCCGTATCATTAACCTGCCCGCCAGATTCAGCATAAAATGGTGTTTCATCTAAAACCAATAAAACCAAATCATTTGCAATACTGTATCGTTTAATACTTGCTTCAGCTGTTGTCTGCTCGTAACCAAGAAAAGTAGAATCATCTCCTTCGCTAACTGTTGTCCATTTAATTTGCTTCATGTCTGCCTTGAATTTACCAGATTCTTTTGCTCTTTTTCGCTGAACTTCCATTGATTTATTAAACCCTTTTTCGTCCACCATTATTCCTTTTTCTTGGGCCATAAGCTGCGTTAGATCCAATGGGAATCCATAAGTATCGTATAATTTAAATGCATCTTCTCCGGGGATTGTTTTACCCTTTAGGTTTTTTAATAATTTTTCAAAATGGTTAATCCCTCGATCAAGTGCTTCATTAAATGAAGCTTCCTCACTTTTAATTACGTTTGAAATATGTTTTTGTTTTTCAATCAATTCAGGAAAAGCATCACCCATTAAATCGCAAACCGTATCTACTAAACCATGAATAAATGGTTCATGCTGATCCAGCTTACGTCCAAATCGGGCAGCGCGGCGAAGTATCCTTCGTAATACATATCCCCTTCCTTCATTAGATGGCAATGCACCATCTGCAATGGAGAATGAAAGCATCCGAACATGGTCAGCTATCACTTGAAATGGCACTGAATTATCTTTACTAGATTTCCCGGTTAAATCTTCAATTTTTGCAATGATGGATGTAAAAAGGTCTGAATCATAATTACTGGTTCTTCCCTGAAGGACTGTTACAATTCGCTCCAGACCTGCACCCGTATCGACGTGTTTTTCAGGTAAATCTTCTAATGTTCCATCGGCCAAGCGGTTATTCTGAATAAAAACAAGATTCCATAATTCCCAGTAATCATCCGAATTATTCACACCTTGTGCATCTTGTTTTGATAGATCATCACCCATGTAATAATGAATTTCTGAACATGGGCCACATGGTCCCGTATCACCCATTTCCCAAAAATTATCTTTTTTACCGCATTTTAATATTCTGGCTGGATCTATATCAGTGACTTTAGACCATAATTGAAATGCTTCATCATCATCTTCATAGACAGTTGCCCAAAGACGTTCTTTATCTAATCCCCAAACTTCAGTTAATAATTCCCAAGCCCATTCAATGGCTTCAGCTTTATAATAATCACCAAACGACCAGTTGCCAAGCATTTCGAAAAAAGTATGATGAAATGTATCGAAACCAACTTCTTCCAGATCATTATGTTTTCCGCTTACGCGTATGCATTTCTGACTATTGACTGCACGGAGTTGTTGCGGTTTTTGGTCACCCAGAAAAATGGGTTTGAATTGATTCATACCAGCATTGGTGAATAATAATGTGGGGTCATCATGAGGAACGACAGATGAGCTGCGAACAAATTGATGACCTTTATTCTTAAAAAAGTCTATATATGATTTACGTATGTCTGCTGCGTTCTTCAAAGTGAAAATGAGGTTTCTATTGTAGTAAGATTAATGGTTTCATCAGGACTATCCACATCACCATCTCCATCTAAATCCCGAAATGATCGCTGAAATGTATAATTAAGCATCAATCCAGAAGATATTTCAAATCCTACCTGATAGCCCATTATTGTACCTTCAGTATATTCAAAATCGAATGGATTAGGAACATTTCGCTGCTGATAATACAACCGTGCATATTTTAATCGGCTAATACTTTTTGTTAAGTTGAGGGATACCAGGAAACTCTTGTTTTCAGATTCTACATAATCTGCTTCAATATCATCCCAAATTTTACCAAGAAGATTTTGATAAGAAGCACCTGCTTTAAGTATCGAACCAATTTGAATGCCCAAATGTGCATAATATCCTTTTTGCTTTCCATAACGACCTAGTTTTGATTCTTTGGTGACCACTTCAGTTACACCAGATGAAGTAACAAATGTTGCCCTTTCTAAATCATATGCTCTGTTCCAATAACTGAATTCAAATTGACCTTTGGGTATCATTCTATATTCAAGATTGAATGATGCCGGCCCAAAATTACTTTTGATTCCAAATGGGACCAATCCCAATCCTAAATCCATTGATTTACCCGTCCCGGGATGATAAGTAGTGCCCAACATTTTGGCAGCTTGTGCATAAATAGTAATAAGCATATTTTCTTGGGCAACAATTGGATATCCAAAATCAATGGCCAATGCACCGATTCGATCTGATGAAGTTTTTACATCTAATGGTTCAGGTAGAAGTGTTGCTTCTTTGTCAGGCAAAGAATCATAAAATGCTTCATTGCTGAAATCCTGTCCAACAGCTTCTCCAAGGTCATCCCAAAAACTATGGATAACATCTAAATCATATACATCAGGAAATCCATCACCATCTCGGTCAAATTCCTCCGCATGATTATCAGCCAAACCATCGCCATCAGAATCAAGCCAGTAATTTACATTCCCCGGGAAATGATCCACCAAATCCGGACGACCATCACCATCCATATCTTTTAAACCAAGATATTGATTACGATCTAGAACAATCGATACTGCAACAGGCACAGGCATTAATTTCGGTAAACGAAATCGTCCACCTATAATTCCTATATTTTGTTTGAAGTCATTTATAAATCCTTGAGCTGATCCAAACTTATTTTTGACGCTAATATCAAGTCCGACATTTCGAATTGAGGGATATTGGACTGCATTGGAATATCCATTTACCAAAATGCCATATCCCAAATCTACTCTATCTAAAGAACCAATTTTGAAATAAAGAGGGTCCGATTTTCGCCCGTAACTAATGTAGTATATTTTGTCAATTAGTGTATTCTTTGCATTTACACCATTAGAAAAGTCCCAATTCTCATCATATACATTGCCCTCATGGTCAAAATAAAACACCAGATCCCAAGCAATATCAAATTTCCAAAATGGTGTTACAGGTCGCAAAGCAATCTGATTCCACACTTTTCCATCGATAGTGACAGTCCCAAAGGCACCGGTCATAGAACTCTGACTATTGAGCCAGGCTGAAACCAATACTATGCTTAATATGATTTTATACTTCATGTACGCGAAATTGTTAACATTGAAATTACCGTTTAGACGCTTCTCTATTCAACCGCAAAATCCTTAACTTCATTATATTTTTTAAACATCAAAATGTCTAATCAATTCAAACATATAGATATAACTACACTCAGCCGGACTGAATTGCACGCTCTAATAAAGGAAATGTCTTCAGCCTTGAAGCAACGTCTTGAAAACGGTGAAGATATTGATACTATTTTAGATGAAGAAAACCCTTTCTTTATTTTTGAACCATTTATGGAACCGGTGGAGTTTCCGATTTTGGTAATTACCATGATAAATAATTTTCAATCCGAGATAATTATGGCTACAATTTTAGACGCATTAGAAAAAGGAATCGAAAATTATAAATAGTCTATATTAAAAAGGGCAGATAAACTGCCCTTTTTAATTGTGTTCAATTGATTTGTTATTTCAATAATATTAATTTATTTGATTGCGTCTGACCAGCAGCTTCCAATCGGTAAATATAAACTCCTGAACTAACAATATTGCCCTGATTATCCTTGGCATCCCACATGGCAGAATTCATTCCTGCATTTTCAAAACCGGATGACAAAACACGAATTTCTCTACCCATCAAATCGTATACTTTCAAATTAACGAACCCAGCTTGAGGTAAGTTATAGCTAATGACGGTTGTAGGATTAAATGGATTTGGATAAGCCGGATTAAGTGTAAGGATATTTGGTATAATTATTTCGTCATCAATACCCACTTCTGGCATGACTTGATTTAGTACTAAATGAATGTCATCCACGAACCAGCCAATGGATTCATCTTGACTGTCTGATGTAAAAAGTAGACGTATATACAATTCTTCTTCATTGATAAAATTATCTAAATCAACATATTTCTCCTGCACTTGATTAAATGAATTAACAGTCAAGGCTGTTTGCCACATGCCGGAAGAACCGCGCTTAAATTGTAAATAACCAAAATCACCATCTCCAAACATTTCTCCAGAGAAAAAGTGTAAATAAGCGTGATTAAAATACGTTAGATCAAGTGGCTCAACAAGATAACAGGGACTTTCAGAATTAGGTTCATAATTTGTACCTGGGCTATTATTCAATGTGTAATTAATATTTGAGTTTACATATTGTCGTCCCCATTCTCCCAGATTCCAACGATCTAATGCATTTGCATTTTCAAAATCACCTAATGTATAATTTTCAGTAATAGAAAATACTTTCGAATCAGATACTGTCTCATTGGCCATGCTAGAAGCATCTGTAATTGTAGTCCAATACGTAATTATTGTGCCTGGTTCTACATCAGAATAAGTTAAAATACCTTCATATACCCCTGATAATGCAGATTCTGAACAGGTTGTTGATTGAATATCACCATTGCCAATTTGCCATTGCAATTCAACATGACCAATTCCAATATTATCTGATGTTACAATATGTACATCATAAGCACCGTTAGGATAAAATTGATCTTCAAGATCAGACAGTGAATGCACAACCGGTGGTATTTGATCTGATCCGATATTAAAAGAAAATGTGGAAAAAGGCGCTCCGTATGGCTTTGTGACTCGACTACCACTTGTCGTTTCAAATGCGACATAATACTGCATAATACCTACTTCACCAGAAGGAGTTATACTCCCTGAATAATTATTTCCTCCAGATGCCGACATCATTGCTGAATCCGTTATAACACCATTCAACCCCCAAAATAGTTGTAACGTATTATAATCAATTGAATAATCTGCACTTTCTTCAATTTCTACATCCAATGAAATTGGAGAGGATGTATCTTCAGTATCGTTCAATTCTTCAAACTCAACTTCACCCATATAAGGATAACTCATAATGAAAAGTCCGTCACCAGTATAATCAGTAGAATAAATTAATCCATTTTCCGTAAATGGATATACTCCCCAATTACCACTGTATAGCCCATCCTGACCGGGATACCAGTCATAATAGCCTACTTCCGTAGGATTATAGGGGTCAGATATATCTACTATACGTGTGCCATACACATAATAGGATACATATAAAAGGTCCTCTTTTATTAGCACATTGTGCACTGTTTTATTCTGAACCTCTGGTTCATCAGGGTACCACGTTGCAACCATATTAATATTATCAAAATCCTGAATATCAAAGATATAAACAAAACCTCCATTTTCCTCATCGGCAGTAACTACGTACCTTGAGTTTTCGGTAACCCAGACGGCATGACAACCGTAATTGCTGTAATTGTGCTCTACCATTGTAGTAGGGTTTGTCTTATCAGAAACATCAATTATAAAAAGGCTCCCTATATATATACCACAGGCATAAGCAGTATCATTTTTTACATAAACGTCATGGATATATGCCTCTTCCCATCTACTAACTTCTGTTGGATTCTCTGGATCGGATAATTCCAGAATAATAATTCCTTGCCAAGCATTTGTCCCTCCACCTGCACCGCCGCTACCCACTATGTATGCATATCCATCAGCTATAAAAAGATTGTGTGCTGTTGGTGTAGAGGACGTGTAGGATCCCACCTTATAGGGATTAAACGGATCTTCAAGACTAATAATATCAATTCCCCCGCCAGTTTCATTAGTAACATAACAATAATGGCCATGAACTTTGAGATCTCTCCAGGTTGAAGTTTCACCAGGTATAAAACCAACTTCAATTGGATCATGAGGGTTTGTGGATACATCATATATGTATGTTCCAAACCTATGGCCAACTAATGCAAACTCATGGCCATCAGGATCAGTGTACCCCCAAATATCGTTACATGAACCTATGTCAACATGTGCAATTGGGCGAATATTGTCAATTTCATAATTTTGTGAGAATAAGATGCCAGACAATGCTGCCATTGTTATAAATATTTTCTTCAATGTTTTCCCCTCAATTTTAATTTTTATAAACGAAATAAAATCAGCTTTAATTTTTTCACACTGAATATTTCCATAATTTTTGTTTATTTTCTTCTGGTATGATTAAAAAGATATTCACTAACAAAACGGTTATTGTTTTGTCAATACTCATTAGCATGTCTTATGGGGAAAGCAAAACACTACTCAATAATTTACGAATTGAGCCAAAGCAAAACGGCATATTTTTAACCATTCAATCATCTTCACCGTTAAAAATTGAAAATATTATAGGCTGGGTAAATGATGATTGGTTCTATATAACTGTTCATGAGGCAGTTGGGGATTCAATTTCTATACAAACAGCGCAATATAGCTATCCCGTCATTACTGTTGAAAATACAAATGCAGAAGAATCCACTCAAATAGCACTTCGCTTACATGGAAAAATAGAAAATTTTGAATTTTATCTTTCTGATAATAAGCAAACCATTATTGCAGCACTTTATTATTCTGCAGAATCAGTGGTTGCTTTATTAGAGGAAAAACAACTGGAGGATTATTCCAGTTATAAATTGAACTCTCGTTTAAAATCTGTTTTTTATCTTACCGGTGGAGCGTTAACTATCAGTGGTGTAATTTCCGGAGATGGGTCCAAAGGAAATAATACAGAGCTCGCATTAGGTTTGACCATTTTGGCTTGTACATATTTTTACGACCTGGTAACAAAATAAAGATGGTTGAACTCCTTCCATATTATGCGTTATTTTATGTTATCGGTTTAATGCTGATGGGGCTATTTGTCCGTTTTGTGCTATACAAACGGAGAATTAAAAAGAATACTACTGACCATGAAG
The DNA here is from genome assembly GCA_004124385.1 of Fidelibacterota bacterium. GTDB lineage: Bacteria > Fidelibacterota > Marinisomatia > Marinisomatales > TCS55 > UBA2126. The sequence goes on from SCKN01000001.1 coordinate 514,956, forward strand.
ATTAATTACATATTGATGAGTGTCATGTTTTTTGCCTGCACTGATTCACCACCTATTTCTGAACAAAGTGTATCCATTATGCAACAACTAGAAACTGACTTTGATAATGGAAAACTATCCAATGATGAATTTTATACATATTTAACCTATAGTGTTTATGCCCAAGAATTATTACCAAAGAAATACAATGGGAAATTGGGACAACATGATGCATCACCCATTATTTTGAACGTTAAACGGGCATTCCCAACTTTAAGTCTGGACACTCAAAATCATTTAAAACAATGGATCAAACCATTGCCGCCAAAACCATCTAAACCAAAAGCCAACCCATGAAAAATCTATTAGCTGTAATTTTATTATTTGCATTTTTATCAGCAGAGCCTCATCCTGAAGCAATTAAATCTGCACAGAATATTATTCAGGTTTTTTCTCACCAATCTTCAAAATCTCATATAAGTGATGATTTACGTACTCTTGCCAGATACGGCCATAGTCTTTCCGAAAACACAAAACATGAATTAAGATTGTTAGGATTTAATTTTGGCGGAAGAATCGTCAACCGATCCCTTGATGTTCGGACAGAAGCTTCTGGGCTAAATGATACCTATGACAATGGCAATTTCAGATTTCATTACACAACTTCCGGTAGTCACGCAGTCAGTTCATCGGACACAAACAGTAATTCAATACCCGATTATATTGAACAAATGTCCGATGTATTTAATCATGTTGTTGATTATCAACTTAACATGTTTGATTTTGTCGAGCCACCTGCAGATGGCTGGTATACAGCCAACAATGACAATGGCGGTAATGGATTATATGATATTTATGTGCGTAATGCCGGCGGTGGCGTTTATGGATACGTTCAACCAGAATTTTATGCAAATAATAGCGGTAATAATGAACATTCATCTGGAGTGTCAGAAGTAAACGCATTCACCAGTTATATGGTTATGCGCCATAACTATAATGGTTTTCCCAATACTGAATTAGAAGCTATTCAAGTTACGGCAGCTCATGAGTTTTTTCATGCTGTGCAGTTTGGATATGACGGTTGGGAAGAATCGTGGATTATGGAAGCATCTGCTGTTCAAATGGAAGAAATGATATATGATGATGTGAATGATTGTTATCAGTACATGTCATCCTGGTTCAATAGTCCTCACCAGTCACTGAATTTAGATTCACAAAACCGCTGGTATGGCTCATTTATCTTTTTCGAATATGTCAACTCACATTTAAGCGTAGATGCTATAAAAACATTTTGGGAGCATAGTATTACCCATGACAGCTATTATGGTGAATACAGTGTTCAAACACTGGATGAAGCATTCGATGATCTAGGATCTTCATTTACTGAAATGCTCAATGGCATGTCCGTAGCCAACCAGATCATGTCCTCTTCTTCTGCAGCAGCACCTTTTGACTATGAGGAAGCCGATACATATAGTGCTAATCTATCCACATATAACACGGTCTCATACAGTGCCGGTACGGACGAAACTGTTACAAGTACAAATCTGCAGGAAAATGCTGCTCAATATATTCGTTTGATTTCTGATGATCCAGTTTTGGCAACACTAGCTAATAACGATGGACCGGATTCATATTTAGAACTGCATGCAATCATGACTTTTGGAGACAGTGCCTGGACCGTTTGGAGCGGCAGCCCCATCAATGTGGATACGACTGATCCATCAACAGTTTATTTTGTTGTGGTAAGCCAGAACGATGCCGGCAGTGATTTTGACTATACCCTTACTTTTACTGATGGAGCAATGTCAACTGATCTGGAGATACCTGATAAATTCAGTATTTCCCATGCTTATCCGAATCCCTTCAATCCGCAGACGAATATTCAGATCGATCTGCAAAATCCTCAACGTGTACAGGTTTACATTTATGATATCAAAGGCCACAGGGTCAAGACTCTTGTGAACCGACATTTAGTTGCTGGTCAACACGTTTTTACATGGAATGGACGGAATTACCAGGGCCATCCTGTTTCAACTGGTACGTACTTTGTTCGTATAAAGGGCAAAAGTCAGGAACGCTGGCAGAAGGTTACGCTGCTGAAATAATTCAGTCAGCGAGCTTTTGATCTAGTTCGCCGTTCTGTTCCAAGGCCCAGAGATTATCGTACCCGCCGATGGGTTCATCATTGATGACGATTTGGGGGACGGTCATACCTCTCGTTATTTTCGCTAATTCTTCGCGGGACATGCCCAATTCCTCAATATTGATCTCTTTGTAAGCCACGCCTTTTTCGTCAAGTAATCTTTTAGCATTGCGACAGTATGGACACCAATTTGTCGTGTAGAGTTTTACACTCATTTAATCAATAATACTTTTTGAATTTGATTGAAATTCAATGCTTTCATAACAACAAAATAAGTTCCTGATGCAACATTTTGTCCAAATCTGTTTGTTCCGTTCCATTGTATATTATGAATACCGGCATTCTTTTGTCCATGGAGCAAAACAACCACTTCCCTGCCCAGAATATCATAAACAGTCATTTTCACTTCTGAAGAAATTGGCAATTGGTAACGAACGGTTGTCACCGGATTAAAGGGATTGGGATAGGCCGGCAATAATTGAAAACCAGTGGGCAAGTTTTCTTCTTCAGTTCCCAAAGGTGCCACGTAATTTTCCGGAGCTTCTGTTGTAAAACGGATTGCTCTTTCATTGGAGAGTTCTGCTGCACCGGGAGCGTAACCATTGTTAAAAACATACTGAATACCTTCATTCTTGGTGTGGTCTTCTATACCCACAGTAGCATAATTTTTATCCGCATCAATGTCAGCGACATCTAAATAGTGAAATTCGATCACACCATCCCCTGATTCTGTGGGCATGGCAGTCTGGTCGTATAAATGAATGGCAAAGGTCTCTTCCGTAGTCTCGTCAAAGCCATTCAAGGCTCGGGACCACTCAATGATAAAGCGGCCGTTGTCTTCATCATGTTTGGTATACACACGGATAGAATCATTATTGATCACTTCCAAATCGTCCCAGAATGGAGCCAGCAATGCCTTTGGTCCCATGGCCATGGGAATGGTGTAATTATAAAAATAGTCAATGTTACATGGAATAAACGATGTCCAGCCGTTAGAGCTGATGGTTATTTCATTGTAAATCTGATCGAAATACTTGAATTCAAACGGCAGATCCACATTAACGTGATCATCATCATCCAGTTTGTATTCCGTACCACCGCTGCCGCCGAAAACCGGATCAAGCTCTACCCAATCAAAGTTTGGTGATTGCGTATAGTTCGTATCCGTGTCATCGTAAGCCCAATAGCCGTACCACGTTGGAACTATTGGATAATCATCTGTAGCAAACGCATTGATTTCTTTCTGTTCTGAAAATATTTCAACTGTATCTTGTTTTATTGATAATATGTAACTGATCGAACTTCCATGAGATGCTTCACTCGGACCAAATGCGTATTCAATAAATGATTCTGAAACTGTAGATGCTTCAATAGAAAATGTTGATGTTGTATCCGATGGTGAAAGAGATGTCCCGTCTTCTAGCATTGTGAGATATAAATGTAGTCCATCTAATTGTGTATTTGTATAATTAGTAATTCTTAATGGAAATGGCGGTGCAATTAATTCTCCAATTATATAATTATCATAAAAATCGACATCCAAGATCAATGGTTCAATTGGGATAGTAAGATCAAAACTCCAAGCCATTAATTGATCACTCAAATTGATCTTGATATGGTCACTGTCTTTGTTATTTACTCTTACTGTAATTGGTGATGTTACTATTCCAGATTCACCTGCTTCAAGTGTTGGAGTTTCTATTATTTCATTAATGATCTGACAATTTTCTGCCAAAGATTGATCTGCATAAGCATTATATACACCAATAGCCGTGTTGCTGTTATTTAGAAATATTGGATAAATATCAATCACTTCACCTATCTCAACTATTCCATTATTATTCCCATCTACTAAATTGTATCCTGTTAACACAAGACTGGAATCATAATTGGAAACAGATATTTCTGAATATCCTTGAACAAATCCATTTTTGTTTACATAAACATCAATGCTTGTTAAATCTCCAACAGAAATAGTCGCTTTGAAGTCACCATCACTGTCAGTTTTGCCTTTGACCAAAATGCTGTCTTCACTAATGACTGAAACATAGGCATCTTTCACAGCCAACCCATTTTCATCTGTGACAGTTATTTTCAAATAACCATCTCCCGCTGATAATTCTTCATTTATAATTGAAAACTGGTTAGGCGTAGTTAAATGCATGGAAAGCGACGGATCTCCTACAATATTATACACATGGAAATAAAATTCTTGGGCTTCTCCCGATCCACCAAGGTTTGGAAATTCATCAACAAGTCCTAATAATCCCGCATTCATTGCCGGAGCTAATTCAACAATGCTTTCATCCAGCATGGCGTCAAACATATAGGCGTTAATAATGTTATTATATTTTGTACTTGTGTGCAGGTCAGATGGACCTACAATAGCCACACCCCCTTTTGGATTTGACGGTGTTCCGGCACGAATCAATGCTTCTCCCAAACAGGGATCTACATTATTGGCAAAGTCGTTAGAATTGCAGACAAAACTGGTGAAAACCGGAGTCATCCAACCGTTGTTTAGTCCCGCCACGTCACTCACATGAAATTCGGGATAATGCCAACCGTTGGCATCGCCCCAACCGCGATAATTCACGATGCCCACGCCACTATTAATTATGTTTTGAATCATGGATGCACCTTGCTGGGTGGGCGGATAAAATACAGTATCAACGGAGGAATATCCTTCATCGAGCAATAAATCGCGAATCCAATAAGACGTCCATTTTGGCGTAATGGGAATGGGAACTGTATTGCTGTAATTCCCGGCAACAATCAGAGCCTTATCCAGCCAATCGGGATTTGAAGCTAAAGGCTGGCGGTGGTAATTAATTGTCTTACGAATCATAACCACCAATTCAGCAATTGAATCTACTGAAAAACGTCCAATGAATACATCAGGGAAAAAGTCATTCCCCAGCAAATGAGTGTATTTCTGATCCGTCACATCATTATCCGGACCATAATAAAATGACGGCATGGTGGCCACTCCATCCACATCACCAATAAGCAACACATATTCCAGCATGGGATCAGCGGATAACGTTGCAGCGATGGTACTCTTTATATCATCTGCTGTCGGACCCGTTTCACTCAATGTTTTAACAATGACATCAAACCCTTGGGATTTTTTAAATGAAACTAACTCATCTAAATATTGCTCCATATTGTCCGGGGTAATGATTAAATATAAACCGCGTTGTGCATTGAGTTGGCTCAAAGGAATTTCATAGGTTTCGGAAATAATATTGCTAAAAGCCATTGGAATCGGTCCATTCAAAATATCTGTCCGATTCATTCCTCGAAATGAGGATTGGGCCGCAAATGAAATTGAGAATAAAAGTATGGCTATGGTTTTAAAAATACGCACTTACGAATGAATTCCTTTTTATTTCCTGTTATACGGATAAAATAAACGCCGGAACTTACCGGTGTACCTAGTTGGCTTTGCAAGTCAAATCGCCATGTTTGTCGTTGGGGCGACAGTCCGGCCAACCGTTCACGGTATATTTCTTGCCCCAGCAAATTATATACGGTTATGTTTACCGGTTCTCTCCAATTATCTAAATCAATAGCAACCCTCCCTGTGGATGGATTGGGATAAGCTGAACTGGCCGTGCCTAGATTAATGGGACTGAAACTACTACCACTTTGAATAGACAGATCCTGTTCATAACCATGAAATAAGTTCATGCTCTCAATCTGCCAACCGCGATAAGCCACGGTTTGGTCACGACCAAATGAAAGTTGAACTTTTATTGAGTCAAATCCAGATGTGTCATTTACCCAGATAAAACTTTTGACCATTTCATTCCAGTTTTGGTCTTTCCAAACTCTTCTGGCGATTTCTCCGTCAGCGTCTAACAAACTTACCTGGATGGAATCATGGTCCCATTCCACTTCGTATTGATGACTCATTTCAACTACAATACGATTGGATCCACTTACATCAATCCAAGGCGATTCCAATTCCCATGATAGTGTTAAAGAATCATTGTTGCTATATAAAAAATTGGAATTGGTCAAAAGTTTTTCTTCATCGAAGATCCATGATCCAGAAATAAAATTCCACCAGCTACTATCGGATATACCCAATTCGATCGGGCTATAATCCTCAAAATTGGGAATGATCTGCATGTCACGGTCCACATTTATTTTTCTTGTCCAAGGCATGACATCGTAACCTTCAGCCATAACATAAACAGTCAGATCCCAATCTCCTTCAGGTAGTTCAAAAGCTAAATTGGCGTCAAGTTCTCCTGAAAAAATACCATTATCATACTTTACATGCACATCTGACCATAGATCATTTAATACAAATGAGATTTCGTACATGGTCTTTGGCGTCAAAAGTATATCCGTATCGTATATTGCACTATTATTAGCAGTGGCTTGAATTGCCGTTTCCTCATAGCCAAATTTGCGGAATTGTAATAAATATGTCCCCGGGTTCAGAATTCTCCTGAACCGCCCGAATTCGTCCGTTTTTCGCTGTGTCTGCACACCTCCATGCTTTTCCAAGACTTTAACTTCCACATCTTCCAGAACATTTCCCGAACCATCTGTAACTATTCCCGTGATTTGACTGGCATCTTCATTATATCCAATGGCTCTATCTAATAAATAAATTTGAGCCGGCATGAGACGATTAATTGTATTTTCGATTAATACACTGTCTGGTTGGAGATTTGCTGTACCGCATTCTATTAAAAACTGGAAACACCCTGTAGCAGCATAAAACCAGTCATGAGCCTTACCATTGCGACTTCCGCCATAAACAGATTCATAATTCTCCACACCATCTTCTTTGACTATACGGCTGGCGAGTTCATCCCCGATGGTTTTCATTTCTTCTGTATCCGGGGGAAATTTTGTATCTTCCCAACGCCAGGATGTAAAAACCTTTTCCGATAATCTTCCAGAACGTGAACTGTGCCAGGCAATTGAGAACATGAAATCATTTTCCATAGCCAAATCACGAATGGCTGTTACCTCTGATTCAGACCACGGTTCTATTCCTTTATAATAATCATAATGGGCAGCATAGTCTGATGGATCCGGTTCCATGAACGTATCACCAAATGCCCAATTAAAATCATAATTGCGGTTCAAGTCTACACCATCGACATCATTGCCAATAGCCGGGTCATAATCGAAGACGCCATTAGGCTCCGGACCAGAGGGACTGAAATCGTGTTTGTTCTTGCGATAACTCACATCGAGACCGGCGTGAACCACATTCAACCCTTCCGGATTATACGTAGGCACAATCCAGATTTCCAGATTTTGACGAAGAATATTTACATGTTGAGCATCAGCAGACGGTGGATCAAGTAGATAATATATTAATTCTATGACTGCCTCTACACCTAGAATCTCTTCGGCATGGCATTGTCCAAGAAAAAGAACACGGGCTTCATCCTCTTTTACATCAGCATTATCTGAAATTTTGACTGCTTTAATTGGGAGATTCTCATGTGTGGAATAACCAATAGTCTCGAGATGATAAATATTATCATACGCTTCAATTTGATCCAATGAATCAAGAATCGCTTCAATTTCAGGTAACGTGTGGTAACGAGAATCCAATGCTTGCCCAACAAGAAGATTCATAAATAAAATAATTGGGATAAATCCCTTATAACACCATGACACATACCCCGACTTAAAAGTCGAAGTAATAATTTGAAATCGTTGGTGAAATAACTTTTTAGTTACCTCGTCCTTTAGGGCGCAAATTATAGAATAAAAACAAAATTTAGGGGTTTTAACCACATCTGGGTGCAAATACATACCTAATGTTTTACTTTAAGTAAGTGAACTTTCCACTAGTTATATATTTATTTGTCTTAACTGAATATAAATATATTCCGCTGGGGAGTTCCTTTTGCATCAGATCTTTTCCATTCCAAGATATTTGAAATTTTCCTGCTCTAGTTGGCAGTAATGTATTCTGGTAAACGACTTGGCCCAATACATTTGTAATCATATATGATATAGGCTGTATTTCAGCAATTGAAATATCGAGTGCTACTCTGCCATTAAACGGATTTGGAAACGCTGATGAGACAGAAAATTTGCTGGGGATAATATTATCATCAATACCTGAATCAACAATTTCAATTCCTTGAGCATAGAGGTTTTTAAGATCGGCTTTGCCGGAACTGCGCATATCAACCCAATGGAGCATCCATGCTGGATTGTTATTATCATTCATATACAAAGTTTGAAATTGTGGTGAGGATTGATCATGATATTCACTGGCAATAACTACTCCACCCTCTTGGTATACTAACCCGTTTTCTGTTACAATTTGAACATAAATATCCAATCCTCCAGATAAAGCAGGATCACCATTATCCACGCCTCGTTCATCTTCCCAAGCTACGAGAAAACGACCATCACCATCATAAGCCAAAGCTGGAGACCCTTGGTAAAGGTCTTCATGACAAATGTTGATATTTTCTCCAATAAAATCCAGCTCACTGCTTACAATCTGTCCTGTAATATTGAAATCGACACCGTTTTCAAAATCTTCCCAAACGATTAGTGCACGATTCGACGCTCCACTTATAATTTTGATTTTAGACTGATCATTATCTGCAGAAGTAATAGCAATATTTGATGATGATGCTAAACTTCCGTCTTCATTGATTTTATTAGCATAAACGTCTTTCGAAAAATTATGTAATTCTTCCCAGGCAACTATCGCTGATTCTCCAAACGAAAATTCAGCTAAAACCAGGTTTTCCGGATCTCCCGAATTTGAGAGAGTATATCCTCCGGTTATGCCATTTGTTCCTACTGTCCCGCTACTCGTAATAAAATTATATTTTAACGTCCCGTCACCCCATAGATCTTCTACCCAGAATATCATGATTTCGCCTGATGGTGTAGCCACAACAGCTTCTACATAATTATCAACTTCATAACCATCTACGATACGTACACCGCCATCTTGTAAAAATGACTCACCATTTTGATTAAAAACTTGCATGAAAATATCGTATTCAAATTCATCTCTTATTTCAGACCAGAATACGCAAAAATTATTCCCGTTTAGAAGGGGAAGAATGTGAATTCTCCGTTGTTCAGCAATACTTTCATATACATAAATACCCGAATCACCCCAAGTGGTATTAAAATCTGTATCATAGCGGTTTAATCGTATCAACTTTGCTCCTGTGGAACCATCAAAATTGGCTGTAATTAAATGAGTTTCATTTTGAAAGAAACTCACAGGTTCGTTTTCGAGTTCCTCTATAAGAATTTCATATCCAGCTAATTGCACACCATCCTGCCATGAATCTTTGACTCCATCAGCATCGACTATACTACCATACAATTTTTTCTTATTTCGATTATCTATCCAGTTTAAAATGACTTCCTCATCTAATCCGCCTGTATAAAACGAAGAAACATAATTCACATCACCATCAAGACCCTCCATGGCCAATATACCATTATCCTCAAATATTGTTTGACCACCAGCAATTCTTTGTGTGCGAATGTCAATACTGCCGTTTTCCCGATCAGCAAAGATCACATAAGCTCCATAAGAATAGTCATAAACTGCAATCGGCATGGATTGATACCCAATTGCATCGGAAACATAAATCGGAGTTGTTTGCCCTAATGAACCATCACTTTGAATATTTTGATAAATGATATCCACCTCAGGGTATGTCCCCCGTTCCCAGAAGATATGAGCACCACCAGAGGCATTACCCACAAAGCGAGCATGGTGATCATCTCCATCACTATCTAATTGGACCCCATCATCACTCCATGCGCGAACACCACCACTGGTGATTTTTTGATAATAATGATTACCGTTGGTCGTATCAGCGCGATAATCTATCCACTGCACAAATACATCACCGGCGTCATTGCGTTTTACTCGGGGACCTTTTTTATTGGAACTAAAAGTGGAAATAACAATTGGATCTGAAAAAACCAGTCCATTGCTGGTCAAGAAATTGAAATATATATCGGATGATTCTGTGCCCGATTGCCAAATAACAAAGGATGTGTCGTTTGTCATATACGTTGTCCGCGGTTTGGTCTCCAGTTCAGATGTAACTGCGATGGGTAAACCTCCATCGTCAAAAATCTTGGACATATCCATATTAATCTTTTGACCATAAATATCATTTCCGGCACCGCTGCGAGTATCTGTCCAGAGCAATGTTGCTTGACCATTTCCCGCATATTCCAGACTCTTGGCGCCTTGATTTCCATTCATTTCTATTATGGCTACTCCCGTTCCCGGAGCAACAATATCATGACTTTCAGAAACGTGTGTTCCGTAAATATCATCATCCAAAAGATTGCGTTTATCCTGCCATGTAACAAATACACCACCAGAACTGTCTGTGCACATATTGATGGTTAAATGTCGTCCATCAACACGTGCAAGTGATTCGCCACCATCATCCATGAGACGGTTGCCGTTATTATCTACATGTTGAATAAAAATATCTCCTTCTTCTTCAAAACGATAATCCACCCAAGCAACAAATGCTCCACCACTGCCATCAGCAATTGCAACAGGATCTTCCTGCCGTCCGGGAAGATCAGTTACGGCTGCGCCATCCGTACCCCACAGAAAATTCCCGTTGGAATTCACTTTTTGAGCAAAAACATTTCGAGACCCATTTCTGGTATCTGACCAAACAAATATGGCCGACCCATTATCTCCGGGGCACACAGTTCTTTGCCATTCAATATGCACTCCTTGTCTAATGGGAATGCCATTAGATTCCCACAGTGTCTCCTGGGCATTGGCTCGGATTGGGATTAAAATAAGAATAAGGATTAGGATTAAGATCGGGAGTGAACTAATTAAAATATGTTTTTTCATTATTCGACTTTATTCATCAATTTCAAATATTTGCAATCCTTCTCTCGAGGCGGCAAAAAGGTAGCCGTTAGAAAATTTGCTGTGGTACACATAACCAATGTCATGAATTCCCCGTTCCTCCACAGCGCTGGGTTGCATTGCTTCGTATAAACCAAGCCCATTACTGGCACATGAAACAGCTATTTGATTATTAGTTGACGTTACATGTGTCACAAAAAGATCTTTGGCAAATTGAACCTTATTTTCCCATTGCGAAGAAAAACCTGTGGCTAACCTGAATGCTCCGGCTTCTTCGCTGGCCACAAATAGTTCCCCGCCATTAATCATGCTTACAGCACGAGAATTCCCTTCTAAATCTATATGATATGAGCTGGTAATGAGCCCGTTTTCATTATGAAACGCTTCGATCCCCAATTGGTCCAAAGTCATTACGATCTCATTTTCATATATATCAATCCCATTTGGATTGCCCACACTTGCAATTTCCTCTCCGGATGTATTGAACCATAAGCCAAAGCTGGAGTCGAATTCAAATGTGCTTGTTTTTAGTCCGTCATCATTATCAGCTGCATAACACGTGAAAGAATTTGCGTTATGGGTTATCATACGAAATTCTTTGGTCTTTTCGCTGGAAAACTGACCCACAACAAATACAGTGTCACCTTTGGACAGATCCAAATGGATGGGTCGTTCATTGCTTTCCAAAACGAACAATTGCTGTATGGAAGGTTCATATTCCACTTGGGAGATCTCTTTGTTCACACCCAGTTCTGATAGGGATTTTTTCCAAACCAATGTAGGTGCTGTGATGGTGGAAATATCCCAGAGCTGTATGCCGGCCTGACCGGCTGCTACAAATACTGAATCACCGGAAATGAACACATCACGGCAGTAGCCTTCTGTATCCACGTGGGCTAATTTATTCAATGTCCACAAGTCTTCAGTATCCGGCTCCATACAACTGAAAACAGAGGCAATTATTAAGAGTAAAATCAGGTGCTTCATACTACTATTAATAACGGTCATAAATCATATCCCACTCAAGAATGACCCAGGCCAGAACCTGATCAAATGTTTTTAATTCAGATACCCAATCAAATTGGGAATGTGTTGTTCGTTTTCTGTAACGTAACGATGCTTTTAACGTCAGGTTTTCCGACAGTTCTTTTTCTCCCCAAATATCCCACTTGACCTCTTCATGGCTTCGTCCGCTGTGGAGGGGATCACCCATTGTTTCTGCTCCATACAGACGGATATCCAGACGTAATGATATACCCACTTCATCCAGCACGCCAATTCCTTGGCTGTAACTCACAGGGATATACCATTCAAAATGTTTGTAGGACCGATCCAAATCGCTGGCTTTGGCTGTTTTGCCGAATGTGATATTGTCAGCAATGCCGTATTTTCCTTCGATTGCTATCGTTCCGAAACCACGAAATTTCTTACTGATTTTCATGCTAGTTGTAACAATATCCAGATCGAATTCCGTAAATGGTTTATCAAAATAGCGCTGAGTATAACTCACAAATCCTGATGTCCATAAACGCCTTTTAATAGGATAAGAAACGAGAATACGCTGTTCCCGATCCGTAAAGCTGCAGGATGCTAATTCGTCAGTCGAAACATCGCGATCGATGTAATGACGGATATAATAGCTGTCTAAATGGCGAATGGAGTATTCAAGTTTGCGATAGGATCCCCAGCGGTAGGTTGCTTTCAGATTTCCGCTCCAGTAACGGCGATTTTCGTTCTGTGTATAGTTGGATATATTTCCTTTGGCATAAAACTGGATCTGTTTTTTTCTGTCCGCAAGTTGGATCTTTTTCAGTCCGCTCAACGAAAAACGAGCATAATGGGAATCGAATGTTTCTGTACTGCCCATGATACTTTCGTCTAGCGCTGCATCTTTTTTCTCTATTTCACTCAAACGTAATACATTATTATCGTAGCCGTTGGTCAATCCCACCGTCCACTTAATGGGTGAATTCAGATAATTCATCACATTTTGTCCATAAAGGAGTGACGTAAATAAAATTATAAGTAATTTCATTTATACTCTTGGAATCGAGTCAAAATACTTCGATCCTTTTCAACCAATTCAACAGAAATAATGTGTTTTCCTTTGGGTATTTCAATCTCACATGTGCGCCATTTCCCCGGAACTTTATCCGGTAAATCTTTAATAGTTGCAGTTGTTGATTGTTCTGTGGACATAAAATAAGTGCCCAAGACTTTAGACCCGCTTTTAACCCGTAATCGATAGCTCTCTTCTTCTCCCATTTGTGGTAAAAACATTAGGCGCGAAAAAATGCGCAATGTTTTGGGTCCTTGCACTTCCACTTGCAGTGGTCGGCCATGATTCAATTCAAAATAGGAAATATCTTTCCCTCCAGCTTGCACAATCCTATTGGACTGAAAAACCATAGGTTGGAGTTCCCTTTTACCTTTTTTTGCTGTCTCAAAATCTTTTTTAATAACGCGTAGTAAAACAGGATAATTTTGCTTTTCATCAGCAGTAAACGTGAGTGTATGGTCACCGGCTTCAACATTGATGAAATAATTTCCGGAATAGGTATAATAATGACTGGGATGCTGAACTGAACGGATAGACTTCCGGATCTCGTATTTGTGGTTAATGCTAATTGGATCTTCATCGTCAATGGTAACATGATATGAAAACGCTTGGCTTTTCCTTGATTTTTTCGGTGATGGATAGCGGGCAATGAGTTCGATCCTCGCAGGGCCATGAACCTGATACACGACCGCTGCTTCTTTCACGATCGTATATAAACGACGTTTCCCGGCGATCTTCAAAATTTCCTTTTCTTCTCCGCCGGCAGTTGGTATAAGCAGTTCTGCGGACAAAATGGAGAAACTGAATAAAAATAAAAATGCAATTCTATAATACACTGTCCGGCTCATGCTCCATCATGCGTTGTTTAATTTGCTGGTGACTTTTCCAGCCCACGCCAATGACCATCCCAGCGATGATCAATAGACAAATAAATGTGATGTTTAAATTGTATTTATGAATAGCATATAAAGAACCCAGGCCAATTTCAGGAAGTGGAATCGGCGCAAAGGGCATGCCCAGATTTTCAGTTAATTTTTGGATATTTAAAACGTGAATCAGAGGCATATTCTGCTTTACAAATTTAACGACAGTCCCTTCGATTCCTCCTTTTCGCGAGATGGCTTCAATATCGTTTCGATAAACAACTCCCGGTGGAAGTAAACGTAAATTAAAGCTCGTTCCTAAACTGGCTACACCACCACCCACATTCACCACTGCTTTGTAATTATTATTCCCAAAATGTACCATGCGCTTTTGAATATTATCCCGGAGGCCTTCACCTTTGATCAATGGCATTCCATGCTCGGAAATATTATCGGTGATCAATTCACGGCCTTTGGGGCTCAACAGTCTGCCTTGATCATTCCGTCCGCCAATGGATGCTGCAATGGATCGTGTAGAAATAAATCCATTTTCAAATAATAATTTCTCCATATCCAGCCAGGTCATGTCCGGATCATTGGCTCCCCATTGGGACGCACCGATGGATGTTATAACTACAGGATGAATATTCATTGCATCACAGGCAATGAGCATGGCCATATTGGCTCCTGGCATGGAACCGGTGAGCATAACTGCAATCGAATCTCCTGACTGTAATTTAGCTTGATGTAATAGTTCCACCATGGCGGCGGAAAAATTGGGATCCAATGTAGTTAATTTTGCATCAAGGTCACCTTCATCTGTGGTGGTTAAACTGAATTGCGAACCAACCAATCCTGTTTCGTTGGGATCATTTTCAATATCCACAAATACACCTTTTTCCAAACGAACTTCTTTTAGCATCTCCATGGCTTTTGCCATTTGACCAGCTGCATTTACTTTGGTTTCGTACGTTTCAGAAATGATTTCTACGCGGGAAAAGAATGCCATCGTAAATGCAGCTATAGCGATTAATGCCATAATGACCAATGATGATGTTTTTTGAATAACAGGAATAAATGGTTTAGAATATTGATCAGACATCCAACTGTCCTCCCGATAACAGCATAACCAGTAGTTTAACTAAAACAGCGGTTATCAATATGACAGATATTGTCCGGGTCACACCTTGCCTGTCCATCCAACTGGCAATGAGCCCAGGAATAATATTCCCAATCACAGCATACGAAAACGTATCCAGCGGAGAAAAAATAAGATTACGCGAAATATAACCGGCAATAAATCCCAAAAGCAAGGTCAAGACTAAACGACGTTTGCCGTAAATAAACATGTAATTGCTCAAAAACTTTACGATTCCAATAACAACAATCGCTGCTAGAAATGTCATGAGAATTTGGTCCGGTTGATGCAAATACAAAGCAATATAACCAGGCACAATGACTCCACCAGCTGTAACACCCAATGTTTCAGATAAAATCAGGCTGAAGGCAATTCCCAGTCCTATGGTAATTTCAATCATTTTTAAACTTTATATTCCATTAATTTATCGACCAACTCTTGCCCAAACCCCACTTGGTTACCCATGGCAAATAAAAGCGAATCTTTGGGCAGCGATTCGAATTGCTTAATCGTCTTACTCATTAATTCTGTTTCTTCAATTACGACTGAATTCGTTTGTGGCGAATGATATTCCACATGCTTTACCATTGAATCCACTTTTTGACCGCGCACGATGGATTGATCCGGTTTAATATCCTCATAAATCAATTGCAATAATTGTCGTGTGCGGCTGCGTCGATCTTTTCGGCTGTTCAAATAAATGCACGTTTCACCTTCTACAGGATAACGCCGTTCTACAAAATTCCAAATTTGTAATGTGGAAACAGGATCATTTGCTGCCATGGAATTCACAAATAAAATAGGACCGTTACCAAAATCCAGTTTGTGGACCACCAAAGCACCCAAATCCGGTTTAACTTTTTTCATGCCATCCAACGCTGTCTTCCTATCAACTCCTGCTTCTACACATACTTCCAGTGCAACAGCGATATTTTGAGGGTGTTCGAGATAAGAAAAATCTTTCAAATCATCTTCCTGTACTGTTGATTCATCTGCTGCAGTTAAAACAGTATTTCGAGATTTTGCAACAGGCGCAATGGTTTCTAGAATATCGTTTTCCCCCAAAATCATTTTACCGTTAAATGGAATCGTGTTTGCTAAAGAAAGTCGTACATCATCTAATGTTGGTCCCATTTCTTCCAAATGATCCGGGCGAGCATTGGTAATGACACCAATATGTGATTTAACCATTTGCTGTTCGGAAATCCATTGATATTGAGGTTGTACGGCCATGCATTCCATAACGACAGCATCCGGTTTTTCTTGTGCAAAAAAGCGCATTAGGCGCACTTGCTCTCCGATGGATGCGGAGCGTAATCGATGGATAATGCGATCGTTTCCTTGCGAGTCAATAATTCGAGGAGCTGTACCGGTTGTTTTGGCGAATGTCCGTACTCCCCCGGCACGAAGACCGGCTGCAATTAAACGTGTAACGCTAGATTTACCTCGAGTACCGTTAACATGGATACGGAGTGGAATTGCATCCAAACTCCGCTGGTGCTGCCAAAATTCGATTGCTCCAATTAATAGGAGAATGAGTATAAGAACACCCAGAATGTATATTGGTGTCAACGGCATATAACATCATCCAGAATAATCAGTAATCCATTATGATCAAAATAATACCAATCATATCCAAAATATTAATGATTTCGTCCTGATTCACATCAGCCAAATACGGATTCAAGTTAGCTGTATCCTGATCAATAATATAATCAACTAATATTAGGACATCTGTCACATCTAACAAGCCATCTTGATTTACATCACCACGCATACGGATATCAGAACCGCGGGTTGTGATTAGTATAGCTGTTTCATCATCCAACTGCATTGCCGCAGTGGGATATTGATTATTAAACGTATACTGCAGGCCTTTTGTCGCAGTTGCATCTTCGATACCAACTGTACAGTATGCACCATGAACTTGGCCCCATCCATAATTTCCTGTAGTCGTATTATTAAATGTTTTATACTGAATTAGAATTTCACCATCACCCGTCGGGGTAAAGTAATAAGCTGGATCCCTCAATATTACTTGAAACGTTTCCAGACTGTTATTATCGTACGTCCTTAAACGAGACCATTCAATAATAAATTGATGATTTGCAGCATCATAATATTTGTATACACGGCCATTTGAAGATGTAATCATATCATCCCAGAATGCTGCAATCATTGGTGATGGACCACCTGCTCCCGGAAGAGGATAATTCCTGAATGACTGCATAGATGTATGTCCCATGGCAATCCAGCCATTGGAACACACAGTAATCTGTCCATAAGCCTGTCCATACATCCGGAACATGAATGGTAATGTCAAATGAGTAACATCATCTCCATTATTACCATTATCTATGACGGCTATCTGGGAACCGTTACCGCCGTAACGATCATCAATTTCGATCCAGTTATAAAATGGTGCATTGGAATAAATTTGATCACCGCTATCATAGATATAATAACCATATTCATCAGGACCTAAAGGATCTGTTACAGTAACAGTTCCAATTTGCAATGTAAACGGACGCGTAATTTCAAATCCATCACCGCCGGTAATGGTTAAGAATAAATGAGCCATCGTTCCCGGGAGTAATGATTCGTCAGCAGTCACAGTAAAATGATCTGTACTGTTCGACATTTGACCGGCTAATATCGTACCCCAAACGCTGCTTTCATCCGTTATTTCCAACGCAGGTAAATTGGTATTCAAAAATGCCATTACATTCGTAGCATTAACAGATCCTGAATTGGATAATGAAAATTGAAGTTGAGCTGTTTCTCCAGGATCTAAAACACCATCTCCACCATCAATTACCGTTACACTTACAACATCCAGATATGATCCGGCTGTATTGTATGTCAAAATACCTTCCCAAGAATTGTTATTATCATCCGCCAGTATTAACCTTAACTCTACATCCTGACCTTCAACAACACTATTATCTAACTCAACAACAAATTGATCCGTTGGATAATACGTTTCATTGGAATCGAGTCCGCCGTAAGTAATAGTACTAACAGTTACTGTTACATTGTCACTGTTTGCAGATAGCGTTCCGGTGATGCCACTTGCAGATGATGTACCATAATTATGAATCGGGATTGTAAGCTCTACAACTTCACTACTGTTTAACACGCCATCACCATTTCCGTTTGACGGGGCATTCCCATCATCATCAATTATAACCAGGTTTGCAAGGATATTTACATTTGCTTCTGGATTGCTAATTTGAACCATCCCTTGATGGGGAATATAATTTTTTGCTGTAACAGTTACGGACATATTGCCTACCGCAAATGAGTTGATCGGTAATGTAATATTACCGGCAGCATCTGTATAGCCCGATTCAAATACTTCGTCACTGCCTTTTAAAATAGTTACTAATGCGCCCTGCATGTCATCGCCATCACTAGCGTTAACATGTATATCAAT
Organism: Fidelibacterota bacterium; assembly: GCA_004124385.1. Taxonomy (GTDB): domain Bacteria; phylum Fidelibacterota; class Marinisomatia; order Marinisomatales; family TCS55; genus UBA2126. Next base: position 533,458 of record SCKN01000001.1, read on the forward strand.
AAAGTTTGTACCGCGATTTAAACTATTATCATATGTTACTGAAAAACTTTGAGGCACTGCTGTCCACATATGTAGTGCCGGATCACCCATTAAATTATTCCAATGAGTAAACGTACTTACAAAACTATTGGGGTTGGATGGATAGGTTTGATATAAGTGTAATGTACCTCTTACCAAGGCAGCTGATGGTGTTTCCAAACCATCCGCGAATACGCCATAATAGAAGCCCATATCTACAGCATTGTTGAACATTGTATGCGTACCCAGTGTTGCCGTACCGACAGCAGCAACGGCTCCCTTAGGTTGTGATGGAGTTCCAGCGCGAATAAATGCTTCGCTCATTGATGTTCCAGATGAAAAGGAACCTGTGCCACAGGTAATGACTGTTGCGATACATAGCTTAAAGCCGTTATTTAAACCACTAATATTTCCATTTGTAAAACCACTTACACCCCAATAACCACGATAATTAAAAAAGGTTAAACCATCGTTCAGATTATTAACCATTTGGCTTGGAAATGGTGAGTTATACACTGTGCGAACATCATCATATCCGCCCAATTCTTCTAAATTGTGTTTAGTCGCTTCTTTCGTAATAATACAGGAAATCCCAGATGTTGAAGGATCGCCAACCACACAAGCACGGGTAAACCAATTTTCACCCATATAAGGATTTGTTTCATACTGAATGGTCTTATTAATAATAGTTGCCAATTCAGTTGTACTGCTAAATGAAATACGACCGATTAAAACTTCCGGGAAAAGATCAGTCCCATCCAATTGACTATATGGAAAATCGCCTTCACCATTATAGCCACTCCAATTTTCGAAATAAGTTGGGATTGAATATGAACCGGATGCATCCCCAACCAATGCAACATATTCTGGTGGATCTGTCCAAGTTTCATATGCATTTTGAATATAATATTTTATGGCTGATACAGAAGAACCAGTCGTACTTATCGAAACAGTATTAACGACATATCCTGCTTTATGACGCCAGTTAAATAATGAGTTAAGTGTCGACATTATATTAGAAGAATTACTTGGAAGTATGTAAAGAATTGATGGCTTTTGATATTCTTCGGCACTTATGAAACGATCATAATTCACAACAATAGATCTGTAAAGTTTTTCAAAAACTCTGGATCGTTTTGCCGGTCGGAGTGAATTATCTTCAACAGAACCTATTTCGACTAATTCAATTTCTGCAGATGTAATTACTTCTAGTCTTTTCTGAAGAGGTTTGTATTGAAAAGGAGTAAATGAAACAGTCACAATTTCTAAATCACGAAATGTTTGAGTTTCAGACACAACTCCCAGGTTTTCAGGGTAAGCAGTTAAGTTTGTATATGTGTTTACATTACGTTTAAAACTGACAATCTCATCTGTCGTCACATTTTCCCATGTTTGCAAAGGAAGTAAATCAACATTTTCAACAAATTCAGAGGAAATAATATTTACCTGTGCTCTATATGTTTTTCCTGGATCAACCGCATAAAACGTAGTTAATACAGGCAATTCAGGATTTCCTACCAGAGACATTTGGCCAGCACCATTTATAAAAGGGCGCTTGAAAGTTTGACCATTCAACGTGATATCTTCCATATCATATTCAGGTATACTGAATTGTAATACATGATCACCTTTCACGGTTGATTTCAATGAAAATCCTTGCATCGTTTCATTCCCTGCTGCACCATGTAACACACTGAAAAGACCCATAGCTAGAGTTAGCATTAAACGTAAATACGATTGTTTCATTCTTATTCCGTGTTTATTTATAGTAATAGAAAGTGATCAAACCAAAACCCAATATTGGATTCCAGAAAAAATATTGTCACTGCGCTGATGACTAGATATGGCGCAAATGGTAAAGGACGATTTCGATCAAATCCTTTTTTCATAGAAATACCCAGCCAGGCAATAATACCCAAAAGGGCTGCTAGAAATAATGTAAGTGCCATATTCCATGGTCCAAGCCATGCTCCGAGTATCAGACCCAATTGAATATCACCCCAGCCCATGCCTTGCCGACGTGTCATAAAGTATGTTATTCCCATCATTACTAATGGTACAAAAACACCTGCAAAAGCACCCCATAAAACGAATTTCCATTTAAGAGTTCCCATAATAACGCTCATTACAATCACGACAATTCCTGAAATTATTAATGATAACGGTATCATCATAGTTTTCATGTCAATCCACGCTAATGCAATCAAAACGGATGAAAACAAAGCAGTCATTGCTGCATGCATTGGGACAAAAATCAAAAAACAAATGACCCAAATACTTCCAGTAATAAATTCCACAACTGGATATTGCCAGGAAATGGATTCGTTACACGCTGCGCATTTGCCTTGCTGAATAACAAATGACACAAGTGGAATATTTCGGAACCATTGAATCGTTTTTTTACACATTGGACAATGCGACCTTGGTTTCCATATAGATTCATCTATAGGCAAGCGATAAATAAGCATATTTAGAAAACTGCCCACGATAGCACCTATAAAAAATATTAATAGAACAGGAAGCCACGTCATTATAAACCCTCCTGCAGGGCTGATCCTAAATAGAATACTGGTAAATATGTTACAATAACCATGACGGCGATGACTAAACCGACCATTAAGATAAGCAATGGTTCAATAAGCGTTGTCATACGCTCTACAAGGGCATTAACCTGTTTATAATAATAGTCTGCAGCATTATCCAAAAGTGAAGCTAATTCACCAGTTTCCTCACCTGTAGCTGTCAATTGCAATAAAATAGATGGAAACCGCTCTGTACGCCGTAAAGCAGTGCTAATATTAAAACCATCACGAATATATTCTGTCGCTTCCATAACAGCCACTTCATACACACGATTCTCTACAATTTTTTTCATTAGTTTCATTGAATCAATAACCGGTACGCCGGCAGCAATTAAAATGCCTGCAGTCTTTGAAAACTTGTTCAAAATAGACTGTTCTACCAAGGGACCAAAAACAGGACTGTTTAACTTAATCGTGTCAATAATAAGCCCACCCCGCTGTGTTTTGGACAGCAACCAAATACTAAACGTAAAGCCAAATACGGATAAAAGAATCGTACCAAAATGAAAACTCACCCACTCACTAATCGCAACCATTGTTTGCGTTGCTGCAGGCAAGTCTGCTCCGAGTTGTGCATAGACATCTGTAAACTGTGGAATAATCCAAATAAACATTCCTGCCATCATTGCAAAAAGGAATACAACCATAAAGATTGGGTAGGTCATGGCTGAACGAACTTTTCGTCGAACATCATCCAGATTTTCTAAATAAATAGCTAACTGGATCATAATTTCATTCAAATTACCGCTCACTTCTCCAGCTTTGGTCAGTGCAATATATAAATTATTGAAAACACCAGGATGTTTTTTCATGGATTCAGATAAAGATAATCCTTTCCGGATATTTTCACTCACATTGAGTAAGACTTTTTTGAACCGACGATGCTTTTCTTCAACAGCCAGTCCACTAATAGATCTCTCTAGTGTTAAACCAGCAGAATACATCGTGGCTAGTTGCCGGGTGAAAAATACAAGACTGCTTAATGGAATTCGATTTTTTAACCGTTCTAATGAAAGATTTAGTTCATCTATGAATGGGCCTATAAAGTCCCAACTTGTATCTACTTCTTGAAGATTGACTATAATTTGATTATTAGCCGCTAACTTTTGCATGGCTGAATCAAGACTGTCTGCACGCAATTCACCTTCGCGACGTGAGCCGGCATTATCTTTAATTAAGTAGGAAAAAACCGGCACTAAAAATCCTCAAAAGTTGAACGTAATATTTCGGCAATCGATGTTTCACCTGCAAAAATTTTTCGGATACCATTATCTCGGAGAGAGACCATACCTTCTTCCAATGCTTTTTGACGAATGACATCTTCATTCGCATTTTCAAATACCAATCCACGTATGACTCTTGACATTAGAATCAACTCAAAAATTCCCGTTCGTCCATGGTAACCCGTATTTCTGCAATGACTACACCCTTTTCCTTTGAAAATCTCTTTACCTTTTACTTTGGAGGGATCCAAGCCGATCATTTCCAATTCTTCTTTTGTAGGTGTATACGATTCCTTACAATTTTTACAAATAGTCCGTACTAAACGTTGAGCCATTACAAGATTTAAACAGGAACCAACCAAAAATGGTTTTACACCAATGTCGAGTAAACGCGTTATTGTTGAAGCAGCATCATTTGCATGGACTGTAGAAAAGACCAAGTGCCCCGTGAGTGAAAATTTCACCGCAATATCTGCCGTTTCTTCATCGCGGATTTCACCAATAAGCAATACATCCGGATCTTGACGCAATATTGAACGTAAAGAAGCAGAAAAAGATAAGCCTATTTTTTCATGTGTTTGCACCTGATTAACGCCATCCATTTGATATTCAACAGGATCTTCCACAGTTGTAATATTTATACCTTCGCTTTTAATTTCTTGTAGAGAAGCATATAAACTTGTTGTTTTACCACTACCTGTCGGACCGGAAACCACAACCATGCCATACGGTTGAGCAATGACACGTTTAAAAATGGAATACATATCTTGCTCAAAGCCAAGGCGTCTTAGATTAAACGAGAATGCGGACTTATCTAGAAGCCGCATAACAACTTTTTCCCCATGCACCGTAGGTAAAATAGATACACGAACATCAATTTCACGATTTGTTGCTTTAATGGTAAAACGGCCATCCTGCGGCAAGCGACGTTCGGCTATATTCAATTTAGATAGAATTTTAATTCGTGTCACCAATCCACTTAAAGACGTGCTAGGGGGAGTCATAATCGTTTGTAATACACCATCAATTCTGATGCGTACATTCACAATTTTACTTTGTGGTTCTATATGAACGTCAGTAGCTCTTTCTTTAATGGCTTCTTGCAAAATCAGATTTACCAATTTTACAATTGGAGCATCTTCAGCTGAAACTTTATCGGGAGAAAGATCTACTTCTTCTGCATCATCTTCATCTCCGGAAATGACTTTGATGTCTTCAAACACATCTTCCACTTCACCCGATTGACGAATTTTATCATATAACTCATCCATTGCACGCTGAAGCGCTGTAGAACCGGCAACCACAACAACCGGAGACAGTTTTGTTAGACGCTTCAGATTATCAATAGCAACCAAGTCTTCAGGGTCTTCCATAGCTACTTGAATTGTGGAATTGGATTTAGCTAAAGCCAAAAGGCTATGTTCCCGTGCAAAATCTTCAGGGATCAGCTTTACTACATCCAAATCTGCTTTGAATAAGTTATCTTCTTCGATTGCTTGATAACCTAACTGCATCGCATAAACAGTTACCAAATCATTTTCTGTAATCGCACCGCTGTGCATCAATGTAGCTCCTAGCTTTTCACCGGATTTGGATTGCTCTGCCAATGCACGATTCAGTTGAGACTCATCTATTTTTTCTAGATGAATCAGGATTTCGCCAATCTTAGAAAATTGAGGATTGAATTCAGCCATCATCAAGGACCTGTAGGCGTTCTGACTAGCAAAATATCTATCGGATCGCTGGTGATTGATTGAGCAATTAATAATGTAGCCGTTATACTGGATGTAAAGTCTTCGTATTGGGCAGGATCATCAGTACCGACTATCCAAGCACATACACCAATATTATATTCAACAACCCACGTTACTTGACCATTTTCATCTGTCCTTCCTACATTATTTACAAAGGGAGAAGATGGCCAATATATATTTGATGCGCCGGGAGCATTCAAAACAATGGGCGCTTCAGCTACCGGATTACCGTAAAAATCTTGGAGTGTACCAGTAATATTTATAGTAGTGGAGGATGCTCCTAAAGCAGTGAAGTCAACATAAGTCGATGCCGCACTTAACACCAATGTTCCAGGCACGAATGTCATATTTGTTTCACCTTCATTTTCATTGATACGTGCCATGACGGTGTCACCGTTTGTACCGAAAGTAAGTGCAGTGACATACCCGAAATGAGCAATAGCATCGGTGGAATAGATGATAGTTGTGAATGCCATTCCTGAATAACTGTCGCCATTGAGATTTTCGTTGTGTGTGAAACTGACTCCTTCAACAAATGCATCAATCACCGTATCGGGCGGTACCGGATCAATTGACCAGTAAACATAGGTGCTGTCAGCAACAGGATTATACCACAAGTCGTAAACCATTGCTGCAGCTTCCGTTTGATAAGCGCCACCACCAATTGGAATTGTGGCGCCCGGATCGTAGTTTGGTTCAATATAATAAGGTGGGCCAGTTGCAATGATAACAGGCACCTCTGTTGCTGAGATTATTTCTCCAGATTCTGTGGTAACTGCGGCTGTTACTCGAACGGGACCGGGACCTGTACCGCTGTTCAATGAAATGCACGCTTCACCGTCTGCTGTATAGGAAGAATCTATTGGTCCGATGTTATTGATGTTGGCGCCTATGGGTATATTCGGACCTAAAGTGAAGGTAACGCTGACCGGCTCATCAACCAGTACGCCACTTTCGTCAAACACTCGTGCACAAATCTGCGTAGATTCCAAACCACCCCCGCCAGCAACCATTATTTCATCCGGGTAGGAGGAAGGTATTTCCAGATAGGCAGGTGTACCTGAATAAGCGGTGTCCACAATAGTTATCTGGATGTTATTAGTGATTTCTCCAAACGCTGGATGTACAAAACTAGCATCAATATTCGCTACACCAACATCCTCTGGATTTCCGAGATCAGAAAAAGTGACATCAACCAATCCTGTTGAATCGGTGATTCCTGTTGCATCAATAAATCCTTTAGTAGCATCGAATGCTATTTCAACAAATTTCGCTGGGTCATTCTGGTTGTTCAAGAGGCGTGCTGTTACCGTGGCTGTTGTTTGACCACCGTCAAGATTTATTACATCTGTATCAGAAAATAAAATTAAGTTATAGGGCCACACATCGTTTCGCGACTCATAAACATTGAACCCATCTGAGGCTGTGACATCATTGGAATAATATCCTGTAACGATAACTCCCTCATAAGCTGGTGTTCCTGATACATCAACAGCGGATCCAGAGTCTATAAAATAGACAACCACCATTCCCTGACTGTTTGTTGTGCCAGAACTGACGTTGAATGATCCTGAAGATTGATTATTAACTCTACTGTTAAAACTAATTACCTTTCCTGCAACAGGATTACCATCCTGATCTTTTAATAGTGCAGTTACTAGAGTATATGCATATTCTCCAACGACATCTTCTCCGACGACAGTTTGTTGATCAATACCAATGGGTAAGGTCGTTAGTGTCAGGTTCAGATTGCTTGGTGAAGAAATAAAAACAGCTACTGTATCCTTCACATGACCAAAAGAAGGATGTTCAAATGAACTTATTATGCTTACGAGACCAATGTCTGCCGGATTACCTGTATCGATGAGTTGGACACTTGCTGTGCCGGTTGTATCAGTAGAGGCAGAAGAACTTGTTAAAATCCCTATATCATCCGGCTGTAACTCGAAACTTACTTCAAGATTTTCGATCGGTTGGTAATTAGGATCATAAATTCTTGCGGTAACATTGGAGTATGTCAGACCATTATCGATGAAAATTTGCGAACTGTCTACAGAAACATATAATCTGTAAGGCCAGACTTGAATTAATGTGGCATCAATTATTTCAATGGAAACAGTTTTTGAAATTACACCATTAATGTCTGTTGTTATTTTGATATTACTGCCTGAGGAGTTTCCATCATCCAGAACGGCTAAAGCGTACCCGTCATCATTTGTTAATGATATTGGTGAATCAAATGAGCCAAAAGTTTCTCCGTTCAGAGTGGCTGAAAATTGTACTTCTAAATTTTCTATTCCTTCATTGTTATTTGATAGAACAAGAGCTGTAACCAGTGTGTACGCTGAATTTCCTAAAACATCTTCACCGACGTTAATAAAATTATTATTTGAGTCATATGCAACAGGCTGAGTCGATAATAATAGATTTAAATTAATTGATGGAAGGATTGAGATCATAACGGAATCCTGCAAACTCCCAAACGAGGGATGTTCATAAGAACTAAAAATAGTAACTTGGCCAATATCCTCGGCATTTCCTGTATCGATGAGTTGGACACTTGCTGTGCCGGTTATATCAGTAGAGGCAGAAGAACTTGTTAAAATCCCTATATCATCCGGCTGTAACTCGAAACTTACTTCAAGATTTTCGATCGGTTGGTAATTAGGATCATAAATTCTTGCGGTAACATTGGAGTATGTCAGACCATTATCTACAAAGATTTGTGAATTATCAACTGAGGAATACATTCTGTAAGGCCAGACTTGAATTAATGTGGCAT
>SCKN01000010.1 GCA_004124385.1 Fidelibacterota bacterium
ATCTATTAATAACTATTATTACAATGGCTTCATTCACTTTCGCAGATGATATCACTGATATAAATAATTTTATTGAAAGACATTGGCAATTGCAAAATGATAAAAATTGGAGTGAATTTGTATCTACACTTCATTCAGACGGTACGATGAATGGTGATTCAAATGGTTCCTTCTGGTATCATCAAGATGCAACTGTTGAGGCGGTAACAAAAGATCAAGTTGCAAGTAATAAATTTGATTTTAATCCTAGATATATAGAAGTTGATGTTTTAGAAAAAGATAAATATGCTGTTGCATATTATTATTTGGTGGGCTCCTATACAATCCGGGGAGTTACTAAAAGTAATTATAGGACAAGAGTATGTCAGGTTTTAGTTAAGGAAAAAGGAGATTGGAAAGTGAAGTCTGGTGATTTTACACCATTACATAGTGGTAGCGGAATTCCTGACTAATTAATATATTTTTTGATACATCAAGCCCCACATTAGTGGGGTTTTTTGTTTCCCATACATCAAGTACGTAACGTCTCTGTTATGGTAACCGCCTCTTAAAATTTTCACAAATCATTTTGTAATTATTCAATTCAGTATTAATATTTATCTCAATTCAGGACGTCAGTCCGATTGTTTTGTCAAGATAATAGAGAATACATAACAATTTATTTAATCCGATCAATAATAGGAATGTCAATATGGCGACTTTGATTTTGCGGGATACACACCGCGGATTGGAAAAGAAAATGAAATCTCTTGATAAATTAAAGAGAGAGACTTCATTAAAGATTAGAGATGCAGCTAGTCATGGAGATCTTAAGGAAAATGCGGAATACCACGCTGCCAGGGAGGCGCAGAGTTTAATAGTACGTAAGATACAATTGCTGCAGACCCATTCGCCATTCCAGATCATCGAGTATATCGAAATTGAAACCGACAAGGTAGGATTTGGCAATAAGGTTACAATCCGTGAAGAGGGCAAAGATGAGGCCGAAGACTATTACCTATTAGGTCCCATCGAATTTGAGTTGGATCTTTATCCCTTGGTTGTAACCATCCATTCACCTTTTGGCCAAGCCATAGTTGGGAAAAAGATTGATGAAGATTTTACGCTTGAAATCCGGGGTAAAGAGACGAAGTTCACAATTACTGCAATTGAAAAGATTTCTGCAGAATGATGATCAACACTATCAGATGCTAACTTACTCTCAAAATCTCAACCTGTAAAAACCAAATGGGGGGTAGTACCCTTAAAATAAAAGATTCACCCGCATTATTGGGTTATTTTTTATAAATTCAAGAAAACAACAAGGAATGAAAAATGGGAAAAGGTCAAGATTCTAAAAAAGCAATTAAAAAAGCACCTGCTAAAACTGCAAAAGAAAAAAAAGCAGAAAAGAGACTTAAAAAAGCAGAAAAGAAGCTTAAAAAAGCTAATCGATAATTATGCACAAGGAAACGGTAATGGCGGTTCGATTAATGAGTTGATTCTTCACAAAAAGAAGTGATACAAAGACATATTAAATGAAACGCCTCTGGCTCAAATAGCCTCCACACGGGCTTTTTTGTTTGTGGGATTATGGGTAGATTTGGATATGATTAACCGCATCACATTACTACTATTTATTGGGTTGGCTTGGGGGCAGGTTGAACAGGATAAATTAGTTTTGAAAGATGAAACAAAATATCTTGGTGAATTTTCAACTATAGATGGAAAGAATGTATTATTTAAACCTGAAGGTGCATTTGGTTTTCAACCAATTTCTATTAATAAAATTAAAGAACCTATCCATTGAAGTATCAACACAAACCACATAAGAAAACCAAAGATAAGAAACCTTTCATAGAAAGAAAACGAGAAGAAGAACAAAAGAAACTTGTCAAGAAATTGGATAAAGATGGTAAACGCAACTAAATGAAACGCCTCTGGCTCAAATAGCCTCCTCACGGGGCTTTTTTGTTTGTGGGATGATGGGTAGATTTAATTATGAAAAAGTATATTGCAATGAACAGATTTAAAATCTCTTTAGGGAGAGAAGATGATTTTGAAGAAATTTGGAGAACTAGGGAAACGCATCTTGAGGGTGTGAAGGGTTTTCGGCAATTCAACCTTATTAAAGGCTCTTCAAATGATGGGTATACTCTATATGCGTCACATAGTGTATGGGAATCAAAAAATGATTTTGAAAACTGGAAAAAATCAGAAGCATTCAGAGCCGTACACAATAGTGGAGGGCAGCACCAAGGTATATATTTAGGACATCCTGAATTTGAAGGATTTGAAGTAGTATTGTAACTGAATACAAAGCCCCACTACTGCGGGGTTTTTTGTTTGAGGGATGTTGGGTAGATTTAATTATGAAAAAATATATTGCAATGAACTGATTTAGGACACTGTCAGCTGTAAATATTCCAACAAATGCGAGAACCCGCCAATGGCAATATATACTCAACTCAATCAACAAGACATCCAGTCATTGGCTGACAATTATGATCTGAAAATCATCGAATTTTCACCGCTTGATGGTGGCAGCGGTAACTCCAGCTACATACTGAAGACTCAACAAGCCAGTTATGTGTTAACGGTTTGTGATGACAAAGAATTCGATGAAGTGTTTAAAATGGGCCAGTTGCTGTTGTTGCTTGAAGCGCACAACGTGCCTTGTAATCGTCTGATATCGCCAGTGAACAGCGATATCCTGACCACCTTCGCTACCGCCGATGGGGTCAAACCAGTGATGCTCAAAGACTACATTGAAGGTCAGGTTGTTGAGCAACTGGATGAAACCATGTTATCTCAAGTCGGCAGACAAGCGGCTCGATTGAATCAGATACCCTCACCGGATTATTTGCCGACCAATCATCCTTACGGACGCCAACTTTTCCCAAGGGTTGTGGGTCTGAACATTGACGCCAAATATGAATCCTGGCTGGCCGAAGAAATCGACTACCTGGAGCAGCATATCTCGGCCAATTTACCCCGCGGTTTGATTCATGGTGATTTGTTTTATGATAATCTGTTGTTTGACCCATTGTCGGGTATGCCGGGAGGATTCAAAGCCATTATCGATTTTGAAGAAGCCTGTCATTATCATCTGATATTTGAATTGGGCATGGGCATATTGGGTGCCTGCGTAAACGATATTACGATCGATCTGGATAAGGCACGCGCCTTGGTCGATGGTTACCAGCAAGTCAGGCCGTTAGCACAGATAGAAAAAGAAAGCTTGCAGTTGTTTGTGCGATATGCGGCAGTGGCGACGTCCTATTGGCGTTTCAACAAATACAATATAAAAGAACCCAGCGAAGACAGAGCAGGTCATCATTGGCAAATGGTGCAGATTGCCAAGGAGGTCACCGAAATATCGACAACCCGCTTTTTTGACGCCATCTTCAGCGCGGATCAAATCATCACTGGTTAGCTGGTTCTCATCCTGAAACTCACATCCGTGTGAGATTTCAGGAAACCGCTTCGTTCAAGCAAGTGCCCTGCACTAGCGGGGGTTTTTGTTTGTATAGATGATGATGGGTAGATTTGGAAATGATTAAGCGTATTATAACACTTTTATTATCTATTGGGTTAATTTTGGGAAAAGAAGTATCTATAGTGGAAGTCAATGTTGGTAAGTTAATATTTAACTGTCGAACATCAGGATTGTCCAATAATGGAGATGGCATAATACTGCTGCATGGATGGCCTGAGACTTCTCACATGTGGGTTGATTTAATGGAATTATTATCTGATAAAGGTTTTAGAGTGGTAGCACCAGACCAAAGAGGTTATAGTCCACAAGCAAGACCTAATAATATAAATGAATATAAAATTGAAAAAATAGTGCAAGATGTTTTCTCTATTGCTGATTCATTTGATTTCAAACAATTCCATTTAATAGGTCATGATTGGGGTGCTTCTATTGGTTGGGCAAGTACATATACTAAGCCTGAGAGGATAATAACTTGGACAGCAATGTCTGTGCCTCATTTAAGTGCATTTGGTCAAGCACTGCAGTCAGATAAAGACCAAAAGAAGAAAAGTCGTTACATAAGCTTCTTTAAATTGCCATTTATACCAGAGTTATATTTTTCAATTAGTGATTATAAAAATCTAAAAAATATATGGAATAAAAGTTCAGATGAACAAATAGATGCCTATCTACACGTTTTTAAAGGAGAGGGTGCATTGAAAGCATCATTGAATTGGTATCGGGCGAATATTGGCTCGAAATCGAATAACAAAAAAATCAATGAATTGGGTAATATATATACTCCAAGTCAATTAATTTGGGGTAATAAAGATATGGCACTTGGAAGACGAGGTGCTGAAATGACAGGAAAATATATGAAAGGTAAATATCAATTTATTGAATTAGATGCAGGTCACTGGTTAATCCAAGATGATTATTCTAATGTCTCGACTTCGATAGTTAATATTATAGAGCAACATGCCATCAAAAAATAATGAAACGCCTTTGAAATAACCCCCACCCCAAGGGATAGGTTTTAATCAAGAACCCCGTCCAGCGGGTTTTTGTTCAGGAAAGGTCAGGATATAAAAAGCGCAGTTATTGTGGTATAGGTTTTATAAATTCAGGTTACCAGTGAAATTTATGTATGCAATCATCTTTTCTACACTGCTGGAAATGGCAGCAGCTGCAGACCCCAATACTCCCCACCCGCATCAGGGGATCATAACCAAATTTATCGATCCCGGCAGAGCTGAGCTTACCCCGGCAGAACAAGCAGCGCTTTTATCAGGCCAGGCAGTCTATAAACAGACCAGGCACGATAATGTCGATCGTGGAACGGCTATCTTTGATGTGACCGCCAGCCAGGAGACCGTATGGCAGGTGATTACCAACTTCCAACAGTATCCAAAGTGGATCCAGGAGATCAGCGGTACTGAAGTCTACATGTCGGCAGGCAGGAACATTTATGTTGATTTTACTATTTCCGTTTTTATGATGAATGTTCAATATTATATCAAGCATGATTACCAGCCGGAGAAAGGCTGTTTGACCTGGACGCTGGACTATAGCCGAAAAAGCGATCTTGATGATTCTGCAGGATACTGGCTGGTCTACACATCTCCTGCAGATACTGGAAAAACAAGGGTAGAATATTCAATTGCCCTGCGCATAGGGCCCTTGATCCCTGATTTCATAGAAACGATCCTGACCAATAAAGGGATTGAAAATGCAACCAAGTGGGTAAAAAAAGGTGCCGAAAAGTATAGTGATAATTAAGACATTTTCAGTATTTCGCTTTTCCGATGGGGTTTTTTGTTTGTGGGATGATGGGTAGGATTATCAAAACTATGGTAAACACAGAACAAACGGCAGGCTACAAATCAGTGCAATGGAATGCTACCAATAATCAAGGTAAACTAGTAAGTGCAGGGGTTTATCTATATCAGATACAAGCTGGGGAGTTTGTACAGACACGGAAGATGGTGCTGTTAAAATAGGACCTACATTAATATAGAAAGGGGCAGCGATTTTACTTGTTGCCCTTTATTTTGACATTTAATTTTTACCTGTGTGATTTTAATAAGAAGACTGAAGAATTATTAATTACAAAATTGAAAGATGACACAGATATTAAGGTGTGGAATTTATGAATATATCAATAAGTGAGAGATTAATTAAACCTATTATTTATTTGTCGATCTTCATTTTTTTTATTTTAACGCTTTCAGCAGCCCAACCCAGGGATTGGACTATTACAGCTACTTATCAGATCCCGGAAGGAGCTTCAGGACTTGCATTTGATGGGACCTATCTCTACTGCGGTATTTATGGGGCAAATGGGGACGAATTCTATCAAATTGATCCCGCCGATGGAAGTTACCAGCTTTTATTCACAAATCCAGTGATAGAGGATTGTTTTGGCATGACGTATGATGGAAGTCATCTCTGGGTTACCGATCATCCCGGTTCTTCATCAAATCCGGCGATTGCCTACGAACTGGATATGACCGGAAATATTGTCTCTCAATTCAATCTTCCCGACCATTATATGTCCGGAATTGCTTATGATAACGGAAATTTCTGGGTGGCAACTTATTATGACCCTGATGGTCATATCTACAAGGTTAATAGCCTGGGAAACATTCTGCAGGATTTTCCTGCTCCTGATAATCAACCCTGGGATTTATGTATGGAAAACGACTACCTGTGGATGGCGGATTACTGGGGAGATGCTCTTTACAAAATAGATACCGAAGATGGTTCTTTAATAGAAAGTTATGCTTCCGAAGGAGTCGATCCTGCCGGCATTGTTTTTGACGGAACTTATCTCTGGTATTGCGACAACGGACAGGACTACCAACAAGATTTACTTTATAAGGTGGATTTAGGTGGAGAGGGAACCCCGGGAATCAACCTTGGTTTTGATGAGTTCAATTTTGAACAAGTAATTGTTGGCGAACAATCTTTAACGGACTTACCGGTAACAAACACTGGAACTGCCGATCTGGAAATTTATTCAGTTGTGTTTTCAATTCCTCAATACAGTTCAACTTTTCAACCACCTTTAATAATATTACCCAACGAAACAGCTTATTTAGCTATTGATTTCGAACCTGATTCCTATGGAGAATTTCCGGCGGTAATGACAATTAGTTCAAATGATCCTGTTAATCCGGAAGAAGATGTTTCCTTAAATGGTTTTGGTATATTTCAGGAACAGGATATTGCTGTCTTTCCAACTGAGATAAATTTCGGAAACATCAGAGTTGGAGCAGTGACAGGTGAGTTTGTGGAAATTTTAAATCAGGGAGAGGAAAACCTGATTATCTCCACTGTTCAATTTGATACTGAATGGTTTTTTTATGGAGATACAGAAACATTCCCAATAACAATTCAGACAAATGAAATATATAATTTAAGAGTTTGGTTCAGTCCTTTTTCGGAAACGAATTTTGAAGGGATAATGAACATTTTCAGTAATGACCCTGATGAAAATCCTGTAAGTGTTAGTTTGTCAGGAACTGCAGAAGAAATGACTTTCCCGATTGGTCAGATGATCTGGCAATTTCAGATAAATACGAGTTATGATAACACCCCCAAAGCAATTACTCCAATTTCAGATATTTCCGGAGATGGAATTGATGATGTGATTATCAGTTCGGAGGATGGTTACGTTCGCTGTTTTAATGGAAATTCTTCCGGAACGGCTGATGTCTTATGGGAAAATGAGATCGGTTCGGTTCATTCTCAGCTTGGTTTAACAATGATAGATGATATAAATAACGATGATTTTATGGATATAATCATTGGAACTGCATGGGGAGACCGTTCTATTCATGCTCTTTCCGGACTTACGGGAGAGATCATATGGACCCATGATACACACGAATACGGTGGTGGTGGCTGGGTGTACCAGGTTCATGTAAAATATGATTATAACGATGATGGAATTCCGGATGTACTGGCTGCAACAGGAAATGATCAAGATTATACAGGTCCACAACGAATTTATTGTCTTGATGGATTAACCGGTAATTCTATCTGGGAATTTTATACTCCGGGATCAAAATATTCTGTTATTGGAATCGAAGATTCAAATGGTGACGGAATCCCGGATGTTGTTGGGGGAGGTTCCAATCTTGGTGAGACACAGGGAATAGTATACGGGATTAATGGTGATAACGGTAATGAACTCTGGTCATTTAATGTTTCCGGATCAACCGTCTGGGCTTTGGAACAAACCGATCATCTCAATTGGAATGGTGTAAAAGAGATTATTGCTGGTGATTTTTCTGGAAATTATTACTGTTTAGATCCTGCTGATGGTTCTGAAATCTGGAATGGAAGTATAGGAAATGCAATTATTCTGCGATTTATAAAACTTGATGATGTGAATAATGATAATTTTCCTGACCTATATTTTACCCACAGTGGATTCAATAATGCACTTGTTGTAGATGGTCATTCCGGAGACCAAATCTGGAATCAACCTGTTGCTGACCAACCCTGGAACGCTGCCAGGATTGAAGATATCAGCGGAGATGGGATTAATGACCTTTTAGTTGGAACTTTATACAACAGCAATTATGGATATTTCCTGAATGGAGCTGATGGTTCTGTGTTGGGTTCCGTCAATGTCGGAACTCCTGTTGATGCAATTGCCAGCATACCTGATATTGCCGGGGATGGTTCAATGGAAATGGTTGTTGGAGGAAGGAATGGCTGGGTTTATTGTTATTCTGGAGGAAATGAATTTGTAAATGTGGAAGATATTGACTATTTCCAAAGTTCATATTACAAATTAATGCAAAACTACCCCAATCCATTCAACCCGATCACAACGCTACGCTACGACCTGCCGGAGCAGGCTTCTGTAAAAATCATCATCTACGATATGCTGGGGAGGCAAGTAAGAACTCTTATCAACCAAACCCAGGATGCAGGCTTTAAATCAGTTATCTGGGACGGGACCAATGATTTTGGTAAAACCGTAAGTGCAGGGATATACTTATATCAGATCAAGGCAAAAGGTTTTGTGCAGACACGGAAGATGGTGCTGTTGAAATAACCCCCACCCAAAGGGAGAGGATAAAATGAAAGTGAATAGTGACCAAGAGTTAGTTTGTGGAATAAATACCATAAAAGAAATTATTTCTATAAGACCAAAAAGTGTTGTGAGCTTATTATTACAAAAAGAAAAAAGAGGTCAAAGATTGACACGACTGACTAGCTTGGCTGAAGAAAATCGAATAGAGATAGTCGAGAAAACCGATTACTTTTTTGAGGAAAACTTTCATGATCAGAATCATCAAGGGGTCGCGATTGTCTGCAACAAGCGTCTGGAAGAAAACGAAGACTTCATCCATAATTTACTCAATAAAGAAAATATTCTAATTCTAGTTCTAGATCATCTTACCGACCCTCATAATGTAGGTGCTTGCTTAAGAAGTGCTGCTGGAGCAGGAGCGGATGCCGTGATAGTTCCAAAAAATAGATCATGCCATTTGACTCCCATTGTGAGAAAGATTTCATCTGGAGGCTCGGAACTTCTCCCCTTTATTATTGTCACAAACTTAAATAGGACGCTAAAAAAAATAGCAGACTCAGGAGTTAAGATTATAGGAGCTGCAGCAGATTCAGAAATAAATTACACAGATATAGATATGAAGGGAAGTATTGCACTGGTCATAGGTTCTGAGGATAAAGGCATAAAAAGACTCACGAAAGAAAAATGTGATCAATTGGCTTCGATTAAAATGCCTGGTGGCATCGAGAGTTTAAATGCCTCTGTAACAGCTGGAATATTGCTCTTTGAATACGTAAGACAAAATGACAATCCTAATAGTTAATTATTTCTATAGAATACTTCGATGCTCGCACAAAGAACACTCTCCAATTCAATAAAAGCTTCAGGCATAGGCTTACACAGCGGCAATCCAATTACCCTTATCCTTAGCCTGCACCACCAAATACGGGAATTATATTTAGAAGAATTGATTTAGATCCAGTGGTTGAAATAAAAGCAAGAGCAGAGAATGTTGGAGATACAACATTATCGACCTCTCTAACTTGGAAGGATGGGAAATTATTTCTGAAAAATGTTGGAATGAGAATGGGAATGAGATTGATTGAGATGAATTGGAATAACCTCACCGTGTTTGAACTGGGAGCGGTAGTAAAAACGAGAGGGTGATAAGAAGAAGAATGAAGAATATTCTTAAAGATCAGCGCGAGCAATTTCATGCCCGTATAGTGGTACTTGAAGGAAATGGCAGGATAACAGCGCTTGAACTGGTAAGAGCATCACACGAGGCGAAGGTTAGCGACGTGCCTCCCCATGTGGGGTTGGTTATTTCCATTGGTGGGATTGCCAATACCGACGAGGAATTCTGGCGGTATGCGGTGGATGGGAAAAAGATTCCGAAACCCGCACATGAATGTATTCCACCAAAGGGAAGTGAAGTCATCTGGTGGTATGGCGAAAAAAAAGAGCCGCCGGCTGTTGAGTTGTAGAAAACGGTTTTAGCAACCGTTATTGTTCCTTTTTACCGCCGCGTTGCAGCCCCCGCTCGTTTTCTTCCCATTCCCTATTGCCTTTCACTGATTCAGATGCTACATTCCATTTAATGTGTGCTTTTCTGTTAAAGAGCTTTATTTGGGAGGAGTCTAAAATGAAACAGACACTACTAATCATTACATCTTTGATGCTGGTTGTTGGGTTTTCTGATGCACAAACATACAAAGGAATGAGGTTTAATGATGATGGAAGCAAGTCTTTCGAAACCTATAAGGAATCAAAGGGTAGGTTAGAATTTGTGAAGTTAGTCTCTTGGCATTCGAATGGACAGAAGTATTTAGAAGAAACTTGGAAGGATGGGAAATTGATTAATGAAAAATATTGGTAACCCAACTAACCTCACCGTGTTTGATATGGGAGTAATAACGAGAGGATGTTGAAATGAAACATCTTATCATAGCATTATTAATTATTTCAAGTCTTTTTAGTCAAACAGAGCTTGACGACACTACATTTGACATCTCTTTACTTGCCACAGGAGAGATGTGGGCTATTTTCAACCGCACTGTGGCTATAGTAGAAGATGGTGAGAAAAGGGGCGTCTATCTGGATGAGAAACCAGGGCAAGGAGTTGCCTGGCTGCCTTCTTTCGAGATCGGTGATGGGGTGATAGAAGTAGACTTGAAAGGCAGAAATGAGCCAGGAAAAAGCTTCGTGGGTATCGCTTTCCACGGTGTTAACGCAGAGAACTACGAGGTGTTATATCTGCGTCCATTTAATTTTCGAGCTGAAACCGAAGCGCGCCGATCACACTCTATGCAATATGTGCTGGTTCCTTCGCATGAGTGGCGTCGGCTACGTACTGAACACCCAGGTCAGTATGAGGCCGCTATAGCATCACCCCCCGCTCCAGACGCTTGGGTCCATCTGCGTCTTGAATTAGACGGACCGACTGTACGGGTGTTCATTGATAGGGTGTCAGAACCAGCTTTGGTTATAGATCGAATCGGCGTGGTGGAAAGGGGATGGATTGGTCTATGGGTTGGCCACAGCTCCGATGGTATGTTTGCGAATTTGAAGGTAAGTCCGTTATAACAACCAAGGATGAAGCCCCGCCCATTCGCGGGGTTTTTTGTTTGTGGGAGTTAGCATTAAATTATGATAAATATTGTTAACAGAAATTATAATTTCATTGGTATGAATTTTTATGAAAGATAATCATTATGAAAATTGACTTACAAAAAAAGAATATCCTTGTTACGGGTGCCAGTCGTGGAATAGGTGCGGCTATTTCAAAGGAATTAGGTAAATCTGGTGCAAGAATTGCAATCCATTATAATAAGGAAAAAGAATTGGCTGAAACAATGGCACAGATCATTGGTAATGATTCAAAAATATTTAAGGCAAATTTGCAAGAACCCGTTAACTGTGAAATGTTATTCAAAGATGTTTTAGAAGAATTTGGTCATATTGATGTAATTATAAATAATGCAGGAACTGCAATATTATCACCATTGGATAGTGAAAATTGGGTTAAGCAATGGGATGAAACGATGTCTATTAACTTAAGAGCAGTTGGTATTCTTTGCAACCTCGCCATTAAGCATTTTAAAACTAGAAAATGTGGAAGAATTATAAATATAGCTTCTCGTGCAGCTTTTAGAGGGGATACCGCAGAATATCTAGCTTACGCAGCCTCAAAAGCAGGCGTTGTTTCTTTAAGTAAATCAATAGCAAGGGCGTTTGGTAAAGATGGTATTACCTGCTTTGTGGTAGCCCCTGGCTGGGTTAAAACTGACATGGCAAAGGAATCAATTGAAGAATATGGAGAGGACTATATTTTACAAGGCAACTCACTTGATAGACTTACTGAACCAAAAGATATTGCACCTATTGTTACATTATTAGCTAGTGGATTAGCTGATCATGCCACAGGCACAACAATAGATATAAATGCTGCAAGCTATGTACATTAAATTTTTCTTAACTATAAATAGCGGTCTTATATCAAAATATGGTTTTAACAGGTTGTAACTCAAAATCCTCAATCTTAACAGTCAGTAGCGGGTTTTTTTGTTTGTGGAATGATGGGTAGATTTGGAGATGATTAATCGCATTACAGCACTGAAATAATAAAAGGTATGATGGATACTGTCCGCTATGTGCTAGCCTATATTACTGTTGTTTTCATTCCCTTTGTTTATGTCCTTTGGCCCCTGGTTCACCCCTTTGCCAATTATTGGAGGAAGATTAATCCGGGGCAGATTTACGGGATATTTTTTTTACTGCTCGTTGCCACAATTTTCACACTTTCTCATTTTGTAGAGTTCCTAATCGGAACTGATTATGGATTTAACCTATTCTTAACTATGGCCGGTGTCTCTTGCTGGGTTGTAGCAACTGTGATATGGAGTAAAAGACGAAAGTATCTTACGGTGAAAATATTGTTGGGTTTTCCAGAGGTTTCAAAGGAAGGGTATCCAGGAAAACTTTTGACAGAGGGTATCTATAGCAAGATTCGACACCCACGATATTTGGAGATGATGGTTGAGAACATTGGGAGTGCATTGGTCGTAAATATGCTGGGTGTGTACATTATAGTTGCGCTCTTAATACCAGCTCTATATATTACTATTTTGCTTGAAGAAAGAGAGCTAATTGACAGGTTTGGTGATGATTATGTTGAATACTCAAAATCAGTACCGCGCTTGTTCCTAAAAATAAAATTTAAATAATTATACAATATGACCCGCCTAGTAGCAGACTTTTTTATTTGTGGGATTATGGGTAATTTAAAATAAATCCAGAAGTGTAAAATGAAAAAGATAATACTAATTTTATTTTTATTCTTTGTTGGCTGTAGTCAACACCTAGGCAGGTTATCCATAGCTTCAACTCGTGATGCAGATGTTTTACACAACTATATATCGATTGGTCCAATACAAGGAGAGACCAACATTACGGCAACGGACTTATACAAAATGCCATCCATAGAAGATGCCATTCAAAATGCATTATTTATTTCAGGCGCTGATTTAATCACAGATGCAAGTTTTCAACTTGAAACCACTCATATTTTATTATATATTAACAGAAGATTGATAGTAACTGGCGAAGGTTGGGTTAAAACTCATAGAAGTAGCAAAACAACACCAACGAAAGAAAAAATATTCATAAAGTATGACCCAAAAACAGGCAAACCTATATATGAATAATTTCTATATCATGAAGCCCCGCCCAGTAGCGGGGCTTTTTGTTTGTGGGATGATGGATAGATTAGGATAGATTTCAAAGAGAGAAATATGAAAAAGATATTATTAATTGTATTACTACTCTCATTTGGGTTTTCTCAACAGATTATACATACGGAAACCTATGAAAATGGAAATATCGAAAGTATTACCTATTATAAAGAAACACAGAACGGAATAGAAAAAGTCAAATATAAGGAATACGATAAGAATGAAAAGAAGAGGAGTGAAGGAAAATACAAGGATGGGGATAGAGATGGATTATGGATTTTTTGTTTGTGGGATTATGGGTAGATTTGGATAGGTTTGTTTGAAATAAGGAGTCTAAAATGAAAAAACTGTTTATTCTTGTATTTGCAACATTGTCAGCACAGTCAGTTGTGCTTGAAAATTCAGTTATTTCTTCTGGTTTCTCCAACTCGACTCGATTGACATCAACAACTGGGCAACCAGTCGTTGGTTTATACGAAGGTGATGTTCACATATTAAGTTCTGGGTTTTGGGGTGCTATAACACAGTCTTTACTGAAGACAGACACTGAAATATTTCCAACTGAATTTTCCATATCAGATGCCTATCCAAATCCTTTTAATCCAGTTACCGCCATAGATATATCAATTCCAAAAGAGTCTAAAATCACCATTGTGGTTCATGATTTGCTTGGAAGACGACTACTTAAAATTGACAAACATTTCCCGAAGGCTGGCAATTATCAATTTATTTGGTCTGGGAAAAATGCAAGTGGTGAAAGTGTTGCCAGCGGGATATATCTTATTACAATTCAATATGACAACAAAAATATTGTTAAAAAAGTAACATTATTAAAATGAGGATGAAGTGAAAATGAAAAAGCTAATATTTGCAATTGTTGTTCTTATTAATATCTCCACCGCTCAACCACCGCAATTTGCTCCACCGACAATATCATTTCAAGGAATCTTGAAAGATACCACAGGTAATTTAATAGCTGACGGTACGTATAATATGACCTTTGAAATATGGAGACTTTTTCAAGGTAATCAAGAGATGTTATGGCAGGAAATCAAGGATGTTCAAGTTGTAGACGGATTGGTAACTACAGTACTTGGTGATGTAGCCCCAATAATTGGTTTTCCGCCACAAGGTGAAAAAGTCTTGAGAATTCAATTGGGTGGTGAAATATTGGGACAGCATCCATTTACATCTGTACCGTTTGCTTTATATACGAATACAGCAAGTTTTTCACAGCGTTCGGGTCAGTCAGCGATTTCAGACACAAGTCTATATACCTTGCAGGTCCCAGGGTCAATAATCTCAAGTTTAGACAGCCTATTTAACCTGACAGATTCTCTATACTCTTTATATGAGTTTAGCGGCGATTCATCTGCTTATGCTGATACTGCTTCTTTTGCCACAAAAGCAGACACGGCAATTTTCGTACAACAGGCTCAAACTGCATTGATTGCAGATAATACAACACGTTATATAGGTTCTTTTTCTGGAGTGCCTACACAATATGCCACTACAATATTTGACACGACCTTTTCAGGTAACGTATTAACCGAATATATTCAGGGTTACATTAACTATTTCACTTCGCAATGGAATCATAGAATTACAAGTAGCGTTTGGTTTGGAGTTAATGGAAGTGAAGACCAAAATATTTCAATAAAAGGTGGGAATGTTGTATCAGGTTCTAACGCCGCTATGGCTTTTAATCCCCAATCCATGTTTTTTTTCCCTGTAAAACCTGAATATGGTACTCAGGATTTGAGACTGTACATTACAATAAGTCACGGAGGTTGGGGAGGTGATTCTGTTAATGGAGTAGTTTGGGGAAAATAAATGTT
This sequence comes from Fidelibacterota bacterium, assembly GCA_004124385.1. Taxonomy (GTDB): domain Bacteria; phylum Fidelibacterota; class Marinisomatia; order Marinisomatales; family TCS55; genus UBA2126. The sequence goes on from SCKN01000010.1 coordinate 15,058, forward strand.
TCAAATTTCATTCTATTTATAATCTATCAAGAAGATGGTGCTGCTGAAATAACATTAAGCCCCGCAGTAGCGGGTTTTTTTGTTTCACCACATTTGTGCTTACATTCCACTATGAGGAAAGTATGAAATGAATATATTGATCATATTTGCCCACCCAAACCCAAAAAGTTTTTGTGGAGCTCTTAAGGACAGTTTTATTGATGGTGTTAAATCCAATAATCATTCAGTTGAAGTGATAGATCTCTATAAGGACAAATTTAATCCAGTTTCCTTCGGTGATAACGAAATATCTCCCGAAGTAAAGAACTATCAACAATTAATTAAAAATTCTAACTACCTTGTTTTTATCTATCCAATATGGTGGTTTAGAGCCCCAGCTATATTGGAAGGATGGTTCGATAGAGTGTTTACCGTAGGATTTGCATTTGATTTCAAAAAGGTTTTCGGTAATTGGGGTAGACCTATTGGTTTACTGCCTTGTGATAAGGCAATTATCATTAACACGTATGGTTCTCCAGCATTGGCCACAAAGTATTTCTATATGAATATTCCTTTTAGGAGACTTAAAAGGGGTGTATTAAAGATGTGTGGTATAAAGTATATAAAAAGATTCAATTGCTGGTCAGTCCCTTTTGTTTCTGATCAGAAACGAAAGGCTTATCTAAAAAAGTTATTTAGAATGGGTCAAAAGTTAAGGTGAAGAAGAAAAAGAATATAAAATGAAACGCAAAATGTCCCAGTTATAAATGAGTTTGAAAGGTTTTTTTGTTTAGGTAGTTACCTGTAAAATTGTATATTGAAAGAGAATTCACCAATAAATACAGAAATTATGAATGTCAAATAGAGGACAAGATCGCAGGAAAACAAAACGACGTAAAGAAAATGCAACTGTGGAACAAGACAAACGCGGTCAAGGAGAACAACGGAGTGGAACCGACCGACGCAAGGTTTCCGACCGCCATCAAAAATAATTCTTTATCTTATCAATTAATATTTAAATTACAACACACTATGCTAGCTTATAGCTGCATAATACTTTAACTAACAAGAGGGAATCATGCAAGAAGGAAAAGTAAAGTTCTTTAATCAAAATAAGAATTACGGTTTTATTGCCGGAGACGATGGTAAAGATTATTTTGTTCATTCCAGTGGTATTGCAGAAGGTATATATATCAAGGAAGGTGACAAAGTTTCATTTGAAGTCGTAGATGGAGAAAAAGGACCCAAAGCTGAAAAAGTTGAAATTATAGATTAATTTTTTCCACATTTTACAGTTTGAGAAATAAGCCTTATCTGGAATAAACGGATAGGGCTTATTTTTTTATAAACTATTCGTCTATTCATCGAACAATTTGAAATAATCGAATCAGTGTCTATATTCCTATAGCATATAAAATACTTAAAGAGAGTTCTGTATGAGAAAACCAAAACTACTTAAAATATTCTTCCTTTCGTACACTCTTATTTCATTTCTTCATTCCCAAAACATCATCGATTCCTATTTAGATAGCGACATTACAACTACACTCATGGGTATATACGCAGATGGATTAAGAACACCCAGGGATTTGGATTTTCATAAAGATGCCGCCAGGCAAAATGAACTTTGGGTTATCAATGAAAATAATACAGGTGGTCGTAATCACGGCGGCAGTACAGTAACATATTATAACGCAGGGCTGGATAATCAGTTAGCTGAATATCGTAAAGATTCATGGTCCGGCCATTTTATGCATACAGCCAGCGCCATCGCTATCAGTGAAAATGGTACATTTGCAAATGCGTTAGATGTTCAAGATGCAAATAATAGCGGGGGCTATTTTACGGGGTGTACATTGTGGGATTCCGATACATCTGTCTATGCACGAGTTCATCAAAATGATTCGTGGCTTGGAAGCCATATTGATATGATTCACCAAAGTCCATACAGTGAAGGAATTGCCAGTGCAGGAGGGAATACGTATTGGTTATTTGATGGTTATCATAATTCTATCGTTAAATATGATTTTGGAGTTCCTCATCAACAGGGTGGTGATGACCATTCCGATGGACGCGTATGGCGCCATGATGATTTAGCTGTTAATCGGCAACCGGGTTTGTCAAGCCATTTGGAAATTGATCCGGTTTCTGGTTGGTTATACATTGCAGACACAGGTAATCAACGCATTCTTCGTATGGATCCGAATTCGGGATCCATTGCACAAAATCTTAATCCCTATGGTGAAACATTGCAGGGATATTGGCGCATGTCCGGAACGGATTGGAATGTTGTGGCTGATTCAGACCTGACTTATCCCACAGGACTCGATATTTATGAAGACAGACTGTTGATTAGTGATTATGCTAATGGAGATATTATTATCTATGATATTTCTCAGGATCCTGTGGTTGAATTAGGAAGAATTGAGACGGGACTGAATAATGAAATCATGGGCTTGAAAGTGAGTCCGGAAGGAGATATTTGGTACGTCTGTTCCAATGCCAATGAACTCTATCAGATAACGGTTTCGGTCATTATGTTGGGGGATGTGAATGGTGACGGTATTTATACCATAATGGATGTGGTGCTTTGTGCGCAATATATTATGGGATTATCAGAGATGGATGACGATGAATTATTTCGAAGTGATGCAAACTCTGACGGGGTAATAGACGTTCTTGATGTTTTACTCATAGTGGACTTGGTAATTGATTAATGTTAAACGTTTAAAGGAATAAATAAAATGAAAGAACAGGAAATTGGCTATATTTCTAATTATTTTAAGAATATTAAAGTAGCTATCATTGAATTGACAAAAGGATCCTTGGAAACGGGCGATACGGTTCATTTCAAAGGCAACACCACTGATTTTAAAGTCACTGTTGATTCGATGCAGATCGAACATGAACAGGTTGAAAAAGTGAAGAAGAACGATAGCTTAGGTCTTAAAGTAAGCGAAAAAGTGCGCAAGAGTGATAAGGTATTTAAAGTTATTGATTAATGATTGATTTCTTGCTGATCCATTTCAGCATCTTATTTTACGTTTTAGCGCTTAATCTCATAGCACTAGTACTTACACTCTGCTTAAAAAATGTGCAGGTCTGGCCTCCACCCAGTAAGCGTTCCTGGCAATTTTGGTTCACGTGGATCTCAGTACTGGGCATTCTAGATCAAGGTACATTAGGCTTGAATCATTATCCAAGATTCATCATTGCCGGTATATTGATTTTAATTTCAGTACCTATCGGTTTGTCTGCGATTCACCAATTGAGTTTTAAGCAAACATTGGGCCTCGGAGGTAAATTCATAACAACCGGTATTTATAGATATACACGCAATCCGCAGTATGTAACCCATATTTTATTAATTGCTGCTGTTGTCCTGGTTGCCAATTCAGCATTGGCACTGCGGGTTGGGATTACATATGCACTCTGGTTTATGCTGGCCCCCTTTAGTGAAGAAACATGGCTCATAAAGCAGATAATGACGGGGTAATAACTATCCCGCCGTTTATTTTTATTATTGGCCTGTTTACAGGCCATTTAACACACTATTTTTATCCCATGAATTTTCTACCGGAATCCTGGTCAATTTGGATCGGTGTTCCGTTAATGATGGTTTCCTTTCCCCATAGCGATTTTGGCTTTTAAGTCTTTTAAAAAGGCAGAGACAGGTCCAGATGTGCGCACTCCCACCACAGTGATTGTATCTGTTGGAGTGTATCGTTTGACGCGCAATCCAATGTATTTTTCGTTGGCAATTCTCTATCTGGGAATTACCTGTTGGGTGAATTCCATATGGTGTTTATTACTCCTGTTCCCTGTGCTGATTGTTGTGAATGAGGGTGTTATCAAACGGGAAGAAAAATATTTAGAGAAGAAATTTGGCGATGAATACCTGAAGTACAAGTCTACAGTGCGGCGCTGGATTTAGATTAAATCGATAGTTGTCATCCGTGTAGTAAATCTCTATTATCTTTGTAAAATCAGGTAGAGGGGGAGGGTACAAATTTCTTGTTACTTAATTGATTAATTTTTACATTTATCCACTAGAACGTGGAATTATATCCAATGAAAAAAAAATATCTTGTTGAACTCAATAAAAAGATAGTTAAACTCGCATTTGTTTTCATTGTATCAATTGCGTTTATTTTACCATCATTTTTATTGCTTTCAAAGCTGGAAGCAATCCCCGCCTTTGCCCGCAAGCACGGCAAGCCCTGCCAAACCTGTCACGTATCTGAACCCAAACTCAATGCCTTCGGAGAACTGTTTCGAGCCAATGGCTACCAGCTTCCCGGTACTATAGAAGATACACCACCTTGGTCCATGCGCCGCATCGTCATGGCAGTTATGCTCCATGAAATGGCTGTAGACCGCATCATCGAAAGCAATATGCGTGCTATACCGCCGCCGGGTTTACCCGCCGGTGGAGAATACCATGTGCGCTCTTTCCGTGATGCCGGGGGCCACATATGGTTTGGAGGTACCTTTGGCAATAAACTTTCCTTTATGACATCATTGGGTATCGAACAAGAATTCAGTGTAAAATCCGGAAGGTTTAGTTCTGAATCACATGCCCACTGGGATTTTGCCTTTTTCCAATATAACAACATTTTCAATTCTCGAACAGGAGTGGCGAATATCAAGTTTGGTTCTTTTGAACTGGAATTGCCCTATTCTGAATTACGCCGCTTGAGTTCCGCTTTGGCGCCCTATGAAGTCTATCGCATCAAAGGAGTGAAGGGATCCTTCCGTTTGGATGCACCCCAGGTTGGAGTGTCCTTTAATGGATTGAAAATGTTTGGCGTAAACTCACTGCGCTATGAAGTGGCTGTGGTAAACGGTACTAATGGCAATTTTGATACAAATGTAGAGGTTGACTATTATACCCGGTTAGCATATTCTCGACTCTTTGATGGCGTGGTTAAACAGATCAGGATCGGCGGGCTATATTATATGGGTGCCCAAAATTTACGGGATTTGTCCGGCAACCCCTATCCCACTGCAGCAATTCTTGATTACTGGAATGATGAGTTTGGAATCAATGTTCATATAAATCAGGACTTAAGCAAATTTTACCGCTGGGGTATTGATATGTCCCTGGATTTGGAATTGTTCGGTTTTCCTATCAACCTCTATTCCCAATATCTTGTGGGCCACGATGATGATATCGATATGACAAACTTGAATTTGCCTTATTTTGGCGCAGGCGGCAGCGGTGGCGGGCATGGAGATCATCTGAAAAGTTTAAGCGAGGATCCAGTTTGGCTGGTCAGGCCCTTTGATTATAGTGGTGGTTTTATTGGTACTGACATTGTTGTTATACCCACGAGTCTATATTTAATAGCCAGGTATGATTGGGTTGACCTGCAGAATCAATGGGCTGATCCTGTGAATGGCAAAGAGGTACGCGCTGATCAATCAGCTTCCTGGGAGTATGGTGAGGATAATGACGGCAATCCTACATATCTGGATTTTGGCGATCCCATGCCCCGGGGAATGACCGGTAATGAGGAGGCAGATCCGGATAAAGGCCAGAATGCTTATAATAGAATGACGTTCGGTGTCCGCTATCATTTAACCCAGCCGCTGACACTCATCTATGAATTTGCATCACAGGATAATCTTTTTGGCTTTCCTGAACCGGGTTCCAATATGTACAACCCGGACTGGGTTGCCGGCATGGGCAGAACGGTCAACGTGGATTCCCATTGGCATATGTTTATGGTTATGTTTGCCTTTTGAGGATTATGATTATGATTAAAAAAAGATTCATTTTATTATTTTTTGTATCCTCTTTCCTGTTAAGCCAGGATGATGATTTACTGGTTATAGGCAAAAAAGTGTATACGGAAAGTTGTGCTGTGTGTCATGGCTTATCAGGAAAAGGTGACGGTGTTGTAGCCGGTAACCTGGAAGTCAAACCGCGCAACTTTACCGATGGTAAGTTCAAAGTCCGTTCAACCCGATCCGGACAGGTTCCCCTGGATGAAGATTTATACCGCATATTGAGCCGTGGCATGGGCCACGACAATGCCATGCCCACTTGGTCCCATTTACCCCCGAACAGCAAACATGCTGTCATTGAATATATAAAAACATTTGCACCCAAAAAGTTTTCACGTCAGCATAGGGCAAAAGTGGTTCCTATGTCGCCCCGCAAAGCAAATACACGAGAAAGTATTGCTGCCGGCAAACAATGGTATTTAGATATTGAATGTGCAAAATGCCACGGCATGAACGGACACGCTGACGGCCCCAGTACAAAAACATTGAAGGACTCCTGGGGCAATAAAATTGTACCTCCGGATTTGTCCAAGCCCTGGCTGTTTATCGGCGGATCAGAGGCAGAAGATATCTACCGTACTTTATCAACGGGTTTAACCGGCAGCGCCATGCCGGCATTAGAAGGAACTTTAAATGAAGATCAAACCTGGGACCTGGTAAATTTTTTAATGCATGAATTTATTGACCCCGGGAACTACGCACCGCGTTAACTAAAAGGAGTGAGAGTTATGAAACTAATATCAAAACTAACTGCATTAATAATCATCGCCAGTTTTATCTTTTTGTCCTGTGAAGATGAAAAAGAAGAAGCTATTTCGGCATCAATCCATGCAGAAGTACATTTCATGAATTATGTTGCTGGAAGTGATGCGACTATGATGATGACGTATCTCTGGGAAGGCAGTGATTGGACGACAGCCAAAGCAGCCGGAACTGTAGCCAACGCTATGTTCTCGGTATCTGTATCTGATACATTAACTACAATGTCCGAAGCTGAGTTCGAAAACCTGCCGGCAGGTACATATTATATGGGCGTTTTTGAAACAAGCAGCATGTCTTTCGATGAAAACGATACTGCTTTGAGAAGTTCCGGTTATTATAATACTTCAGAAAACGGCAACAACCATATGATGACTCCCACAGGAATAGAAGTGGCCGAATCCAAAGATTATCATCTGGAAACAATGATGATCATGGGTATGTAATCGAATGAAGTCAAATATGATTAGTCGAAAAAGGTTGGGAATAATTGCTGGTGTGATATTTATCAGTTCACAATTGTTTGCCGGCGGTTCCATTACCGGTACAGTGACCTATGAAGGAAAAATTCCCAAATTGAAAAAGTTTGACATGGCTATTGAGCCTGTGTGCTTGATGAAACATGAAAAAGATCCTGTAAAATACACCGGGCGGTCAGAAGCTCTGGTCCTGGGTGATGGGAATACCATGGCGAATATATTTGTCCAGGTCATCTCTGGACTGCCGGAAAAAGAATACCCGGCACCGGAAGAACCGGTGGTATTGGATCAGAATGGGTGTACCTATATGCCTCACGTCCTGGCCCTGATGGTGGGTCAACCTTTGAAATTTCTTAATTCCGACAGTGTGCTACACAATCTGCATACCCTGCCTGAGGAAAATGACGAATTTAATGTGACCATGCCAAAGTTTTTGAAAGAAACAATCCGATCATTTGAATATCCTGAAGGGATGTTTGCAATCAAATGTGATGTGCACCCGTGGATGGGTGGTTTCATTGCAGTATTGGAACATCCATTTTTTGATGTGACAGAAAAGGATGGACAATACCAACTCAATGATTTACCTCCCGGTACTTACACTTTAGAAGCCTGGCATGAGAAATTGGGTACCCGATCTGCAGAAGTCACAATCGTTGGAAATGAGACTAAAAATATCGATATCGTCTTCAAGCGGTAATAATTAGACAATGACAAACGCGGAGTATTCTCGGCAGAGTTTCTGGCGCCAGTACATTTTTTCTGTAGACCATAAAGTCATCGGTCTGCAATATGGGTTAACCGCATTATCATTTTTATTACTGGGTTTTATGCTCATGGTACTCATGCGCTGGCAGCTGGCCTTTCCTGGTGAAGTTATTCCTTGGCTGACATTTGTAGTAATTTTTATTCTCCTTGGTTTAGCCATTGTTTTTCTGGCTGGTAAAAAACGTCCATATCTAGCTCTAAACAGTCTGATCTTTTTTGGAATAGCAGCATTAATCTGGTATTTTACTACAGGTGAAGAACGCTTACCCGGTGGGATTATGCTTCCGGAATTTTACAATCAATTGGGTACAATGCATGGTACCATCATGGTGTTTCTAGGAGTGGTACCGTTGGCAGTAGGTGCTTTTGGGAATTATATTTTACCCTTGCAGATTGGTGCGCCGGATATGGCATTCCCTAGGATGAATATGGTCAGTTATTGGGTGTACTTTATTGGCGGTGTTTTAATGATTATTAGTTTTTTCTTACCCGGTGGAGCAGCCCAATCGGGATGGACATCTTACTCACCTTTGGCAGATATCAATACAGGTCAAACAATGTGGCTGGTGGCCATGTTATTTGTGATTATTTCATCATTATTGGGTGCTATTAATTTTATTGTAACCACAGTACAGTTACGAGTTGAAGGTATGACCTGGTTCCGTTTGCCCTTTTTCGTTTGGACGCAATTAATTACAGCCTTTCTTTTACTGCTGGCCTTTCCCAGTTTGCAGATTGGTGCTATTATGCAATTATTGGATAGGGTTGCCGGTTCCAGCTTTTTTATTCCTGCCGGGATTATTCAAGGGGGTAAAGTTTTGGAATACTCCGGTGGCGGTAATCCATTGCTCTGGCAGCACTTGTTCTGGTTTTTGGCGCATCCCGAAGTCTATGTACTTATTTTACCTGCAATCGGAATTATTACTGAAGTTGTAACCAATAACACACGCAAACCACTCTGGGGTTATCCAGCCATGGTATATTCACTCTTTTTTATTGGGTTCATGTCTTTTTTAGTTTATGCCCACCATATGTTTATAACAGGTATGGGTACAGCAGTAACAACTTGGTTTCAAACAACAACTTTGATTATTTCCATCCCTTCAATTATTTTCCTTGCCGTAATAGTATTTACGTTATGGGGCGGCTCCATTCGCTTTACCACACCCATGCTCTTTGCTTTAGCTTGGGTACCCATGTTTGGTATAGGCGGGTTGACTGGCTTACCCTTGGGGCTTGCACCACCAGACATTCATTTACATGATACATATTATGTCATTGGGCATTTTCATTATATAGTTGCTCCCGGTAGTATAATTGCATTTTTTGCAGGGATTTATTACTGGTTTCCGAAAATCTGCGGGAAAAAACTCAATGATAATTTAGGCAAAGTTCATTTTTGGGGAACGATTATTGGGATGAATTTGACTTTTGCACCTATGTTGGTACAAGGAATGGCTGGAGTTTCACGACGTTTATACGATGGCGGATTAGGATATGACCATGCGCAACCTGTGTTATTTTTGAATGAATGGATGACATGGGGTGCTTGGATTATCGGAATATTCCAGATTTTCTTTATATTAAATATTGTATTAACATTAAGAAAAAAATCCAGATCGGAAGAGAATCCCTGGGATGCAACTACACTGGAATGGGCAACGACTTCTCCTCCTATTGCACATGGGAATTTTATAACTGAACCCTTTGTTTATCATGGCCCCTATGAATATAATGTGTCAGTAAATGGACAAAACGTACCGTATTTACCCCAGCATAAAAAAATGGATATTGAGGATTGACTCGTGGAAATTCCTTTTACAGTTTCTGAACGGCCCGATACAGGATTGACTAATCCTAAATTTGGTATTTGGTTATTTCTTGCGTCTGAAGTCATGCTCTTTGGTTCGCTATTTTCATCTTATATAATTTTGCGAACCGGATCACTGGACTGGCCAGTACAATCTGATGAATTAAATATCACAATTGGTGCTGTCAACACAGCAATTTTAATTGCTTCTAGTTTAACTATGGTTTTGTCTTGGACTGCATTAAAGGAAAAACAATTCAAGCGATTTAAACTGTTTATCGGGTTAACAATTTTATTTGCTGTACTTTTTCTTGTATTGAAGATTTGGTTAGAGTACATACCGAAAATTCACCATGGTCATATTTTATCTACAAATACCTTTTTCGCCATGTATTATTTGATGACTGGGCTACATGCATTGCACATTTTGGGCGGAGTTGTGGTAATGATATTTTTCTGGGGGCCGGGTAGTAAAATGTGGCAGACCAACCCAGATCAATTCGTCAACAGGATAGAAGTCGTTGGTTTATACTGGCATTTTGTAGATCTGGTATGGATATTCCTTTTTCCAACACTTTACTTATTATGAATAATTTAGAAAAACCTTCGTCAACAAATCATAACAACCGTTATATCATCATAGGAGTATCGTTACTTATACTAACCATACTTACCGTTTGGACATCTTATTTTACAGCAACAGTTGGTGTAAGCATTGCTATTGCGTTGGCAATTGCCACATTAAAGGGTTCGTTAGTTGCGAGTTTTTTCATGCATCTCATAACAGAAAAAAAACTCATTCTTGTCATTTTATTTTTTACAGTTATATTTTTATTCGCATTAATTTTTCTGCCTTTCAGTGATACAATGAATAATGTAGGGATTCCCAATGATTACTAGAAGAGTGAAATGGTTGTTTTCATTGGTTTATTTATGGCCACATACAGCTAATGCATGTGCTGTTTGTTATGGAGCTACCGAATCTAAACTTGTTCACGGTTCGACTGTTGGGGCAGTCTTTCTGGTAAGTTTGACTGCGTTGGTTTTATCATTTTTTGGATATCTTATTTTTTATATACGAAAAAAATCAAATTTGAATAACAATTTAAAAATAAATGGAAAACGAATATCTTAATGGATATCATCGCATGAATACCTCTGATTATGGATATTGGCTGCCCAAAGGAGCCTCTACTTTTGCACCAGAAATAGATACTACATTATATCTTGTCCATATACTTATGGTAATAATGTTTGTTGTTTGGGGTATCTTTTTCATCATGTTTCTCGTGCAGTTCAGATCAGGGAATGAGAAGAAAGTTGTACATAGTGGCTATCCCAAAGTAATTGTTCCTATAAGCATGATTGCTTTCGTTGTCATTTTTGATATGTACATGCTTTTTGGTCATGATATTCCTTTTTGGAACCATTTGAAAAAAGACTTTCCAGATGCTGAAAAATCCACTGTAGTACGTATTGTCGCCCAACAATTTGCATGGAATGTACATTATCCTGGACAAGATGGAAAATTTGGACGTTCTCGTCCTGAATTGGTAGATGAAAAAATAAATCCAATCGGTTTGGATTTTGATGATCCTTATGCTAAAGATGATATAACAACAGTGGGTCAATTACGTATTCCTGTTGAAAAGCCGGTTATTATTCACTTAACCAGTAAGGACGTTATTCACAGTTTTTCTTTACCCGTAATGAGAGTTAAACAAGATGTAATACCGGGAATGTCTATACCTATATGGTTTGAGCCAACTCGAACAGGCAATTGGCAAATAGCCTGTGCTCAATTATGCGGAAATAGCCACTACAATATGAAAGGAATCTTCAAGGTACAAAATCAGGAGGATTTTGCTGCCTGGATGGCAATACAAGAAGCTGAACTACCTCAAGACGATGAAGAGGTGTGGTAATTGGTGAGCGGTATCTGGTAGCTTGCTGAGTGGTTCGGATAATGTTAAACGTGTTAATATTGATTCTGTTATTTTCCCCAATGGCCATTTCTGCAGAACAAGATGATAAACATCTACCTTTAAACACACCCCCTCCGGAATGGATCGTTTCTGACTGGCTTAATTCTGAACCATTAACCCTAAAGGAACTCCAGGGCCAGGTTGTCCTCGTGCGCTGGTGGACAGGCTCTGCGTGTCCCTACTGCATTAACTCTGCAGCTGCTTTAAACGAGTTCCATGATATGTATAAAAATGACGGCCTGCAGGTATTGGGGTTTTATCACCATAAATCACGATCGCCTTTTGATCAGAACACTGTCAGGGAATACGTAAAAAATCTGAACTTCAAGTTTCCTGTGGCTATAGATCATAACTGGAAAACACTCAATGAGTGGTGGCTGCAGGATGACCGCAGGAAGTGGACCTCTGTTTCATTCTTATTGGATAAGGAGGGTGTTGTACGCTATATCCATCCCGGCGGGCAATACGTAAAAGGGGATGGAGTTTATGAAAAAATCCAACAGGAAATAGAAAAACTGTTAAAGGAGAAATAAAGATGAATTATGGATTGCAGCGATCATTCTTCATAATCATTTTCGCATATTTTTTACTACCATCCGTGGTTGAGGCGAAGCTCAATACCAGAAATGTAATTCTAATCACCCTGGATGGACTCCGCTGGCAGGAAGTGTTTGCAGGTGCGGACAGCGCGTTAATTTTTAATAAATCCTTCACCAAAGACAGCGACAAGATAGTAAACCGATTTTGGGATGATGATGAAAACCGCCGCCGTCAAAAATTGATGCCCTTTTTCTGGAGCACTATTGCTGACCATGGCCAGCTGGTGGGCAACGTACAAAAGGGAAGTTCGGTGGAATTGAAAAACCCATATTGGTTTTCTTATCCTGGGTATAGTGAAATATTGGTGGGTTATGTGGATTCCACCCGCAACAGCAATGCCAGGGAAAATAATCCCAATATCACCGTGCTGGAGTATATCCATAACCAGCCGGGCTTTAAGGGAAAAGTAGCGGCGTTTTGCTCTTGGGATGTGTTTGACTATATTATTAATGAGGAGCGGGCTGGTTTTATTGTTAATTCCGGGATGGAAAAGTTTGAAGAGGCCTATGGCAGTCAAAAGGCTAAACTACTCAATAAACTCGTGTTTCAGGTTCCCGTGCCCTGGGGTTCAGTTCGCTATGATGCCTTTACATATCAGTATGCCTTTGATTATCTTCAACGACATAAACCCCGGCTTCTTTACATAGCATTTGATGAAACAGATGAATACGCCCACGAGGGAAAATATGGTCAATATTTGAATGCAGCAAACGCTCTAGATGGATTTATACAAAATATATGGGAATGGACCCAACGTGACTACCGTTATAAAAATAAAACAACATTGATCATTACCACCGATCATGGACGGGGTCAAGACCCGATTGATTACTGGCGCCACCACGGCAGTGATATTGCAGGCGCAGAAAAGGTGTGGCTCGCTGTGCTGGGGCCGGACACACCTGCTTTGGGTGAAACAGAAAATTTGGAAACTCTATACAGTTCACAAATAGCAAAAACCATCAGCACACTGCTTGGTGTAGAATATACTAATAAAAAAGCTTTGGGTAATGTTATTGAAGGAATGATTCATGATTAAATTATATGCAATGTATAATTGCAACTACTGAACTTGAAAATGAAACTGTTTATACTATCCTTGATTATCTTATTGTCGATTAATTTGGGGCAAGATGTAATACCAACAAAAAAACAACACATCGTCACAGCCAATTTCAATATCGAAGGTATGTTGATCAAAGGCGGTTTTCTATGACTGGGCTGACCAACCAATATTGGTAAAGCCCTGGATGGGCTGAAAGGAATAGAACAACATGATTTTATTACAGAAACTAGATTATTTTCTGTCAGTTACGATTCAACTAAAATAACAAAAGCAGATATGATGAAAATGACTGAAAAAGCTGGAAATTTTACAATTATCAATTGGAAATATTTACCTTCTGAAGACAAGAATAAAATTGAAACAAAGGAGTAAGTTATGAAATCATGCACGTGTTTATTATTACTAATAAGTTCTATAAGCGCTCAATCATTTGGCGGTGATATATTGAATGAAGCGCCTTTAACGCCCATACCTCAAGATATGACTTTTGAGGAATACAGAGATATGAATCGCCGGTTAACTATAGGAATAGCACTGACTGCATTACCCATACCGGGGTTAATTCATGATTATGCCGGAGAAAAGAAAACGGCCAAGCGAATCAGACGCGTAGCATTAGGCAGTGTTGGACTTATTATTGCCGGGATAGTTATGTCTGACAAAGATAAAGGTACATGGAAAAAAACCAGTTATAAGGTATATGTTGTAGGAGAAGGTGACGACGAAATGCGTTATGCAATGATTCCAACGTATATGGCGGGTGACAATGTTCATTATGATTTAAAACCTCTTCATAAAGAAGGAAGCACAGGCGGCGCAGGTGGATTAGTTATAGTTCTCGGCTTTGGACTGTTAATTGTTGATGTTATATATGATGTATTTCATGGCGCCAAAATTATTGAAGAAAAACGGGATGCTGTGCGCTATAAATATGGTAAACAGCTAAACTTCAGTTATAAACCTGAAATGAATTTGCGAAATAATTATGCAGGTTTTAAAATGACTTACAACTTCTAATTAACCGGTTGTATGGATAGTATTTGAGGTATAATTTTTATTTTTTGTTAAATAAGAGTATAAAATCAGTTTAAAATTATCTTATCATTAATATAAACGATTTGCAATTTTTGCAGCATTAGGGGAGATTTCAAATCTTTTCGCTTAACAGTCTTCTTGATAAAATCAGACACAATTAAATCAAGTAAATAGTAGTTTGGGTTTTGCAAATGATCTTCAAAAATAAAGATATCCATTCGACGAAGTTTCCTTAAATCATCCCAAGCGGCGCCATAATATTTTTCAAATGATTCTAAACATTCTTTTGCATAGGTATTAAACCTATCATATTCATCTATAAGCCAATGCTCCTCCTCATTGGGATCATACATGTTATCTTTGATCAATTTTTTAACCAATGCTTGAACTTTGGGCTTACTACCTTTGTATTTATTTTGTTTCTCCATGATTTACTTTCCGTTCTTTGAGTAATATTTTAAGGACTATACTAACAATAAAAATCATAAAGTCAAATACCCGATTCACTTCATTGCCATTTTTTCTTTTAAGGGCTACATTCAACATCATTAATGAAAGAATATCATGTCTAAAAATCATAAAATTGATACAAAGCTCATCCATGCAGGAGAACCCAAGGTTCGGTATGGTAATGCAGTCAGTATGCCCATTTTTCAATCATCAACTTTTGAAGTCAGCGGTAAAGCAGATTACCATGACTTAAAATATATCCGCCTGAACAACACTCCCAACCATATTGCACTTCATGGAAAATTAGCTGCTCTGGAAAATGGTGAAGAAGCTTTGGTTGCATCCAGCGGAATGGCCGCTATTTCGACCACATTACTTACATTCCTGAAATCAGGGGATCATTTTTTGGCACATGAATCCTTATATGGCGGTACCCATGATTTAATAAATAAGGATTTTCCAGATCTCGGCATCTCATGTGATTATATTGATGGGAGGAATTCCGATGGATGGGAGGAAAAGCTGCGCCCGGAAACAAAACTCATTTATGTGGAAACAATTACCAATCCACTTTTGGATGTACTGGATTTAAATGCAGTCGTGATTTTTGCAAAACAGCATAATCTCCTTTCTCTAATTGATAATACATTTGCCTCTCCAGTGAACTATCGTCCCATTGAACATGGATTTGATCTCTCACTCCATAGCGCTACAAAATATTTGAATGGACATACAGATATTGTCGCCGGAGCTGTAATTGGCTCACAGGAATTGGTTACAAAAGTCAGACATAAATTAAATCACCTGGGCGGAGCATTGGATCCCAACGCCTGTTTCCTCATGCACCGCGGGATGAAGACATTAAGCATTCGCATGGAGCGTCAGAATAGTAATTCACTGGCTGTAGCCAAGTTTTTGGAAGATCATGAAAAAGTAAAAAATGTACACCACCCCGGTCTTGAAAGCAGTGCCAGTTTCAATCGCGCTCAAGAACTTCTTGATGGCTGTGGCGGCATGGTCAGTTTTGAGATTAATGGCACAGTTGAAGATGCAGATAAATTTATGTCATATTTAACATTATTTATCAATGCACCCAGTCTGGGTGGAGTCGAATCTCTCATAACGCGTCCTGCGCAATCTTCTCATTCCGGAATGTCCCAAGAAGAAAGAAGCGCTGCCGGCATCAAGGATGAATTAATTCGCATGTCCATCGGCATTGAAGCAATCGAGGATTTAATTGCTGACATTGAGTATACTTTGGAAAAAATATAATGTCTGATGCAGTCCAATTGGATCAGCCAGGTGCTGGGTTACCAGCATACGAAACTTTTTTTCTACGCTACGTATCCTTCCCTCGTTATGTGCGAACAATGACCTGGCATTCGGCAGTGGAATTATTTCATGAAGAAGGACAAAAAATTAACGCATTGATTCATCCGCTTTCTGATTTGCAATTATTATCACCCATACTGATTGATCGCTTAAGGGGGATGGAAGACAGTTCCCGCAACTGGTCCCCCGCTATGACGATGGAGCATTTGATTATAACTGGCAAGGATTTCAAAGATGTGATCATTCACTTGAATGAAGGCAAAATTCCCGAAAGGAATGTGAATATCGCCAATTATAAACCATCGCCTGAAATCGGCCGGGAAGTCATTGGGCGATTCAAGGGATTTCAGGATGAATTTATTACCATCATGAGCGATGAACGTTATCATCGCAGTTCTGATATAAAATTAGGCCATCCTTGGTTGGGGCCATTGAATTTATTTCAGTGGCTGAGTTTGGCAGCGGGGCATCAATATTTGCACCGCACGCAGATTAAGAAGATATTGAGTAATTATAATTAAAAAGCCCCCTATTTCTAGGGGGCTTTTTTGGCGTTCGTTTTTTCAGCTACGGAGTGAGCACATGTGAAAGTGTACTTCCAAGTGAATCCTGAACATTTGTTAAATTGCTCTCCGGTTGGACAGTAAGAGATACAGCGGCAGCTTCTTCCGCAGTATTTGTTGAATACTGGTTTCCATTCCAGGTAAAGGTCTGGCCTGGGCCGAGCACGTCTCTGGCGATGGAATATGCCTTGGCAAAGGAAATCACTTCTGGTTGTTCCGGAGTGGCAATTTCTTCTTCAAGTACTTCATTTTCTGCAGTTAAAACTACTTCAGCCATTTCCAATTCAACAGCAAGTACTTCTTCATTTAGTGCGGGTGTTTCAACTATGACAAATGATTCCGTCGTTGTTTTATGTTGAATGTAAATCGCAGTGAAAACCACCACTGCGAATGTTAGAGAAATAACAAATGCTCCCTTTGAGCTATTATCGTTTTTTTTCATGGGGTGTTCCTTTCATTGAGTTTACGCTTGTGATTAGGGACTTGTACGACATGATCCATAATTCAGTTCCAGAAAAAGTGTCATCACAATAACAATATTTTTTCTAAAAACACTAAATTTGTCTTAGTGAGGAGTGAAATGACGAAGCTATCTCCTTGGAGACAATAATATCCGGGGTGTAATGATGTCTTGGCGCTTTTATTAGTAAGGAGATTACCACACCGCCGGTTGGCGGAATGACAACGAAAAAAAAGGCGGCTGCGCTTTAATCACAAGCTCCCAATAAAAGGAAAGCAGCCGCCATGGGGGTATGTGAATCTACGAAACTTTAACCAATTTTAACCGGTTGGTTATAAAATGAATTATTGCATACCAAAGCAATGCAAGAAGGATATTTACACAAACATAAATTGGCCAATCACCAAAAAGACGTTCAATATCGAGTGTAGGATATCTTAAATCCAATAAATTCTGATTGAAGACCAAATTATAAATAGATATAAATCCAGCGTACAACAGCATAACCTTTAAAGCAGTCCAAGCAGCATCTTTGTTGAGTAATCGACCTTGTTTAACGAATAAAATCGTCAGTGCAAGGGGCGCTGTATGTTTTAAAATAAATCCCGCCCAGGACAATGGAAATGTTGCCAAAGGAGGACTGATGGGGTTGGGCCAGATCAAAAGTGTAAGCAGATCGCCTGTCCAGGCGAAATAAAAAAAGATTTCAAATAGTTTTTGGTCAAACCTAAATGAAAGGAATAAGCCAATAACGGCGGTAATGTTGCATAACCATAAAATCAAATGTGGATTGTACTGAATATTATACCAACCTGTTGTAAGCAATGCATACATGATGCATAGTTGAATTGGCAACAGAATCCGTTTATTATTTTGCCACACGCCAATAAAAAGTATGGCAGAAACGATAAGTGTTATAATCTGATAGAGTAGCATCATCGTTTATACGATTATATTTTTTTTGCTAATTTAATTAATCATTCAAATTTTTAAGATTTCTTCAGTATTTCTTTACCTCCACACTTGCCAACCGGCAGGCAGGGATTTAGGGGTGGTGTAAATAAAAAGGAATATCAAACGTAAATTTGTTTAAGAATTCGGGTTTTCCGTAATTTTGATTTGAAAATATTCTACCTCATAATTGGACTAATCAGAGAATATCCTTAAAACAGTCCAACGCTTCCGGGTTAGCCAACGCATCCTTATTGGTAACCTCTTCTCCATGAAGCACTTTTTTTACTGCCAGTTCTACTTTTTTCCCACTGATAGTGTATGGTATATCTTCTACAGATTTAACTATGGATGGAACATGTCGAGGAGTACAATTTTTCCTGATAGATGATTTAATTTGGTTTACTAAAATATCATTCAGTATTTCATCCTCATTCATTATTAGAAAAAGGGCTACCAGTTCATCTCCTTCAGATTGAACACCCACTACCAAACTATCTGCAATTTCCGGAATTTGCTCAATTACACGATATATTTCCGCAGTTCCAATCCGAACGCCACCGGGATTTAATGTAGCATCGCTGCGACCGTATATGGTTACACCTCCATGATCATTAATTTCGATATAATCTCCATGATACCAAATACCGTCATATTGATCAAAATAAGCATTGTGATATTTTTGTCCATCCGGATCATTCCAAAAATAAATGGGCATGGAAGGGAATGCTTTTTTGCATACAAGTTCCCCTTTTTCATTTCGCCTGGATTTACCTTGGTAATCAAAGGAATCCACATCCATGGCAAGACCGCAACATTGTAACTCACCACGATAGACAGGTAGCGTGGGGCTGCCGCCGGCAAAACAGGAAATAATATCAGTTCCCCCAGAGACAGATGCCAGATGTACATTTTTCTTCACATTACGATAAATATAATCAAAATTTTCTTCCATTAATGGAGATCCTGTGGAAAGTATCAACCGCACACTGGATAGATCGTTGGTCGAAATAGGATTATTCCCAGCTACTTCACTGGCTGCGATGAATTTCGCACTGGTTCCGAACACTGTAATGCCCAATTCATCTGCCATATCCCACATTGCATTAGAATCCGGATAAAACGGAGCTCCATCATATAATGTTAATGTTGCTCCAATGGCCAGGTTGCTCACCAACCAATTCCACATCATCCAGCCGCAGGTAGTAAAATAAAAAACGTTATCCTGTTCGCTGATATCACAGTGCAAGCGCAGTTCCTTAATATGCTGGAGTAGTGTTCCACCAGCTCCATGGACTATGGATTTAGGAAGTCCTGTTGTTCCCGAAGAATACATGATATACAGTGGCTGGTCAAAAGGTAATTGCTTGAACTCAATTTTTTCTGCTTCGTTAGCAGTAAAATCAGAATACAGTATACTATTATTGATTGAACTAATATTTGGATTGATTTCACTGTAGGGTATGACCACCACTTTTTCAACGGTGGGTAAATCTTGAAGTATCCCCTGTAGTTTTTCCAATGAATCGTGTGACTTTCCATTATAAAAATATCCATTCGCTGCAAATAGGACTTTGGGTTTTATTTGACTGAAGCGGTCCAGTACACCGTTGATTCCAAAATCCGGAGAGGAAGATGACCAAATTGCGCCGATAGATGTCGTCGCCAACATGGCAATAATACTTTCGGGCATGTTGGGAATAAACCCGGCGATGCAGTCACCTTTTTGCACGCCAACATTTTTCAGAGCTTGGGCTGTTTTTGCAACAGCTAAATATAATTCACAATATGTAAGTTTTCGTGTGGGTTGACCTTCGCCTTTGAAAATAAGTGCTATTTTATCATCACGGTGCCGAAGCAGATTTTCTGCAAAATTAAGGCGAGCGCCATTAAACCATTTAGCCCCCGGCATCTTGGAAACATCGTCTACAATTTGCGTATAAGATTCAGAATGAATAATATCAAAATAGGACCAGACAGCTTCCCAAAAGTCAGGAATTTGATTTACAGACCAACCATGAAGATCTTGATAATTTTCAAGATTTATTCCATGTCTGCCATTAATGTATTCTTTAAATTCAAACATCTGTGAACGTTCAATTTGCTCAACAGAAGGTTGATACATGATTTTTCCCATTTGAAATCAGCTAATTAGTTGCAAAAATATATAAAGACTTTAACAACATTTTCAGTACTCAATTAACTAAATGAAAATAGCATTTTTATCAGCCGGCGGTTTAGCTCCCTGTCTTTCGGCGTCCATTGGCGCATTGATTAGGGAATACCATGTCAAGTTACCAGACGCCGATCTTATTGGATATTTGAATGGCTATCGCGGATTGTTGCTTGGCAATTCAATCTCTTTTCCTGACAATGCCCATGAACATAGCAATACACTTATGAAATATGGCGGTAGCCCAATTGGCAATAGTCGAGTAAAATTGACCAATGTGGAAAACTGTGTAAAAAACGGCTATATAGAAGAAGGTGAAAACCCTATTGAGGTTGCGGCTGAACAACTTAAGAAAGATGGTGTGAATATACTCCATACCATCGGTGGCGATGATACCAATACTATGGCGGCTGAATTAGTACACTATTTATCTGAAAATGATTATGGTCTGACCGTAGTTGGCTTACCCAAGACAGTTGATAATGATGTTTTTCCCGTTGCCCGTTCTTTAGGTGCTGATACGGCAGCGGAACAGGGCTCCATCTTTTTTGAAAATATTGCCAATGAAAACACTACAAGTACTCGACAACTTATAATACATGAAGTCATGGGGCGGCATTGTGGTTGGCTCACAGCGGCAACTGCTAAAAAATATCGTGAACGCCTTGATGGAAAATCATTTGTTGATTCCATGCTGATTTCCCGTAAACGTTGGGATGTGGACGCAGTGTATATACCGGAAGAAGATTTGAATTTTGAAGCAGAATGCGAGCGTTTAAACAAACGTATGGCTGACAAAGATGGCATAAATATTTTCTTAAGCGAAGGAGCAGGTATTGATACCATAGTCAACGAAATGGAGACCGAAGGAGAAGAAGTTCCGAGAGATGACTTTGGGCATGTACGCTTGGACGAAATAAACCCAGGTCAATGGTTTGCAGAAAAGTTTAAAGAAAAATTAAAGGCTGATAAAGTATTAGTCCAGAAAAGCGGTTATTTTGCCCGATCAGCCGCACCCAATAAATTTGACTTGGACTTAATCACAAAGTCTGCTGCTTTGGCATCTGACAAGGCGTTGGATGGAAAAAGCGGAGTCGCAGGTTTGGACGAAGATAATAATAATGAAATGAGCCTTATTGATTTTAACCGTATAAAAGGCGGTAAACCTTTTGATACAGAAAAAGAATGGTATCAACAATTGAAATTAGAAATTAACCAATAAATAGAGGATAAAATGGAATTGAAATCATTACAAGATATTGGTGAAGCAATGGTAACTCCCGGAAGAGGCATTTTAGCAGCAGATGAAAGTACACCTACATGTGCCAAACGTTTCGAAAGTATTGGCGTAGAAAGCACGGAAGAAAATAGAAATGCATACAGGGATATGCTGTTAACTGCACCAGGAATGGAAGAATATATCAGCGGTGTAATCATGTTTGATGAAACGTTGCGACAATCAACCTTGCATGGTAATGTACCGTTTCCTGAACATTTATCTTCGAAGGGAGTGGTTCCTGGAATTAAAGTAGATATGGGAGCAAAAGTATTAGCTAATTCACCTGACGAAAAAATCACAGATGGATTAGATGGCTTACGGGAACGGTTGATAGAATATTATGACATGGGCGCTCGGTTTGCAAAATGGCGTGCTGTGATTACCATCGGTGAACATATCCCAACTCATTACTGTATTGCCACAAATGCCCACGCTTTAGCCCGTTATGCAGCATTATGCCAGGAGCAGGGCATAGTACCAATCGTTGAACCGGAGATTTTAATGGATGGTACGCATACGATTGAAGAGAGCTATGATTTGACGATTGAAACACTGCACACCGTATTTTATGAACTGGCATCACAAGGAGTGCAATTGGATGGTATGGTTCTTAAACCCAATATGGTTTTGTCAGGATATGAGTGTGAAACACAAGCATCTGTGGAGCAAGTGGCGTCAATGACAGTTGATTGTTTTATGAATACTGTACCGGCAGCGGTACCAGGAATTGCATTTTTATCCGGTGGTCAAAGTGATGAACTTGCCACAGCACACTTGAATGCCATGAACCAAATTGATGGAAAACCATGGAATCTTACTTTTTCCTATGGTCGTGCGTTACAAGCTCCAGCCTTAAGTGCCTGGGGTGGAAGTGCTGAAAATGTTCCTGTGGCTCAAGAAGCGTTTATGAAACGGGCTAAATTCAATAGTTTGGCTTCAAAAGGTGAGTTTTCTGCAGATATGGAATAGAAAATAATCGAAATAAATAAGGCCCGATTTCGGACCTTTTTTATTTAGTGAAAAAAATTAGAAAGAAAACTTCATTCCCACAACATTAGTGGGCTCCCACGCCTCATTTTTCAAATCTTTCTGCTGCAGGAAATAGATTACAGTTTTCACAAACGAGATACATTTAATTTCCATTCCAACGTAGAACCTGTTTCGATTCAATTCACTTTCCTCCATATCATAAAATATTTCATCCGCTATGTAAGGAGCAAGTTTTAATGGGGTAAATTCTTTACCAAATTTTATGGATACTAAATTGCGGTTTCTAATTACAGGATCTTTATCCTGCTTCATACGGTACTCAAAACGACTCCTGGCAGAAATACCTAACGAACCGAATTGCATTTTTGTAGAAACAGTTCCATGGGGGCGATGTTCTTGTTTCCAGACGCCCTTCCATTCGAACACTTCCCTGAAATTAACACTTAACTTGAAATTAGATAATACTTGAAAGGATATTCCAATATCACCGTGATAATATTTTAGTTGTTCTGCCAAATTGAAGGAGCGAAAATCACCTTCCATGGAAAGGGTATAAATATCATTCAATGGTTTGGAAATTTTAGCTGCCTGCCAAAGATCAAGCTGATCAGCAATTAATAAAAATGGAATTGAAAGACAGAGTAAAATATTTTTCATAAAAATCCTGTTCTTAATTTTCCCAATTCTTATAGGGATTGATTACCAGATTAGAATTAAAATATTTGGGATCATGAGACACTTCATCCCCTAACCAATCAGGTAATTTGATTAGTTGGTCTTCCTCCTTTAATTCAACTTCAGCAACTATTAAACCACTATTTTCACCCCGAAATTCGTCAATTTCCCATTTATTATCAAATTCAGAAACAATAAATCGTATTTTTTCAATCAATGGTTTAATACAAAGATTTTCTAATAAAATTTTCGCATCATCCAAAGGAATCTCATATTCGTACTCTATGCGCGTTAAAGCTGTTTTGAGTGCTTTTATTGTCAGCCATGCTTTGTCATCTATAATACGAACACGAACGATTTTTTGTTTATTTGCACTTATATAACCTTGAATACAATGCATGCCTGTTGCCGGTTGTGGCCAGTTATCTTTTACCAAAAATTTACGCTCAATTTCTAATTTTATTTTTTCCATATACCAATAAATAATGCTGAAATTATTATGCCTGGATAAAAAGGTTCAATTTCCATGGGATAATGTCCTAAAAAGTTTCCATAGATAAACCAAAAAATAGCTGTAATGACTGGAATTATCATGGTAAGAATTATTTTACCCTCTTTTAATTTGGTATTAGTAAATGTCATCAAAAAAGGGAACAGTATTCCCGGGACTATAATAGATCCGATAATATACCACAGCCGGATAATAGATGGTATGCTGATGGCAAGAAGCACAGCTATAAATGCCATAACAACTAACCCTTTGCGGATATATTCAGTTTCATTTTCTTGTTCTTCTTTTTGCTGAATCCTCAATAGAATATCCCGGCCGAATGTGATTGCGGAGATAAGCCCATTGGAGTCAATGGTGGACATAATTGTCGAAAATATTCCCACCAGGAAAATGCCATATACAAAGGGAGGTAGGATATGTGAAGCCAATTCAGGATAGGCCATGGCAGCTTCCTGATTTGGAAATAACGCTACAGCATATAGACCTGTTGTAATAGTAAGAATATCGAAAATAAACCAAAAGCCAATAGCAATCAATATTCCTTTTTTTGCAATAGCGGGAGAACGTGCAGCTGCCGTGCGCTGGTAAAATCCGGGATCTATAAATGTCCACATGGCAATAAAAAACCAGACGAGGATATATTGGATTGAATTTCCGCCGGTGGGATCGAAATATCGATCCGGTAAAGTGGAAATGAGTGAAATGGGAGCATCACTTAAATGCCAAGCAAAGACGAATAATAAAATAAATCCGGTAAACATGAAGACAAATTGAAGTATGTCTGTTCGAACGACAGATCGGAAACCTCCATACCAAATATAAACCAAACTGAATCCGGTGGAAATTAGGATCGATGACTGTAAAGTCCAGCCAACAGTGTATTTTAAAAGTATTCCAAGGCTCAATATGTAAGGAGCAGGTGATGCGAGTATCAGAATCAGCAAAGCACTGACAATTCCGGCATTATGCCCAAAATGATGTTTAAAGTGATCCGGGATAGAACGGTGGGGAAGGTTTCTGATTCGTGGAGCAAGAAAAAATGCGAAGAGTAAACCAAAGATATAATAGGGTAAAGCAAAAATAAACCAAGTTTGGATGCCGTAATTGTACGTGTTTTCACCCACACCCAAAATTCCGCCATACCATGTTGCAACAAGTGTAGCGACAAAACCGGGAAGACTTAATTTCCGTCCGGCCAAGATAAAATCATTGTTATCTTCTTTTTTGGTTGATTTATAAAAACCAAGCCAGAGCAGAAGTAAAACGTATCCGCCAATAGCCAGCCAGTCTAAATAGTGCACAATATTCTTATTCAGGGTGATTGATAAAGAGCCAGACAGGGTGGGACGTATTTATGGAAAATTCATCACCTTCAGCTTCATTGCTGATACCGTTGCAGGCCGGTGGAAATAGCTCATTATTCAATGCATATTTTAGTCCTTTTGTTGTAATAGAGGATACTTCTTCAACAGCAGTGATGGAAATTTGCTGTCCTTTTTTTGATTGAAAAGTTTGCTGTCCTTTAACACAATATATTCGTGCAAAATCCGTTATAAAGTGAACTGTCATTTTTTCTGAAAATTCTGCCAGCACATGCAGGTTCCCCAAACTATGATCTTCACGTTCTCCCATGGCACCGAGAACGGCAATTTCATTTAAATTATTGAGTAAACACCATTCCAGTGTTTTTTGGAGATCTGTTTTATATTGATCTTGATCCGGAATCCACAATCCTTTGAAATCACTCTTTTTGAGCTTTGTGGAATCAAGGTCACCAATGATAACATGTGGGGTACGTTCAAATTGCAATAAAGTATCGGCACTGCCGTCCGTGCAAATGACTGTTCCTGCTTCATCAAGGATTTGGAGTGGAATGACGTTGGATGGAAAACGGCCATTGGCCAGAACGACGATTGGAGTTTGAAAAAATGCTGTCATATAAGACTAAAATTACATTTAACTAATAGTATTATATTGAGTTTAATAAATTTGCATCTTAATTATCGATATAAATCTATGAAACGCTTATTTTTCATCATTTCCTTACTGTCCATAACCAATGCTGACCTGATTCAGCCTACGAATTACAATGCATTATACCATACATACGTCCAGTTTGAATGGGAGCAAATTCCATCAACAAATCGCTATCAGCTGAAGGTTTCCAATAATGATAGTTTTACAGACGTTATTATTAATGTAACAGACTTAACCTTGGTTTATATCGATAGAGAGAATATTGAATGGAACTCGCAATATTATTGGAAAATCCGTAAACATAATCTGGATGGTGAACTGGGCTCTTGGTCAGATGTATTTACATTTACAACCGCACAAAAGAAGTCAAATGTGACGACAACTTTTTCCAATGAAACACAACTAGCAGATGGCGTGACAATTTTCGGTTCGTTTTTCAATTACTATAGCGCAGTTGTTGATAATAATGGAAATGAAATCTGGAATTCGGGAATTAAAGAATTGGTGTTTTATAATACAAATGATGAAGGTGACCTATTTGCCTGTTATTTGGATAATACATCTGACAACAATTTGCCGGGAGTTGAATTCAATATTGATAATGAGTTTCTTTGGGAAGAACCAAATGATGAATTTCTTCATCACGATATGATCCAACTGCCCAATGGGAATTATATGGGTATTGTTTCTGTCATAGAGATCGGGCCCATCCCCATCGGCAGCTGGACATCATTATTTCAGGGACTTGGTTATATAGCCGATGGTGTCACACTGGAATTTCTCTGGGTGGGTGATAAGATCGTGGAATGGGACAAGGATACAAAGGAAGTGGTTTGGAGCTGGAATACATTCGATTATTTTGATATGCAGGATTATGATGATATTGGCGGGACTTGGGACCAGGCTTATATAAATCGGCAATACGATTGGACACATATAAATGCTATCGCATTTCATGAGGAAGCGAATTCAGTTTTTATTTCTGTACGACATCTCTCACGGATTACACGTATTGATTATTCCAGTGGAAATATTATCTGGAATATGGGCCATGAATTTCCATCCGGTGAAGTGGATTTTGGACATGATCTGGGTTTCAGTTTTCAGCATAGTCTGCAAGTATTGAATAATGGCAATATTGTTATTTTTGATAACGGCAATTTGAGTCAGGTATTTCTAGGCACGAACGAGCCAACAACACGCGCCATCGAAATTGAAATTATTGAAGCGACGGAAGATGCATCCATAGTTTGGGAATATATACTGCCTACTAATTTATTTGGTTTTGCATCCGGGAATAATCAAAAACTGGATAATGGCAATTATTTAATTACCACTGTTGGCGGTGGCGGTACATCTCTGGAAGTGAATGCTAATGGTGAAATAGTCTGGGAAGCGGATCTGAATTTATCACTACCCAGTGGAGCAGTCTATCGAGCCATGCGAATTCCGGGAATTTATCCGGTCGCATTCAGTGTTATTACACACGATCTTCATACGCATGAATCAGAACCAAGTGTTTCTGTAGAAGATTCTACCGTTGCGTTTGAGATTCACAATGAAGGATATAATGCAGTTACATATGAATATTCACTGGTTGATGAAGAGAGCTGGTTTGATGCAGCTACTCAAGAAATGTTAATCCAACCGGGAGAAAGTTATATTGCTGAATATTCTTCTGTCCAAATAAGTGATCTTGCATCAGCAAATCCAATGGTATTCACTGTAACTCCAATCAATCATACTCAATTAACAAAAACAGTCAATGTGAATGCCTACACGTTTCCCGTTGCAATTAATGATGAGTTTTTGCCAAATACATTTGAGCTATATGAGCCGTTCCCAAATCCGTTTAATCCCACAACCGCCATACGGTTTAGTGTAGCTGCGACGCATGCGTCGCAGCTACAAGTTTTTGATATAACCGGTCGTTTGGTGGAAACTTTGGTAGATGGTGGATTACAATCGGGCGAACATGAGGTTGTTTGGAATGCGATTAATCAACCCAGCGGTGTATATTTTATTCACTTTATGTCTGGAATGAATACACAAACAAGAAAAATTCTGCTCCTCAAATAAATGAAATTTTCAGCCATACTCCTGATCCTTATCCAATTTCCATTACATGCGCAATGCGATCCTGAATACACCTATTTTGATACCATACCGGATAATGTAAATATAATTAGTGGCGATAGTTGTTTTTATACAAGCGATATCGATGTTCTCAATGCACTGATAAACGATAATGATCTTGACTATGATTCTCCACTGGAATTGGGTACACAAACATGGTTTAGCGGAAGGTTGAAAATTCTCGTGGCTGGTAATTATGGAAATTCCAGTGGTGTGAATGATACAATCTTCACATTACCGGACAGTATAGGTAATTGGGATCAATTGAGTTCTCTTTATCTAGAATGGAATAGAATAGAATCGCTGCCGGAGAGTTTTAACCAATTGACAAATCTTCAGTCATTTTATATTTCCAATAATCAATTACAGTATTTACCAAATGATTTTGGAAATTTGACAATTCTTTATTTATTGGACATCGGCTACAATGAACTGGATTCCCTGCCGGAATCATTTTGTGATTTATCCGGCCTAACCTATTTCTGGGCATTCAATAATACACTATCAAGTGTTCCCGCATGTATTTGTTCACTTGATATTAATTGGAATGACATGGATGCGGCCTGGTATCCCTATTTTGCCATTGGTGGCAATCAGCTTTGTGATAATGTTCCTGAATGTGTAGCAAACAGTGAGCATTTCCATACCAGTCTGGATCAGTTCTATTATTCGTTTATGGTTACAGACTCCCAGGATTGTGATGCAGCAGCTGTTAGCGGAGTTCTTATTATTCCGGAAAAAATCCACTTATTTAATCCATATCCCAATCCCTTTAATCCAACGACCACAATAGAGTTCTCAATTCCTAAAACAGAGTTTGTTTCGGTCAAGGTGTATAATATTGTTGGACATGAAGTCACTACACTCATAAATAATGAACTTTCTACAGGAAATCACAGCATAAAATGGGATGGTAGCCGTCAGCCAAGCGGTCTTTATTTTGTTCAAATCGAAAGCGGAAGTTTTGTCCAGACCAGAAAGATGGTGCTGTTGAAATAACTCACACCCAAAGGGATAGGATTTAATACAGAAGAAAACCTAGATGATGACAACCAGAATATTCTTGCTTTTTGTTACAATTTTGACATGTTCGAATTTTGTCGCGGCACAAACCTTTTTTGTTCCGCCGTTAGATACCGGTCTTGTAGCTAACGGTGCCAGAACCTTCAATCTACAGTTACAAAATGGCACGACTTCTTTTTTCCCTGGAATTGAAACTGAAACCTCCGGTTATAACGGTAACTTTTTAGGCCCAACCTTACTCATGCAAAAAGGGGATAGCGTGGTGATGAATGTTACCAACACGATGCCTTTTGCAACCACTACCCACTGGCATGGCATGCATTTACCTGCAGTTATGGATGGTGGACCTCATCAATTGATTGAACAAAATGCGACCTGGGTTGCAACCTGGGAGATAAAAAATAGAGCGAGTACATATTGGTACCATCCCCACCCACATCCTGACGGATTTCCCATCGATACCTTAAAGGCTACCGGTTGGCAGGTATATCAAGGTATGGCCGGATTGTTGATAGTAAAAGACACCGAAACTGACACCCTGGGCTTGCCTGCTGAATATGGCGTGGATGATATTCCTATTATTCTGCAAGACAGATCGTTCACAGCGGACAGTAGTCATTTTGCGCCGGTTCCCCCGCAGGGTTCAGGTCTGGCAAATATAAGAAGAGGTTATACCATCATGGTAAATGGCGTGGTAACGCCTACTCTCAATTCCCATTCTCAAATGATTCGACTGAGAATTTTGAACGCTTCTAATGCCCGGACTTACAGATTGGGATTTAGTGATAACCGCCCATTTTTTGTAATTGGATCAGATGGCGGCATATTAGATACTGTCTCTACGGTTACCCGGTTAGATATGTCACCGGCAGAACGCTATGAAATAGTGGTTGATTTCAGCGATGTAAACGGAGATACAATAAAATTAATGAGTTTCAATTCGGAAATAGAATCCCATACGTATCCCAATGGATTATCAGGTACCATTTATTGGATTTTACCACTCCTGGACGATTATGATATTTCTGATTTTGATATCATGACTTTTGATATAGGCGACCCTACTGCAAATGCAGTTACGAGCTTCAATCAAGGGCTAACCGATATTGTCAGGGTTGACCCGGTTACAGCGGATAATGTTAACAATCCAAGAACATTCGTATTGGCAGCACCTGCAGGCAGTGGCAACGGATTTACCATTAATGGGTCGATGTTTGATCCGAACATAATTGATGATGTCATTAACCTGGGGGCTTTGGAGGTTTGGGACATTGAAAATACAGCTAATATGGCGCATCCCTTTCACATTCACGGCAATTCTTTTCAAGTGGTCTCAAGAACGAATGGCGTTCGACCCGCGCATGATTATGAACTGGGTTGGAAAGATGTGGTCATTGTTTATTCCCAGGAAACAGTTCGCATCATCAAATCCTTTGAAGATTATGCCGATCCCGAGGGTCCCTACATGTCGCACTGCCATATCCTGGAACACGAAGATGTCGGGATGATGACCCATTGGGTTGTAGTGGACACGGTTGGAGGTGAGGCCACTGCACTTCAATTCGATGGTGTTGATGATCGTGTGACTATTCCCTATGATCCTTCTCTGCCAATTGAATCCTTCACTGCAAGCGCCTGGATCCAATTGGAACAAACCAATTCAAAATCTACCATCATCGCCAGAGGCGAAGATGATAATTCCTACAATTTGAGCTGGGCTTTCTTTGTGAATCAGATGGGAAACCTGACTTTGATGATCGAAGATACAAATGATGTGAACTATTGTTATCCTGCTAATAATTGCCAGCCCATGGGAGAGTGTGAAACAACCGGAAATCTGTTTGTGGCAGATGGGCTTTGGCATCATGTGTCCGTATCGAGGGACTCCTCTGGAACGGTTGCCATGTATATTGATGGTGAATTTGTCGCCAGTTGCAATGGAACAGGGGTTCCGTCACTCAATAATTTTCAGGATTTATCCATTGGCTGCAACTATGGTTATATCGGTCCGCCGCCAAATGGCATAGAACCTCCCATTTGGTTCTTTTCCGGTATAATTGACGAGCCAGCGGTTTGGAATCGTGCATTAACTCATGACGAAATAACCACAGTTTTTACCTCGGGTGTCGAATTGGAGTCCGATGGATTGGTTGGTTTCTGGCCCTTTGACGAAGGCAATGGACAACTCGTTTTTGATCATTCCAACTTAGGTAATCATGGATTTTTAGGGGAAGTCTCAAATGAAGATTCAGCAGATCCACTTTGGACTTATACTCAATTATCCAATGAGGACGAAATACTTCCTGTATTTGAGAATGTAGTGCTCCACCCAAATTTCCCAAACCCATTCAACCCTGTGACAACCCTGCGCTATGATTTACCGGAAGATTCACAAGTGAGTATCATGATTTATGATATTATGGGACGTAAAGTAAAAACATTAGTGAATAAGTCACAAAATGCTGGTTTAAAGGCAACCATTTGGGATGCAACCAATGATTTAGGTCAACCGGTGAGTGCGGGTATCTATCTATACACAATACAAGCAGGAGACTTCAGGCAGACACGGAAGATGGTGCTGTTGAAATGAACAGTATTTGGCGGTATAACCACCACTTCACAGGACGGCTTACACCACCCGGCGAGTTTATGCATTTTAATGCCGTAACCAAACCATTGTAGATCACCTGTTTCCTAATTCAATTATCTTAAAAACATCCTGATCACTATATTTTAATATGATTTTACGCCCAAATATTTTCCGAATATTGTTTGTCATTACACCGCTGCTCCTGTTGGCTGAAGTTCAAAAGAAGCAGGTTACTTCTGTCATCGGATTACAGGCCGTATTGAGCGGCAAGGTAGATTCACTGGAAATTTATCTGCAGACCGGTGATTATTATCTTTCACCAACTTCGATTACAGACTCAACCTGCGGTAACTGTGAGGAACCCAATCAGTTTGTACCAGCAACAGCGGGATTGGAAATTTCCGGCAGTTATGTCAGAATAACCGGACCCGAAAACCGTTCAGCGGTTATTCATACCAATGCGGGATACGGAATTTATTTTAATCACTGCAAAACGGGCATAATTGAAAATTTATCTGTTACAGGTGGTATCCGCGATCCCGATGGTAATGCAACAGACGCCGCAATTGTGGTCAAGAACAGCGCCGTTACTATTCGGAATAACTATATTTATGGCAATATTGGGGATTCGGCAATTGTTGTTAAAAATATCATCGGTGTTATGGGTATTTGCGGGCGTGAAAACTCTGACCTAACGATAACAGATAATGAAATTATTGGTAATTCCTGGGACGGAATTGCTCTTTACAGGGATGCTACTGCAACGATTATTGGTAATCTTATTGATGGTGTGGATAAAGCCAGTTCAAAGGTTGCCGGGGGCGGTCGCGGAGTCGCTGTTGGTATCACCTGGAATGCCCGGGCCACCATTGATGGGAACTTGGTAAAACGTTATTGGAAAGGGATAGGTATTTTTGTTAATGCCAATGTAACTGCCCGCAACAACATCATTGAAGATATCCTTACCTGGGGTATTGCCTATTGGGATGCAGAAAGAGGCAAACCGGTTGGCATAATTGAGAACAATATCATCTACTCCACTGGTGCCTGTGGTGTGTCTATTACCCGCTCTCAGCCTGGTCCAAATCCCGGACATCTGATCGGTAATGTTATTGTTAGGACCGCTCAAAACCCAAAATATGATGCTCCGGATTACTATTGTAACCAATGTGCATTATCTATATCCTCAAAACCGGACAATTTTCGAATTGACGACAACCTGTTTTTTAACAACCGCCGAGCGACTGAAACACTGCCTGATTATGACCTTTCTGATAGTGAGTTTAAAAAATATGCAGAGGACCTTCAAAACCGGCTGTTGAATTCTGCCTTGTTTCAACAATCGGATTTTGTAAAGTTTTTGGCCGAACAATAACAGGCGAATAGACCAGCACTTTCAGGTATTATAAACCGGCTGGTTTTTGTTTCTGTAGTAATACATTGTAAATTAAAACATGAAACGCCTCTGGCTGATAACCACCACCCAAAGAGATAGGATTTAAGCAAAATAGCAATTGCTGCTTAATTTATTTTCATGAAAAAATTACACCACTCTATATACATAATACTTTTACCCTTTCTGCTGCAGGCACAGAATAATGTATGTTTAGAAATTGAAGCCAATCCAAATCCCGATGATCCTGCACTTGGGATTTTTTCAAAATACGTAAACGTGTTGGATTATTTTCATGTATATGCTGTGTCTACTGTTTCTGACGAAAAAGTTCTCCACGTTGCAGCCGTTGCAGCTGAACTTTTGGACAACGACGAAGATGGCATTATAGACGATCCGAATATTGAAACTGCTTTGATTGATAATTTCACCGTCATGCCAGTATTCCAATCGGAAAACTCAAGCGCAATCGATGATTTTTTCGACAATTTTGACGATTGTACCGGTGCAGTTTTATTTCGAAATGAAATTGATCCATCGCAACCTGGCCACTGGGGAGACGACGCCACGGTAGAAGAAGTCTTGCACACAATCAATTCATGCGGGCATGTGGAGGTCTATCCTGCGCTTTATGCACTGCAACCTAATGCATCTGAATTAACAGATGCCATGGATGTGGCCCGAGGAGGCCAATTTATAACCATTCCAAATCCTTATCCCGACGAAGCCTGGTATCATTATGATGACTGGACTTGCGAATATGATTGTATGGCTATGGAATATTTGTATTGGTGCATTGTGACAAATATGGGCATTCTTGCGGATACACAAACCTGCCAGGGCATCGCTGACGAATGGGAACCCTGCACACCGGCATTGTTTGAATCCACCGATACGCTGATGTATAATCTTGTGACTAATCCTGTAAATAAATTGCCGCAATTAGCACCTGATGGCAATTATTGTCCCGAAAATGTGAATATCGGAGAAGATATTTTCCCGGAAACATTTTTATTATTATCTGCTTATCCCAATCCCTTTAATCCATCAACAATGATTGAATACGCATTACCTCAAGACAGCAAAGTGCATTTGGTTATTTATGATATTTTAGGTAGACATGTAAAAACACTTGTTAGACAGACCCAAGCACCAGGATATAAATCTGTCAGATGGAATGGTAGAAATGATATGGGGCAGCAAGTTAGTGCTGGTATGTATTTTTACCGTATTCAAGCAGGCAGCTTTTCTAAAGTGCAGAAGATGGTGCTGTTGAAATAATTTAGAAGAAATACTTCAATTCAAATCGAATGTGGGAAAAATCCTCCATTTCGTTGAAGCTATAATAATCATCCAGTTTGGAATTTCCTGTTATGTGCGTCAGTGCTGCAGTCAGTTTTAAAGATGTAGAAAGATCATAGGTGCCTTTCACTTCGATCAAGCGTCCATTTCCTTTTGTATCATTATAACTTGATTGATCTAAAAGAAAGAGTGTTTCAATGAGCAACTGTTCATTCATAAACGATTTGTTAAAAATCATTAGAACAGCTTCCTGGGCTATGATCGAAAGGGGTGTACCCATTCCCGGGAAGAATATAGAATAAGGATCAAAGTCTGCTTCCAGCAGAGGCAGTTCAACATCCGGCAAATATTCTGCATCAAATGACAAAGTATCGTATTTTAAATACTGTCCTATAAATTCGATACCGCCCGGTAATTCAGTTTCCAGCTGTAATATGGCTTGATAATATTTTGCCTTTGTTTCAAACGCGTGAGAGAAAAACACTTCATTTGCCGAGCCGAATCTTCTCGAAGGTCCTTTGTTCGAAATGGCAGTAGAGTCATTGTTATCAAAAGTTGAAAATTGAGCATATTCAGCCCGCAGGATGATCCATTTTGTTGGAATAACGATTCCAGCGCCCAGCATAGTTGTTTTACGAAATGAAAAAACGGTATCCAGTACAGACACTGTCTGAAATTGATTTGTAAATACATTGGAGCCGCTCAGGCTGAATAATCTGTCATATCCACTGAAATAGGTAAATGAAAGATCTGCAACATTCATTTTTTGCTGCAGTGTAATACCGTATTCATCTGGGTTTTTTGGACTTATTATTTGCGATGCTCTTGGTGTAACAGGCAATTGAATAGGAAATTCAGGATCGTTGATGGGTAATCTGTTTGTATGGTGTAATGGTGAATAATAAAAGCCAATTTTGGTATTGTTTAGATAGTAATCAAGCGTCAATCCCATTGATCCGAGCTTGCGGTCACTGCCTAAGTTGAAAATATAATAATAGTCGTAGGCATTAATATTGTCAATGGGACTGTTATCATCTACACTGCTCCAGGAATGAATTTGCTTGCCGATCTTTATTTCACCAAATGATGTAAACCAGCTGGCATAAAATTCCCGCAGATCCCAAGTAAACTCCTGGGGATTACTGCTATCGAAGAATGAAATATCTTTACGCATATGGTATTCCATAGCTAAAGTAGAATTTACAGCAAAGTCACCATTTTGATGATCCACATTCAAGCTGAAGATGCGCCATGGCAGGTTAATGATTGATCGGTCTGATAACCGATGTATGTCATAATAATGAACATACCCGCTGTATTGTGTATATGACTGGGCAATTAGCGTATAACTGCATAGTATATATAGTATTGTTTTAATTTTCATAGATTAATCCTGCAAGGCATCATTGAGCCATTCCATCATTTCATTGCCCTGGGTTTTCCAGGCTCGATCCAATGCCCAATTAGGAAAATCGCCAAGTAATTCACCATTCCACGTATAAGAAACATTGGTTTCATGATCATTGATTTTAGTCAATTTCCATTCCCCGGCAGCATGAACAAGACGTACATGATTTTTTTGAAGAGGAGCATCTTGATGCTCGATTGCAGAATATTTGAATGTCCATTTACTTCCGAATTTATATTTACTATACTTAACAATGTAATCTCTACCTGAAAATGGAAAAGGCATATCCAGCATTATATGGACAATGTCATTTTCAAGAGACGTTGCCTTTGAAACTCTTATAAATACATTGGGGTATTCTTCAACATTTTCAACAATTGATGAAATTGTTTTCATTGGAAAAGGAAGAATTGTTTCAGCATTACAAATTTGAAAGCCTAAATAGTTTGTTGTTTTTATCATTACATCATTATTTTGTAATGAAGTCCATTCTTGAGTTGACTTGAGCCCGGCAAGATCCAACCCAAAGATCAAACTTATGCTGGAGATGATTGAAAATATTTTAATCAACTTCATTATTAACTGAATTTAAAAATGTATCATAAATAAATGAACAATCTGAACGAATCTGGTCTTCATTCAATCCAAATTTCTCTAGATTGTATTTGTGAGCACTTGTGTATTGACGCTGTCTGTCTGCTGTATTTTTAATTTCTATCATCATTTCATCAGTGGGCGTTATTCCAGTGAATGTAAGTATTTCATTCATTAATTCGTCAAAATCTGTCATTATACGATCATATTTTACAATGAATACTTTTGTTTTATCTATTGAACCGTTCGTCCAATCCTCATGAAACCGTTTTAATAATTCAACAAAGGCATTATATAAACGCTTAATGAAACGCTCTCGTATATTTTCATCCAGACTCCAAAACCCAAATCGCTTATCCAATACACCTGTTACCAGGCTTAAACCTGATGGTAGCACATTCAATGGATCACGTACCATATACAATATTTTTGAATCGGGGAAATGAGTTTGAAAAGCAGGTATATTGGTACTCAATGAAAAAAGCTTTGGGATTACTCTATCTTGATTTGCCGATACAGCCAATCGTTTCCAAAGTGCTTCATACCACTCAAAATCTCGTTTGGATGTATTTCTTTTTTGGGGATCAAACCAATCGAACAGATCTTCTTCTGCAAAAGCTAAAAAGAAGCCATACAAAAAGAACCCGTCGAAAAATTTAAACAGCAATGATACATCATCTGTTTCGATAGATGTTAAACTTGTTTCATGGGCTGCGGTAGAATGATGACGCGCAGGGCTTATGATCTCTAAAAGAGGAAGGAGTGGTCTTATCAATTTCTGCAGAGTGAGCGATGGATAAACCATTTGCCATAATTGGGCGCCGGTCCCCAAACCTTGACTAATGAGAAAACGATGTAAAAATGTAGTCCCTGATCGCGGATTACCAACAATCACTAACGGTGATATTTTCTTTTTCCTGATAGACGGAAAAAATAAATGATCCAACTTCAATCCAATAGCAACGAGTAAACGCAGTATCGATAAGAGGACACCGAAAAAAATTGGACTGACCCACATACCAAACGTATGCCCAATAGTCAGATATGTTTTAAATGCTCTTGAAGTTTTCAAATGGTAATTTTAGTTAATTTACTTTGTAGAGTTATAGTATATTAATTAAATAATACAATAAACTTAACCATGAGTTTTAACTAATTGACCGTATTCAAGTCTATTAGTTAAACAAAATTTGAATAAAATATGATTCTATTAAAACAAATTATTTTTACCATGCAACTTGTTGGATTTTTATTTGGTCAGGCATTTAATGGGTATACATTATTTTCACCAACAGCCGGTATGCCTGGTGGCGGTAATAACGGTACAACTTATATGATAAATAATTCTGTAAACGTATTACACACATGGCAGCATCCTCGAGGAGTAGCAAGTATGCCATACCTAAAGCCGGATAGTTCAATAATATATCCATTTCGTGTACAAAACCCTTCTATGTCTAATGGCGGAGTAGGTGGCGGAATAGCACACATAGATTGGAATAATAATATTTTGTGGCAGGTCCAAATAGCAAACAACACGTATCAGCATCATCATGATATTCAACCATTGCCAAATGGAAATATTTTAGTCATTGCATGGGAGAGAAAAACAGCTGCAGAAGCGTTTGCTATAGGGCGGCAGATTATTAATAATCCTCTTAACCAAATGTGGTCAGAAGCTATCCTGGAAATAGAACCCATCGGATCAGACAGTTTCAACTTAGTATGGGAATGGCATTTGTGGGATCATTTGATTCAAGATGCCGACTCGACTTTACCTAATTATGGTGTTGTATCAGATCATCCTGAATTAATGGATATTAATTACGGGAATGTGGGCGGTTCACAAGGTCCGGGGGGATCTCATGCAGATTGGGTGCATTTGAATGCGATTGATTACAATTACGAACTTGATCAGATTGTATTATGTTCAAGAGCAATGAGCGAAATTTATATTATTGATCACAGCACCACAACCACCGAAGCAGCGACTCATTCAGGCGGGAATTCAGGAAAGGGTGGTGATTTTCTTTATCGATGGGGAAATCCTCAAGTGTACAATCGTGGAACAGACGCAAATCAGCAATTAAATTCACAACATGGAATTAATTGGATTCCTTCAAATTATCCTGGCGGAGGTCACTTAATTTGTTACAATAATAATTTTCAAAATAATAATTCAGCTGTGTTTGAAATTGCCACACCTATAGATTCAACAGGAAATTATATCTTGAATGGATCAGATGCGTACGGTCCAAATGGGCCTTTCTGGACTCATAGCGGAGGTTATCATTCAAATGTGCAATCAGGAGCGTTTCGCATGCCGAATGGCAATACATTGATTACAGAAGCAGATGAAGCACATATGTTTGAAGTAACATCTAATGGAAATGTTGTGTGGAATCATAATTCTCCCGGAAATAATGTTATGGTTGCACGCGCCCAGAAATATGAACTTACGTATCTCGATGGTTCAACATTCCCAGAATTCACACTGGGAGATATTAACTTTGATGGTGAAATTGATATTCATGATATAAGCCTAGCAGTGGATATGATGTTGAATGTGGGTTATAATCCCACACCTCCAGCTGACATAAATATTGATGGAATTGTTAATGCTCTTGATGTAACTCTTTTGGTACTGATTGTTTTACAAGAATAAATAAAATTGACCGCATTATCATGGTCGTATTTGTTTCATAATATGTTTTGAAAAAAGTTTTGCTTGATCATCATAATGTATAGATGATTCAATGGATGTTGCGCTTCCAAACTGGTGAATACTCCACGCATTTAATTCCCCATTAGATCCCCACTCAACAGCTTGGAAATAACAATCTCCTGCTCGTCCAACATACATATCATCTTTTTTCTTGAAATAGATCGCCCTCAATAAACCTGGCCCTCCGGAAAGCGGCAAATTTGTTTTTCCTCGCACTAAACGTAAAACCATTCCCAGCGGTACGTCAATCCTGCCAAATGTAGTTTCTAAATAGTCAATTGTTTCAACAAGTTTTTGGGTGATGTCTTCAATCTCATAATTAAGATCATCTTCATTAAAAGCATTCGGAAGTACAATCATGGCCAACGCTGCAGCAGTATTACTCGAGTCTGCCGATAAATCCCATTCTTTAATCAGAGTTAATGCAGAGATCAATTTAGGATCCTTTTCGTTGACCATTTCTTTTATGTATCTGTCTCTCACCTTGGCAATGACTGAATTTGATGAATATTGGGTATCATATTTATATTTAAAAAAATCGTCCCGTGATATGGATGAATCTGCACCAAATGTTTCCAAAGCTCGAAGAGCACGATTGGTTTGGTACGTTTCAATCCCTGTCCATTCCGGTAAAGGTTTGGAAACATCCTCCATATTCCCTGTGGCAAGATATGGGTTACTATTACAATTCTGTAAAAAACCATCTGGCGGATTTAAAACCTGTGGTAGCGAATCAAACGGTACATAGCTTGTCCAAATATTGGCATTTTCGTCGCCGGCAAGAAGTTCATGCCAATTATATCCATCCTCCCGTTTTGGAATCTTCGCATTATAAACATAAAAAATGTTTCCATCTTTGTCTGCATAACCCGTGTTGAACATGGGTAAAGCATGGATTTCCATAGCCTCCCTAAATTCTGCATAATTCTGTGCCTTTCCCATTCGATACCATTCTTCTACAAATTTGAGATTTTTTAAAGATGAAATGCGAATTGCATACGTTCCATGGTCAAACTCCATGACTGGACCGTGAATGGATTCTTTTACCATTCGTTTAAATGTCCAGTAAAAAGGTCCAAATAACTTTACTTTTATGGGTACTTTCCGGACCTTCATTTCCATCCATCCACCTTCAAACCAGTATTGATCTTTGTTATTTGGATTGATTTTCAATTCATATACATCGATGAGATCTGGTGAATTCACGGTATGGCCCCACCCTAAATATGGATTATGTCCAAGTAGTGGGACAGGCGAACCAGGGAATAAACCCCCGTAGAAGTCCCATCCTTCTTCACTGATAAAATGAGCTTCATACCAAGCCACAGGGCCATTCCAAGGTTGGTGACTGTTTATCCAAAGCCGAGTGTAACCATCACTTGAACGGTGGGGAGCAATAGCAAAAACATTACTG
Source organism: Fidelibacterota bacterium (assembly GCA_004124385.1). Lineage (GTDB taxonomy): Bacteria > Fidelibacterota > Marinisomatia > Marinisomatales > TCS55 > UBA2126. The sequence continues at coordinate 55,275 of SCKN01000010.1, forward strand.
GCAACCATTTTGAATGATTCGTCATTTTCATCATCCCCATTAAGTCCGATCAATTGCGGACGTGTTTCTTTCGATAACTTCTTCATAACTCCATCGAGTCCGAACATCAAGGGCATCCTATGGGAAAATCCTGCAATTAGATCTTTACCAAAAACAGGATAGATATTTTTCTTTCCTTGTTTAGGGTAATCTTCTAAAAACAGATTAAGTCCGGCTGCATAACCATCGCATAATAATTTCACATCATCCGCCACATCTGATTCGTAGTTAGTGTCAATGGTATTCCATAAATCCATAAGATGAACATAATAATCATTAACTGCAGCGCCCTTTCCATACACTGATGCAAGCTCACCTCGCGTTGCCAACAAAATATCAAAAATAGTTGTAAAATCATCTTGAGCATGGGCATAAGCCAATCCAAAGGAAACATCAGCATCACGTTTACCATAAATATGCGGAACTCCCCATTCATCTCGTTCAATCTTGGCTGAAAATTCCAGGGATTTAATACTAATAGATTCCCCGTATAAAAAATGTGAGATTATTAAAAATATAAATATACACAATTTAATTTGGCTCATTATTCTCCTCGATAAATAAAATTCAGTATTTGAAATTAATTTAATATGCGTGCAGACTCAACTTATTAAATAAATTATTCTTTTAATTTCATATATTAATTCAAAATTGCTTTTTAATTATTATAATGTTGATAATATATAAATTAAATGTTTAATATTGGAAACGATATATACGTAAAACGTTTCCATTGAATTATACTTTCTCACAACAAGAAAAACTAATCCTCGAAGAAGGGTTCGAATCAGTTACAGGCTCAGGTGTCCGATCCTTTACGGTAGATGCTTTATCAAAACGTTTGGCCATGAGTAAGAAAACTATTTATAAATTTTTTCCTACCAAAGAGAAATTGATTCAGTCCATTATCCATTTTGTATTTAACCAGATCAATTCAGTTTTTAATAAAGTCATGCAAGAAGAGCCGAATCCTGCTGTTCAATACATAAAAATTATGGAATCGATTTCAAAATTTGCAGGGAGAACATCTGTACATCGTTTAGCTGAATTGAAATCATCTTATCCTAGCATCTGGAAAGAAATGGAAAATTTTCGATTGAACCAAACGGACACTTTTTATGTTATTTTAAAAAATGCACAGGATCAAGGCTTGGCTAGAGATGACATCAATATGAAATCAGCAGCCATCGTATATATCAATATTATTAATTCAACATTCCAGCCTGAATTTTTTCTTAAAAATGATCTTCCTATCCGGGAAACCATTCGAGGGTTTGTCCAGATAGTAGCCCGGGGGATCTTTACACCAAAAGGATTGAAAGCAATAAAAAACTATCATGAACAGAATAAAATCTAAATATTCCGACCACCCAATCCGCAGATGGTTTATCCAACAGAGTTTGGATCATCCATGGCGCACGATAATACTTTCTTTAATAGCGACCATATTTATGGGTTCCGGTTTGCGATTTTTTACCGTAGATGATGATATGATGAAAATCCTCCCAAAAAATCTGGAATCCAGAATATACTGGGATGCGGTTCAAGAAGAATTTGGAAGTACTCAAGTGATATTTATTGCATTTGGAGAAAAAGGTAATTCTATTTTTCAACCGAAAGCATTTGCGACAATTTGGGATTTAACAGAGGAATTAGAATCAGCAGACGATATAGAAAAAATTACATGTATTTCTACAATCACACGTATGGATAATGTAGATGGTTTTATGGAAATTGACGATCTCCAAAAGGATCGAGATTTGTCCCCGGAAGAAATAATCAATATAAAGAATTATTTAGACAGGAGTTCTTCGATAAAAAAACGTCTTATCAGTGATAAAGAAGATTATTTTTTAGTGATGATCCAACCTTATGATAGTAACAATCTGGTTGCATTTCGTAATACTATAGTCTCAATTGCTGACCCTATATTAAAAGATTATGAGGTTCATTATGGAGGTCAAGCTTATATAACAGGTACAATGCCGGCCATGATCAGAGATGATGTACAAAGTCTGATGCAATTTGGTATGTTAATTATGGTATTCATTTTGCTTGTGAATCTGCGAAGTGTACCTGGCGTTGCCATGGTGTTGATGGTCATTGGACTATCTCTATTTTCCATGATGGGTTTTATGGGTTGGGTTTTAAAATTAAGTGGTTCAAACAGATTTTTATTCACTTTGGTAAATACGTCTATGCCCATTATTTTGTTGACGATTGCGAATTCAGATGGGGTTCATGTTATGACCAAGTTTTTTAAAGAATTGAGAAATAAAAAGGATGTTAGACTTGCTTTGGCTTCCTCAATGGATTCATTATTGGTCCCAATATTTTTAACCAGCATTACAACAATTGCAGCTTTTTTGACGAT
>SCKN01000011.1 GCA_004124385.1 Fidelibacterota bacterium
TTTTTTTAAGGATGTGAAAATGATAGCTTTTGAATGTTTAATTTTGGATTACCATAAGAATATAAATATTTTTTCAATTTAGGAGGGGTATCGATGTTTTCTGATTACTTTGCTGATAAAACACCCATTTTGTCATCGCGAATCCTCGTGATGTCAGAAAAGAAAAATGTGGGCCTTCAGGGATTTCCCGCCAGCCCTCCCGTTGGTCGGGAGCGGGCTGGGAACCCCGGACCAACGGATTATGAGTCCGCTGCTCTAACCGCTGAGCTAAGGGCCCTAAATAGAGCGTCAAATTTATAAAAAAAGCCCCGATTGCTCAGGGCTTTTTTCATTTTATTTTTTACGTCTGCTTTACAGCGCGTAACTGACCATTGCACCCAGCTGAATCCAGCCGGTTGGTGCAGGATCACCATTTACATCCATTGCTGCGCCGGTTGTGATAGTGGCCCTGACATAGGGTTTAATTACAATGGGCTGATTGGGAATGGCATAGTCCAGGGAGATACCACCGATTAATCCCAAGCCTTCTAAAAGGCCGGCTCCGCCAAAGACGGAAATGGGACCTTGGGCTGTTTCTTACAGCTGGCATTTAAAATACCAAAGACGCCTGTGAGTCCATTGGCGCTTTCCAGACCGATATTGAAACCAACATTAAAGGGGCCGAGAGGCAAACCGTAAGGAGTGCCAATGACAACACCAAAAACAGGGTCCATGCCGCTGTCAGCATAGTATTCACCACCGATAACGGGCATACCGACGTTTATACCGACGGTGTAGCCATTGTTGCGTTTTTTGGATTCTTCCGCAGGGGCTCTCACAGAGGCTTCTTCGGGGACAACTACTTCAGCAGGAGCTTCAGCAGGGGCATCAGCCTCTGTTCCTTCATCTTGAGCTTGCAAAACTTCAGCAGGGGCTTCAGCCGCTGTTCCTTCATCTTGAGCTTGCAAAAAAGAAACTGTTAAAAAAGTAAATAATAGTAATAAAGAAATGCGTCTCATTTCTTACCTCCGTTTCAAATAGTTATTTGTATTACTAAGCATACTGCCTACATATTACGGTAATGACAGGCGTAAATCAATTATTTTTAGGTACTTTTTTTAAGGACGTGAAAATGATAGCTTTTGGATTATTAAAAGAACCTATATATTTCTTTACTTGAACAGATTCTCTATCCCCATCTAAATCTTCCCCGGGGAAGACTCTAGCGGATAGTGGAATTAAAGGTCATTATGCCGGGATGACGTTTTTGTAATCGCCGCGGAGGCGGCCGCGGGTGTCTATAATCAACTTGCCTGATTCTATAAGTAATTCATAGTCAACATTATCATGATCGGTAATGAGCAGAATACAATCGTATTTCTTTACATTTTCCAACGTTAAGTCAATGCTGTCTAACTTTAAATCGTATTTGCGCGTCTTGGGCAAAGTCGGCAAAAAAGGGTCATGATAATCGACACACATGTCTTGGGCAAGGAGCTTTTCGATGATGTCCAGAGCCGGTGCTTCGCGGAGATCGTCCACATTTTTCTTATAGGCTACACCAAGCACCAAAATGTTGGCATTTTTAGGAATCAGTCCTCTATCCTGTAAGGCTGATTTCATTTTTTCAATAACCCACTCCGGCATACTGGTGTTAATTTCACCGGCGAGCTCAATAAACCGCGTATCAATCCCAGACTGCCTGGCCTTCCACGTCAGATAAAATGGATCTATGGGAATACAATGCCCGCCCAGCCCCGGACCGGGATAATAAGGAGTAAATCCAAATGGTTTTGTTGCGGCGGCCTCGATGACTTCAAAAATATCAATACCCATTTTATCTGCAACCATTTTCATTTCATTCACGAGGCCGATATTCACTGCCCGGTGGATATTTTCCAGGAGTTTGGTCATTTCAGCGGCTTTTGTGGAACTGACAGGGACGACCTTGGCTACAACAGCATCATAAAGACATTCAGCTATTTCCAGACAGTTTTTTGTATGTCCGCTTACAATTTTTGGAATGGTTGCCGTGGAATAATCTTTATTTCCCGGATCTTCCCTCTCCGGCGAATACAAGACAAATATATCTTCTCCGACTGAAAAACCCTTTTCTTCAAATGGTGCAACCAATTCTTCTTCAGTTGTGCCGGGATATGTGGTACTCTCCAGAGAAACAGCCTGGCCGTTTTTCAGATAGGGCAGCATGGACTGCAGCGTACTTTTTACATAGCTTAAATCCGGTTCCTTGTCATCAGACAACGGTGTGGGAACGCAGATAATAATCACATCCACATCCGAAATTTTTTGGAAATCAGTCGTAACCTTTAAACCATCATTTACCGCAGCAGCTATTGCATCATTCTGGATATAATTAATATAACTTGTTCCCGATTCAATACAGTCAATCTTGGATTGATCAATATCAAACCCCAGAACATTGAAGCCTTTTTCTGTAAAGCGCAGGGCTAGAGGTAGGCCGACATAGCCTAGGCCAACAATGCTGACAACAGCAGATTTATCGGAAATTTTTTGTAATAAAGTTTCTTTGTAATTCATATTGCAGATTCTACGAAATAAATGATAAATAGTTTAATAACAGTTTCGAATTTGAATCATTCAATATGTAAAATGAAATATAATAAAGCAGTGCTTGATGGATAAAAATATGGTATGGATTAGGATAAAGATAAAGAAACTGAATGGATGATTGCCTGCCTGCATATTTTTCTACGTACAGACTTCCCCCGTGTAATAAATCCCTATCTGCCCATTGGGCATCTTCCCCACTATTGGGGAAGACTTCATGGGATGTAGAAAACATTAAAAATAAAGGGGAGTATACATTTTTTTCTAATTTTTTATGATTGGCAAACTAAATCTGTTATATCAGACTGAAAAATTCAGGATGAGTTTCAAGGAAGGCTTACTTGTGATAGATTTCAAAGGTTGAAAAAACAAAATTTTCCACCACCACTTTTTAAATATGTTGATTCAACAATAGACTAAAATCCCTGGCGGCTGGCGAGCAAGAGGAGCTGTTTACTGATTTTAAACCTCCTAATCCTTAATCTACATTCCTTTTGTCATCGCGAATCTTTGATACGAAGTGAAAAGATGTGACGATCTCCTTGAGTGTGTTAACGTTCGGAGAATCATGATGTCTTTACGTTTGCTTAAGGAAGGAGATTGCCACGTCGTCGCTAAACTCTTCCTCGCAAAGACAAATATTTTTTCTTTTTTACAAATTAACTACATGGCTTGAATGGTTGGTACTGTCACGGGGTTTCGGGGGTGGTATTTAATTATTTTGGTATTTCTTAACCACCCTATTATTTCTACACTATAAGAAGGGATACGCTATTTTTATAATGATTTTGTAAAGTTAGGGATGGGCAGATAAATGACAACTATAATAAAAACCACCCCTACTGCAGATACATAAGAAATCAATTACTTGGATGGCCCCTCTCGTATGAGGATGGTGTGAGGTTGGATGGTAAAAATATTGAAAATATGAACTTTGCGAAAGTAATCCCGACAAGGAATGTAGAGCCGCAAAGTGAAAAAAACAAAAATAGTTAGAAAATTCCAGTCGTACTAAAAGAAAAAATAATCACAATAATCGAGTAAGTTGAGGAATTGCTTTGTTGAGTTTTTTATCCACTGTTACTAATCGTGTTTTATTTATTTTTGCCAGAACAATATATTCTGCATCATACGCACTGATATTATATTTGAGAGAGCATTTTAAAACATCTGACATAGGCATACTGAATGTGTTATCCAGAAAATAAGCCATTGCATTGTTAAGAATCTGGTCGGCCTTTTTTGGAGATAATCCGCCATGTTTTACATAAGTAGATATCACATTTGTTATTTCATGGATCCAAATATCCGGGCAGTACCATTGATCATCTTGTTCATACAAATCTGCAGCTGCAGTTGAATGATCGCCCTCAATGAATAAATTCACAATTATATTTACATCGACAACAATCATTTACGGCCTGCATTTTTGGCATCAAAAATAAATTTGTCTGTTACTTTGAATTTTCCTTTATAAGGTTTGGGCGTTTCTCTAACTCGGTGTGTATGTATAATACTTTCTTCCAAGATAGCATAGATTTCCTTGGAAACGCTGCGATGATGTTTTTCAGCACGCTGTTTTAATTTTTGTTTCATTGCTTCGGGTATGTTGCGGATTAAAATGTCGGGCATAAATCCTCCATTAATTGATATTATTATGATATCAAATATATATCAGTTATAATTTATTTTCAATAATAAATATCATTCCAAGGAATAGTATGACGAGGAGTCTACATTGTGGCTCTTTGACCAAATTTGGAGTGTATAAATTCGTTATGTAGATCTCTCTCCGCCAGTCGGCGGATCGAGATGACGATAAAAAAATATCCCCCTAAATCCCCCTTTGACAAGGGGGACTTTATAACGAAAGGTGATTTATTTTGAGCCGGCAACCAGGTTTTCTACTACCGACGGGTCAGCCAAGGTGGAAATATCACCCATATTATCTGTATCACCTTCAGCAATCTTGCGCAAAATACGGCGCATGATTTTCCCGGAACGTGTTTTAGGCAACGCCGGAGTAAACTGGAGCCGGTCCGGCTTGGCGTGGGGACCGATGTCTTTCTTAACCGATTCACGAATGCCCTGCTCAATTGATTCGTCTGCTTCCACACCCGTCATGAGTGTTACAAATGCATAAATACCCTGACCTTTAATATCATGGGGATAGCCCACCACGGCGGCTTCCGCTACGCCATGCGCTTTACCAATGGCGCCTTCCACTTCTGCAGTTCCAATACGATGACCGGACACATTGAGCACATCATCCACACGGCCGGTGATCCAGTAATATCCATCGCCGTCTCGCCGTGCGCCATCACCTGTAAAATAGTATCCCGAACATTGTGAAAAATATGTTTCAAAAAATCGATCATGATCGCCATAAATCGTGCGCATTTGCCCCGGCCAAGATGATTTGATTGCCAACAACCCGGAAACATTATTACCTTCAATTTCCTGACCATCTTCTGTCAGCAATACAGGTTCAATACCAAAAAATGGGAAGGTGGCTGTTCCCGGCTTGATGGGCGTGGCGCCAGGGAGTGGCGTAAGTAAAATACCGCCAGTTTCCGTCTGCCACCATGTATCCACAATGGGGCAATTGCCTTTCCCAACTATATTGTAATACCACAGCCATTCCGGTTCTTTGATTGTTTCACCCACGCTCCCTAACAATCGCAAGCTGGAAAGATCATTTTTTTCTACCCATTGATTTCCTTCCTTCATGAGTGCCCGCAATGCTGTGGGAGCTGTATAAAACAAAGTAATTTTATGTTTATCCACCACATCCCAAAAGCGACTAAAGTCGGGATAATTGGGCACACCTTCAAACATAACCGACGTAGCGCAGTTGGCCAATGGTCCATACACAATATAAGAATGACCGGTAATCCAGCCAATATCCGCCGTGCACCAATAAATATCATCTTCATGATAGTCAAAAACGAGTTCATGAGTATACGATGCGTAGACCAAATAACCGCCGGTAGTGTGGAGCACACCTTTGGGCTTGCCCGTGGAACCAGACGTATATAAAATAAACAAGGGATCTTCTGCATCCATTTCTTCCGGAGGACAGACAGCATCTGCTTTATCCATTTCTTCGTGCCACCAAAGATCACGTTTGTCACTCATTTCAATGGGTTCTCCCGTACGCTGAACGACGATCACATGTTCAATAGACGGTGTTTGGGCCACTGCATTATCCGCATTACTTTTCATGGGGATCGTCTGTTTTGTACCGCGGACGCCGGTATCCTGCGTAATCAGAACTTTGCATTCTGAATCGTTAATGCGATCGCGCAGAGAATCGGCGCTGAAAGCGCCGAAAACAATGGAGTGAACGGCACCCATCCGGGCACAGGCCAGCATGGCCACGGGAAGCTGGGGAACCATTTGCAGGTACATGCAGACTCGATCGCCCTTTTCCACGCCGATATTTTTCAGCACATTGGCAAATTTCTGAACTTCATCCAGCAATTCCTGATACGTAAATCGTTTATCTTCTTCCGGATTATTGCCTTCCCAAATCAGGGCAGTGCGATCGCCTTTTCCTGCTTCCACATGACGATCCAGACAATTATAGCTGATATTGAGCTTGCCGCCTTCGAACCATTTTATTTCCGCTTTTTTAAAATCGACATTGCTGACGGTATCCCATTTTTTGTACCAGGTGATGCGTTCGGCAATATTCGCCCAAAAGGCATCCCGGTCCTGCAGAGAGCTATCATATATTTCTTGGTATTGGTCCATATTTTTGATGTGGGCATGAGCAGACCATTGAGCTGATGGATGAAAAACGTTTTCTGACATTATAATTCCTTTAAAAAATTGTGGGGTGAATAATACTCATCTTAACCATCATATTTCAACAGCGGCATATTGCTGCCAAAAATGAACTGATTCCGCCCAATCATCCGATGAATAGTGAGCGCTTGTTCCGCCGGGAAGCTCCAGCTGATTGCGCATCATGGTGACCGGACCCATCGGTAGATTGTCTACACCTTCCGGAATAGCGTGAATGCTAATGAGTTCCCATTCAGCCTCAGTTGTCTGTTCATTGTTTTCCGCCAAAACATCGTGACCATAGAGGATAAATTCCACTTTTCCAGTGGAGATAGGTTTTGCATTTACAGCTCGAGTTTGAATATAGGGCTCTTCTTCTGGTCGTCTTTGAACCATATTGGAAACCAATTCTGTATTTTCGTTGATTTTTGCAAATGGACAGATAAATTTTTCAGCGATTTCTTTTGATCCGCTGACAATACGGATACCTTTTCGATAACCTTCTTTGAAATTTCCTGCATCCATTCGTGCGGCTGCATGTTTGACTATTTCTTCAAAAGAAAGATCCGGTGAATAGGTTTTTCCGGATCCTTTAATTTGACGACGGACAAATTCATTGACAGCTACTTTTTGCATAATGACTCCAAAATTGAACGATATAATACCCAACACTGTATACGTTTAACAATAAAGACTTCTGAAATTTCTTTCTCCTCTACTGCAGAGGAGAAATTTTATATATAATTCATTATTTACGATATTGATAATAGTATTGTTTTGAACATTTCTTGAATTAGTCGAATTTTACCTTTAGAATTTTAAGCAAATAGAGAGAATTGAATGCATACACTTGTTTTACTCCGCCATGGCGAAAGTCAATGGAACCTGGATAACCGCTTCACCGGCTGGACAGATGTAGGTCTTACTCCCAAAGGAGAGGCTGAAGCAAAATATTCGGGTATAATACTAAAAGAAGATGGCTATGAATTTGATATTATTCATACATCCGTTCTTGCTCGAGCGATCGACACCATGAAAATATGTATGGACGAGATGGACATTACTGAAATTCCCATTTTATATAACTGGCGGCTGAATGAACGACATTACGGCGCTTTGCAGGGATTGAACAAAGGCGAGACCGCTGAAAAATATGGAGAAGAACAAGTTCATATCTGGCGCCGGAGCTACAGTACGCCACCGCCCGAACTGGGTTTAGATGACGATCGCCACCCGCGATTTGATGATCGCTATAAGAACTTAAAGCCAGAAGAACTCCCGGCTTCCGAATGTCTAAAAGATACTGTGGAGCGTTTTTTACCCTATTGGCATTCTCAAATTTCTCCGGATATTAAATCCGGGAAGCGGGTGCTGATTGTGGCACATGGCAATTCACTACGCGCTTTAGTAAAGTTTTTGGATAATGTTTCCGATGAAGAAATTGTGAATCTGAATATTCCAACCGGTGTTCCATTGGTCTATGAATTAGACGATAGCCTTAAAGCTGTCAAGCATTATTATCTCGGGGACCCGGAAGAAATTGCAAAGAAAGCGGCGGCGGTAGCCGCGCAGGGGAAAGTGAAGTAATTAATATATTTCTTTTACCCCACCTGTTTTCACCATTCGGGGAGGAATAAAAAAATTGTTTATAGACTAACGCCTGGGAAAATATTTTCGAAGCGTTGCTGTGGCGAGCCACATATACATAATCATTTTTTTGACATGAATTCAGATACATGCGGCTTGATCAGCAGCAAAAACATAACAGTTGAAAATCCCACAGCGCTAAAAATCATACACATTACCATAATTTGATACCGAACTGCGATGAGAGGAGAAATGCCTGACAAAATTTGTCCGGTCATCATTCCCGGCAGGGATACTAAACCTACTGCAAAAAGAGTATTGGTGATCGGTATCAATGCCGCTCTTAAAGCAATACCGCGCGCTTCAGGATAACTCACATTCCTATCCATTTCCGCTTTCAACCGTTCCGCTGCTAGGCTCACGCCATTCATGGAACTGGCGAAAATCATCCCGGCCAGGGGAATCATATAGCGGGGCATAAACCATGGATTCAATTTTAGAACGAATTGCGTTACCAGAATCAATGTTAAACCACCTCCAACTAAAATGGACAAGAGAACGAATCGGTAAAACTGCCTTCTATTTTGTTGTATGGTTCCCAGGGCGATCCAGCTTGCGGCAAATACCATCACCGATAACACGCCAATCGTGACGGACGCTTCATTAGATTCAAAAATGTAAGATAGAAAATAGCCAATTAACAGTAATTGGATCAACATCCTGATAACTGCATAAATTGTGTTTTTCCATTCCAAAGACCAAGCATGCAGAAGACCAATAACAATTGATACCGGGATAAAAACCAGCAAAAGGCTGGAAAAAGGGATGGCAGTTATGGATTCATTCATTGTTTAATTTTCTGCTGAAAGAATTTTTAAAAATGAAATTGTATAAATACCTGTATTGTGTCCATCAGCCCAGTAAGGTTGCAGACCATAATATCCTACAGGTTTCAACCCTTTAAGTTGATAACTCTGCTCTGTCATTCTTTGCGGAGGCCCTTTATAGATATTCCCCAGGGCGTCCTTTTCGCCTTCGCAAGCGGCGCAGGGACAATTGTCTCTCATTCGGGATAAAGAGATAACCGAATCCGTTTCATCAGTCCACTGGATTAAAAGAAAATCATTAACTATTTCAGTTTGTTTAATTTGTAATTGTTTTTCGCTCATGAGTATTGTATTGCCCTTTTGTCACCAGTAAATTTGCGTCCCGTTAGCATAGCTATAAAAGATTTTTCGGGCGTTTATCCATCTACACTTCGTGACACTGGGTAACCAGCTTTGCGGTATGTTAATTAAAAATGTATATGGGCGATTAGCTCAGCTGGTTAGAGCGCTGTCTTCACATGGCAGAGGCCACTGGTTCAAGTCCAGTATCGCCCACTTTAATTAAAAAGGAAACTAAAATGAATTTAGTAAAATCAATCGCAACACATGTTGTTATGGCTCTCATATTAGGCGCTTTTGTGCTTTTTTTGATAAATCTAGCTTCATAAATAAATATTGAATATTCCTTGCGTTATTATCTTATTTCCTCAGAAATTCAGTGTTATATATGACAGCGGTCGTGCACTATAAGCTTCACAACTATCTAAATTTTGTTTGCTTGTTAAACCGCAACGTAATAAAAACTTAAATGAAACCCTTAAAATCAAATAAACAAGGAGAACAACATGAATCGTAATAAACGATATTACATGTTTCTTGCGTCTTTACTTCTTCCACTATCACTCTTTGCCCAGATGACCGTTTCCGGTACAGTATCAGATGCTGCCACCGGCGATGCATTGGCTGGAGCAAATGTGGTCGTAGAAGGAACGGACCTCGGAGCTGCCGCAAGTGCAAGTGGAAGTTATTCCATCGCTAATGTACCTGCCGGCGCAACCATAACGGCCTCAATGATTGGCTATACCAGTTCGAGTGCTACAGCAGCAGCTACAGTGAATTTTTCATTGGATGCATCTGCTATCGAGTTATCTGCATTGGAAGTTTTGGCTTCACGTGCTGATAGAAAAACACCTGTTGCATATACAAATGTAACAAAAGCAGACATGGAATTCCGCTTGGGTTCACAGGATATTCCCATGGCATTGAATATGACTCCCAGTGTGTACGCTACCCAACAAGGTGGTGGTGCCGGTGATGCACGTATCAATGTTCGTGGATTTAACCAACGAAATGTTGCCGTTATGATTAACGGTGTCCCACAAAATGATATGGAAAACGGCTGGGTCTATTGGTCCAACTGGGATGGTGTTGGCGATGCCACATCTTCCATCCAGATGCAGCGTGGTTTAAGTGCTGTTAATCTGGCTACCCCTTCCATTGGCGGTACCATGAATATTCTGACCGATCCAACAGCTCATGCCAGAGGCGGAAAATTCAAACAGGAATTAGGTAATGGTGGATTCAAGAAATCAACAATTAACCTGAACACTGGTTTGATTAATGGAAATATGGCATTCAGCACAACTATCGTTCGTAAAACAGGCAACGGTGTCATTGATAAAACATGGACCGATTCTTGGGCTTACTATTTTGGTGCAAGTTACCAAATGAATGCAAGTAATCGTTTCGAGCTCTATGCAATTGGCGCTCCACAGCGTCATGGTCAGAATCTGTATAAACAGAATATAGGTGCATATGATGCAGACTTTGCGAAATCAATCGATGGTTACGACGAAACAGCACTTGGTGATGATGGCCAATTTCGCGACAGCGGTGAAGCTGGCGGAGTTGAATTCGGCCGCACATTTAACCAAAACTGGGCACCAGTAAATAAATCTTATACAGGGAAGCAGTACTGGTACATGTACGGTGCGAAGACTATGGACCGACATGATCCCAACTTCCTGAATGAACGTGAAAACTTTTTTCATAAGCCATTGGTTAACTTGAACCATTTCTTAACCATAAGTGAAACCATGAGATTGTCCAGTGTCTTTTACTGGTCAGGCGGTTCCGGTGGTGGTACAGGAACCTATGGCAGGATCCCGACCATGGATGCCGACGGCAACCTGGGTGACGATGACTACAAATTCTACTATGGACGCGGTCCCTGGGTCAGAGATTGGAACACGCTCATTGACTATAATTCAGGCAGCGCAGATACGGTCTATGTAGACAAAAGAGAACTTGTTAGGAATGCCGCAGGCGGTGAATCCGTTGGTATCTTGAGAAATAGCATTAATCGTCAAAGCACGATTGGTGTAATTTCCAAACTTAACATAGATGTAAGCGAAGCCTTAACAGTTCAAGTGGGTCTTGACTATCGTTCAGCCGGTATTGAACATGCCAGGGAAGTCCGTGACCTAATGGGCGGTAAATACTATGTTGATTATGCTGATAAAAACTCACCTGACGGCAAACGCGTAGAACTTGGTGATATTATTGCTTACCATAATGAAACGACTGTTGATTGGCTTGGATTTTTTGCACAGGGTAATTATTCTGCAGGTCCGATAAATCTATATGGAATGGTCGGTACGTCATCCATTTCCTACACCTACCAGGATCACTTTTCAGTGGCCGATGAGGTAATCACAGCGGATCCAATTGCAGCCGTACAGTTCAAAACAGGCGCAATGTATGACATCAGTGATGACATAAGCGTATTTGCCAACTTTGGTATTGTGGAAAAACCACCCATCATGGATAATGTTATTTATTATGATGGTACAGTTGCATCAGACCCTAAGAACGAAAAATTCCAGAGTCTTGAAGCTGGTGTGAATTACAGTTCAGGAAACTTGGCTATTAAAGCAAGTTATTACACCACAGACTGGATAAACCGTAACTTGACGAAAGCAATTTCATCGGGCCAGGGCTCCAGCGGTGACACAGATGTCATCTTCCTTTCGGGTGTGAACCAAAAACATAGCGGTATTGAGGTTGAAGTATCAGCACAGTTAATGGCTATGCTGCGTCTCGACGCTGCAATCAGTATTGGAGACTGGACCTTCGAAGGAGATGCCGGCGGAAATTACCAGGAAGACCTATTCAATGATGAAGGTCAAGTGACTGGACAAACCACAACATACTACGACTATGCACTGGATGGATTAAAGGTAGGCGATATGCCGCAAACAGCCTATGTTTTAGGTATAACGCTTACTCCGATGCCCGGTTTAAGAGCAAATGTTTCATACCATATGTATGATGAAAACTATTCTGACTGGGGACCGACCGCTCGTGAATATGATTCAACAGATCCAGATGCTACACCAGATAGGGATCAGGTTTGGAAAGCGCCTGGATATTCAAAAATGGATGTCCATGTAACCTATGACCTGCCACTTGGCGGTTTAAACCTTCAATTGTTTGCACATGTCTTTAACGCCTTGGACGATGTTTATGTCCAGGATGCTGTTGATCATAGCAATTACAATAGCTATGGCGATAAAGTACACGCTGCGCACAATGCTGAAGTATTTCTTGGATCACCACGATACATGAATTTTGGTGTTTCAGTGCGATTCTAAACTTCTTGTTTAGTTAAAACAAAAAACCCCGGCAGTTTTCTGCCGGGGTTTTTTATACATAAAATTAATTCTTAAAAAGGAAGTGTATAATTCACTCCCAAGTTTAATGTAATAAAACCGGTCACCTGATTTCCGCCATCAATATCATTGGCGATTACTGCACTGGTACCCAATGTTACTTCATTCACACCTAAATTAAATTTGGTTCTTATGCCACCCTTGATCCCAAAACTGGGGCCTACCGTTCCAATTGCCCCATGGACATTTAAAGGAAATTTTAGTGGAATAAAATCAGCTGATTCCAGTGCAACCCAGGAGACGGCGGAATTATCACCACCATGAAAACTGACCTGGCCAACAATCAGCGATGGTGACATGGAAAACCATAACAACTTAAACGAAAATGGTAGTTTTAAACCTAATCCTATTTCCAATACATTATCTTCATCTAAATAAGCTCCACTCTTGATTGCATTACCTGCATAAACTCCCAAGACAAATTTTTCTGGCCGTTTAGACTTCGGTTTCTTGACCAAAATATCTTTTTTTAAATCTTTCTGTATCACCGGTTTTTTACTTTCGCTTAATACTTGTCCATCCGTATCAATCGTTATGTTAAATTTTGCTTCTATAAGTTGGGTTAATTGTTCAAAATTTTCTGCGCCGGTGTTTTCAATAAATTCCACAATATCTGCTAAACCCATCTTATTTTTTGGCGGTCCCAAGCGCCGCTTATATTTATTTGAAAAAGGAATTATCCGCTTTTCCAGTAATTTCCCTTGATCGTCTATCGTTGTCAACATCAGCTCTTCAGGTGCATTTTTATAATTATATGTTTGGGTACGAATACGTTTATCCACACTATTATAAAATTCAACTTTTTGTAAATATTCCTTCCGGTTATAAAACAGCTTGTGCATACCCACTTTTGTGGAATCATACCGAAAATATTCTGATACAATTATTTCTTTGTAACGACTATTTTTTCCTCCATCCATGTACTTCAGCTTATAATAATAATACACTTGTCCAATCTTATCTGTAATTGTTACTGTGTGGGGCCGATTGTCTTCTCTTTCCTTCATTTCCGCTGACCAGCCTCGGCGCATTTCACTCAATTCGTCCGCAAATAAAAACTCATCAAAAAACGTTAAGGGTTCACGAACGTGGAATTCTACACTGTATTTTGAACGCGTCCCTGCCTTATTCCATTTCAATGCATAAGACCACAATCTTCGTTTGTTTTTATCAATAAATGTTACATTTTTTATGCGACCTTTTCTGTTGAAGGTTACTTCATAATAGTTCTTGCCGTCCAGTTGATCGCGGGTTAGACCGTCAGCTAATTCTCTCTTTTCAATATCCCAATATCCGTAGTATAATTTGAGTCCTGATAACTTTTCCCGGAATTTTTTTCTGCCGGGAATGAATTCTACATTCAAGAGCTTACCTTTCCGGGAATAGGTAGATTTAAAATGTGCTTTGCCTTTTACATCTTTTTCTGATACTTCATTGTCTAATATTTCCGACCGCTGAATATCTGTCGGAAAATATTTTACACTAGTGTCTTGTTCCTGTCCCATCAAGATTATGCATAAAATAAACAAAACACTGTATTTAAACATATGCCCACACTAATATTGAAATGAGTACCAGAATCATGCTAAAACCAAAATAGTTTCCCGCACGAATACTATTATAATAGCCGTCGATGTCCTGCCCAAGGGAGTTGTAAGACATTGAAATATGAACCGTTTCACTTACTTCCACCAATACATCCTGTGTGCCCAGACGAATAATATCCCGTGAGACTTTACGTGTATCTAAATCTTCATCATTGATATTGGGGAAAAAGCTGACTGTGTGCCAACCGGGCCGTACATCTACATTCTGTTTTAAGGGAGTATAGCCTATGAGTTGTCCATCAACATAAATGGGTATGTCGGGCGTATCGCAGACAATGCTGATGGCGGTGCGGTCTTGGGCTGTAAGTATGTATGGACAGACGAAAATTGCTATAATAAAAAACTGCCGCACTGTTATTTATTGATCTGTTTTGGTCTGTTGTTTGAGCTGCTGGTGAAGCTGGCTTATTTCAAGAATCAAGTCACTACTGTCTTTTCCGGCAGCTTCCAACTCTCGAATTTTCAGGCGAGTATTTTGAATTTTCATACGGATCGGCTGTGTCTGCAATGTTTGGATACATTCTTTTACAACTATCTGGGGATCCTCTATTTTTTGTTCATTGATTAATATTTTTGCTATTGCTTCACGTTCGCTTTTATTTTCGAATTCCTCCAAGACTTCTGCGGTTGATCCAAAACCGTATTCTAAAAGTAACTGTACAGTTTTATTTAAAATCGGTTCAGAAAATAGATCAATATTGCTTTTAACTTGCTCTTTTACGTCCCGGAATGATTGCACCAACGATCTAATAATTTCAATCTGGGCCTTTTGGACAACAGTAGAAAATAATTTGAGTTCTGTCGGTTTGGGTTCTCTCGATTGGAAGGAATTCCGTTTACGGTTTACAGCTGTTCGAAATTGTTTTATCATTTCATTTTCACTGATATTCAATGTGTTTGCTAATGTTTGTAACAAGTCATCTCGAATGATACCATCGTTTACACCTGCAATTTCTTCTAGAATTTCTTTTACAAGATTCGAGCGTTCTACTGCGGGAAGATTCAACGCCCCGGATTTTTCCAGATGATAATTTAAAAGGGGTTTAGCATTTTTAATTCCGTCCAGGACAGCAGCGCTGCCATCATTCCTCGCCCAATCATCCGGATCCATCCCTTCCGGAACAGGGACAACCATTGCGGCAATATTATTCTGCAAAAGGGCATAACCGGCTCGCAATGTTGCTTTTTGCCCAGCCTCGTCACCATCGTAGGCTAAATATACTTTTTGGGTAATTTTACCAATTTGTACAGCATGCCTACCCGTAAACGCTGTGCCGGAAACTGCTAGTACATTTTCGATTCCACCCTGAATCAATTGGAGAAAATCCATATAGCCTTCTACCATGACCGCTGAACCTGCGCTACGTACAGCCGATGCCGTTTTATGATAACCATAAAAAACTTCGCTTTTATGATAGAGGGGCGTTTCCGGGGAATTCATGTACTTTGCAGGATCATCGCTATCAAACACCCGTCCACCGAATGCAATCACTTTTCCGGTACGGTTCATGATAGGAAACATAATCCGCGAGCGGAAACGATCCACAACGCCCAGTTTCCCTTTTCCAAACAATCCTGACTTATCCACGCTCTCTTTGGAATACCCTTTACCTTTCACTTTTTCAGTGAGGAATTCCCATGCGTCCGGCGCAAAACCGACACGGTAAAATTTCAGCGTTTCTTCAGTTAAACCGCGATCGAGCAAATAATCTAATGCTGCTTGACCCCTTTCAGAAAACAAAACTTTTGCATACGTTGAAGCAGCAATTTCGTGGAGTTCATATAATTGAGTAAATAGGTGCTTGGACTCATTGCTGGCGCTGGACAGAGCCACTTCAATTCCATAATGCAATCCCAATTGCTGAACAGCTTCGACAAACGAAAGATTCTCGTGCTCCATAATAAAATTAAAGACACTTCCCCCAGCGCCGCATCCGAAACAATGATACATTTCTTTTTCTGGAGCAACACTGAATGATGGTGTTCGCTCATCGTGGAATGGACATAATCCAAAAAAATTCCGTCCGCGCTTTTTGAGATTAACATATTGAGATACAACATCAACGATATCTGCGGAATTTCGGATTCGATCAATTGTTTCTTGACTGATGCGGGCCATTAAAAGTCCTCTTCTGCAACTGCCATTAATTCTTGAACGAATTTTTCCCCTTTTGCTACGGGATCCTGTAAATTGAACACATTAATTATTTTTAATCGTGTTGAAGTCATGAATTCAGCGATAGATGATTCAGCATGAACAATTTTTGACCATGTTTTTTTTGGATAAATATCCAGCGCCCAAATAAACACCATTACTATTAACACGGCTTTGATGCTCCCAAACACAAAACCCATGCTCCTATTTAATAATTTGGTACTTTTTGAAAGTAACAGCACATGGATAAATTTTGTCAATAATTTTGCCAATAATAACACAATTAAAAATACAGTTACAAAACTAAACACCATGACGACCCATGGATTAATATTAAGCACATTTAGAACAACGCCGGATAATTCTATATAATAACCCCAAGAAAAAGAAATAGCAATTATCAAACCCAATAAGCGGCCCAATTCTTCTACCAAGCCGCGTTTATAACCAATGATTCCCAGTGCAATAATGAATAATGAAGTTAATATATCAAGGAATAAAATCATTGTTAGGTGATTGTCCCGACCTCATTTTCAACTAATTTTGCATATTCTTGTTCTGCAAAAATGATTTTTCGTTTAGCTGTTACCATACAAAAAATTACACCACTTTATCTAATATCAATTAACATTATTCATAACAAATCTTTAACAAAACATGAATTATCTATTTCTATAATTTTTGTACATTTTAACTTAATTAAAGTTAAAATTATAGGATATCAACAATGAAGCTGGCCCTAAATAAACAGTTTAAACTCATCTCTCGGCCAATAGGATTGCCAACCAGAGATGATTTTGAATATTCCGAAACGCCAATTCCCTTATTAAATGAAGGTGAACTATTAGTGAAGTCTGAATACATCTCTTTAGATCCTGCAATGCGCGGCTGGATGAATGAAGGGAAATCATATATCCCTCCTGTTCGATTGGGTGATGTTATGCGCGCCGGTGGCGTTGGGCGTGTATTAGAATCTAAAAATGGGAAATTTAATAAAGGTGATTTCGTCCATGGTTTATTAGGTGTTCAAAGTCATTCCGTATCGGATGGAAAAGGTATGACAAAAATAGATCCCAATTGGGCACCATTGCCATTATATTTGAGTCTTTTTGGGCTTACGGGCATGACAGCTTATTTTGGATTATTATCCATTGGAGAACCGAAACAAGGTGATACTGTTCTTGTTTCGGGAGCTGCTGGCGCTACGGGTTCAGTTGTTGGTCAAATTGCCAAAATTAAGGGATGTCATGTGGTGGGCATTGCAGGTGGACAGAAAAAATGTGATTATATTATTAACAAACTTGGTTTTGATGGAGCGATCGATTACACATCAGGAAATGTAGCAAGTGCATTAAAGACTAACTGCCCCGATGGTATAGATGTCTTTTACGATAATGTTGGTGGAGACATTCTGGATTTAGTTTTAACCAGGATTAATTTGAATGCACGTGTGGTTATTTGCGGTGCTATTTCCCAATACAATAATACGACACCTATTAAGGGTCCTGCCAATTACCTATCCCTTTTGGTAAATCGGGCAAAGATGCAGGGGTTTATCGTTTTTGATTTTGCTAGCCAGTACAAAGAAGCGGCAGTTCAAATGGGGCAATGGATGGCGGAAGGAAAACTGAAGTCAAAGGAACATATCGTTGAAGGAATTGAAACATTTCCAGAAACGTTACTTATGCTATTTTCGGGTGAAAATTTTGGAAAACTGATGATTAAAGTGTAGTTGTTTACCTCATTAACTCAATTTTTCTCTAACCAAAGATTGAACTAATTTCCCATCTGCTTTACCCGCTGATCGTTGCATTACAACCGGCATAACTTTCCCAAAATCCGACATGGCGACAGCGTCCGTTTCGACAATTACATCATTAATCAATTTTTTCAACTCATCTTCATTCATCATTTGTGGTAAGTATGTTTCAAGCACTTCTCGCTCCGATTGTTCTTTTGATGCTAGGTCATCACGATTGGCTCTAGTATACATTTCAATTGCTTCATTGCGCTGCTTTACCAATGTTTTTATAACCTGTATTTCTTCTTGCTCACTCAAATCTTCCCTCTTGTCAATACGTTTATCTTTCAGTTTTGAATAAGCACCTCTTAATGTTGTTGCTTTTTCCTTTTCCCCATTCTTCATAGCAGCGTACATATCTTTTTGCATTTGTTCAGTTAAACTCATATTAGTCCTTTATTTAACTTTGATCGATTCGTTTCATAGCCATTAACAAGCTGTCTTGATCTGTTTCAAAACCGATAAATCTTCGACCCATACTTTTTGCAGCAACTCCAACACTGCCTTTGCGCATAAACGGATCGACAATCCAACTCAACTTAAAACTGCTTGCATGGAGAATCTTTCCCAGCATCATTTCCGGAAGATCCCCTTTTTCCTGATCTGACCCCATGGTAAAATACTCTAACCACAGATTGGACATATTATTAGTACTCTTGGAGGCTTGTATTTTTTTCTCGTTGGCCACCATTCCCTTATCAAAAACAAAGTCCCCTGTTTTTGTCGCCAACCAAATATCGCCAATTTCATTGAACCAAGTGGGAGCATCATCCTGATTCCCGGCTTTTCTGTCTCGCCATGTAATGCGTGTCTGAACCCTGAAATAATCACTCAAAAGGGCATGATACATTCCCGAAAATCTCCATCCGCAAAGCAAATATATTACACCTGTACTCTTCAACGCCCTTTGACTTTCTTGCAGCCATTTATTATTCCATGTATAATATTCCTGGAGTGTCATTTTTTCGTTCTGGTTTCCAATCTCTCGCCTTGGACTAACAGGCGGTGCTGTTAATATCACATCAATTGAATTATCCGGTAGTCGCTTAAGGCCTTCCAATGCATCCCCTAAAAACATCCCTTCTTTCATCGTATCCAATGTCATGGAAACTTCCTCCGATTTAATAATAGCCGGTAAATAACGATTCAAATCATCTACCGATAAACCGGGGTAAGGCTCCAGAGGATTAGAGAATAAGGGATTAAGTTGCTCTTCTTCCATTCCTGACATGTGAAAATTTACACGCTTATATTATCAAATAAACACTGATTCAAAAATTATTGACATTCATCAATTACCACAGCAAATTCATACTTATGTTTAAGCCTAAAGTTATATTTATTTGTACCGGGAATTCATGTCGCTCTCAAATTGCAGAGGGGATTATGAGGGATGCAGCTGGAAAAGATTTTGACGTTTTCAGCGCTGGAAGTCATCCGAGCCATGTCCACCCTATGGCTATTAAAGTCATGAGTGAACGGGGGATTGATATTTCAGAACACACATCAGATCCCATTGATTATTATTTGGATAAAGATATGGATATTGTCATTACAGTTTGTGACCATGCGAACCAAGTCTGTCCAACTTTTCCCGGCAATGTTGTACGATTGCACTGGAGTATAAAAGATCCTTTTTCCGGCTGGGGACAAGAAGATGAATATATAGATGCTTTTCGAAGAACAAGGGAAACAATATACGAACGTATTGAAGAATTTTTGAAAAGTAGGAAAGATGAGTAGCAGAGTAACCTTCTTAAAATTTGTTTGCTCATTCATATTATTTTTAAGTTTCATTTCCGGCCAAATCCGTATCACAGAAATCATGTATAACTTGGACGGATCTGACTCTCCAAACGAATTTGTAGAAATATTAAATTTATCAACCACCGACTCTATTGACCTTACCGGCTGGATGATACGAGACCGTTTCTCAACTGATGTGTTGCATGATTCTGGATATGGCTTGATCATTCCGCCTGAATCATACGGGATTATCTTTGAGGGTGATTATAATTTTAATACTGGTATTTATGCTGATTCAATTTCTGCAGGAGTTGTTCTCATAAAAGTAGACGATTTAAGTATTGGCAATAGTCTCTCCACAAGTGATTCACTTTTTCTCATATCATCTTCTGGCATCGTTCAGGATTCTATGGGTTGGGTGGACATTGCACCAGATGGTTTTTCAATTGAAAAAGTTCGCATCGAATTGCCTAACACACTTTCAAACTGGTTACCAAGTTTAGATTCCCTGGGAACTCCCGGCAGCATTAACAGCGTTGAACCATTCACAATCGATGGCGAGTTGATTGCTGATGTGCTGACGGTTAACCCGGAAGTAGTTAGCAGCAGTGAAACAGTCACCATTCATGGTTATGTTACAAATAAAGGTAGATCGATTATTTCCGGGGACGTTGAAATTCGTGATGGGAACGATATTTTGGAATCAATCTATATCAATGCGTTAAATGAAATGGATACAACTGAATTTTCAGCAATTGTGGGGCCATTCCCAGCGGGTTATAAAATGTTGAATGTACATTTTGTCATTAGCAGTGATGAGGATACAACAAATAATAATTTTACCGTTTCTTTTGGTGTGCGTTATACTTTGGGACTTTTTACGATTAATGAATTTCTGCCTTATCCCGAAAGCGGAGAAACCGAATTTGTCGAATTATACTATCACGGTACCGAATCACTATCATTGGCTGGTTGGGGAATTGCCGATCAAAATGACAATCCTGCTTTGTTCAGCGATATACGCTTCGAAAATCAGAACTATATTGTTATAGGTGCAGACTCCGCATTGCTTTCAGATATTCCCGACTCCAGTTTATTTCTAACTCCAATTTCATCCTTCCCCATTTTAAACAATGGAGGTGATGCCATTCGGATTTATGATCCGTTTAATACTTTGATTGATTCTTTAATCTATTCCAACAGCTGGGATTATAATCGAGGACAATCCATGGAAAAAGTGAATACAGATCTCGCTTCAGCTGATTCAGCCAGCTGGCTTCCGGCAGTAGAAATTAATGGCAGTACACCCGGAACTCGTAATTCCGTTATGCCGTGGCCAGTTGATGGCTCCATATTATTTGAGGAAATCAGCATCCATCCGATTATTCCAACGCAAAGTGATTCCATAGAGTTATTTATTCCCATGGTTAATATTGGACAAAATGCCCTTTCGGGGAATATGTATATTGAATTAAATGATGAGGAGTTGGCCAGCGTAGATATTTCTATTCCAACGCCCGGAGATACAAATTTAGTCACATTAATTATTCCGCCACTCGTTTCCGGAGAAAACGAATTGTATTTAGCCGTTGATGTGTTGAATGACGGGAATACATCCAATAATGCAAATACAGTCTTTATTAAAATTCGTTATCCTTTTGGCACTGTACGGCTGAACGAATTCATGGCTAGACCTAATAACGACCAAACTGAATTTATCGAATTGGTTAGCTTTAATACGTTCGATCTCCGAGGTTGGTCATTTAGTGACAACAATCAACAGCAAAAACGTATCGATAATTTAACAGTCGAAAATGGACACTATATTATTCTGGCGGCAGATTCCAGTATGTATCCCCTGCAAAACAGTGGTGCTCATTTTGTAGTCTCTGACGATGGATGGTCGTCTCTTAATAATTCAGATGATGCTATTTTCCTTTATGATCTTACCGGTAGCATTATTGATTCGTTACGTTACGATTCAAATTGGCCGTTAACTGATGAAATTTCTACTGAAAAATTGCGCCCGGAGTTTGATTCATTTTCTTCTGGAAATTGGTCATTGTCAACCAATACAATCGGAGGAACACCAGGGAATGGAAACTCCGTTGCTTTATTTGATCTAGATGGGGCATTACTGCAAGATTCCCTATGGCATCAACCGCATTATCCCAGCAAAGATGAAAATGTCACTATATATACTTCAATTGTGAATATGGGTGTTACAGGATTTTCAGGTTCAATTGCTCTGGTTATAAATGGAGATGAATTCGGAACGTCTGTCTTTCCGAATATTGATGCCGGAGACACACTTAACTATGCTTTAGAATTCGGTCCGCTCATTTCCGGTTATCATAGCGTTGAACTCAATTTAAACATTACCGGAGATGAAAATAGTTCAAACAATATTGCCAGTGATTCGATTTTGGTTAGTTATGATTTTGGAATTGTAACGCTGAATGAATTCATGAACATTCCTGATTCAACTCAAACAGAGTTTATTGAAATTGTAACTCTTAACTCTGTACAAATGGATAATTGGTCAATCAGCGATAACACCCTTTCGCTGAAAAACTTCAGCTTTGGAAATGTAGACAAAGATCAGGTTTTTGTTTTGGCGGCAGATTCAATCATTTTAGATTATTTATTCGATACCGCAAAATGGAATATACCCAAAGGGGGATTCCCGGGGTTAAACAATACAAGTGATGGCATTTATTTATATGACATGACTGAAAAGATCATTGATTCATTGATCTATACTGCTGATTGGAATATAATTGAAAATCGTTCACTGGAAAAATACAGACCAGAGTTTATTTCCAGAGATTCATCTCGTTGGGAAACGGCAGTAAACGAGGTCGGGCAAACACCTGGACTGGTTAATAGTATATATTATGAAGAATTATCAAAAGCGGGGAAGTTAGTTTTGGAACCTAATCCATTTTCTCCTGACGGAGATGGTTATGATGATGTCCTCTATATTAAATATAAACTCCCCTTTGAATATGGACTTATAACTATTCAAATTTTTGATGTGATTGGTAGGACGATTTCTGCTCCTTTCTGGAATATGTATACCGCACAGGAGAATATTTTAACGTGGGATGGCCGACGAACGAATGGCGATCTTTCTCGAATGGGTATATACATTCTTAAACTAACTGCAAAAGATCAATCCGGTAGCAAAACCTGGGAAGATGTCCAAACAATTGTATTAGCAAAAAAGCTGTAAATTCGAAGGATCTATAACAGAAAAAAGAGGAATCAATGCGATATTTATTTACATTAATATTTACAATTACAGCTTTATGTGCTGAAACAAAACATTTAATTGCCCCGGACGGCACCACGGTCATTATAGATCGAGATGAGTATGGCGTTCCCCATATTAAAGCGGATAATGAACCGGCATTATTTTTTGGACAGGGCTTTGCAGAAGCCAATGATCGTTTATACCAAATTGATTTAAACCGTAGAGCCGGAACCGGTCGCTTAAGCGAATGGTTTGGCAGTTTGGCATTGGATTTTGATAAAGATGTCCGTAAAAATGGCTATACGAAAGCTGAAATAAACACTATGGTTGGTTTATTATCTGAAGACGTTCAAGCTGCGTTTGAAGGATATGTTTCAGGAATAAATGCGTATGCGGATACAATGAATCTATATCCAGATTTATATAAGCCATCTCAATATGCCAATATGGATTTTGATCCAATTACTGTTCAAGACATTGGAGCGTTTGGTGTTTATATGCTTTGGGATTTTGGAAAATTTGGCGGTTATGAATTGTCTCGATTAAATGAATTACAAAATAACGGTTGGGATTGGTTTAATGAAAATAGGCCCGTTAATGATCCATCGTGTTCTACAACTATCCCTTATTCTGGACAAGCAACAACCCAATCATGGTCTTATTCTGGAGTGACTATTCCTGCTGAAGTCGCTGAAGAATATGAAATAACACAAGACTATTTATTACAGTTCAAAAAAGATCATGGCCTTATTTATAAATTTGGTAGTTTTGCTACATTGGTATCACCGGGGTTTTCTTCTACTGGAAACGTACTATTATTAGGCTGTCCCCAAATGGGCACTCCTGAATATGATAATCCAACTGTAACCATGGAAGTGGAATTAGAATGTCCCACTATTCATATTGGCGGCATGACCTTACCAGGAATGCCCTTTGTCATTTTAGGTCATAATGAAGATCTCGCCTGGACCTGGACAAGCGGTTTCAGTGATAATGTGGATACATATATCGATTCAACGCAGAGTACAAATTTTAATGACGGTTACTGGTATAATGGTGCATGGCAAGATTTTGAAATAATTATCGATACTATATATACTATTACAGGCGAAGAGATTTTTACTCATTACCGCACAATCCACGGTCCCGTTGTTAGCTCTTATTTACCATTGAAACAAGTGTATTCCCATAAAATGACCTTTTGGAAAGATGAACTGCTTATGGCGGAATATATTTATAATGTTAATAAAGCTACAAATATTAATGAATATGCAAATGCATTGAGTACGGCTTCAATGTCATTTAATTGTTTTGTCATTGATCAAGACCAAAATATTGGTTTCTGGCATTCCGGCCGCTTCCAGGACCGTAGTGATGGCGTACACCCTTATCTTCCACATAAAGGTGATGGATCAGAAGAATGGGGCGGCTTTATTCCATTTGAAGATTTGCCTCAATCGCTCAATCCTGACATGGGATATTTTACAAATTGGAATAATAAACCATCCCCCGATTGGAATAATGGCGATTTTGGCCCATGGATATCCGGCAACTGGATTTGTGATGGTGTGGATGCCATAACCAATTATGTAACAACTTTTTCTGCCATGACATTGGACGATATAAAAGATGTCCCGGAAGCCATAGGCAGTCACGGGACATATCAGGGAGCGTATGAATTGACGGGGACGGAAATTATAGATTATAATATTAATCCTCCCGGGCAGAGTGATTTAGTCCATTTGAACGGAACCCCCAGTGAACATAAAAATGATCAATGGTCATTACACCAAAATTACAATTTCAAAGATATGATCTTTGGAGAAGAAATTGCTAGTACGGGTACAGAAAATTTACCCATTGAATTCAAATTGTTTACACCTTATCCAAATCCATTCAATCCAATGACCACGATCCGGTTTTCAGTAGGGACGCGGCATGCCACATCTCTACGTGTTTATGATATAACCGGTCGGATGGTGGATGAGTTGGTTAATGGTGAAATGGTGAACGGTGAGCATAAAATAATCTGGAATGCGGAAGGATTGGCGAGTGGAGTTTATTTTGTAAAACTGGAAAGTGGACGTTTTCTAACCACTCAAAAGATTATCTTATTGAAATAAAAAAAGGGCAGATTTCTGCCCCTTTTTTTTATCTACATTTAGTTTAGTTTAAATACCAAACCCTAGTCGAAGATTTAAACTACCAAAAGATTTTGCATCGAACACATCTTCAAATTCACCAAAAGTCAATCGATAGATCAGGAATGAATCGAGCATCAATAGTTTGAACTGTAATCCTGCTTGGACATGGTAACCATTAATATCAACTTTATTATCTTTAACAAATTCAACCAGTTTATCTTCATCAAACTCTGGTTCAGCAGATAAATCCCCCATAATATCTTCCACTAATTTCAGATTTGCAAGTGGGCCAAATGAATGCATATTATATCCTGCTCCCGCATGGATTTTAGCTCCACCCAACAAGGGGATACCTAATCCAAAAAGGTTTTTCCTAAGTGTAATATATGTTGAGGCACCACCCCAATAAGAATCATATGGTCCAGCTGTACCTAGCGCATTATTAAAATCAAATGTATACTCACTCCACGTGGCTTGGGCATCAACTTCAATATCTATGAAAGGTATCGCATTAATATAGAGATATACACCGACCTGCATAGGATTACTGAATTCTCCAGTCGTTATAGTTGCTATCGTATTTTCATCTGTTGTTGAAGCAACTGTGAACATTCCTTGCCCGCCATAAAATCCAAGACCGCCAATAGCGAATAGGCCTGTTGATGAAACACTTATTAATAATAGAGCTATTTTTAAATTTCTCATGATTTCCTCCATTTGGTTTGTGGTTTAACTAGTAATAAGTTAAATGAACTAGTGCTAATAATTAAAGTTTTATAAATCGGAACTTATCTCAATCAAAAAT
>SCKN01000002.1 GCA_004124385.1 Fidelibacterota bacterium
TAGATGAAGATGAAAAAGGTAATTCATCTCGCAATCACCGCAAGAACCGTGACAATATATCTGTAGATCTACATACAGGGCAGGATATCTATGTACAGATAATTAAAGAGCCCTTTGCAGGGAAAGGTCCAAGAGTAACAACTGAAGTGGCTCTTCCCGGTAGATTACTCGTATTGGTCCCGAATACCAATTATATAGGAATTTCCAAAAAGATATGGGATAAATATGAGCGTCGTCGTTTAAAGAAAATCATTAGTTCGATAAAACACAAAGGTTTTGGTGTTATTGTACGTACGGTAGCGGAAGGAACAAGTGAGGATTTACTTAAAAATGACTATGATCAATTGAAATCATCGTGGGATCGTTTACAGGGGAAAGCTGAAAAGACACAAGCGCCAACAATAGTCTATGAGGACCTTGAAACTGCATCTTCAGTCATCCGAGATTTATTGACTTCTGACGTAGAAAAAATAGTCATCGATTCTAAAAAATTGTTTCGTAAAACATCTCGTTACTTAGAAGATGTTTCTTCCGATATGGTAAACCGCTTGGACTTTTACCGATTAAAAACACCTTTATTTGAGGGGATGGGTATTGAGGACGAATTAGTGAAACTAATGCGCCCAAAAGTCTGGATGAAAAGTGGAGCATATCTAATTATTGAAAAAACAGAAGCCATGGTGGTTGTGGATGTTAACAGTGGACGATTTATTGGTAAAAAACAACATGAAGATAATTCGTTAAAAATAAACCTAGAAGCTGCACGTGAAGTTGCTCGTCAACTGCGTCTTCGAGATCTTTCGGGCCTAATAGTTATTGATTTTATTGATATGCGTGAAGAAGCGAACCGCCGGAAAGTGTATTATGAAATTCGTAAAGAACTGAAAAAAGATAGAGCAAAAGTTGCTGTTTCTCCAATCAGTGATTTTGGTTTGTTAGAAATGACGCGACAACGAATTCGTTTAAGTCTTATAGACTCTATGAGTGAAAATTGCCCAACCTGTTATGGCTCCGGCAGAATCATATCCAAAGAAACACTTATAACACGTATTGATCATTGGCTTCGTCGATATAAAAGCAAACATAAAGATTTGCGACTCAAATTACAATTGCATCCCGAGAATGCAGATTTTATAAAAGATAAGAAAATATTACGCGGACTTATGTGGCAAAATTTTGTTCATATTTCCGTCACGGGTTTAACAGAAATTAATCGCGATGAATTTCGTTTTATCCGTACAAAAGACAATCAAGATATAACAGATCACGTAGGGCTTGGTAATAAGGAGAATTCCTCTTAATTTTGCCGGCTTTTGGAGTTAAAATAATGAATGTTACAGTAGAAATTTCAGGAAAACAATATACGGTCAGTGAAGGTGATCAAATTAAAGTTGCTCACCAACAATCAGAGGTCGGCGATACTTTATCATTTGATAAAGTCCTTTTCGCAAATGATGGAGAGAAAAATTTGATTGGGACCCCCATTGTTAAAGGTGCAACCATTGAAACCAGTGTTCTAAAACAAGGACGCGAACGCAAGATTCTTATTTATAAGAAAAAACGACGTAAAGGGTATCAACGCAAAAATGGGCACCGTCAAGATTATACATTGTTGCAGGTAGATAAAATCAAATTGTCAGCAGAAAAGAAACCTGCGAAAAAGAAACCGGCAGAAACAGCTGTCAAGGAAGATTAATTATGGCACATAAAAAAGGTGTTGGTAGTTCCAGGAATGGACGTGATTCAAACGCAAAACGACTTGGCGTAAAGATATCAGATGGTCAAACAATCCTTGCTGGAGGTATTATTTTAAAACAGCGTGGAACAAAAATACACCCCGGAACGAATGTACGTCGAAGCGGGGATGATTCACTTTTTTCTACAGCTGATGGAACAGTGAAATTCGGTCGCAAAGGAAGAGACAGGAAAATTGTCAGTGTTATTCCCATTCCACAAAGTTAACATAAGCATACTTTAACCCCTGCAAATGCAGGGGTTTTTTATTTGTAATTGATTCATAGTAACTTTCACATCTCAATCATTTCACTTTAAGAGGATTTTATGTCCAGACCAAAAATTTCATTAATCGGTGGCGGCCAGATTGGCGGCAACTTGGCTCTCCTTGCTGTACAAAAGGAATTAGGTGATGTTATTATTTTTGATATTCCTAAAGCAGAAGGAATGGTTAAGGGTAAAGCACTTGATCTTATGCAGTTACGCCCTCATGACGGTTATGATTCCAATATAACTGGTACATCTAATTGGAACGACCTTAAAGATACAAATGTATTTATAATTACTGCTGGAATTCCTAGAAAACCAGGGATGGATCGGGAAGATCTCTTGGGGATAAATCTGGGTATCATGAAAGATGTCGCTTCAAATATAAAAGAACAGGCACCAAATGCATTTGTAATAGTTATTTCCAACCCTTTAGATGCAATGGTGTATGCATTCTATAAAGTGTCTGGCTTTCCTAAAAATCAAGTTGTTGGAATGGCAGGAGCACTTGATTCTGGTAGATTCCGTGCTTTTATAGCTATGGAAACAGGTTTGTCTGTGCAGGATGTAACATGTATGGTATTAGGCGGTCATGGCGATACAATGGTACCGATAACACGCTTGGCAACAGTTGGAGGTGTACCTGTAACTGATTTGATATCTCCAGAACGACTGGCTGAAATTGAAAATAGAACTCGATTTGCAGGTGGTGAGATTGTTAAACTATTTGGAAATGGGTCTGCTTTTTATGCTCCTGCTCAATGCGCCATAGAAATGGCAGAATCATACTTAAGAGACAAAAAACGTGTTATACCTTGTGCGTCGCTTTGCGAAGGGGAATTCGGCGTTGATGGTTATTTTATCGGTGTTCCAACTGTGATCGGTTCCGGTGGTGTTGAAAAAATTCTTGAGTTTGAATTAACTAATAGTGAAAAAGCTAAACTGAATAATACATTGGAGGTTGTCAAGAAGACAGTGAGTGAAACTGGCTTATAATCATGAGCCCAGTTTTTAAAATTTTCTCTATACTTTGTATTTACAACTATATCTCTGCTCAAGAAATTTCTGTAACAACAGTTATTGAAGTAGAAAATTCTACAAAATCCAAGAAAACATACTTTTCAGATTACCATGTGGATTCAAGCACGGTAAAGAATTGTGATATAATAATCATTGGTGGCAATTTGAATATTGATGGCACAATCAATGGAAAGATAACTATAATAGGTGGGGATGTTTATTTGGGTCCCACAGCAGTTATTAATGGGGAAATTCTTGCCATTGGAGGAACTGTAACCCGACACAAGTCAGCAAAAGTAAAAGGCAAAATTAATCAATCAAATCTTAAAGAAGGCCTTTTATACAAAGAAATAGAAGATCAAGTGTTTGAAAAAGATTCTCTTAACATAGATAACTTATCATATAACAACTTGATTCATACCAATAATGACCTATTTATCCACAATCGCAATGAAGGCCTTGTTTTTACACCAATAAACATATACTGGGATAAAAATGGGAATTCATCTTTTGCATTAAGATTTGAATTAGGGTATCGTTTTGGTTCTAGTGAAAGTATTGGGCAATTAACATTTGATAAATCATTCTTTTCCAAAAATGTGGGGATCTTTGCTTCAATTTTTAAAAAAAGTCGTTCAGATGATAAATACCGTTTGCCTACAAGTGAAAACAGCTGGGCTTCGTTTTTAGCTCGACAAGATTTTTATGACCGCTGGGATGAAGAAGGATGGTCATTCGGTGCAGTGACAAATTTTGATCGATTAATATTTAAAATTGAAATGAACTATGTTGACGTTGATTCAATTGGGGTTATAGATAACATATGGAGTTTAATTGAAAGTAAACGCAAAATACGTCTAAACCCTTTCCTAATTAATTCGAAAACCATTGATTACCTGCATATTACCTTGAACTTTAAAACCAAAAACTATGCACCTTTATCATCAGGTTTAGTTATTAACATTGATGGTGAACTGAACCAAACAAATAGATCTCATCGAATTATTAGTTTAGTAAAACTAAATTGGGAAATGACAAAGGGAATCGTTTTTCGATATCAGATAATTAATGGAATCAGTGGTAATCTAAATAATTTTCGAAAATTTGGTGTTGGCGGACTTGGCTCTGTCAGTGCTTTCCCATATAAATTTCAAATCGGTGATCAAATGGTGCAAATGAATGGAGAACTCATTTTCACCGAAGATTTTACCGATGAGTGGTTTTTCCTTAAGATATTTTTTGATGGTGGCTATGCTTGGTCCGATAATTATATGCAACTAGATGATGACAAATCATTTAGTTTTGAGCAAAATGATGTAATGGAAAAGGGAATTTCATCTGCTGGAATTGGCATTGGCAGCAGTGATCATAAAAATTTGGACTGGGCTGTAAATATTGCCAAACCATTAAATGGTAGAGAGGTTTTTGAAACAACCATTCGCTTCAATTATAATTTCTGAATTAAATATCTAGAAAAATCTCCCCTTCCCTTATCACAACAGGGAATGATTTCAGCTTTATTGCTTCATTTGCGGCAGCACATTCTTTCTTTATATCAAATATCCACAAATGAAATTTACATTGAACAGTCTTGTCAGTTATATATCCATCAGCGAGTGAAGCTCCCCGGTGAGGGCAGCGGTTATCCCAAGCAAAAATCTTTCCCTCCACATTGAATACAGCAATGGGAGTATCATGAACCATGACCACTTTGGCTGATTTTTCAGGAAGATCGTTTACATGGCACACTTTTATCATTTAAAAAAAATTGTAATTGCAATTTTAAATAATGGCCACCTCCCCACGAGACCCCTCCTTATATGAGGAGGGAATTTAGGGGCAGTGTAAAATAATAAAGTCATACGAACTCTAAATTAAATCCTTACTAATTACTATAATGCTTTGACACTAAATCATACTCAATACTTCTGCCACCAGCTTTGAAATTCCTTCAGCCGTTTCCTTGATACTTTTGGCTTCCATATAAGCAGGAGTTGAAACAACTTTCTTTTCCATATCAATAACAATATCATCTACCGGGCATAGAATATGTTTTGCACCCATGACATCAATATCATTACCCGTTTGTTCATCAAAACCTATGGTCATTTCTGTTTTTTCACCAAGAATTTTTGCCATCATTGCCGATGCAATACAAATAACACCGATGGGTTTTTTATCTTCATGGACTTCTTTTGTAAGACGCATAACATCCGGATTCACTGAACATTCAGCACCGGCCATGGCATAATCACTTAAATTTTTCGCAACTCCAAATCCGCCGGGAAAAATCAACGCATCCACGTCACGGGAAGACACTTCTGCCATATCCTTTATGTCTCCCCGGGCTATACGGGCCGATTCCATAAGGACGTTTCGATATTCATCCATTTCCGTTCCCGTATAATGGTTCACCACATGCATTTGATCAATGTTGGGCGCCATAAGTACCATTTCAGCACCGGCCTTATCCAATTCCAGCATGGTAATAACCGCTTCATGGATTTCTGATCCATCATTCACTCCGCAACCGGACAATACAACTCCTACTCTTGACATATTAACTCCTTTGAATTCACTTTGATATTTCTGGATAAACCTGAAAATTTTGTTCTTTTAACTGCTGAACCTTTAAACAATTTACGAAATCCTGCTTCATCCAGTGACTGCCAATCTTTATCTGTCCATTCGATTATTTCTTTACGCGGTTGGAATGATTCAGTAACTGAATTTTGTGAAAATTTCTGATTCCATGGACATACTTCCTGGCAAATATCACAACCATATATCCAATCATGTAAATCTGTCTGACCTTCTGGTAATTCCCCGCGATGTTCGATGGATAAATAAGAAATGCATTTTTCTCCGTAAATCTCATATTCTCCTAATGCATGAGTGGGGCAGGCATCAATGCACGCAGTGCACGAACCGCACAAATCTTCAATAAATGGTTTGTCGTAATCGAGTTCAATATCTAAAATTAATTCTCCTAAAAATAGCCAACTGCCATAATCTCTGGAAATAAGATTTGTATGTTTTCCCTGCCATCCTATCCCGGCCTTCTGCGCCCACACTTTGTCCATGACCGGTGACGTATCCACACATACGACTCCTTTTATGGTATGAATCTCTTCTTTCAACCAACCTAATATTTTAAAAAGACCCGATTTCAGAATATCATGATAATCATCTCCCCATGCATAATTACTTATTTTATACTCTGACCTTAAATCATTTTGATTATGCCCGGAATAATAATTCATTCCCACAGAAACAATTGATTTTGCTTCAGGGAAATAATTGAATATATCTCCACGTTCATCTTTCCGATTGGCTATCCATTCCATGCTGCCGTGATGCCCTTTTTGCAGCCAAGTGTCTAAATTCGCTTTTTCTTGGAGAGTGGAAACTGCAGGCGTTATTCCTACTTTTTGAAACCCAAATTCAAGAGCTTTGGATTTAAGTTTAGAAGATAATTCAAACATATGAAGAATTCACATTTCTATTACATTACACGTGCATAAGGCGTTCAGCCCACAGTAAACCTATAATCGTCTTTACATCTGTAATTTTACCATCCCACACCATTTTTACAGCTTCGTCTAGATGTGTAGGCATGAGATCCAAAAATTCATCAGGATCTGTATTTTCAGTCGTTTTAATTAATTCTTCAGCAAGATAGATCCACATTTTCTCACTGGCGAATCCAATGGCCGGATGAATATTGCATACAAACGTCAACTTGCCAGCCGCATATCCTATTTCTTCTTCTAGTTCTCTTCGTGCACAGATTTCAGGCGTTTCACTAGGATCCAACTTACCCGCCGGCAGTTCGATCATTTCTTCTTGAATTGGATAGCGATACTGTTTTATTAAGGCAATTTTACCATCGGGTAAAACTGGAATTATACATGCTGCTCCTGGATGTTTTATCCATTCCCGTGTAGAGGTTTTTCCATTTGGAAGTTCAACTTCATCTTTGCGTACATCTAAAAATGATCCGCTGTAGACTTGTTTTGTGGAGAGTTGTGTTTCTTTTAGCTTGGACATGATGTCCTTATGAATGCGCTAAAAATATTCTATATAAATAATTTTCAGTTCTCTGTTGAAATAATCCACTTTATCTTTATTAAACAAGAGATTATTAAAATCCAATTCAATATGTAATCTTTCAACAAATGTCCAGCGTATAGCCGCATTTAAATATCCCCCATTATTAAGTGCTATATCTTTTGCCTCATTGTCATTTTCATTCAATGCAGCATTATATTCAACAAGGAATGAAAGTTCAGGATTGATTTCTATATCAATTCCCATAAACAAATTTTGATCTTCATCATGATCTTTAATTTCGAGAAAATTTTGATTCACCCCCGCATGCAATCCCATATTGCCTAAGGGTGTTGTCCAATTCTTGCTGGCAGTAGCATACATACCATAGGCTTTGGTTTCGTACCTTTCTAATATATCGTCATAAGCACCAAACCCCTGACTGTTTAAACCGATGGCGATTCCCGGCATTGTCATTGTTTCATCTATTAATTGATATTTCAAATTCACTTCCGGATGTGGATACCATTTTAGACTATCATCGCCGATAAGATTGCTAGCGCCAAATGACATGCCAAACTGAAACCGATCTGTGATTCCTACCTTGAGCCCAGAACTAATACCTCCATTCTTCTGGATGCGCATATCCATGGCAAAACTACCACGAACCAATGTTCCTGCAGTGGGAATAGTAACAAGACTTGTGGGTGGCGGATACGCACTTTGGGCAAGTATTAAACTTGAAATAATGCATAAAAAGAAACACTTTTGTATAAGCTTCATATGCAAAATTTACCCAAAACTATTATGGAGTTGCAACGGATGGGTAAATCAATTCTCCAAAGGTATTTGTCACTAAAGATATTCGGTCGAGAGACATACTCAACACCTCTTTACTTTGCGGTAAACTGAATCGAATTCTATTGTTTTTAATCCCTACAAAAACAATATCCATAACTTCATTGTTTGTTAATTTTAAACGATCCCATTCCGTTTTAGGGATAATGGCAGGCATAGATGTTATCACTCGCTTGGATTTCAATTCTTTAATTATTATATCTACCTCATCAAGTTCATTTCCTGTTCTGGGTGGAGGCGTTGTGTATAATTTATCCTCGGG
Source organism: Fidelibacterota bacterium (assembly GCA_004124385.1). GTDB lineage: Bacteria > Fidelibacterota > Marinisomatia > Marinisomatales > TCS55 > UBA2126. The sequence continues at coordinate 8,192 of SCKN01000002.1, forward strand.
AGCCATGCTCAAAGCAACATGACTGACTTCATTTCCACTTTGGCCAAATTCCCATATCTGATGAACGTTATTCATTATATCAAAATTATACACAAATTTTCTAATACTTTTTTCATTGGGTAATGTCCGCCATTCTTCTTCCTGCAAAAAACCAAGATGATTATAACTCAAATGAATTGTCCCATATTCAATATAATTAATATTCCGAAAATTAATTTGGGAAATTTTGTCGGTGCCATTCAATATAAATTCTGTCTGCTGACCAAGATATGAAACAATGTCTGATTCAGGAATTGAATATTTTCTGAATTCTACACTCCAAGGCTCTTGTTCGCCATAATGTATTATTTTTTCGGTTCTTCGATTTCTGTTTAAATAGAGTCTCTTTTTCAGAGCTTTTTCTTCATTATACACAAACATTTCTTCTTTAATCAATTCATGTCGCTCATTGAGCCAGCGCTTTAAAACGGGATGTTTTTTTTCATTGAACGTGACTTCCAAATGGGATTGCCCCCTTCGATCTGTCGCAAACATGGGCACATCTGCAATAAAATCCCTGTTAGATTTGTAATATTTTACAAATGCCGTTTCAGTATCTTGCCCAATTATTAAAGAACAATAAGATAGAATAATAATCAGCTTATGGAATGGGCTGTAAATCTTCATCTAATTGATTGGAAAGCCGATAACGTAAAATACGCCCTGTGATTGTATCGCATATATACACAATCCCCCGATCATCAACTGTGATTGCCGATGGTGCTACAAGAAATCCTTTTTCTTCTATTGTGATAAATGTGTCCACTACAACTGTATCCAGACCATGAATAACTTGCATAGTCGTGTCTACGATAAATGTTTCAACGCCGGCTTTTAGAAAAAATTTACCATTAGAATCGAAGACTTGAACCTCTTGGGCTTCTGTATTTGCCACATAAACAAACTGATTATTATCCACTGCTACATCAGCGGGGTTAGAAAAACGATATAAATCCATAATTTCATTCATACCATTATCAAAAACAGATGGATAATTATTTGAGCCTGAAACTTTTCTAATTTTATGAACCGTAAAATATTCACCCGTTTGGGAGTAATAAATATTACCATTGTAATCCACATCGATACCTGTAGGATCGTCAACAGTCCCCGCACCTGTTCCTTGGTCTGTCACTGTATGAGCAAACACGCCCCGATGCGTCCATATTTCTTCACCGTTGGATAATCTTATTAAATGTGTTCGCTGGAGATCAATTCGAATAATGCGATCATGGGGATGGTCGAGAGCAAAAATATAATTGCTTTTATCCTGTGTAGCAGAGAGCCCGCTGAAATTTGATTCTTCTGAATTATAATAAATATCATTGAAAGAATGGATTGAAAGAGCGCCATCATAAAATACATGAGGAGCTAACAAGGAATCTATCACTGCTTGGGGAGCTCCCCAATTCACATATTCAAGTACCCAATCTGCATCATTTAAATATTGAGACCATTCTTCATTAAACGCATCGATTGTAACTGACCCTGCTGCTTCATTAAAAAATGAGCCGGAAACAGCCATTTCATCGATGCCAGTTGTATTGATGTAATAATTCCATATATAAATCTTTTGACTACCGTCAGTAAAAAACACATTCATTTTTTGATCTATATCCAAATCAATAGGAGTAATATTTAAATTTTTCAGATCATCAAACCCTTCCAAAACTTCACCACTTTGATTAAAAACAATAATAGATTTAGTTCCAGAATCCGCCACAAACACATATCCGTTTGAAGCGACGGAAATTTCTACTGGATGCTGCAGTCCCATTTTTTCATCCCAAATCGGGTGTATAAGTAAAAATGTTGTATCTCCTGCAGAAAACTCACCATCATTATCTAGTGAGTCTGGAAGTTGCATTTTTTCCACACAAGCATTGGATAGCAAAACAATTACAAATACTAAATAAATTATTTTCAGCTTCAAAACGCCAATCCTAGAGACAATCGTTGAGGGTCAGATAAATGATTAAAGTTTGCGTATCCATAATCCACGCGGAGTTTTAGTTTACCAATGGGTATAATCAAACCGGCACCAAATGAAACATTTTCTTCTTCTTTATTTATTTTATATCCACCTCGCAAAAAGAACATGTTTCCATAATTGTATTCTAGACCTGTGGAAATATTTTCAGCATTATCCACTGGGTGATTTAATTGCAATGAAAATAGAATGGATTGTTGAGCTGTCTGCCATATTTCCATAGCAGCCCCAACCCTAAAAACAGTTGGTGGTGAAAAAGATTCGAATTCAGTTGTTACCGTTTTCTCTTCACCTGTATCTGTATCTAATACATTTTTTTCAAATGTGCCATCGGGTTTAGCTTGAGGACCAAAATGAGACAAGGAAGCTGAAAAACGTAATGACTTAAACCCAGTCCAATAAAATGTACCCATATCCAACATGGCTGTGCTCATGGTTCGTCCTGCTAAATTTTCTTCAACTTGTTTCAATGTAATACCGAAACTGAATCGATCTGTCATACGTGCGCCATACGTTAAGGCAATAAAACGATCCTGATAAACAAAATAACTTCCTGATCCGTGGGGTAAATATTCAGTTGTTTCCTCCATGGGTGCCATGTGCAATATACCAAAAGAAAATCCGGCATAATGTCGTCCACTTATATTTCGGGTAATGCTGAAAAAATCATAATTAATCTCTGCCGGCCATTGAATTCGGGAAGCTGAAAATTCTGTCTGGTCAAATTGAGCTATTGTACCTGGATTATAATAAACGGATGCAGCGTCTTGCTGTAAAGCAACGACAGCTTCCCCCATGCCTACTGCTCTAGCGCTTACACCGATTTTTAAAAAAGTAAAAATAGAGGTTCCCACACGCTGACCGCCCAAAATGGGGAAAAAATTTTGTCCTTGAACAGCCGTGATTGAAACCAGAACTATTAGTAAAAATTTTCTCATTAAAAAATAACCTGCATCCCTAATTCGAAGGTACGGGGGTTACCATTGCGTGATGGATCATAATTGGGATTTGGACGACTTATCATGCTATAAGGAATAATTTCTCCCGGGTTATAACCTCTTCCGGTATAGGGGTTGATTCGCCTTGGAATTTGTTCATCAAACACGTTTTCAATTTCCAGAAACAATTTGTATTTAAAACCGGCAATATGAAATGTCTTATAAAGCTTTAAATCCAACGTGGTGTAGCCGCTCACGTTATCCAACCCCAATCGTTTAAATAATTCCGGAGTATATTCACTAATGTTTGCATAAGGATTATCCCCATCCCTTGGTCCCACATAGTAAGGGACGCCATCTACATATCGAATTCCATCTTCATATTCATTTGTTCCGGGAAGGGATTGGGTATATCGTCGTCCGGAGCCAAACTCAAAACGCATAGAAACTCCCCAATTTGCCGGGTGTGTATAATGGATATTGCTGAAGAATTGGAGTGGCTTATCCCAGCTCATGTAATTCTCACCCAGAGGTTTTTCGCTCAAAGCTCCGGCTTGGACAAGCAAATTGTCTAAGGGGGATGAGCTTTTTCCGGTAATAATCGAATAATTGAAATTCAAATCCACAAACCACCGTTCAAGTACCCTGCTTTTCAGAATCATTTCTACTCCTCGTGCCCTGGCATAATCCGCATTGAAATACATATTGAATCGTAAATGAGCAAATTTTGGATTGGAAGGTGTAATGGTTTGAGACGTTTCATAATCAAACATATCTTTCCAATATACCTTCATTTCCAGCACTTGGTCCTCACTGAAACGGTGTTTTATACCCAATTCATACTGAACGGTTGTTTTAGGATTTAGGTTAGGATTCCCGAAAACCTGATAAGTAGATTGGGAAACAGAATTCAACTTTGCATAGACATATTGAAATGTGGGTAATTGGGAAAAATGTCCGTAATAAAAATAAAGAACATCGTTGTCCGTCACAGGGTGAGATATGCCAAAGCGCGGGCTGAATCTACCTTTCCCCTTGAATCCAAAAAGGTCGAAAGTTTCTTCATCAAATTTTTTCCGGGCAGCATCCGTTATTATCACGGTGTTGGGATTATTGATTGCATCTTCTACATATTTCCCCGGGAACCAATAATCATAGCGCATACCGATATTTACGGTCATTCCTTCAAAGGTAATACGGTCTTGGACGTAGAATGCGCCAAAGGTGGTGTTTGCTTTATACATATCAAAATTGGCACCAAAACCCGATGTTCCAGCCCATGGCTCATCAATATCAAGAACTTGAATTTCTGTCAGCGTATTTTCAAATCCGCCTTTGATCTTATGGCGCTTTAGCGTGCGGTATGTCCAATCAACATCAAATCGATAGTTATCGCTGGAAATATTATACCATTCGGGTGCAAAACCGGTATCGTAAAATTCGTCGCCATATGAAATGGTAATATTCCCGTCTTGATCTATAACGGTGTAGTTGATGGGATCTAAGTCCAGGCGTTCTTTATATTCATTCCAGTGCAGGTCCTGGACGGCGCTATGTTCAAGAGTTAAAAACCTACCCATGGTGATTTCATAAAACGATTGGGTGCTCAATGTATGGGTCCAGTTCAAACTTATCAGCCGTGTTTCACGTGTAATTGTATTATAATTATCTAAAATTTTCTGGTATGTATAGGGGTAGTAGGTAGATGAAAATGCCCGGGGCATAAAAAAACCTTGATTAATATTCAGAGAAATATCATAAGACATACTCAATCTTTTCTTTGGATTAATTCTCCAGGTAAGTTTATAAAGAGCATGCCAGTCATTGTTTTCACGGGGGGCCAGTGCGGATAATAAACCATCTTGAGTTTCTTCACTCATCCCTGGGATTGACCAAAAGCGATGCGGATAAAGTTCCCGGGCAGTGGGTAGATTTCTGTCATACATTTTCCCATATCCATTAATAAAAATGGAAAATGTTCCGGGTAAATCGACACCCAGCTTAGGTAACAACCATTCAATAATCGGATCCGGTCCGCCAAGATTAAATTCGATTCTATCGGTAGAATAATGGGTAATTACATCCTGTTCTAACCCCCAATTATCGCTAGAGTACTTGACGGTACCCTCATAATGATCCCGGCCATCCTTCAGCTTTATATTTATAATTCCGGACATGGCCTGACCATATTCTGCATCGTAGCCGCCGGTGATAATTTCCAATTCTTGGATTGCTTCCGGATTGATAAATAGATTTCCTGAATAGCCGGAAAGGGGGTCTTTAATCGATTGGCCATCAACAATAAACATACTTTCATCAATGCGGCCGCCGCGAATATGAATTTCATTATCCTGAGTGGATACGCCTATTTGTTCCGCCAAAATATCTTCCACACTGGAAACAACTCTGTTTGCAATATCCTCACTGGTAATGCGGACGACACTCGCTGTTTCATCCACATCAAAGAGCGGTTTTGACCCAATGACAACTACTTCTTCACCCAACGTCAGGACTGTTTCTTCCATATTGAAATTCAGTACGGTGGGGCCACCGGATTTTACGCTGATACCCGTTTGAAGCAAAATTTTATATCCGATGATGGATGCTTCAATGTCATGCGTTCCAAATGAAATTCCGGTAATACGAAAATTGCCGTCCAAATCGGATGCAGCGCCATAATACGTTCCCTTAACAATGACATTAACACCGACAAGACCTTCATTGGTTTTTGCATCAATAACCCTGCCGGAAATAATTCCGGTGTTTTGGGCAAATACCATAAGTGGAATAAATAAAATAAGCCAGCGGAATCTCATTCTGCAAATTCCTCATTTAATAAATAATCGATGAATCCTTTTGCGGAAATACCACCATCTAATACTGGGACGGAACCATTATGCATGGGAATTGAAAACAAAACAACTTTACCCGATTCAACAGTTGGTGATACCTGAAAACGACCAAGGCTGCACACATTGGGTGAATCAGTCCACTCATCAGATCCATCACCTTCTTCCATATTATACAGACTTTTTATTGAACTGAATTCACTTGAGTCTGGTTCGAATCCTTTTACTCGAATCGCAACCAATTGAGAAAGAGCTAAATCAAGACTATCTGAAATTTCAGATTCTAGGATGGTCCCTTGAAAAAGTCGCCCAGAAGGATTTATCACTGAAGTAGATTTTATTGGAAACCATGTAAAAGTAGAATCTTTAAGTTCAGGTGCATTCATCAACAAATGACCTCCATCCATAACGTAATTAAGCAAACTGCTTCCTGCTTCATGGTACGTTTCTACACCTGTATATGCAGAATACCAAATTACTTTATTGAAATACTTGAGGTTAGCCGATACATCGCTACTTGAATAAGGTAATTCCTTACCAATTTCCCATATAGAAAACTGATCTGCGCCTATTATGGTATCCAATATTGATCTGTACCAGTCCTGGGCATTATTTTGACTGTCTTGAGAAAAATCATCTACTAACAACACATCACCATTTACAGCCATGACTCGCCAAAATCCCGGTTCATTGGGGTTGGTGCCATCAGGAAAAAAAACGATATCGCTTTCAGCGCCTGCAATATCTATCGCTTGGATATAAAAGCGATGATAACCGGGCTCAATGTCTGTCAGAGTAATACTGGAATAAGCTGCCGCGTCCAATTGGATCCAGCACGTATTACAGGTATCGTCCAGGGCGTAATAGATATCGATGACTGTTTCAATACCATCCTGGTCTATAACATCCCAGACGAAGGTCCGTGTAGGGAACGTTAAACTGGTATCACTTTGGATATCATCTACGAAAGGATTGCTGCGATAACGAAAACTGATCTCCGGTGCAGAATTCATGATGGGCAGGGTCAATTTTGCTGGAGTTGCATCGGCTAAACTATCATTATCTACTGCAACAACTTCAAAACTGAAAACACCAAGATCCGTTCGAATCGGTACATAAAAAAGGCCTTCTTCTTCAGCGGTAAAGGTCCATATAGAATCAGAACTCCACTTGTATTTATAACCAATTATATTGCCATCCCGATCCTCACCCCACCAATGAAGATGTTGTTTACTCGTGGTTATGGATGTGAATGCATGATCAAGCGTATCCCACACCATTCCCGGCAATGGTTCTTCATCAATGGCATATGTGAACTCCCCACTTGTTGAATCGTAATGAGCATATATTGTATCATTGGCGATTAATGATAAATATGTTTCAGGTGATTCATTTTCATGGGAAATAGACGGATCCTCATAATCCCAAAGAGAACATGAAAAAAAGATGAAAAATGAAATAGGTCCCAGGCGGTGCATACTTTAAACAATACAGGGGCGGTTAATACCGCCCCTGTGCAGTGTTGTTTATCTTACCAGAAGCATTTTGCGGTGAGCAATAAAATCGCCTGCTTTAATGCGGTACACATACATTCCTGAGGCAACGTCTGTTCCTGCATCATTTAAGCCATCCCAGTTAATGATATGATGCCCAGCATCCATTCTGTCAGAAACCAGTGTTCTCACCTTCCGACCTAACACATCATAAACCATGAGTTTCACATCAGAATTTTCAGCTAATTGAAAACGAATCCGTGTTTCTGGATTGAATGGGTTTGGGAAGTTGGGATAGAGAGCAAATTCCCTGGCAATGCCAGCAAAATCATCATCAATCCCTAACTGACCTAGATCTGCCATGTCCCTGATTTGGATCTTGTAAGTACCAAAACTGAAATTGAAGATACCTGACACATTGGTCAGGGTAGTTCCTTCTTCTAATCCGCTCATGAAGCTGTTTGCTTCCATGGTTGCCATATCATCATCAATGAGACATTCAACGCCGGAACCATCAACCACAGACCAATCGAATGAGTTCACTGATGAAACAGTCACATTACCAATTGAAACTAATACACCTTCGTAAGATTCTACTTCATCTGCATCTTGAGCTAAATCAGATGTACCAACTGCGACAGCTGACATACTGTTTCCAGTACTTTCGACAGTAACAGATGAGATATTAATGAGCTTGGTATTATTATCGTATTTAAAGTGCCATTCCGGATCATATTCTTCCACGGTTCCGGTAATGGTTACTTCATCTCCTCTTGTCAGTTCAGAATCATCCCAGCCGTCAAAGATTATTCCACTCCATGCACTGACATATTTGAATAGCATAGGCTCCATAACCAGAATAATACTGAGCTGTATCAGCGGTTACAATTCCTGTAATTGTAACTTCACAACCATCATAGGGAGAATCTCCAGATCCCCACTCGGTGAACTGAATATCCTCAATTGAAAGATCACCGTCTTTACTCAGGTAACCAAACTGGTTTTCATCTATGTCGTATGGAAACGTACTGGTTTTGGATTCGTCCTGATCGGTACCGTCATCAGTAGCAGAAATATAATAATTAACACGCGCGCCGTCTATTCCGGTAGCAGGTATGTTACCATCGTATGTATCACCAGCCCCAGCCCAATTCAAGGGCGCTGACTGATAGGCTCCACCATCAACTGAATACATGATTTCAGCAGAAGCAATCGCTGAATTATCAATTATATCAGCATATACAACTACAGCATCACTAGGACCAGGAGTACATGGAGTTCTGGATGCATCCGAAATAGTTGGCGGACCAGCGCCATACTCAATATCAGACATATAGAGCGGTACCAGCTTATAAGCAGTCGAATCTACATTGGAGCCATAATGATGATAAACCCAGCCTTCGATTGAACTAATAAATGTTCCTACAGGAGGAGGCCCGACAGCATCATAATGAACTTGAATGCTGTCAGAATCATCATCCACCAATACGCCACCGGAGCCATCATCCACTTCAAATATTTCGAATGGCAGATCATTATTGGTTACAAGACCTTGTTCTATCCGAACGGTTACATTACCCCATTGTTCTGCCGTTGTTGGCCAGCGTAAATCGCCTGACTCTATTAATTCCGGCTCTGGCAAATCTACACCTACAGCCAAAATATTAACAGGTTCAGTAATAAATAGTTCTGTCATATTCGCTGGGCCTGTAGAATATTCGTATACATAACCTGTTGCTTGAATGCGATCGCCTTCATAGAGAACAGGGAATGCTGAACCGTCCTCATCATAACACATGATTGAACTCCATGGACCTCCGTTCTCATCCTGGAAATTAAACTTAACGCCATCACCGGCATAACTCAATCCTGTGGGCATGGTGACAATACCTTCTACAGTAACCGTATCTCCATACATGTAGGAAATATCTGATTCTTCATCTTCACCAGCGGCAATTAAATCACTATAAAGTACCTGCTGGATACGCTGCAAACGAACTGGGGCTCCATCTGCTTCCACCACATCGCGAGCCAACCTGGGTTCAAGTTTTGCATTATTATATGTGTAAGTCATAACGCCGGCAACTCCAGCCAATGCCTGCCCGCTTTCAGGGAAATAATAATAATCCCAAATATCATCTACACGCAGGGAATTTGTCCCATCTGTAACTGACCATTCACCATTACCAAGATCCGCATTGTCAACTGTCACACCGTCAACCTTTACTAAACAACCTTCGTAGGCTTCCGCTTCTGTTCCACCTGTCATAATCTGTCCGGGTGTAACAACAGACGGACTGATCATATTGACAGCAGGTCCGTGAATGATGACTTCGGTTACATCCACTATTTCAGTTAAGCCATAGTATTCATCAACGGTTCCGGTAACAGTAACGCTGTCGCCTTCAGCAACGGAATGTACTGTACCTGCTGATGTTGAGAAATCAAAACCGTCCCAGCCATCATATTCAAAACATACAATCCCGTTCCAGGGCCCTACGGCATCCTGCACATAGAGATAGCGATTACTGCTGCCGCCCCAGAACTCTGCCGTTACCACACCGCTGATAGTGACCGTGGCCCCATCCAAAGGACTGGCGTCATCCGTTCCTGGATCACTGACATATTGAATATCATAGATTGATGTAATTGCACCACCTGAAGGAAGAACTGTATATGAATATTCATCATCCGATGAGCTTGAATTGCCTTCATTATCTACAGCAAAAACAGAGTAAGTAACTGTTGTTCCAGCTGCTTGAGCAGGAATCGTTCCTTCGTATGTATCGCCGGATGTATTGGTCATGGTTACAACGGTGTAGTTGTTCCATCATGATAATCCAAACTAGCACTAGCAATGGTTCCATCATCTGTTATTGTTGCCGATATGGTTACATCATCCGCATCCGTTGGTGCAGTTGGATTCATAGTTACATCAGCAATGGTCGGAACAACCGCGCCTACTGTCACGAAGTCAGTATAATATCTTGGTAGCACCTGGTAGTCACTAGACTGGCCGACGACGGCTGTAACAATGAAAGGTTCCTGTGGTTGCGTTTGGCCATCGATATCTGTATCCGAATCAATCTTCATGGTGATCGTAGAGGTCTCATTATCATCTGTAATGGTTAAATAACCCGAAGAACCTTCATCAGGCCAAGTTCCAGAAGTGATAGAAACACTCTCAATGACAATTATTTCTGATTCATAATCCTCACCATTAGTTAAAAGTGTAGCTACAGTCACTTCCTGAGCATCTGGCAAGGTATTCCCTGAACTTAGTACTGTAATATCATCTGCACCGCTGGGTGAAATTTCCAATAATCCATTATATTCTACAATTGTACCGGTAACTTCAACTTTATCACCTAAAGCCAAAGTTGCAGGTGGATCAATTGCTGATGAAGAAGCATAAACTACGATGCCAGCTGTAGAATCCTGAATTGTATAGGACGTATAATACCCGCCAAAATTGGGTGAAGTGACAATTCCTTGTACAGTCGCTGATGAACCAATGGGGTAAGCTCGGGCTTCAGCAATAGTGATTACATTTACAGTTGGCTGTGGTGCAACTGTAAATGTAACTGTATTCGCCACATGTGGGCTCAAGTTTGCATGACTGTCATCTACCAGCCAAATAATAAAAGTATGAGAGGCCTCTGACAAACCTGTCAATGCAATATCACTGGTCGTATACTGCATAACAGTTGTTCCACCATCCAATGCATAGTGTATATGTCCGTCTCCACTGCCCGCTGCTGCTACTGTAAAACTGCTAACATCAAAGGACACTGTTACATCAGGGGAATAAAATGTTTCTCCATCCATTGGGCTTGAAATTGCAATTGCAGGGTCTACGTGTGGATGTGATCCAAGATAATCCCACGTATTTTGGGCATATACTATCCATTCCGAATCATCAGTTGTCGTTCCAGCTGAAGATGTCCAGTCTGTATTACCGCTTGTAACTGTAGCCTTTCTAACTAATGTATGATCTTTGGTCGCATCAGTAACTCCAGCTACATCCCAACCAGAACCCGGGTCTCCACCCATTTCACCAATTATATCAATAATTGTGTATGTATCAGCTGTGGCCCCTGCAGCTGTAAGAGCAAAAACATCATCACCATTACTTAAATAGGTAAAGGTTTGATCTCCTTCTGCTGCAATTGCTGCATCTGCGCTTCCATGATATACAACAAATACATCACCATCGGTTATTATTGTTCCCGAAGCAAATGTTACATTATCTGGATAATCCCATTCATCTGTAGTATTACATCCATTACTACAACTCGAAAGCGAATATCCGCTTAAATCCACGTCTGTGCCTGTTCCGTTATAAATTTCAATATATTTATTATTACTGCTTCCCTCAGCGTATTCTGAGAAAAACAAATCTGTCGTTTGACCCAAGGCCAAAGAACAAATTGTTATAATCATAATCGTTAATCGATTCATTATGAACTCCTTTTTTTTATTTATTTAATGATTAAAAATTTACCTTCTTTTATAACACCATACGACACACTTTTTATATCCAGATTTTCAACAGTGAATAAATACAATCCCGTAGCTGTGGCTTGATCATGACGTGTGATAAGATCCCAGGCATGTTCTCCACCGCTGAATTGAGGATTTTTTCGATCATTAATATTTTGAATATCGCTCCCAATGTAATCACTATCATGGTTAAGTATATCTACGAGATCACCCGCCAAAGAAAATATTCTTATTTCTGCTTTTTCCGGTAGATTTTGGAACCAAATTTGTCGACTGCGACTGCTAAAACCGTCCCATTCCGCTTGACCTCGATAGGGATTAGGATATACACTCGGTTTGCCTGCCCAGTCGCTTGTAGGTTTAACTCCCGGATAAACGTACTGACGATTGGCATACACTGAACTTTCTAAACTTTCTAAATTTGCATTCGGGTCACCGCGATCGTAGGCTGTAACGGCATAATAATTCAGCCAACCATTTTTTACATCATTATTTACAAATTTATACTGATAAAAATTTCCATCTACTTCAAGACTGTCTTGTTCGCCAAATTCATTTACAATCCTTATGAAATCAAAACCAGTATTATAACCGATATCCATATAATCAGTGTGGGCTAAATCAAATTCACCTAATAAGGTAAATTCTTTATCCACTTCACTCAATGTTTTCCGAGCACCATATATACGATACCCTTCAAAATCCTGTTCACGGCTAATAGGGTCTGTAAAAGATTCTGTATTATTCTGCCAATAGATTGTTACTTGTTGGTCACCAACTTCTACAGCAATATTCGGAACGGGTGGAGGTTCCGGTAGAATATAACGCGTTATTTTACCGTCTCCATTCAGATCTTCGCCTTCATCAAGAATATTATTACGATTAGCATCTTCCCCATCAAATGCTTTTTGCGCCCAATCATTATTAACATGAAGATTCGCTCGGCGGGCGGGCGAATCATCTGTTGTTCCGCTCCAACGGGCACATATAATCGCCATAATTATATTACAGGAATCGCCAGGCGGTAACTCCCATTGGGATGAATCTTCATTCGACGGTGTACTACCAAAAGGACCGGCGGAAAAAAGAAACATCCAGCTATTCGGATCTGAGGGATATCCTTCGTCAGTGTAATCGATACCAGTTCCTTTGGGAACATTCGATATCATGGCATCATAACGGTCAATATCTAATAAGGGCATGCCATATTGGGGATAATCTGAATTATTTGTACTGGTCCAGACCCATTGGCTATAATGGGATTTTACATAAGGCCGAGGGACTGTTCCACCCAACAAGGATACACCAATATAGGATTCTGCCCAGCCGTCATCGCCATCGGCATCGTACTGATAAGCAATGTCCCGAGTAAACCCCGAGGCATCCGCTGACTGATCGAAACCGTTCAAGTTATCATACCAGGTAAAGCCTCCCCCCGGTTCATATTTGTTGGTGTAATTCATATTAGCAACAGAAGCATCCATCCATAAACCTGTATAAATATCCTTAATTGTTTCATTGGATGAATTATGAATTGTGTAATTCAAAATAACAAATGCATCCGCAAAAGTAAAATTCCAAGCATACGTTTCTAATCGAACATCAATGCCCAAAGGAGTATGATTGGGTATATCATAATCATCTGTAGGTGTAACACCATAATCTTTAAAGTCCATAATAAAATCTTGATGTGATACTGCAAAAGGTGAAAAATATTGGGCCATGGAATCCAGTGAAGTAGATGAAATTGACGAGCGAATTTTTACTCCGGAGTTTGCAAAATATTCAAATCCCTCCTGACCAGATTCAAACACTCCATCTACAATTGCTGTGGATACTCGGCGCTCACCATTTACTTTTCCGCCAATCCACAAACCGGCATACGAAAAATGCTCCACCTGTTCCCGGAGTATTTCTGTTTTTTGTTTATACTCGCAAGAGGGTTGAATGCGACCGTCTATTTTATTCCAGCCATTTCCCAAAACACCGAAATTAGTTACAGCTAAACCCAACTGACCTACAGATGTATATTTATCATAAACATCATCAGCAAATTGAGCATGGACTGAATTTTGTAAACCCATGATTAGGATTAAAAATGCGAAATGATATCTATATTTTTTCATGTTATACCACGGTTAAATACAGCAGATGAGTCCACCTGCTGAAAAATGCGCCCGCCAAGTTAATATTGGCGTTGAGCGAAGTCAATTAAGACTCGTAATTATTTCAATAAAATAAGCTTTTGTGTTTGGATTGATTTACTATTGGACAATTGTACAATATACACTCCGCTGGGCTGTCTGGATGCATTCCAGGTTATTTCGTGGTTTCCAATGGGGATTTCACCGTTTATCAATGTTGCAACCACACGACCAGTTATATCAAATATACGTAGAGACATTGCATGAAACGTCTCTACAGAAAATTTGATTGTCGTAATAGGATTAAACGGATTGGGAAAAGATGGATATAGAACAAATGTTTGCGGAATCCCGAAATCAAAATTACTTGCGGTGGATAATGTATCATCCCACGCTCGCCCAGGTGTTCCCAAATCACCTGATCCATATTCCACTTCTGACATGGCCCAGCTCGTATCTACAGCATTATCGTAAGTAATATTTTTTAAATACATGGACGCTCCCGAAGAATAGGGAAAAGATGAATTGTATTCGATTACATCCACAATCCGACCTTCGGCATCAATAAGTTTTATCTCATCTTCACTGTTGGCCAACTGAAAACCAGAATATACATAATCTGCATCATAACCTCCGTTTACCGCACTATCAGTATTACGGCCAAATACAATATACTCACCCGAATCAATGCTTATAGAAGTAACGTTATGTTCATTACTACCGTTATCAAGCAATAACCATCCATTCATAGAAACTGTAGACGATCCAGCGTTGTATAATTCAAACCATTCACCATAACTATCAGATACTGCTGATGGATTTACCATCACTTCTGTAACGACAACATCGTAGGGAGAGGGATCTCCACCGGGGAATTGGAATGAAGCAATTACAGGCAAATGATCAGATGCATCATGAAGTGCATCCGCCATGGCATCATTTACAGATGCATTATTCCCATCATTGATGGCTTGGTTACAATGATTCCCATCATTGCCAACGGACCAATAGGTATCTTCCACATAATTCATTTCGTATGTTTCATTCAACACAGCAGCGGACACAAAAATCCAATCGAAGCGATCATCCATACCACCATAGCTACCACTCCGGGAAGATTGTGTGTGAACATCCGAATAAGAACTATTATTATGCCAATGTCCTATACGATTTACGGGATCAAATAATCGGCCATCGTTATCGCTTCCTGCTCCAGTCAACATTTCAAACGCTGGTTCGGATGATGAACTATTTGAGTAAATATTAAAATCTCCTGTTACAATAAAATGGCTTCCTTCAGAAAGATTATTTAAATAATCACGCAATATTGTTGCTTCAGTTAATCGTGTTTGAGGGTTAGACCCTCCTGAACTGGCTTTAAAGTGGACACCATACACATTGAATTGCACCCCGGAATCATTATGTTCCATGACCCATTCTACAACATCACGTAACCCAGACGATTGAGCAGTGCTAACAACGCTAGTACTAATAAATGAGAAAACATCGTGGCGATAATAAAGGGCTATATCTTGGCTTGCACTTTGGTTGGTAAAATTAGCTCCGGACCATGCTCCGGATTCAAAAACATCTAAAACATCTGATAGAAAATGGTTGTAACCGGTTTGCCCCGTCACTTCTTCAGCTATGATTATATCTGGCTGTACGTATTCTAAAACAGTAACATAATCATCTTCCCGGTCATTTTCGTTTTCATAATTAAGCAAATTATACGTCATAAAGACATGATCAGACTGACCAACTATTTGACTCAATAATAATACATAAAGGATTGTAATTCTTTTTATCACATCATCTCCACTTCTATTGAACCCACGTTTAGATTTCGATGGTTCTTTAATGTTATTTTTGTATACTTCTTTAATTCGTTTAATTCGTGAGTCGAAAGCAAATCTAATTCTTTTAAAATAGACATCATTGCAATAGGTGAGCAGCGTTGATTGCCATCAAGAACTTTTAATGCAATACCATACACTTCACCGCCCTCATCGCGAATTCCCAAACCCCGCACCGCTTCACCACCTACTTTTGTAATCGCTCTGCCAGACATGATTGATATAAAATCTGTGTCAAAACGATCCGTCCCTGCAACCAGCATCGGATTAGTTTCCATAGCATCATAGAGAATATTTAGTTCATCATATTTACCACTGGCAAACTTTTGGTACATTAGTGCAATATTATACAGAGGCATAAATGGAACCGGCGCACTGCAACCATCTATGGCCAAGGGAAAATCGTTTAACTCTGAATATGTTTTCACTTGTTTCATAATGGCTTGCTGAACGGGGTGGTCAACGTGCGTGTATCCATTTGGGTCACTCTTTAAATGTTTTGCCAGGCTTAACATACCTGCATGTTTTCCGCTGCAATTATTATGCAAAGCTGTAGATTTTTGAGATTGTTGAATTAAATCTTTATTTGATTTTTTATCATAAGGCGCATGACTTCCACATTCATAATACGATATATCAAACCCTAGCTTTTCCAACATCCCTCTGGCTGTATTTACGTGAATATCCTCTCCATTATGAGAGGCACACATGAGAGCCAATTCTGAAGAAGAAAAACCAACAGCTTCCGTAGCTCCAGCAACCGTAGATGCTGATGCTTGAAATGGTTTTAAGGATGAACGGATACAGGTTAAATAATGTGAATCTCCCCAGTTTCGGACAATACTACCTTTCCCATCCACCACAACTGCATAAGCAACATGCATGCTTTCAATAAAATCACCCCGCATTATTTTGCACATAATTGACATAAGTTAATTCACCACTTCAGAAACAAATACGAATTCATAATTTGCAGCTTTGAGTTTTGGAATCTCTTGTTGCAATACATTCAACGTATTTTTTTTAACATGACCAATTCCGACTGCGAAGCCGTATAATTTAGATTTTTCTGCAAGTAAATACAGTTGCTGATGAATGGCCTTTTCATCTGGATTATTATCTAAAAAAACATGTCTGCGTCCTGTAAGTACGCCCAACATACGCATGGTGCTTTCAGCTTGAGTTTCTTTGGTTGTGCGGCTGTCAAGAAAATATTTTCCATGGCTTTTTAAAACAGTCCCCATCACATTCATCACCCGTTTGTTTGCAGACGCTTTTGACCCTTGATGATTGTTCATACCCACAACCTCTGGTAAGTGTGATAAAACCTTTTCCATCCGCGCTTCAATTTCTGCACTGGTCATGGACGCTTTGATAATATACTCATCTTCCCCGAAGCTTGGAACAGTCGTTCCCAAGGGCATATGAGCTATAACTTCATATCCTGAAAGTGATGCCTTTTTAGACATGGTTTGACTGAATTCATGACCAGGAATAATTGAATATGTCAAATGAGTGTCCATTAGTAAAAACCCTTCAGAAATTTCATCATTCCGATAACCAAAATCATCAATGATAATAGCAATTTTACCAACGCTTTCCGCAATTTCTTCTTCAACAGGGTCTATGTCCGGCATCTCTGTAACAGGCGATTTTTCAAGTATGTTTATTTTATTAAATGTGCCAACCATTACACTGATAAGGACTAGTACAATGAATAACAGAAAGACAATCAGAACTTGATGACGATCACCCTTATTTTTTTGATTGGCCATATTATGGCAATTGAATTGTTAGATCAATCATTTGGGGCATTCCTAAATTTTGTGAACCAAATCGTACTCCATAGTTTATTCTATACATTCCAAACTGCAAACCCAGTCCTCCTGAAATTTCAGTAACGCTTTCTGCAAGTTTGCTGCTTAAACAAAATGAAAGACTTTTCCATTTTGATACTGTAGACACATAAAATACACTTCCGTTTATTAAGTTGGACCACTCGCTTGTTATAGCAATATCATTTTCTAATTGATCAATTTCATATTTATAATTTGCTGTTGTAATAAACCTTAATGGCAATTTTGGTTCTTCGTTTCGTAATGCAGTCATTTTCCCAATGTTCAAAATTGCAGTCCCAATATTAATACGGGAAGATATATTTCTTGTAATTCCAATATCCACAGCTAATCCACTGCTATTTTCTGTATAAAGATCAATTCGTACGTAACGCAATACTGCTCCAATATCCATCCCAAGCCATTCTTTACTAAATGATCCACCTAATGAAAAGCCACTAGTACCATACGTAGCTAGTGGATTATCAGTTGGTCTTTCGGATCTTAATTCTAAATCATCCAGATTAACATATTTCAAATCGAAGCCGTATGATATTTTTTGCCCCGGAAACGAAACTTTAATTGCCGATATTTTGGAATCAGCTAACCACGACCCATACGAAATTCCCATTGTTGGGGTAGGGCCATTTATAAAATGTGTTGCAGGATTAATACTATACTTTTGAATAGCATTGGATCCGAGTGCCAACTCAAAACCATTGGAAGGTGTCGCTAAAAATTGAGTGCCTGTGCCAGATAATACAGACGCAATGAATAGAAGAGAATATTTAAAAATAAAACGCATAGGTTATTATATGAGCCATTCCAACAGGGAATTCTACAATCATCGCATAATCCAGAAAAGCATCATTCTTTTTTATAAATGAGAAATTCATTCCTGCACCTACTCCAATTCGTCCATTTCCATAACCTCCTCGGAAAAAATAATTCTTTCTATATGTATATTCAACTCCTGCACGAATCGTCTGACCTAAATACCCATATGTTTCATCCATTTTGTCACCGGCTATTATTCCAGCATCACCTGTAAAATATAATTTCCCCTTTTTATAGGTCATTCCTAACCTGTAAATCGTTGGAAAAATATCTCTATATGGTGCACGATCATCATCAAATACGGAACTTGTATTCCATTGGTAATATGAATTCATATCCTGAATCATTAAACCAAATGTCATTCGTTTGCCTGGACGTAAAAGAATACCTATATCAAACCCCGGACCTTTACCGGTTAAATCACTTTCATTCATCGGCAACTGGTTATATAAAATCTTTACATTGATCCCAACACTTATCCAAGGCTGAAGACGCTGGGCAAAACTAATATAGATAGCATCTTCTGATGTAGACAGAGTTTGAGTGGCTTCACCGGCAGTTGTTCGACCATCAATACCATCTACTCCAGCACTCACCCACGCAACTCCCAAACCGGCAGTCGGAGGCAAATGCGTTGCAATGCTGCTGGCAATAAACTTGCGATCCAAACCTAGAGAATGATACGAAAAGGATGCCTGTCGTTTTTCTAAATATGCAACACTGGCCGGATTATGATATGCGGTAAATCCGCGATCTAATTCGGCTGTAAACCCACTGCCCATGGCCATGGATCGAGCAGAAGTCCCCATGCGCAGAAATGAACCTGAATATCCTGCATAATCCGCCGCATGCAAAGATAATCCAGTGATGAATATTATGTAAAATAATCGCTTCATTTCACAACAATGAGTTTGAGCCAATGATTACTGGCGGCGGCATTTATGTTTTGGGAATATTTCAGTTTTATAAAATAAACACCGTTGTCTACCAAACGTCCATTAGAATCTTTACCATTCCACTTGATAGATCCAGTCTCTGGCTTTAGCCTGTTTAGAGTTGCACTATACACATTTTCCATAGCAAAATTGTAAATGCTCATTCCAACATCTGGTGAAACAATATCTCCCAGATGGAAGCGAACATACCCATCTCCGTTTAACATATTATGTGAATTCGGAGAAAAAGGGTTCGGATAAGCATAAATATTTTCAGGATCATAATCCGCTCGATATATTTCCCAATTACTACCATCCAAGTCCGATGACCTTGCTACACCGTCACCGGTTCCAATCCATAATGCCGGGCCGTTATAATATGCTCGTTCATCCAATACAACCGAATATACTTCACTGGATAAAGTTTCATCGCCTTGTAAAGGCGTCATATTCTTTGCCGGCTTGAATAAAGCCCAGTTTTGCCCATCAGTAGTTTTCCAAAGACCTTTTTCAGATGCTGCAAATACGAGAGAATCTTTTGCATAAACATTATACACTCGTTCACCAATCAATGCCGTGTGCCACGTATCACCGTCATTCAATGTATAACTTACACCGCGCTGTTCTGTAGGATCATCGGCATTCATCGTTGCGGCCCAAATAATTCGCTGACCATTCCAATATTGTCGGGCAATACTTACCACAAAGTTTCCAGATAAATTTTCAAATGGATACGCATAATGCTGCCAATCAATACATCCTTGGCTGCCAAATATTCCACGATTAATTCCATTGGCAGTTCCTACCCAAACGGTATCACTATAAGCTAAAACAGAAAATGCTTTATGGTTATGATTACCGCCATCAATGGGGTCTCGTGGATTCATATAAAAATTCTTTAGAATTTTTATACCGTCTATCATTTCGTAGGAGGAATCAGCACATGTAATTAACATAAGCTGATCATCTTGAGGGACAGGAACGCGTTCCCAACTGCCATCAGAAATTGTATAACGCCTTAATCCTCCCGCCCAACTTGTAATCCATACATAACCTTTACCAATTGATGCATCATAAGAAACATTATATTGTGCAACCGTAATAGGTAATCCTTGGATAAAACCAATTCCACCCCAAGGAAATATTTCAGCGTCAGCAAAATCTATGGGCTGATCATAGTAAGTCCAAACCGGATTTTCTACAGTTGAATTAGATGTATAAACAACACCTTTGCCGATTGGGAAATCATTTTCACTGCTAGCAAAAGCAGCAAAAACTGTGTCATTTCGAACCGCTATAGCTGATACACCACCTTCAGGGAAAAACCCTCCTGTGTTAGATCCATTTGTCAAATTTGAGATGGTAAAAAATGTTTCTATATTGAGCGAATCTTTCACTCTGGAAAGCCCCCGGCCAGTTCCCAACCAAACCCAGCTTGTATCGCCTTGCAAGCGAATTTCCGAAACAACATTGCTTAATAACCCGGGCTGGGATGTATCCGCAGCTGCTGTGGTTTTTGAATAATTTACATTCGGAACCCTGAATTTTACTGGATGTGTCGCTTGAGCGGATAGAAATGTGAACAGAATTGATAAACTAATTAAAATGCGTTTCATCAGTACACAACCAATGTTGTTATGAATGGCTCGGATAATATACCTGAATAATCCCTGGCATAAAAATACGAAGTATATGTACCCAATGGATTGCTGGAATCGATAATGATATAACGTGAATATTTTCCATCTTTTGCAACATCATCCCACAAATACATGGAGAAATCCTTATTCCCATCATCATATAATGAAATTGGGCTACCGCTGGAAAATGTGCTATCCGGTTTTTGAAACATCAGGTAACACGTTTGTACATCCTCGTGGCCATCAGGATCTGTTAGTGTAACAACAAGTGTCCCCACAGAAACACTGTCAGCTCCAGGTCGCCGCATAGAATCCGGCATACTTACAGATAATATTATAGGTCCTTGATTTCCAGTTTCATACATTAGCATCTTGCTTTTGATCAAAGTTCCATATTGGGCTAAAAATTTTGTATATACATTTCCCGTATTTGTCGGTTCAAGAACAAATGTTACATTATTTGAATCATTACTTATTCTGATTGAAAAAACTCCATCATCCGAAATAATATCACCAGCGATTCCCCAATCATTTAAAACCAACGTATCTGCTGTGTGTGTAGTATCAAATCCAAAATATAGAGCTTGGACAGCTTGAAGCTTTTTACCCAGATAAGACGATTCCACTTGAACACTAAAATATAGATTATTCAAGCCCTGATGATAATTAAATTGCAGATCATTTAATGAATCAGTTTCATCATCGGTGAAATCACCGCCTGGACAGCCCATGATAGATAAAAGCAGCCCCATCAGTAGCCAAAGGGTTTTACGCATGGAAAAAAAGTAATGCAGTTTTATCATTCGATTCCATATATATGATTGGTTAATAATGTACCCACTTGGGCCAAGCTAACCGGCGAACATTTATCCGGTGTATCCTCTTGAGTGTGCCAATAATTATCCCTTTTATTGGGATAATCAAAATCAATAATATCTATAGACTGAATTTTTGCAAATTCCCAAAGAGGCACATGGTCATCAAAAATTGAATAGCCCAAAGTCTGATCAAAAGCCGGTAAATTTAATTTATTCGCTAATTTCCATAGCTTTCTGGTTAAACGTGGAGCATTACGATAAGATAATCGCTCGATGGGAAGATGGAGATTTTTATCCCCAATCATATCAATGATTATTGCGTGATCTGGTTTGGGAATAGGTAAGTTTTTGGCAAAAAACTGGGAACCCTGTGCATAAGATCTATCTTCACCAGACATGCCGAGATCTTCACCATCAAAGAAAATAATTGTAACACCTGTCTCCGATGGTTTTTCTTTTAATATATGAGCAATCTCTAAAAGAACAGCCACACCACTCGCTCCATCATTCGCGCCCAAAAGTGGTTTGTTTTGATTTGTCAGTTCTGTTTCCTGGTCTGACCACGGCCGCGTATCCCAATGTGCCCCAAGAAGAATTTGTTTTTCTGCATTCAGATTAAATCGCGCAATAATATTTTGCAAATTATAATTGTCTCCTCTATGGGGATCATTATAATTGAAAGGTTGTATCCAAACAGTATCTGCAGTTGATTGCATTTGCTGCAATAAATAGGATAGGCAGTCTTTATATCCTTTCGAACCGGGATTTCGTGGACCAAATGAACATTGTTTTTCTAAATACTGGAAGGCGTTTTTACCAGAAAATTCCGGTACTTTTTTCCCACATCCAATACTTACCAACATAGCCAATATGATTAATATTTTTTTCATTCTTCTACCGTTAACCAGTTGCCAGTTCACCTCTCACTCATCTTAACCGCTAATTGCAATATTTATATCAAACCCGAAATCACGGTCAATTTTCTTGCCAGTTGTTTTTGATTCTGATTCTCTGTATTCATATAAAATACCACCGCTTATTTGGGAACTGAATGAATATGAAATACGCAAAGACGTTTTCCAACCGGAGTTAAAAGCTGTTTGACCAAACTCTGCTCCGCCATTTCTACTGCCCAATGTTTCACTCTCATTCATATCGAAATTAAGCGTGAAGTTTACAGTATTCTGGATATGCCAATCATCCATCATTGGCAACGGAATTGTAAAACCACCACGATGGCTGTAATTACAACTTGCTGTCCACGATTTTTCATTTCTCACATTCAAACCATTTGCTTCATCTTGAACAGATTTAGAAACATTATGACGAATATTCATGGAGATACCTTTTTTCAAATTCATATTCAATCCAAAAAGAGGTGAAAAGCTAATATTCTTCCTTACTGCAAGTTGATCATCAGTGTAGTTATTAATGAATTCATTAAGCGTGAAAAGTGGCATGG
The DNA here is from genome assembly GCA_004124385.1 of Fidelibacterota bacterium. GTDB lineage: Bacteria > Fidelibacterota > Marinisomatia > Marinisomatales > TCS55 > UBA2126. The sequence continues at coordinate 31,531 of SCKN01000002.1, forward strand.
CCGGTCCATCAAAATTTTCAAATTTCCATGAACGTGCTTCTTTGCCATTTACGGCATGTTCAATACTTGCTGATCGTGCAATTTTTTTAATGAAAGGCCATTTCTCCACTCCGGTCCAACGCAAACTCCAACCAAAGAACGGGATGCCTTTTTCTAACTTTTCTCCCCAAAATATATGATCTCTAGACATGGAACGTTGCTGAATATTTGATGCACCGATAGTCGTAGATATGTTTTGCGCATACTTCATGGATGTAGAAATATTACGAGTAAAATTCAAACCTGAACGTATAGAAAAATCTCGTTTATGATCCCACGAACCCAGATCAGATCCGATATTATCAGCATGTTCCAATCCATGTTCCGGCAGCCATCCAAATTTATATCCGGTGGGGACTGTTCCTTGCACACCGTATCCCATGCGGTTGAGATTTTCTGTATATGATATACTAATAGGGTTTACCTTTTTTACGATGCCATGCAATGCCGTCAGAAAAGCATTTTCCTTCTGTTCAGGTTTCGTTTCTTTTATTTCTTCTTTTTTGACTTTAGAACGACCTCTTCGTCTTGAACTCCCCAGTCGTCTTATTGATTTCGTAGGCGGTTTATAAATCAATTCAAATATTTGCGATGGTAAAATATTTACGCTGGAAGAAAAACGAAATTGAGTCGTAATCTTTGCACCATCGATTATGCTGGCACGCGGTTTATTCCAACTATAAGCAGCATTATGGCTGAAATTTGGTTTCAACCAAGAAAATATTTGGGGGTTAAAAGACGTATTGAGTGTTTCATTTATTTTTTCCACAACACCCGGGTCCATTTCTTTTAGAGCTATCCAGGCATACCCGCGAAAATCCTTCAAATCACTCGTAATGGTTCTTTTATATTTTGTTTTCAATTTGTCTGTTAAACTATAATCCAGCGAAAATTGTCTGTTTAATCCAAAGGCATAATTTTCAGAACGAGCACCAACTCGTTTCGTCGTTTGGGAAAATGTTTCATTCATTTTAACACTGGTATTAAATGCTGTAGGTGAATAATAAACATTCATGTCTCCCAGCTTGTCTCCCAGCCAAGGAACGTCCTTCAGCCATTTAAATGGTGTAAAATAATTATCTCTTCTAAAGGGATAAGAATAGCTAACTGAACCAGAATATTTTTCATTTAATACTTCTGAATTAAGCGAATTAGAAGAAGAGGATTGAGAAGCTGAAAAACTGGGTTTAATCTTATCGAGAGTCGCTTTAATAAATTTGTTATCGGATTTACTGGATTTTGTCAAAGAGGTACTGAAAGAAATTCCCTGACTTTTAATCATTATGGAATCAGGAACATTATTCTCATCAACTAATATATCAGAATCTGGAAAATATTTTGGCTTGTTTTCAGATTTTGAAAAGGAAGCATTCAAAGGAATACTCACACCCCACGTTTTTGGCAATAATTTGTGGAACTGAATATTAGTGTTCACCCGGAAATTTTCTGTATTTGTATTACTACCCAATCTCTGTTGTAAAATATGAAAATCAGCATCTTTTTTACTGTATGAAATTGTAGATGAAGCCAAGTCTGCTAAATTGAATTTGGATTGCAACCGCATGGCAATACCACGGTCTTTTTTTACACCACTTAATCGCATTTCATCCAGCCATACTTCACCCGTAATCGGTACATTCGCCTTATTCGTAACACCAACAGTAAAATATAAAATGCTCGAGAGTGAAGGCTTCCCCTTTATGCGTATTTTTTTACCTGTTTCAAATCCGTCTTCATCTGTAAAAGTATAAAGTCTTTCGTTTTCTAAAACTTCATATAAATCAGAATCACGATACTTTTTGACTGATGATGAATCCTGAAGTTTTAATTTAGTCAGCCAGTTCAAATCTATTTCAATCGAATTTCTGCCTTGAGACTCATCCCAACCACTGTATACTGGTTGCACAAATTCATAGTAATTATCTCCTTGACCAAATCGAAGAAAAAATTCGACATCCGTTTCTTCCTTTCCAATCCAAGGACTCGGAGTTTCACCATATATATACATTTTCATCTTGTCATACGTCAAATAATTCACACCTGATTTTTTCATCAAACTTTTCATTGCACCTCCGCTATACCCAACAGGCAAATCAGTAAATTTCATCACCAGCGATTGTTCTTTTGATCGGATATCGTTCAATCTGTCATATTCCCCTTTTACACCATCCGGAGGAGTATAATTATCATTGTCTTCAGTATTAATAACGGAAATAGAAAAAACACTATCTGCATTTTCTTTGGAAAATGTATTGGATGAATCCTGTGCTATGCCAATCTCCTGCCATACATTTCCGACTAATTCTATTTTTGCAATACTAACATTGATGTTTTCTTCATCAGAAACAACTAATCGCATATAACGAATTTCTGTCCATTCCGGGCTCATGCTCGAATCCACTCTGCTGAAATGATTCAAAGGAATACGATATAATTTCCAACCGGTATAATTTCCATCGGATTTTTTTGTCCGGCCTGCCAAGTATGTTGTATCTGTAAGAAAAAAGGATTTGGTAAAATATTTATTCACCCGCTGCAATTCAGTTGATCGATCAAAGCTTTCTGAATCAGGATATTTTCCTGCATCGAGGGCATTTCCTTCAGTCCCGTTAATTTTTGAAAAATCAGAACTTCCTTCTTTGTACGACCAATTGTCATTATTTGGGTCGTTCAAATTGCGATCTTGACCCGTATAAACCAAATCTGCCCAAAAGGGGTCATCCACAACATCTACATAAAATGTGTCAATACATCCTCCCCAACCATCTTCATATTCATCCAAACAGCCGTCGAGTCCAATATCTTCACCATCATCTAAAAGAGTATTCCCATTCATACCTGCTTCTGGGATATCCTCAGTATCTACTAAACCATCCCCATCGCGATCTTCACTTATTCTTCCTAAATCAATAGTTAATTTCCCATTTTCTCCATAAAGCCATATTTCGAAAAACTTTGTTTGAGTTTGGTCGTGATCGCCAGAATATAAACGTGTTGTTATTCCAGACCATAAAGAATCCTGCAATAAACCACTATGCAAATCTTTAAGCCGATAATTTAATTTCAAAATATCTGTCGTTTCATTTTGGGCGCGGATAGATGTTGACTGGTTTGGCCATATATCTTTTGTCCGAACTTGAACAAAGGGGTTATACCAGATTAGTTTGGCTCGATGACGTTGATTGAGCTGACCATCATGATCTGAAGCAAGAGGTGCGGATGATTCTCGCCAGTACCTCCGTTGAATCGGGATGGATGTTGTCCGTTTTGATCCTTCGAAATCATCAATAAACGCTACACCATTTGGATCACCTGTAAATGTATTATTGATTGGATTTGGATTTGGTAAAACTTGGGCTATTTCTCCCTCGATTGAAAATGAAGACATTTTTTCTGTTTCAATGATGGGTAACCGGTCTAAGGCACGAGTTAATCCATCGAAATCATATTGAAAGCGCCCATTTATATCCCAAATAAAATTGCGCATTGGTTCATATCCCACTTCAATTTTTTCATTCATTATAGACTGGTTATAATACAAAGCAGTCACACCAATAAATGATTTATCACCCAAATCCATCTGAGCGCGTGTTCCAATAATTGTTTTCTTATCAAAGGAAACCAGTTCATGTTTGTCGAACAATATTTTTAGGTTTGCTTCAGGGCTAATGTCTGTATTTAAAATAAGTGTACCGCTAAAATAATCGACCTGATAATCCTGTCCCCGTTTAAGTTCAATACCATCAAGAAAAACCTGATCACTGCCTTCCACAATCATAAAACCCAAGTTAATGGTGGAACTTGTATTAGAATATGCAACTTCTATTTCCCAATGCTTGTCCCGGGTAAAATCACTTATAAGCGAAGATGTATACATTTCTCCTTTTCCCAAGACACCTTTTAAATCAGGATTGGTATTGCCTCCTTCTAATGAATCATTTGCAAAAGGATGGAACATGGGAAAAAATAATTCACCCGTTTGAAGGCTAACAATATTGGGATTTGACATATCTATTAGATTATCACTTTTCAATTCATTTGATGTGTCAACACTATCCATTCCGAATTGTGTAATATACTCAACTCCATTTGGATCATAATACTTATCCGGCTGGAAATCCGTATTCCAAATCTTTACACTAAACCCTTCCGGATTAATATTATTGGCACCCATGTAATAAACATTTTTAAACATAAGATCCCATAAATCATGAGAGGGCGTCAGGCTTTCCGGCTTAATCATTTGTAACAGCAGTGTGGAATCATTATCAGACACACCATGACCAACAGCCATAACTGTATCAATGATATTATCTCGATTATTAGCATCGAGCTCCACAATTAAATAATGGCAAGCGATTACTTTATCAGCTGATCTGTTTCTTAAACGCAAATACCCCAAATCTCTGCTGATTGAATAATCCATTCCTTCTTCAAGCCGTTTGAATTTCACATTATTTCGATCATAATCTGATGGATTATTTATATCCACCATGGCAGAACCCGGTTCTGAAGTGGGGTCAGTGGAATTATCCATACGATATAATTCAAAATTACGTACCGCATAGCGCCCAATGCGATGGAGACCGCCTTTCAGTGGATAAAATGGCGGTATATATTGGATATTCTTGGATTGACCCATATACTCCGTTGGCTGATTCTGGACGCCATTGCGATACAGTGTGTTAATAAAGAAATATTGATATCTTATATAGTCATAATCATTGATACGCTCAGTTTGTGCATCACTTGTTCCTTCGTATTCCAGCTGTTCCTTCTTAGTCTTTTCTATTGAGGCAATCATGGTAATATCTATAGGGCCCAGTTTTGAAACTGCTTTTAAACCGAAAAGACCTTTATTTTTTCCCGAAAATGTGACATACTGGGTAGAGGGTAACGATAATGAAATATTCCCGGCATCAATCTTCTGGATAATATCATCTTCAGCTCCTTCATAGGAAATACGAATATTGTTTTCCCAGTCAAAATCTCGTTCAGAGTCATTATCCATTAACACAGTAATGCGATCACCAATTTTTCCTTCCACATTCAAATTTTGTTTTTGGTCAAATACGAGATGTGTGTTTTGAGATTCAGCTAAACTAGACCGTATTAATTCCTGATCTTGGAAAACCATTTTTCCTGAAATATTTATATTTCCTCGCACACGTAATGAAGCTGTGCCCAGAGCGCCCATGTCCACTAAATCGAATGTGATGCCTTTGCCGCCTCGCCGAGATGTTACTGCTACATCTTCACTCCCAATTGACACCTTTTCTGAAAATATGATTCGTCGTTTGATGCTAATCATATTATTAAAATACCAATCCATTGGAGCCGTGAAAGGGATTCGAAAAATTTCATCATCAATATATTCAGTTAATGTGATGTATTGCCAATCGCGATCAATATGTACTTCAATATCTCGTTCTCCAAAATCAGCTTTTATCCATCCTAAAGGAGTTAATAAAGTATCAGAAAGCAAGCTTAAGGGTTTTGGAATATCCGGAAATGCAGGTGTGATATAATCTGATACAAAAATGAACTGATCCCGTGAATTTTGGACGGACGAATCCCATTGACCCTCCTGGGCATAGAATGCCGAGGAGGCCATAATAAGTATTAATATGACCGCAAACCCTTTATGCAAAGGGGAACTCCTATGATAGTTATTTTCGGTGTTTTCAGCCCCAATTTACGGGGGTCAATCCGATAGCGGTAGGTCTATAGATTATTCTCCTATTGTTTTATTTGTGCTCCAATGAGCAAATAAAAATTTACACAGTTTTTGTAGTGCCAGTCCACGATGACTTATTCTATTCTTTTCTTCAGTAGAAAGTTCCGCAAATGTACACTTCGTTTTAGGAATATAAAACACCGGATCATATCCAAATCCGTTAACTCCTTTTGGGGTTTTTGTTATAATTCCTTCAATCGTCCCTTCGGCAGTAATTAAATCATCACCGTCAACAAATGTAGTGACAGTTCTAAATCTCGCTGTTCTGCTTTCTTCTTTAATAAATTCCATTTCCTTCAAAAGTTTATTTACATTTTCTTCATAGGATACGTTTTCTCCTGCATAACGAGCAGAATATACTCCCGGTGCACCCTTAAGAGCATCCACCTCCAAACCTGTATCATCTCCGATGGCAGGAAGACCTGTTATTTCATTTACAATACGCGCCTTAAGCAAGGCATTCTCTTCCAAAGTCTTTCCTGTTTCAGGAATTTCACCTATTTCAGGAAAGTTATCGAGAGTAATGACATCCACGCTTAAATTTTTCAGCATTACTTTCATTTCTTCCATTTTATGGATATTATGAGATGCGATTATTATTTTCATATGGGTTGTTAAAAAAGCCGGTGAAAATAGATTCTCTCAATTGAAGCTACAAGGATTTTAAATTAGGTCAGTTTGCGATTGCATGAAGGATATTTTCGCCGGTAATTTCACCAGCTTTTTTTATAAGTAGATTTGTGGCTTGGTAGCTCAGACGGTAGAGCAGAGGACTGAAAATCCTTGTGTCGGCGGTTCGATTCCGTCCCGAGCCACTTTGACAAAAGGACTCTTTGTAAAAGAGTCCTTTTTCATTTATTAATTTCAAATGAAGGTTATATTCATAATTAATTTTAAAAATAATGAACTAATACGGTTTGATGAATATTCCATAAATTCAATAAAAATATATTTACTATGAATCACATATCTATACATAATTTCATTGAAGGCATCCCCAAAGCGGAACTTCATTTACATATTGAAGGCACATTTGAACCGGACCTCATGTTCGAAATTGCCCGCCGAAATAATATTTCCATAAACTTTAAATCAGTAGATGAATTGAAAAAAGCATACAATTTCAATAATCTTCAGGAATTTTTGGATATTTATTATGCCGGAGCAAGTGTTCTTATCTATGAACAGGATTTTTATGATTTGACTTGGGCCTATCTCACCAAAGTTCACGAGCAAAATTTGGTTCATACCGAAATATTTTTTGATCCCCAAACCCATACGGACCGTGGCATTTCCTTCGATACGGTTATTCAAGGAATTCATAGCGCATTAGAAGATGCTAAAGAAAAACTGGGAATCAGTTCCCAATTAATCATGTGCTTTTTACGCCACTTGGATGAAGTTGCTGCGTTTGATATATTGGAGCAGGCTTTACCTTATAAAAAGTGGATTGCTGGGGTGGGATTAGATTCATCCGAGATGGGACATCCACCGTCAAAATTTGAGAATGTTTTTTCAAAAGCATTGGATGAAGGGTTTATCACCGTGGCTCATGCAGGCGAAGAAGGTCCTGCGGCATATGTGTGGGAAGCAATTAATCTATTAAAAATATCCAGAATTGATCATGGGAATCGATCTTTGGAAGATGATCAATTAATTAAGCATATTGCGGAAAAACAAATACCGCTTACCGTGTGCCCTTTGTCTAATCTGGAATTAAAAGTAGTTGACGATTTAAAAGATCATCCCATGCTTCAATTAATGGAAGCCGGATTAATGGTCACCATAAATTCGGATGATCCGGCGTATTTTGGAGGGTATTTGAATGAAAACTATATCCAGATTGCGGCTGCTTTAAATCTCTCAAAAAAACAAATTACCGATTTAGCTAAAAATAGTTTTAAAGCCAGTTTTCTCTCCGATGTTGAAAAAGAAAAATTGATAAACCAAGTTGAAGACTATTATCAAAATAATTAAATGAATATAGATCAACAAAAAGTATTCATGCGCGAAGCCATTCGATTATCCATGGAAAATGTTCAATCTGGCAACGGGGGACCATTTGGTGCCGTTATTGTAAAAAATGGAAAAATCATTGCAATCGGCGTGAATAAAGTGACAAAATCTAATGATCCGACTGCCCACGCCGAAATAAACGCCATCCGGAATGCTTGCAAAACACTGGACTCCTTTCAGTTAGATGAATGTGAAATATATTGCAGTTGCGAACCCTGTCCTATGTGTTTAGGTGCCATCTACTGGGCACGGCCAAAAGCAATTTATTTTGCCAATACTAAAAAAGATGCAGCAGAAATAAATTTTGATGACAATTTCATTTATCATGAAATGAAACTACCCTTTCCTGAACGAAAACTGCCTACCATCCAGTTATTACGGGATGAAGCACAATCTGCTTTTATACAATGGCAGGAAAGTGATGACAAAATAGATTATTAATGATTGAATTTATTCTCAATAATAAACCCGTAAAAACAGATCAACCCAGCGGTTCACTGCTTCTTGATTTTGTGCGGTATGAGCAATCACTTATAGGGACCAAAATTGGATGTAGAGAAGGTGATTGCGGCGCGTGTACTGTTCTTATTGGTGAATTGATTGATGGCAAACTAAATTATCGACAAGTTACATCCTGCCTAACACCGCTCGGAAATGTGCAAGGAAAACACGTGGTTACCATTGAAGGGCTTAATATGGAATCATTAAGTCCCGTCCAGCAATTCATGGTGGATGAAAGTGGATCTCAATGCGGGTTTTGCACAACGGGATTTGTTGTATCGCTCACCCAATTTTGTTTGGCCAATTCAACGCCAAGTTATAAAGATGCCATTGCTTCAATCGACGGGAATATTTGCAGGTGCACGGGATACAAACCAATTGAAAGGGCCGCAAAGCATATTACTGAATCCCTGACTGACAAAGATCAAAATGAAACCCTGGATTGGTTAATCGCACAAAAATTCATTCCATCATATTTCAACCAAATTCCTGAAATGCTAAATGCATTACCTAAAGGGAATCATGATTCCCAAAACGGAACGCTTATGGGCGGCGGCACCGACCTTTATGTACAAAAACTTGACCAATTAATCGATCAAGATGTGGATCTTATTTTAAATACGCATGGTATCAATAATATTGAAATCGAAAATGACAGTTGTACCCTTGGCGCTGGATCAACCGCTACAGATTTACTTGAATCGGACATTTTTAGTTCTGCCTTTCCCCGACTCAAGAAGCATATAAAATTGGTGGCATCTTCGCCTATACGGAATATGGCAACAATCGGCGGTAACTTTGCAAATGCATCACCCATTGGAGATTTTACTGCTTTTTTTCTGGCACTGAACGCCAAAATAAAATTGACAAATAAGGATCAAAACAGAACCATTTATTTAAAAGATTTTTACAAAGGGTACAAAGATCTGGATAAGTCGACCGATGAAATTGTTTCCACCATTTCATTTAAACTTCCAACACAAGACAGCCATTTTAATTTTGAAAAAGTAAGCAAACGAATTCATCTTGATATTGCCAGTGTAAATACGGCAATTCAAATATCCATTTCCGAAAATGAGATTACACAGACACATTTATCAGCCGGTGGAGTGGGTCCTATTCCTTTGTATTTGCGTGAAACGTGTGACTTCCTTTTGGGCAAAACACTTTCACCGGAAACTGTTCAATCAGCCAATGAAATACTACAATCAGAAATCAATCCTATAAGTGATGTGCGAGGATCTGCAAACTATAAACGATTATTACTTCGCCAACTTTTTTACGCCCATTTTATTACACTTTTCCCAGACCAATTCACCTTGGATTCACTCAAATGAAAAATATTGATTCCAAAGGACATGTAACGGGGAAATCCATTTATCTGGATGATATTCCCCTAATTCAGGGAACGCAATTTGGCGTTGTGTTTGATTCACCTATCGCCCACGGCACCATTACATCTGTTGATTATTCCAAAGCACTTGCGATTCCCGGCGTTATTAAAATAATTACCCATGAAGATATTCCTGGCGAAAACCAGATTGGCGGTATTATCCCCGATGAACAATTATTCTCATCTACCGAAGTCCATTTTGTGGGACAACCAATCGCACTCATTATTGCAGAATCGGATCAAATTGCCTTTGAAGCACGGAAATGCATTGAAATTAAAATTTCAAAAAAGAACATAATTGTTGATCCAAGAGAAGCCCAACAAAAGGATCTATTAATTATTCCACCCCGAACATTTGAATTGGGTGACACGGAAAATTCGTGGGAAAATTGTGCTCATATTTTTGAAGGACAAGCAGATTCAAATGGACAAGAACATTTATATATCGAAACCCAGGGCGCCTATGCGATTCCAATGGAAAATGGACATATTCGAATTTCATCTTCAACCCAAGGACCTACAGCTGTTCAGCGAATAACGGCAAGAGTATTGGGTGTAGGTATGCATAAAATTGAAGTGGATGTTGTTCGAATCGGGGGTGGTTTTGGCGGCAAAGAAGATCAAGCAACGCCATGGGCCGTTATGGCAGCATTGGGTGTATCCATACTGAATTTACCAGTGAAGGTGGTTTTAAGCCGGTTGGACGATATGCGAATGACGGGCAAAAGACATCCATACAGTTCCGATTATAAAATTGGATTTTCTAAAGATTTAAAAGTCATGGCTTATGAGACGACTTTCTATCAAAATGCTGGCGCGGCGGCTGACTTGTCCCCTGCCGTCATGGCAAGAACTCTATTCCACGGCACCAATTCTTACTTTATTCCCAACGTGAAAATGACTGCCTATTCCTGCAAAACCAACTTGCCGCCAAATACAGCCTTCCGTGGATTTGGTGGACCACAGGGCATGTTTGTTATTGAATCTGCTTTATCTCATGCAGCAAAGGAGTTGGGCATTTCTAAACATAAATTACAAAAAAATAATCTCCTTATAAATGGAGATGAATTCCCCTATGGCCAAATTGCAGATGGAGTGGAACTGAATTCTATTTGGCAGGAGATGGAATCAAAATTTGATATTGGATCCATTGAAAAGGAAATGGATGAATTCAATTCAAGTCACACAGATGTAAAAAAGGGGTTCTCCTTGATGCCTGTGACATTTGGAATATCCTTTACAAAAACACCCATGAATCAAGCACGGGCGCTGGTCCATATTTATACAGATGGTAGTGTGGGTGTGAGTACCGGCGCCGTGGAAATGGGACAGGGCGTCAATACGAAAATGCTCCAGATTGCAGCACACGTTTTTTTGATTGATCCAAAACGAGTTAAACTGGAATCAACCAACACAACGCGGGTTGCGAACACATCTCCTTCTGCTGCCAGTTCCACTGCCGATCTGAATGGAAAGGCGTTACAAAAAGCATGCAATACATTATTAGAACGACTCAAAACCTGTGCCGCTGACCATTTGGGTGTTTCATCCAAGGATATAACCCTGAAAAATGGCATGGTTTATACGAATGAAAACCCGACAGATTTAACGTGGGAGCAACTTGTGATGATGGCTTTTTTAAAACGCATTTGCCTAACAGAAAATGGACATTATGCCACGCCAAAAATTAACTTCGATATGAAGAAAGAGAAAGGACACCCTTTCGCTTATCATGTTTATGGCTTGGCCTTAACCCAAGTGACCCTTGATTGTATTCGCGGGACCTATGATTTTGATGCAGTAAAAATTGTTCATGATTTTGGTAAAACAATGAATCCAAGTGTGGATTTTGGTCAGGTTGAAGGCGGACTGATTCAAGGCATGGGTTGGATGACCATGGAAGACCTTCGTTATAATAATGATGGACAATTAATGTCCAACACGCTTTCCACCTATAAAATTCCGGATATTTATTCTGTGCCAAAAACGGTAACCATTGAACCGCTTGAAACCAATGGAAATGACATGGCAATCCTAAAATCGAAAGCTGTGGGCGAACCGCCACTCATGTATGGAATCGGTGCATATTTTGCCATCGATCAGGCCATCAAATCGTTCAATCCAAATTTTAATTCAACTTTTGATGCACCCTTTACCCATGAAAAAGTACTTATGGCTTTATATGGCTCTTTAGTTTCTGAATGACTGCCAATCCTAAAATCTCCTACTGGAAAAAAGTTTTATCCTTATTAAACGAAGAACAAAATGTGTTTTTAGCCATGGTTGTACATCATACCATCCACTCTCCCGGCACAACGGGCGTCAAATTGTTGGTAGCGGAAAATAAAAAAATGATGGGAACAATCGGCGGCGGCATTATGGAACATACTTTGGTAAATCGGGCACAGGAAATTTTATCCAATGGACATTTCATCCCGAAAATTCACACACTCAACCATCAAAAATCCGGAACGGATGAACAATCGGGAATGATTTGCGCCGGAAAACAAACCAATCTGTATTATGTATGTGAACCAAAAAAAGATGGTAAAACTGTAGGAAAAATAATCCAAATTTTGAATGAAGGTCAGTCCTCCATACTATCAATTTCTCCAGAAGGTATGACGGTACATAAACAAAAATTAAATGATTACGAATTTCAATATAAGTTGATACAAGACGAACATAATTGGCACTATCAGGAACAGCTGAAGAACTTTAATCGAATTGCAATTTGGGGTGGCGGTCATTGTTCATTGGCATTATCCCGGATCATGAATAATCTTGGGTATGATGTGGTTGTATTTGAAACACGGGAAAATATTTCTACTTTAGATCAAAACACATTTGCGGATTCGGTTCAAATATTAGATGATTTTAAAAAAGCGGCATCTCAAATAAATTTACCTGAAAAAACCCAAGTTGTAATCATGACAACCGATGTGAAGTCTGATGTTCGTAGCTTATTGGGCATTTTGGATAAACCATTCCCTTTTATTGGTATAATGGGGAGTCAGGCAAAAATTTCTGAAATTAAAAGACGGTTGAAAAGTGAAGGTATTCCCGAGCAACAAATTTCTCGATTGACCGCTCCCGTTGGGTTACCAATGGTGAGTAATACGCCGGAAGAAATTGCTATCAGTGTAGCAGCTCAATTATTACAATTAAGATTTGAGATGACCAGCTAAAATGGCATCAACTCCAAATTTAGCAATCACCAGTCAACGTGTGATCACTCCACAAGGAGAAAGAGCGGCGGCAATTTTAATCCGTGGTGAAAAGATTTTAGATATTATTTCTATTTCAGAAATTCCTACTGATTGTCCCGTTGAAGATATGGGAAATAATGTAGTCATGCCTGGACTTGTGGATACACATGTCCATATAAATGAACCGGGAAGAACCGATTGGGAAGGGTTTGAAACTGCCACAAAAGCAGCTGCGGCCGGTGGTATCACTACCCTTGTGGATATGCCTTTAAATTGCATTCCTGTCACTACAACCGTAGATGCGCTCAACCAAAAAATTGTAGCCACGCAAAATCAACTTTGGATCGACTGCGGATTTTATGGCGGTTTAATTCCCGATAATATTCAAGATATCGAACCGTTGGCCGATGCGGGTGTGTTAGGATTTAAAGCTTTTTTGAGTCCTTCCGGTATTGATGAATTTCCAAATATTTTAGAAAGTCACCTTCGAGAAGCGTTACCCGTTTTATCTAAAAAAGGAATCCCGATTTTGGTTCATGCAGAATTGGAGAATGGAACAGCCCAGTCCGAAGAGAATAAAACCTATAAAAGTTTTCAAGATTCCAGACCAAAATCTTGGGAAAATAATGCGATAAAATTACTCATACAGTTATGTAAAGAATATAATGCGCGAATTCATATTGTGCATCTATCATCCGCTGATATTTTAGCTGATATTGCTCAAACGCGGAATGATGGCTATCCCATTTCTGTTGAAACATGCCCCCATTACCTTCATTTTGCATCCGAAAATATTTCTGATGGTGATACACGATTTAAATGTGCGCCACCGATTTGGGAAGGTGAAAATAGAGAAAATCTCTGGCGTGGATTAGAAAAAGGAATGATTAATTTTATTACATCGGATCATTCGCCCTGTACGCCGGAATTAAAAAACATGAAAGCGGGCAATTTTGAAAAAGCATGGGGCGGGATTTCATCCATTCAATTTACACTTCCCGTTATATGGACCGAGTGTAAAGCGCGCGGATTCTCCATAGATCAGCTCATTAATTGGATGAGTACGGCCCCCGCAATATTCATTGGCAAAGATCAACAGAAAGGTCAGATTTCACCCGGGTATGATGCTGATTTAGTATGTTGGAATCCGGACGAAAAATACATTATCCAAAAAGAAGCTATTCATCACAAAAATAAATTAACGCCCTACGAAGGTGAATCTCTTTATGGTGTTGTGAATACAACTTTTCTTCGGGGACAAAAGGTATATGAAAATGGAGAATTTTTAGGAAACCCAACAGGGAAGATAATTTTAAAAAATAATGGATAATACATTGATTGATCTCGCTTTAGAATCAAATGGTGGTCGTACCTTATTGACCAGTGATGACTTTTTCGCACCCAAAGAAAACTTATTAAAACCAGGTCGTGGCGAATTTATTGAAGATAAATATACGGACCATGGCAAATGGATGGATGGATGGGAATCTCGCCGTAAACGAACGGAAGGCAACGATTGGTGCATTCTGCGGTTGGGAAAACCTGGCATCATTTCTGAAGTAGATATTGATACCCATCATTTTGTGGGGAATTTTCCATCTCATGCATCTATAGAAGCATGTACCATGCCTGAATATTCCGGATTAGATGAATTAATTGAAACGGGCGAATGGATTGAAATTTTACCCAAAGTTGAATTAAAGGGCAATTCCCAAAATAAATTTGGTATTTCGAGCGACCAAACCTTTACCCACCTTCGACTCCATATTTATCCCGATGGCGGCGTGGCAAGATTCCGAGTTTATGGGAACCCTAATCATTCCGACAAAAACGAAAATAAATTAATCGATTTTGCACTGGCTGATAATGGCGGAGAAATGATTTCCTGTAGTGATATGCATTTTAGCCATATGGAAAATTTAATAAAACCCTCCACAGGTATCGATATGAGTGATGGATGGGAAACTAAACGACGACGCGGGCCGGGGTATGATTGGTCAATTTTAAAATTGGGCTCTCCATGTAACATCGAACTCGTTATTGTTGATACTCTCCATTTTAAAGGAAATTTCCCCGATTCATGTTCGGTAGAAGGATGTAATGAGTCCGATAAAACCAATGATTTATTTATCGATGAAAACATGGAATGGATGGAACTATTGCCCAATTCAAAACTGGCTGGAAATCAGGAAAATGTTTTTATCCTAAACCAGCATTCGCCAATCACCCATATTCGGTTTAATATTTTTCCAGATGGCGGCGTAAGCCGATTAAGGATTTTAGGCCGTAAAGCATCATGACAATTGAATCATTAAATTCACTAACAATTTCTGAAGCAAATGAACAGTTTGAATTATGCTGTGGCGCCGAAATTTGGATTCAAAAAATGAATCAGAATCGTCCATTTCAGGATGAAGATGAAATCTATGAGAAAGCGGAATCAATTTGGTTTTCACTTTCATCGGAAGATTGGTTAGAAGCGTTCACCCATCATCCAAAAATTGGCAATATTGATTCCTTACGGAAAAAATTTCAAAATACAAAATCAATTTCCGAGAATGAACAGTCTGGTGTAGATAATGCAACAGAAAGCACCTTAAATAATTTAGCTGAATCAAATCAATTGTACGAAGAACAATTTGGTTTTATTTTTATTGTCTGTGCCACAGGAAAATCTGCCGATGAAATGTTGGCACTCATAAAAATAAGGTTCAACAATAATGCAGAAACAGAAATGCTAAATGCGGCCAAAGAACAAAATAAAATCACACAACTACGATTAAAGAAACTATTATTATGAAATCATCATTTACGCCCGAAAATATTGGCGATATTAATCAACACCTTAAAACTGCAAACGCCCGTTTTAGTCAAAACTATCCAGGCGAATCATCCAAAAGACAACCCGTCCATACCGTTTATGGCGGTGCCCATATTTTTAAGGAAGGAACAGCCATGAAAATGGGTGTTTCTGCATTAAATCATATCAAGGCATATGCGCCAAATTTTGTGGAATTTGCAAAAATACTTGAACTAAAAGGGCATGATCAACTTCCAAATTCCCAAGAAGGTATTTCTACCCTTGAAAATTATTTCATAAACGAATTATCTGAAGGTAAAGAAGAACATTTTGCATTTATTGCTTATACCGTATATCAACGTGTTTTAGAAAAATTATCAAGAGAAGCGGTAGAAGATTTCCGAATTGACTTTGAAGATGGATATGGAAATCGACCAGAGGAAGAAGAAGATAATCATGCGATTTTAGCGGCTGAAGAAGTCGCCAAAGGCATGGCTTCAAATTCACTTCCCCCATTTATCGGAATCCGAATAAAACCATTAACGGAAGAACAAAAGAATAGAGCCATTCGAACATTGGATATATTTGTTTCTACCCTTTCAGAAAAAACAAACGGGACTCTACCCAATAATTTTGTAGTCACAATTCCAAAAGTCACAATCCCAGAACATGTTACCGCCATTGTTCAATTATTTGAAATATTAGAAGAAAAAACAGAACTGGCTTCGGGGGCACTCAAGTTAGAATTAATGATTGAAACACCACAATCCATTTTAGATAAAAATGGAAATTCTGCATTACTAACATTGGTAAATGCTTCTAATGGTCGGTGTGTTGGCGCACACTTTGGTGTCTATGATTATACGGCATCTACCAATATTACAGCCGAGTATCAAAGTTTAACCCATCCAAATTGCGATTTCGCACGACATATGATGCAGGTTGCATTGGGCGGTACTGGTATACGCCTTTCCGATGGTGCCACCAATATAATGCCAGTGGGCCCTCATCGTCCCAGTGATGGAAATCCATTAACAGATCGTCAAATAGAAGAAAACAAATCCGTGGTGCATCATGCATGGCGATTGAATTTCAATAATGTAAATCATTCTTTAAAACATGGCTATTACCAAGGATGGGATTTACACCCCAGTCAATTACCTTTACGATACGCGGCGGTGTACTCCTTTTTTCTGGATGGATTGGCTTCCACATCATTACGGTTAAAATCATTTATGGGCAAAGCGGCTCAAGCAACATTGATTGGCGATGTATTTGATGATGCAGCCACAGGACAAGCATTATTGAATTATTTTCTACAAGGTATTAGTTGTGGTGCTATTTTAGAGAAAGATGCAGAAAAAACAGGACTCACTCTGGATGAAATTCGTACACGATCATTTAAAATGATTTTAGAAGGGAGACAATCATGACATGTAAAATTACAACCCACGTTTTGGATTTAGTTCAAGGGAGACCGGCTAACAATATTCCTGCTGTGCTGGAAAAATTAGGTGATTCCTACACATGGAAATCTATTGGAAAAGGCACAACAAATGATGATGGTCGAATTGATGATTTAATTGGAGAAAATGATTCAATTTCAAAGGGGACCTATCGCTTAACATTTGATGTTTCATCTTACTTTGAACCGAATAGTTTCTACTCTTCAATTCCAATTATTTTTAACATTACAGATACCAATCGCCTCTATCATGTCCCTTTATTATTGAGCCGATTTGGATATTCTACTTACAGGGGAAGTTAATAAATGGAGTGGTATACATATACAGTTTCCGAACTCTTGAATCTCGCATTTCGGTGGTTTCACATCGTAGCCGGTATCAGTTGGATTGGGCAAACGTATTTATTCAATTGGATGGAACGAACACTGCCGTTAGAAATTGATGCAAATGCAGATGAAAATGTGTCAGGCCAACTTTGGATGGTCCATGGTGGTGGATTTTATTTGGTGGAAAAACAAACCAAGCCCAAAGTAATGCCCCGCACACTCCACTGGTTTAAATGGGAATCCGCATTAACATTTTTGAGCGGATTTTTTCTACTCATAATTGTCTATTATATGGGCGGGCTTATGCTGGAACCGGATTCAGAAATGAGCGACTTAACCGCAAGTTTAATTGGAATAGGTGTATTAATTATCGGATTTGGTATTTATCGACTATTGTGGTCATCTCCATTGGGTAAAAATGAATACATTGGCGCAACCATTTCTCTTATTCTCATTATTGGTTTATTCGTTGGGATGGATCAAATATTCAGTTCCCGTGCTGCCATGTTTCATATTGGCGCATTATTAGGTACCATCATGGCGGCCAATGTTTGGATGATTATTCTGCCTGCACAACGAAAAATGATTGCCGCTGTAGAGAACAATCAACAACCGGATATGTTATTGGGCGCGAAAGCAAAAAACTGTTCAAAACATAATACGTATATGTCAATCCCCGTTATTTTCATTATGATTAGTAGCCACTTTCCGGTAACCACTTACGGCAATACGGACAACTGGCTTATGTTGGGGATATTTATTCTTATTGGCTGGGCAGCAGCAAAATGGATGAGGGGATAATATTTCTTGATTCATTGGCAACGAATTACTTTAATTTCGCATTGAATAGTTTATTTGTTAAACCAAAAACAAAACTGTAAAATGTCTAAATCATTACTTCTCACTATATCATTATTATTTATAATCAGTTGTTAGGATGATCTTTTAGATTCATCCGTGACTAAATCAGTCAGCAATGAAAACTTTAAATCATCAATGACTATTTCTGATGACATAGTTCATGAAGATGATGAAAATCATGTCGATGAGTTTGATGAAGAAGAAAATAGCGATGATGATGATTAATTAGTTCTTCATTGCTCCTTTAATATTAAAGAACCCTGCAAAATTGCAGGGTTCTTTGTTTATTGACAACAGTTAATTTCCACCACTATCTTCTTACCCTCAATTATGCAACCAAAAAAACAACTTTCATTAAAACGTGATCTAGGTCCCATTTCAGGCTATGCAACCATTATTGGTATATTGGTTGGTGCAGGAATCTTTCGTGTGACTGGCGAAGCGGGAGCTGTTGCAGGATCCGCTGTTCCCTTAGCGTATCTTCTTTTTGCACCAATCGTATTATCCACAGCAATCGCATATAGTGTATTTATGTCGACTCCCTTGGGCATGCGTCCAGGCGGTGCGTATTTACATATTTCCAGAACATTTAATAATTACTACTTGGGCTTCATTGCAATGTGGATGAAGCTGGTAGCATTTGTGGGTGCTATTTCATTCATGTCCACTAGCTTCGGGGAATATATGACCTATTTTCTGCCACATCATGATCCTCGCATGTGGGCAACGATTGTTTTACTGTTTTTTTACGGTGTTAATATTATTGGAGTTAAATATTACGGACAGTTTCAAACTGCCATGCTGATTGTACTCATAATAAGTATACTCATTCTTGTAATCCCGGGTATACCAAAAATAAATTATTCCAATTATGATCCTTTATTACCAAAAGGTTTTGATGGATTACTTGCAGCTATGCCTATGCTTTTTTTCAGTTATGCAGGGTTTGAAACATTGGCACAAGTGTCAGGAGAAACAAAAGACCCTACACGTACTCTTCCCATGATTTTTATAAAAGGGGTATTAGCTTCCGTTTTCATTTTCTTTATAATGTCTTTTGTTGCTTTCGGAGTCCTACCAGCCGAAACGTTGGCAACATCCAAATCTGCTATGGCTGATGTTGCTGCACAATACCTTCCACCCTGGGGTTCTTCAATAGTTGCGATTGGTGCAATGAGTGCTTTTTTAACCAGTATTAACGGATCCATCCTTGTCCCCTCACGTATGTTATTTGTTTTTAGTGAAGACAAACTTATGCCAAATTTTTTATCAGCTATTCACCCCAAATGGCGTACCCCATATATTAGTTTAATAATTAGCGCAATAATTTGTACAGCACTCATATGGTTGCAATCTTCGAGATATTTAATGAATGCTGGTTTAATAGGCATATTTATTATTTACTGTTTTCAAGGTATAGCTTTAATGGCTTTACCAAATGTAAATAAACGTCTTTATAATTCTGCACGAGTTCAATTACCGAAATGGCTATTATATATTATTGGATCTATATCGGCATTATCCATGGCATACTTTATTATTTTAACTATAATGGATGTATTAACATTCACAATCATTGGACTAGTTATTGGAACGACTTTATATATTTTGGGTAGGCGCCAAGGTAAAAAAGAAGGATTTGATTATGATGCGCGCATGGAACAAGATTATCATTTATTAGATTAAATGGGGAAATGATGACTTATATAGATACTATAAAAATAGAGGATGCCGAAGGAATCGTTAAACAGGAATATGATAAAGGTATTCGTCGGTCCGGTAGAGTGTTTAATATTTTAAAAATTATGAGTCGCAGCCCGGATACATTAAAAATATCAATGCGGATGTATTTGACAATCATGTATGGGGAATCAGACTTATCCCGAGCCCAAAGGGAAATGCTGGCTACAGTTGTATCGCAAATCAATCAATGCCATTACTGAATAGAATCCCACGGGGATGACTTCCGTGATGAAGTCCATAATGAAGAACTAGCAAACCATTTGAAACACGATTGGAAAATGGCTGACTTGTCTCAAAAAGATAAAACACTATGCTCATGGGCCGAGAAACTAACCCTAACTCCAGGGAAAATGGACGAATCAGATGTACGTAGGTTGGAAGCAACTGGTTTTTCTCAAAATGCCATTAGTGATGCGGCACAAGTGATTGGTTATTTTAATTATATAAATCGAATTGCAGATGGATTAGGTGTTGATTTAGAACCTGACATGGTAAAGTGAGTTCAATGTTGGAAATTGCTTATTATTAAATATTAGTAATAATGTGATTTATATCAACATGTTAAAAAGAGTATTGTTTTTAAACTAATAATGAGAAAATCATGAAAAGACTTTTTACATACATGTGCTTTATATCTATAATTTTATCTGAACCTATGGCCCTTAAATTATCAGGTTCGTATTATGGTCGAAGAGGAAACTTGGACTATCATTATTATAAAGGTTCGTTTTCACTCTCCAAATATGGGCATATTCAATTAGGTGGTTTGTCTTTACCTGACACCGAATTTTTATTTGCGGCTGATAGAGCTAAATCAACTTATGAAAAAGAACCTTACGAAGATAACGGTAGTGCAATTTTAAAAGTTGACTTATTTGCAAATCAGACGTTTTCTCCCTTTATTTTTGCTGAATTGGAATTTGATTCGCTTTACGCCTTGGATAAAAGAGCCAATATTGGATTAGGTGGGAAATATCGGTTTGGGCCCTACTTTTCCATCAGTTACGCAGCTCTTTTTGAAGAAGAAGAATATTCTAATGTTGATACATCAGCTACACTTTATAGACACTCTTTTAGACCTAAATACAAACGATATTTTGAGAAATTAGGTCTTTTTATTGATTGGCAAATCTTTTATAAACCTCGATTTGATGATGCTTCAAAGTATCTTTTAAAAAATATTATAGTCTTTTCATTTCAGACATTTCATGATGCTTTAACTCTAGATATAAATTATGAATATGATTACAATTCTAGGTACGACGTAGAAAAGGTAGTTAGGAGCTACCAATATTCTATTGATGATTCTCTTGGGTATTATTTTGTTGTAGATTATACTGAATATTATGGTACAGATATTCCTTTTATTTATTCTACGGATTCAGATGGTTACGTGATGATTCCAAGTGAATATTTTAAACCAGAAGATTATACTGTTTCCATCGGCCTTACATTTTCATTCTAATTTTAATCAGGAAATAAAATGATAAAATACTCTTTCTTATTATTTGCAATGTCAATATCGCTTTATAGTCAAGTTATGCGAATAAACGATACCTCCGGATTAGGCGATTATAAATTACCTTTTTACTCAAACGGTACGTATAATAATGAAGTCCAATCCCCAACAGAATTTTTAGGGTTCAAATTAGGATCTAGACCTGTTCGACATTGGGAAACAAAAACGTACTTCGAATATTTAGATGCCACAGTTGAAAATGTATCTTTGCACAGCTATGGACAGACTTACGAAGGTCGGGAATTGATTTATCTTATAATTACAAGTGTGGAAAACCATAATAAACTAGAAAAATTGAGGAAAAATATTAGCAAACTTGCAGATCCTCGTACTATGAATCGTAAAGAGAAAGTTGAAAACATAATAGCAAAAACGCCAGCTGTTGCTTGGATGGCTTATGCAATTCATGGGGATGAAATCTCTAGTGCAGACGCTGCCCTTCAAGTTGCCTACCAACTTGCTGCAGGGACAGATGAACAGACACAATTAATCCGAGATAATGTAATTGTGGGTATTGATCCCATGGAAAACCCAGACGGTCGTGAACGTATTTTAGCACAATATCAACAATGGCAAGGTGCTGTGCCCAATTCTGATTTACAAAGTTTGAATCACCGCGGTGTATGGCCTTGGGGACGAACTAATCACTACCTTTTTGACTTAAACCGAGATTGGTTCGCCACTGTTCATCCGGAAACACGAGGTAAAGTCCAAGCAATTTTAGATTGGAAACCGCAATTTCTGGTAGACTCTCATGAAATGAGTGCTTATGATACGTATTTATTCAACCCTCCTCGCGAACCGTTTAACCCTTATTACCATAAAGTAATTCACAAATGGTGGGATCGTTTCGCAAATGACCAAGCGGTTGCTTTTGATCAATTTGGCTGGAGTTATTATACCCGGGATTGGAATGAGGAAATATATCCAGGTTATGGTAGTTCCTGGGGTATTTATGCAGGAGTGGTAGGTATTTTGTATGAACAATCTCGTACGTCGGGCCAACAAGTGAAACGCCCAGACGGTTCAATAACAACATTCAGAGAAGCGGTTCACCACCAGTTTATAAGTTCTATATCTAACCTATCCACTGTAGCCAATCACCGAGAAGAATTACTAACTGATTTTTATGAAATTCGTAAAGCCAGTGTAGAGAGCAGTCCTAATGAGGCATTTGTTTTCCCTTTTAATAACAACTTGGATCGCTTGGATGATTTTGTAGAAACATTACAAAGACAATCGATTGAAGTATATACAACTGAAAAAAATTTAAAATTATCATCAGCAAAATCTCATGAAAATAAAATAGTCAAAAACGTAGTTGTTAAAAACGGGGCAGTAGTGGTTAAAGTGAATCAACCGTTGAAAGCTTTGATTCAGAATATTCTTAATTTTGATATTCGACTGGATACTAAATCAATGGAAAAAGAACGTCATGAAGTGTTAAAAAATAACGGTTCTACACTCTATGATGTTACTGCATGGTCCCTTCCATTAGCCTTTGGGCTCGAAGGTTATCATACAATGAATTTCCCACGTATAAATTTGGAACCGTATTCAAAATTATCTGGAAATGGACACTTATTAAATTCAGAGGCAGACTATGGATTTATAATAGATGGTTCTGAAGATGGCATTTATATTGCAATTTCAAGATTAATGGAACAAAACATAAAAATCTATGCTATTGAGGAAACAGTGCAAATCGAAGGGAATAATTATTCGGCGGGCAGCATTCTTATACGCAAACAATCTAATCCAGAATTAGATAATGAATTACTTCGAAAGGTTGCACAAGAAAGCGAAATAAATATTGTAGGCATAGGAACAGCTCTTGCAGAAAAAGGACCGGATTTAGGTGGCCGTAAAGTGAATTTACTTCAGGAATCACGCATTGCATTAGTGGGCGGACCGCCTACGAGCGCTTATAGCTTTGGTGCAATATGGCATTTGTTGGACTCTCGTTTAGCTACACGAACAACACTTTTAAATTATATGGATTTACGTAGAACTGATTTAAGAAAATATAATGTACTGGTTATTCCTTCATCACGGGGCAGTTCAATAAAACAAGTGATTGGCGAAAACGGATTAAAGAAACTGAAGGACTGGGTAAGCGATGGCGGGACACTCATTGCCTTGGGCGGGACAGCCAATTCGCTGGCTGATTCAGCAACAGGGTTGAGTAGCGTAAGGAAAAAAAGAAATATTCTTAAAGAATTAGATAGTTACAATTATAATCTAAATCAATATCAATCAGCATCTGAAATTAGTGTAGATAGTTTAGAATTATGGGAAGGAAAATCAGTTGCTGATGATAAAGAAGCAAATGAAAAGCAGGAGAAATCCACTTATAAAGATCTAAAATCTAAAGATAAACTTGGGCGAAAATTGAGCCCTCAAGGTGCAATCTTGAGAGTAAACCTCGATCCTGACCACTGGCTTAATTTTGGCTGTGGCGATATGGTCCCTGTTTTGTTTAATACATCAACTGTATTAATGACAAAAGATCCTGCTGCTACACCAGCAAGATTAGCACCTGAAGAAGATTTACGATTAAGCGGTTTATTATGGCCGGAAGCAAAAGCCCGAATTGCGAATGGATCGTGGGCTACACGTGAAAGATTGGGAAATGGTCAAGTTATACTTTTTGCCACGCAACCCAATTTTAGAGGATATTTCCGAGGATCTGAACGACTATTGCTGAATGCAATATTCTATGGGCCGGGATTAGGTGCCAATGCTACCGTTAACTGGTAAGCTATTCTGTAAATACGATTTAAACTCAAATAAATCATTAAATACAAAAGCTCCTGTATCTCGTAAACGGGTATAGCTGGTATGCCCTTGAGCAACCAACACACACTTTATTCCCATTGCATTAGCAACTTCAAGATCATGAAGCGTGTCCCCCACCATGAGTACTTTGTCGGGATCATATTCCATTTCATTAATCCATTTCATTCCTAGAGTTGTTTTACCAGAAGCATAATGATTATCAATCCCCAAGACCTTTATAAAATAGTCTTTTAATTGATGATAAATGACCCAATCGTCTACATATTCTTGTTTCCCGGCAGACAGTATAGATTGCGTAATCCCTTCTGTCTTTACAAAATCCAGCAAATGGATTACTCCTTCATGTAGTTTGGGTTCATGAAAACGAGAATTATAATTTTTAATAAATTCTGATCCCGAAATTGTGAATGGTTCTTTTTCAAAATCAAATCCAAGTTTTAAATAATACTTTTCTACAGGGAAGCAGAAAATTTCCAGATATCTATTTTCATCAATTACAGGGAGATTTCTTAATAAAAGGGATTTATTTATTGCGTCTACACATAGCCAGCGATCATCAAGCAGTGTGCCATTCCAGTCCCAAATTATGTGATTTAATTCCATAGACGCTATCAAACATCGGGCAGATTAATGAAAAAAACGATAACTTTTACCCGCAATGGAATTAAATAAATTATCCCAAAAGCTGCAAAACAGTTTAGAAAGCAATTTGCCCGGTAAAAATGAACAGTACCGAATGCTTGTTAAAGCTAAACAGCCATATATATTTGATAATACGGAAGAGGATGCGATTCAATCAGCCGTTTTATTACTGATATATGAAGAAAATGGGAATATCTGCTTTATGTTGACCGAGCGGACACAAACGGTTGAACATCATCGCGGGCAAATTTCATTGCCGGGCGGAGCACAGGAACCAGATGAAAATCTATCGGATACAGCGTTAAGAGAAACAGAAGAAGAACTTGGTATCTTGGTTGATAATATCAAAATCCTTGGGGCATTAACTCCTTTGTTTGTTAGTATAACTGGTTTTATGATTTATCCTTTTATAGGAGTCACAACTGTACCATTAAATGTAATTCCTGAACCGAGTGAAGTAGCAGCTGTATTTTCTGTTAATATGAATGATCTTATAAATGATACAAATATGAAAACTGAAAGTAGAATTCTTCGTGGTTATGATGTGGATATCCCTTATTTTTCATTGTCAGGACATAAAGTCTGGGGCGCAACAGCAATGATATTATCTGAATTTAAAGCAATTTTAAAAGAGGCAATGAATGCATAGAATTGGAATTGATCTTGGCGGAACTAAAATTGAAGGGATTGTTATCGATGAAAATAATAATCCTATCCATCGGAAAAGGATCCCAACAAATCGTGATGAAGGTTATGAAGCTATTGTTAAAAGAATTTCCGATTTGGGCCTTGAATTATTAGATAACTCCAATGGTGTTTATCAGATTGGAATTTGTACTCCTGGATCAATAGACCCAACTGAAGGTGTGATGAAAAACAGCAATACTATTTGTCTCATTGGCAAACCATTGCAAAAAGATTTAGAGAAAGAATTTGATATCCCAGTTTTAATGGAAAATGACGCCAATTGTTTTGCTCTTGCGGAAACAGTATTGGGAGCAGCAAAAGGTTGCAGTGTTGTATTTGGTGTCATAATGGGCACAGGCGTAGGAGGCGGAATTATTTTAAATGGGAAAATACACAGAGGTCCAAATTTTATTGCTGGAGAATGGGGTCATCATGTTCTAGATCCACAAGGGCGAGATTGTTACTGCGGCAACAAAGGGTGTACAGAATCATATATCAGTGGGACAGCTCTGGAAAAAGAATGGTCTGAATTAACAGGAGAAACCCACAGCGTAACTGATATATTAGATAATGGTTTGTATAAGAAACATCCTGAATGGAAAGAAGAATTTATTAATAATTTTGGCAGAGCTTTAAGTCATATAATAGATATACTTGATCCTGATTGCATTGTCCTCGGTGGTGGTCTTTCAAAAATCGACTTTCTTTATTCCGAGGGGATTAAAGCGGTTCAGCGTGAAGTGTTTAGCGACTATATCCTGACACCAATATTGAAAAATAAACTTGGAGATTCTGCAGGTGTATATGGGGCAGCCCTTTTGAGAGAAATTCAATGAACTTTGGTCAATGGCTTAATTCATTAACATGGATCGACCACATCGTAATTTTATTCATTTTTTCTGCCTGCGGATGGTTGGCGCATTTAACGATGAAAGGCTTCAGAAAACTTGTGGATAAAACACAAAATAGTCCTTATTCAGAGGAATTTCGCTCAAGCCCCTTTATATTATTTGTAATAGCTGTTCCTTATACGATAATTCTTTATAAACTAATTGGAGTCTATATTATAGAGCTTTTTAAATCTACTTTTTAGATTTTTTGCGCATAGCATCCATAGCTTTCCAAGCCATTTTTGGCATTTTATCAAGGTCGTTAAATTGGCCTGCACCTTTTAACCATTCACCCCCATCAATTGTAACCACTTCACCATTAATATAACCTGCTTCATCGCTGATTAAATAAGATGCAAGATTTGCCAATTCAATATGTTCCCCAAAGCGTTTGAGGGGGATACGATTTTTCATTTTTTTCTCAATACCAAGTCCCGGAGGTGCCAATCGACTCCACGCTCCTTTGGTTGGGAATGGCCCCGGTGCAATGGCATTTGATCGAATGCCGTACTTCGCCCATTCTACTGCAAGAGACCGCGTAATGGCTAAAACACCTGCTTTAGCCGCCGCTGACGGCACCACATAACCAGATCCGGTCCAAGCATACGTTGTAACAATATTTAATATTGAACCGCCGCCGTTTGCGATCATTTCTTTCCCAACGGCATGGGTACAGTTGAACGTGCCATGCAGCACAATATCAACAACCACTTTGAATCCATTCGGGGATAAATTTTCTGTTGGGCTAATAAAATTCCCAGCTGCATTGTTCAATAAAACATCTATTGTCCCAAATTGCTTTTTGGTTCTATCTACTAAAGTCTGAACACTTGCAACATCTCGAACATCACAAGTCAGCCCTAATACTTCCGCACCTGTATTTCGTAATTCATCAGCCGCATCTTGTATTACCTGCTGTCTCCTGCTTGCAATGACAAGGTTTGCACCTAATTCACCAAAGCGGGCTGCCATAGATTTTCCTAGTCCACTACCACCACCTGTTATTATAATTGTTTTTCCCTTTAATAAATCTTCTCTAAACATGTGTAATCATTTCCTGTTATTGATTTATATAATCCGTTACAGTCATAGCTTTATCAATTAAACTAAACATTGTGAAGATTACCAATATAGATAAACTTGGTTTACTTGAAGTCATCTGACTATATTTTATTCATATTATGTATTTAGAAAATAGATTAATCCGTACCCATTAACAACCAGTGACTAAAGAAAGCCAAAATACAGTCCATTCTATTCTGGATTCAATTTTAACATTGAAAAAAAATTAGCAATCAATATTGACTGAATTGGTATATAATTTATTGTGAGTTTCTTATCTAAAATATTTGATGTTAAAAAAGGTGAAGGACGGCCCTTTTTAATCCTATTCATTCACTTTTTCTGTTTTACTGCCATGGGTATAACTGCTGGTTCAGCCCGAGATGCATTTTTCTTAAGCCAGTTTGAAAAAACATTTTTACCTTTAATGTTTGTAGCCATTGCTATTGTCATGGCAGGTGTTATCCCTTTTTATACAAAAATAACCCGTGGCAAAGACTTGACTACGGTTATAATGTTTTCAGCATTGATTTTTGCAGGTAGTTTAATTCCATTTACATTTTTGCTGCAGGATTGGCTTATTCCAGTTTTATACATTTGGGTAGAAATAATAATAGTTCTTTCTATAATTCAATTTTGGATTCTTTCTGGAGAAGTTTTTGATGCCCGGCAAGCTAAACGACTTTTTGGATTGATCAGCGGCAGTGGAGCCATTGCATCTATGGTTATCGGTTCCAGCATTAGTCCATTCGTCCAAGCCTTCGGATCAGATAAACTTCTTTTAGCTACTTCCTTCTTTATTGGAGCTACAGCTGTAACATCCACGATGATTCGCCCACATCGTATGCTTTTAGATAGTGGCCCTGCAAAATCAACTGCCAAGCAAAAAGAAAAAAGTAAAATCAAATTTGATGGGTATTTGGTTGCGCTAACTATAGTGATTTGCTCGATGGCTTTTATATCAAAATACGTGGATTATCAATTTAAAATTATTGCATCAAATACGTAACAAATACAAGATGAACTAGTGAGCTTTTTTGGCATGTTCTATGCTGTGACTGGGGCTGCAGCCTTTATTGTGCAGTTTTTTCTCACGGGTAGAATTTTGTCTCGATTTGGTGTTTTAATTGGCATGTTAATATTACCACTTGCTCTTTTTGCTGGATCAATTGGCTTTTTAATGATTCCAGTTTTAGCTGCTATTTTTATCCCAAAATTTGCCGATCAGGTTTTCAAATTCACTGTCAATAATACTACTGTACAGCTATTATGGCTTCCCGTTCCTCCCAAAACCAAAAAAGAGAAAAAACCGGTTATCGATGGTAAAATAAAAGCATTCATTGAGGGGTTTGCAGGGTTATCAATATTTATTGTAGCAAAATGGGTTCCACTTAATTTTTTGAGTATAGCGGTGCTAATAGTTGCTGGAGCTTGGATTGTTTACACGTTTAAAATAAAGACCGGATATGTTGCAGTATTGCAAAAAGCAGTTGAAAAACGACAATTGAATTTTGAAGAACTTGAAGTGGATGTAGCTGATCGCGCTATGGTAGCCACGATTGAAAAGGCGCTTCACGCAGAAGAAGAAGTGAAACAGCTGTTCGCCTTGGAATTAATTGAAGACATTCCTCTTTCTCCATGGGCAAAAACTCTGAATGAACTTTTTCACGGAGAAAATCTTGAAGTTAGTAAAACCATTTTGAAAATATCTGCAAATAATTCAAAAGTGGTTTCAGATGATGAATTAATAGAAGCTTTACAGAATCATGATTTTGCAGATATCGCCATCAATATTGCCGGAATACGAAAGTTAGCATCTGCAGTACCTAATGTGGAGGCATACTTATTAGATGAGGATCCTGAATTACAAATAACTGCAGCTGCTACTTTACAATTCATGGAATCAGAAAAAGCAGAAGAAGCAAGAGAATTGATCCAAGGGAAAATGAGTAGTAAAGATCCAAAAATTCAAGCTATGGCCATTAAACATTTATCAGACCAAAACAATATACTTACACATAATTTACTTTTGCAATTTCTGAAAGATCCTTCAGAAATAACCAGTAATTCTGCTTTAGTAGTTGCGGCGAAGCGAAAAAATGATGAATTGATTCCCGCTATCATAACAAATCTGGATAATCCAAAGACTCTCCCCACCGCTCGGGATACATTACAACAGTTTTCAGAAGAAACCGTCATCTCTGAATTAACGACCGTTTTAGCGGATGAGAAAATTGATCAAAATCTGTTGCGCGGTATAGTTGTTACATCAAAAGTATTTAGATCAGATGAAATTATCGATGCTCTAATTGGATTATTAGAGCGCAATGATAAACGTGTAATTAGCGATATTATTGATACTCTTCTTTCAATGGCTCGTCAAGATCCACTTGCTGAAGAATATGCGGACAGACTTAAACTAGAAGTGAAAAAAATATCGAAACATACTTATCGATTAATAGATTTTTTGAATAGTGTTGAGCACGTTGACAAAGAGCATACACTTAATGAAGTGATTCAGCATGAACTATCAAAGCAAGTTCCCAACCTTTTAAAATTAGGTATTATAGACACCCCAGCAACACCTGTAGAGTCTTATTTACAAACAATAAAAAAACAAGATCAGCGGCAAATGCCATTTGTTTTGGAAGTGCTGGACAATATTTTTGAAAGAGAAGAAAAAGAATTAATAACACCTTTTGTTGAAGGACTTACCACAGAAGAATTATCGAAGATTGGTGAAAAACATTTTAATGAAATACCCATTAGTTTGGAAAAACATTTAAGTATAATGATTTCAGGTGATAAAGAATGGGCATCAGCAGTAGCAACAGATTTTACATTAAAACATAATCGAACGAACGTATTAAAAAATATTGATTGGGATAAAATTGTCGGCTCATTGGCTTTGAAAGAAATCATATCCAAGTATGATGATATCGTTCGAGATAATGATCAATTACAAAAGTTCAAATTAAATAAAGAGGAATTAGCCATGTATTCTACATTGGAAAAAACAATCCTGTTAAAAACAGTAAACCTTTTTCAAACAATCCCCACCGAAGATTTATCTAAAGTGGCTCAAATTGCTGAAGAGGAACAGTTTAATGCAAATATTCCCTTATTTGCCGAAGGTGATTTTGGTGATTCATTATATATTATCGTAGAGGGTGATATTAAAATCCATAAAGGTGATCGTCATATCGCTTTATTGGGCAAAGGAGCTTGTTTGGGTGAAATGGCGTTATTGGATCATGAACCACGATCTGCAGATGCAACATCAGAAACAGATGCAACGCTATTAAAAATTACTCAGGAAGATTTTTATGAAATTATGAGTAGTAATATGGAAATTATGCAGGGAATTATAAAATTATTAACAGGGCGTTTGCGGGATGCCATCAATTAGGAGAAAATAATTCCTTCGTCTTTTCATCAAGTTTTTCTTCAACCACTTCACCCACTTTTTCTTTCATAGATTCACTGATTTCACCTGCTTTTTCAGAGATGGATTCTCCTGCAGATTGGACGCCTTCCTTAATCCTTTCCATATCTACTTCTTCGCCAGTCCAAACAAGATAAGCTACATATATAACCAAAATCGCAGCCATAACTAACACAAGTTTTATCAATTTGCGAATAACACCGAATAATATTACAACCGCCAATACGACTGCGACCGCCAGATAAACTGGATTTTCAATTAGTGCTTGTATAATAGCATCCATTATTCAGATTTTTGATGTTTTAGTTTGTTACGGTTTATATGACCAGTCTCATTTTCGTATGCATTTATTAGTTCCATAATATACGGATCATCTGGCATGATGAGAGTCATAGTTTCTATTCTAGCAGATTTGGTTTTTATATTTTTGTCATTATCAAATTGAACTTCAACAACACCGATATAGTATCCTTCTTTTCCAGCCTGTACGACTAAACTTCCATTAACAACATCACCTGTATCCAACTTTGTTTGTGTATGACTGCCCACAATAATATCTAAACCGGTAATTGATTCTGCTAATGAAACATCATTATCATAACCTTGATGAGTTAACCCAATAATCAAATCCAGAGAATCTGAATATTCATTTATAAATGCACTAATTGACTCTTCAGGGTTTTCCAGTTTAATACTTTCTTTAATTTCTTTCGGATAAAATCGAAAAACCTTGGGATTGATTATTCCCACTATACCAATTTTATAGTCTCCCCGGTTAATAATGATGTGGCTTTCTAAACCATAATCAAAGTGATTTGAAAAATTAGCAGCCAAAAATGGATGGTTTAATTTTTTTGCATATAATTTAAAATTTTCCCGTGATAACTCTTGATCACCAGCAAGGACTGCATCATAAGGTAATGAATTATATGCATCAATAATCAGGCTATCCAAAAATGGATGATTAGTGACTGAAAAGAAATCTCCTGCATCTACTACAATTGTATTTGGATGCTCACGTATAAAATTATGAATAAAAACAGACCTCTTTTCAATTGCCCCAAAAGGATGATCCGGGCAATAACAATTTTCCAGTGCGCCATTGGTATTATTGGTATGTAAAATATATAACGTATTGTCTGCAAACATTACATTGGAGATAATCAGGAGCAGAATTAGAATAAATTTCCTCATGACATTACTTCAAATTGCCGTAAAAGCATGTAGAATTCAAGAGAATTTTTCCTAAACTCAATCATGTTGAAAACGATTATAATTGCTGTCATCATCGCCGTGTTTCTTTTTTTCACAAGTGCCTTCATTGCATTGAAAATGGGGGCATTGCCCTGGCCTATTATTTTTTCCATTATTGTATCAGCGGGGCTATTAAAACTATTTAATGCATTAACTCCTCATCGGGTAAATATTGCCCAAGCAGGTGGGTCAATTGGTGGATTGATGGCAGCGGCTGTTGTGTTTACGTTACCTGGGCTCATTCTTGAAAATCCGAACTTTATTTCTCATGGTTGGTTAGTCTTGACGTGCGCTTCTGCTGCGATTCTTGGCATTGGTTTATCCATTCCTCTACGTGAAGAATATATAATCAAACAAAATTTGCCTTTTCCTGCTGGCCGCGCAGGTGGTGAAGTAATCAAAACAGCCTTTAATCAGGATCATCGCTTTGGACTTATGATTATTTTTGTAATTTTGGCCGCACTTTTTACGCTGGGTAGAGATGCTCTCGACTGGAATTATATCGACCTTGGTGTTGCTGGATCACAACCCATCTTGATTTTAATAATGCCGATGGTCATCGCCACAGGCATTATTTTGGGATCGGCGAACAGCTTTTCTTGGGGTGCTGGAGGGATTTTATCGGTTATTGGTGCAATAATACTCACAGCAATATTCGACGGAATAGACACTACCCCAAGAATTCAGAATTTTGGTATGGGACTGGTGATTGGTTCAGGCCTTGGATATATGCTTATACATGCCAGTTCGGCTCTGCCTTCCAAAT
This sequence comes from Fidelibacterota bacterium, assembly GCA_004124385.1. Classification (GTDB taxonomy): domain Bacteria; phylum Fidelibacterota; class Marinisomatia; order Marinisomatales; family TCS55; genus UBA2126. Next base: position 64,686 of record SCKN01000002.1, read on the forward strand.
CAATTATTTTTAAACAAAAGCCCTGGGTTTGGGGGATGGCAATCAGCAGCGGATTAATTTTATTTTTTATGGGCATTCCATTATTCGCAGCAGCTCTTTGTTTAATTCTGACATTTTTTACCGTAAATCTTGCTAGCCGAATGACAGGGTTGACCAATATTGATCCATTAGAACAATTCGGATTACTATCAGCATTATTAATCACATATTTCTTTGGTATGGCTAATCTGGAACTTGGCTTGGAACACCGCTATATTATTACATTTTTCATTGCCACAGCTACGGCAATCGCAGGAGATATCGGTCATGATTATAAATCAGCACAAATTGTAGGAACAGATTATAAACAAATAGTGTTAGTCGATCTTGTCGCTGCTGTGGTGGTAGCATTAATGATACCATTATTACTTGGCGTTATTCAAAGTCCGGTAATTGCAGACACATTATTTACGCTGAAATTCCCTGCGCCTCAAGCACAAATTGTTGCAATGAACCTAAAGGGTCTTCCTCACCCTCTCATTTTTGTTTGCGGTCTAATCTTGGCGATTATAATTGAAGCCTTTCGATTTAAAGGTAAACTTTCCGCTGTACATTTAATGCCTCTTGGAATTGGTTTGTTTTTAGGTTTCAACTTGGCTTTCCTCATTGCCATTGGTGGATTCATTGCTTTCAAAGTTGCTAAAAAAGGATCCGAACAAATGCTAACTGCAATCGTGATATCAGCTGCGATACTTGGAGGTGAAGGGACCATTGGCTTTTTGCAATCCTCTTTGCAGGTTTTCTTTCCGGCTAAAGAAACAGCAATTTTAGGATCTATATCTTTGCTGCTCATTGCTTTATTAGCACGCAGTATTCGAGGACATTTTCAGAAATCATGAAAAGAAAATTATTAATTTCTAGTCTATACAATGAGGAGGGCCTGCCTGCCGGCAGGCAGGGATTTAGGGGTGGTGGATATTTTATTCTGTTTTTCCTAATTGGTTGCGGATTCTTATTCGGTTCTCTCATTTTTGCCCAATCAAAATACCCTGCGGATTCAGTGCTCGTTTCGTCAAATTCTACACTTATAGAAAAAGCTATAATTTTACCCATAGCGGGTTGGCAGCGATTATCCCATAACACTCGTTTACTGGATTGTCAATTTTATCCCAGCTGCAGCCAATACGGCGCTATCGCCATTAAAGAAAATGGTATTATAAAAGGAATTCCCATGACAGCCGATCGCATCGTGCGTTGTAATCCATCTGCATTTTTCAATCAATTACATATCCGCGGTGGATTCCATGAACAGGATGGTCGTTTGATAGATCACCCTACGACTCATTTAAATGCTTCAACCAAAAAATCACCCGTTGTAGCAGGACTTCTGTCTGCAATTCTTCCAGGTTCAGGGCGCATGTATGCTGGCAGGTGGTTTGATGGCTTTATGGGTTTCCTTATGGTTTATATAACAGCATCTTCAGCGATGGATGCATCCAAAAGTGATCATAGTTATCAAAAAAGTTTTTACTATTCCATGGCAGGAATTTTTTATACGGGTGAAATTTACGGTGCATACAGAACAGCTAAATTTTATCAGCGTCAATAGTTGATGGATTAGATATAAAAGTGTATTTTCGTTCCTGATTTTTTGCCACTGTAGCTCCTTCCTTCATCCCGCAGGAGCGGGATTACGGCGGGCAGGCAGCTTATTGAATAATTTACGCCACTGTAGCTCAGCTGGTAGAGCAACGCATTCGTAATGCGTAGGTCAGGAGTTCGACTCTCCTCAGTGGCTCTTATTTTTATTTTGTAATTCGTATTACAAGTGAAATATCAAAATATAATGGATTTTATTGAGCCAACTATATATAGAAAAAACGTTAAGCTCATGGCCCAATTTTGTAATTTCCATATTTTTGGGGCGTTGATATCTTATTTTGGAATTTATTTTGTTACTAAAAATTTGGACATAATAGAATTGTGAATAAAGCCCTCATCATTGGTTCCAACGGATTGGTTGGTTCTTATCTCGTTCAAGAATTATTGGATTCGGAAAAGTTTGAATCGGTGATTGTTTTAGTTAGAAAATCATTTTTTAATCCACATCCTAAATTAAAAGAAATCATTTTTGATTTTGAAAACGAAACTGCAATAAAATCACTTGAGCCGGTGAATCACATATTCTGCTGTTTGGGAACCACAATTAAAAAAGCCGGGTCAAAAGAGGCCTTCCGGTTTGTGGATTATGAATTACCACTTCGCTTTGCCCTATGGGCAGAAAAAACAAATGCGAATTCCTTTTCAGTCGTGACAGCCATGGGCGCAAATTCTAATTCATCCATTTTTTATAATAAGGTGAAAGGCGAAATTGAAGATGAATTGAAAAAAATGACAATTCCTATAATTCAGATCTTTCAACCCTCGCTTATTATGGGACCAAGATTGGAATTCCGACTAGGAGAGATACTCGGTAAGTTTTTTATGACATTAATTAATCCATTCATGATTGGACCTCTAAAAAAATATCGAGGGATTCATGCCAAAACCATCGCGCAAGGAATGACTTTTCATTTAGATAATAACAGACAAGGTGTATCCGTTTTTGAATCAGATAAAATTTATGGTTTAATCTAATTGAAAAGAAGTACTCTGCTGCACCAATCGGAGTGTAACTACTCCACTTCCAATAAATCTATTTCAAAAATCAATGTAGAATTGGGCGGAATAACACCCATGTCCTGGTTTCCATAGCCTAATTCAGGTGGAATTGTAAGTTTGCGTTTTTCTCCCGTTTTCATTCCCAATACACCTTGATCCCAGCCAGCAATAACCTGACCCACACCAAGCGTAAAACGAAAGGGCTCTCTTCCTGGATTAAGGGAAGAATCAAATACAGTTCCATTTTCCAAAGAACCGGTATAATTCACAGTTACAATACTATATTGTTCTGCAGTTGGCTCTTCACCTTCTATAAGTGTTTCTATAATAAGCCCGTTTTCCATTGTAGTCTTTTCGTTTTGACAGCCTAATATAATCATAAGGCAGCCCACAAGTATTAAAAGTCGTTTTGTGTATATAAGCATTTTTTAAGCGTAATTTCCGCTGGAGTTTACAGCAGACTATGGCAAAAACAGAAAATATGTTTTCATCTAATCACCTTCCGCCACTGGCTGATCGGATTCGTCCGGCTACAATAAATGAATTCATTGGACAAAACCATTTGGTAGATAAAGACCGCATTATTGCTAAAACACTCCAACAGAAAAAACCATTTTCCATGATTTTTTGGGGACCGCCGGGATCAGGAAAAACCACATTGGCCCGAATTATAGCCAACTCAGCAGAAGCAATTTTTCATGAACTTTCCGCAGTCTCCAGCGGTGTAAAAGATTTGCGAAATATAATTTCAAAAGGGAAAAGCAATCTGGAAGCCGGTAATTCAACCATCCTTTTTATTGATGAAATTCACCGTTTCAGTAAATCCCAGCAGGATGCATTGCTCCATGCAGTTGAAGAAGGAATACTCACTCTCATAGGCGCAACCACAGAAAATCCGTCATTTGAAGTTATCAGCCCTCTCCTTTCCCGCTGTAGAATATTAACGCTTAAACCCTTAACAGATGAGCATTTAGTATCTGTCCTAAACAGGGCATTTGAAATGGACATAATTCTGTCAAAAAATACTGTTGCAATGGACAATAATGTTAAAAATAAACTTGTTCATTCTGCCGGAGGCGATGCCCGGAAATTGCTCAATACATTGGAAGTGGCCATAAGTCTTATTAATGAAAATGGGGAAATAACGAATAATATCCTTCAGGAAGCTCTGCAAAGCAAAACACAACTTTATGATAAAACGGGTGATTATCATTATGACACCATCAGCGCATTTATTAAATCGGTTCGCGGCAGCGATCCCGATGCGGCAGTATATTGGTTAGCCGTCATGCTGGAAGGGGGCGAAAAACCCGAATTTGTTGCCCGGCGTCTTATAATCCTGGCATCGGAAGATATCGGCAATGCCGATCCCAGAGGCCTAACTATCGCCACATCCGGATTTCAAGCAGTCCATATGATTGGTATGCCTGAAGCGGCTCTTATTTTATCCCAAGTCACGACGTATCTCGCCAGTGCTCCAAAATCAAATTCTTCTTATTGGGCTATAAATAATGCCATGAAAAATGTGAGAGCACATGGAACACCCGGCGTTCCCTTGCATCTGCGAAACGCCCCCACCGGACTCATGAAAGAATTGGATTACGGCAAGGATTATAAATATCCCCATAGTCATCCGGACCACTTTATTGATGAAAACTATTTCCCGGAAAATATGCAGGAAACTTTTTACAAACCGACTCATTTAGGTTATGAAGAATTTATTTCTAAACGTTTACAAAAATGCTGGCCAAAGCGCTATAATAAATAGTGAAATTGTTTTATCCTTTTTCAAGAATATTTTCACCTCTACTTCAGTCCTGGGCTTTCGGGGATGGTGGAATTATTATTTTTTTTATTTTATTAATTATTCAGTTACCAGCTCAAGATAATCGCTTGCGATTGCAGCAAGCTGATTTGCTAGAAAACAAAAATATTAACGGAAAATCCACCCAATTTTTAACAGGAAATGTTGTTTTTAAAAAAGGACAAATGACCATTCGCTGTGATAACGCCCGATACATAGAACGAACAGGACAAGGTCTTTTAATCGGGCATGTGGTCATGGATAAGGAAGGCCAAAAACTAACAGCTGATTCCGTTCATTTTGACTCACCGAATGATAAATTCACCTGTTATAATAATGTTCACATTTGGGATGAAGATTATGATCTTACAGCTGATACGGTAATCTATTATTCAGAACTGGACAGCGGAATTGCCAATGGAAATTCTAAAATGATTCAAGAAAGTCAAATTATAACCGCCCATCATTTGCGCTATGTTAAACACGAAAGAAAAAATGCTGTTTCATATACAGCTGAACAGGATGTAACCATCGTTGAAAGTGGCCGTGTAGCCACGTGCGGTTTAGCTATTTATGATGTGGAAAATGACAAAACGTGGTTGCGCATCAATCCAAAATTGGAAGAAGAAGGCCGTGTTCTAGAGGGCAGTGAAATCCAAATGTATTATGCGGATAATGTTCTCGATTATGTATATATCCCCGCCAAAGCACATATTATAAATAAAACATCCGGTTATCGTGAAATTGAATTGAACGAACTCGATTCAACCATCATAAAACGGTTATATGTTTCCTTTGATGACGATATGACCGGCTCTGCTTTAAAAGGATATTTTGTGGATGGTCGTTTGGATTCGGTACGCTTGGAAGGTATGGCTACAACGCTTTACCATATTTTTAAAGATTCAGTTTATCAAGGTAATAATTTGGCATCGGGAGACACAATAGTCATGTCCTTTACATCTGTAGACAGCGCGGAAATCCAATTGGATTATATTCATATTTCAGGAGGATCCCGCGGTGTATTTACGCCGGATACTTCTAATAAAGAAATGGAAGCACCAATCACATATACATCCCATGAAATTTTTTACAATATGCAAACGGAAAAAACAGATTTAACAGGCGATGCAAATATCAAGTATACTGATGTCGAGCTAACATCCGGATACATCAATGTGGATTGGAATGATAATTTGCTCAAGGCTTTTCCCACCCCGCCGGCAGATTCGACAGTGGAATTTAAAAAACCGACTATTGTTGAACGGGGCCGTGATCCCATGGTGGGTGATACACTTGTTTATAATTTGAAATCACGCAAAGGTCGCGTCAAACAGGGACGTTCCAAAGCAGATGATGGTTATTATTCAGGCGTTGAAATTCGCAATAATGATAACAAGGTATATTATATCGAAAACAGTTCTTATACCACCTGTGACTTGGAAACTCCCCATTTTCATTTTGAAAGTAAAAACATGAAAATTATCAATAATGATAAAGTTATTGCTCGCCCGATCGTGCTCTATATTAGTCGAATTCCCATTATTGCTTTTCCTTTCGGTATTTTTCCCCATAAGAGCGGTGGTCGCCATTCCGGTTGGATTATGCCCGGTTATGGTGAAAATAGCGTTCGTGGTCAATACATTAATAATTTTGGATATTTCTGGGCTCCCAGTAAATACTGGGGTACAAAATTCACCATGAGTTTTGGCGATCGCCAGGGCTTTGTTTTCAATTTGAATAACCGTTATAAATTAAGGTATAAATTTAATGGCTCACTTAATCTGCAGAGTCGGCAGTTTTTATCGGCTACGGATAATATTACCGATATCGGCACTGACCGCAGAACAAGCTATCAAGTCCGTTGGCAGCACACTCAAAAATTACGTTATAATCAAAATTTTAACGTGAATGCCAATTATTCCAGTAGCGGCGAATTCAGTCGAAAATATACGTCGAATCCTCAAACGCGGATGGGCCAGCAGCAAACAATTTCCAATGCAACATACTCCAAGAGTTGGCCATCTGTTCAGGCATCCATGAGTATGAATTTATCTTCCACAACAAACTTGATGGCGGACGATCGCATTGACTCCTCATCTGTTTTTTACACAAAACCAACCCATGACGGTCAGCAAACAAATATTACCACATCGACATTGCCCTCCATGAACTTTAATCTTGGCCAACGCAACTTTTTTCCAAACAAGGGCGGGGATCAACGCTGGTTTAATAATATAACATGGCGATATAATACATCTTTGGTGAACAAAGAACGTTTGTACTACGAATCCGAAGAAATGATTATTAATGATTCTACGAGTTTATACAACTGGAATGATGAGACACAAAATTTCAGTGATAATGTTATGCGTCATTCGCTCTCTATCAATGCTCCAACAAAAATATTTCGCTATATAACGTTTAATCCGAATGCCAGTTTTAAATCAGACTGGGTAAACAGAACTTTTTCCGGACGATTAGATAGTGCAACCAATACAATTCAATCTAGAGAAGTTCCTGGATTTTCTACGCGAACTACAGGTAGTTTTGGCGCCTCTATTAATACACAGATTTATGGTTTATTTCCATTCAATATTGGAAAGTTAATCGCAATTCGCCATGTTGTTTCCCCGTCCATTGGTTATTCATTCAGACCGGATTTTTCGCAACCTGTTTTTGGCTCTGACTTGGGTTATTTCGAAACAATATTGGATACATCCGGGAATTCACTTTACCATGATCGTTTCATGGGCACTATGGCCGGAGGTACACCACGGAATGAATCCCAATCAATGAATTTTAGTGTGAATAATAATTTTCAAGCTAAAATTAAAGAAGGTGAAAAAGATAAAATTATTAACCTATTTTCTTGGCGAATGGGATCAAGTTATAATTTTGTTGGAGAAGAATTCAGATTGAATAATCTATCCTCTTCAATTCGATCCAAAATTGGACCATCGAATGTTGAATTGCGTATGACACATGATTTTTATGAATTTGATCAAGATTTAAAAAAGCGCGTAAATAATATTAGACGAAATGAAAATGGTATCCCATTACCCCGATTAACACGAATGAGTTTATCAACAGGGTTTCAGCTTTCCGGTCAACGAATGGGCATAAAAAGTGAATCTGCAGATACAACTGATCTTCAAGACAGCCTGGCAATTGTTTCACCATTAGGTAAAAACGGTATGGGTTCAAAAGGCAAACTTTGGAGTACACGTTTTAGCATTAACTATTCATTACAGCAAAGTAATCCCACTTTAACTAAAGAAACATTCTGGCTCAATACAAATTCAACTATTAACATTACGCAAAAATGGCGCATTTCTTATTCTGCCCGTTTTGACCTTTTGGAAAATGAACTTATCAGCCACCGCTTTTCAATTAATCGTGACTTACATTGTTGGGAATTGTCATTAGACTGGACGCCGAGTGGATATGCAAATGGATTTTATCTGCGTATCAATGTAAAATCCCCCACCTTACGGGATCTTAAATTAGAAAATCGCGGTGGATTCAATCGGACAGTGCCTTTCTAATTCTATTTTCATTCTCTAAATAAATTATCGCAAATTCCACCATGGAAAAAACCAATTTTAAGTATTGTCCGGAGTGCCAAACAGAATATGAACCCCATATTGAGATTTGTACTGACTGTAACGTATCTCTTGTGGATACACAACCATTCGATGTTCCTTTACAAAATATAAACTGGATAAAAATTGCTCAATTTTCCGGAAAAGTGTATGGTGAAATGGCGGGTGAAATTTTAACAAAAAACAATATTCCTTATTTTTTAAAATCAGATTTTTTTGCTTCAGCATTTAGTATAACTCCAACAAATATTCCCGGAGCTGTAGTTAAATTACTGGTTCCTGAAAATTATAAAGAACAAGCAAAAGACCTCATTATAAATTTAACAGAATAAATTATGGCATTTAGAACCATCAAAGGTACCCATGACATTCTTCCGGAAGATAGTGCGCACTGGCAGAAACTGGAACGCATTATTCACCATACTGCAGCACGGTTCGGTTATAGCGAAATCCGTACACCTATTTTTGAAGATACGAGTTTATTCTCCAGAAGTGTTGGCGAAGATACGGATATTGTTTCCAAAGAAATGTACACATGGGAAGATCGTTCCGGCGGATCCTTAACCTTACGCCCAGAGCTAACTGCCCCCGTTGTTCGAGCGTATATTCAGCACAACTTGGGCAGTAAATCGCCTTTACAGAGATTGTATTATATGGGTCCATTATTCCGCAGAGAGCGCCCGCAAAAAGGCCGACAACGGCAATTTCATCAATTCGGTATCGAAGCCTTTGGGTCAGAATTCCCGGAACAAGATGCAGAAATTATTGCGATTGGTCATACTATTTTTTCAGAATTGGGATTAAAAGATATTTCTTTAAAATTAAACAGCTTGGGTTCAGGAGAATGCCGAAGTCAGTACACACATGCGTTGAAAAATTATTTAAGTCCACTCAAGGATCAACTGTCATCCACCAGCCAGCAACGATTAGAAACCAATCCTTTAAGAATTCTGGACACTAAAAACCCTGACGAACAAAATCTCATTGCAGATGCACCCACAATTGCTGATTATTGGACTGCAGATGATAAAATCCATTTTAGTACTGTTCAACAATTATTGAACGAATTAAATATTCCATTTGAAATTGATTATCAAATGGTTCGCGGTTTGGATTATTATACCCGTACAACATTTGAATTTATTTCCGGCAACCTGGGAGCACAGGATGCCATTTGCGGCGGCGGACGCTACGATGGTCTTGTTGAAACATTGGGCGGAAAGCCCACTCCTGCCATTGGCTTTGCTGCGGGAATGGAACGCATTCTAATGTCCATGGACTTTGATAATAATAGCACGGAACACAATACAGTCTATTTGATTAACCTTGTTGAATCTGCGAGAGGACAGGCGTTGAGTATGGCAAATGAATTACGTGAATTAGGTTATAATGTTATTACGGATACATTGCGGCGCAGTTTAAAGGCTCAATTGCGAGATGCAAATAGGATTGGTGCACTTAAAGCTGTCATAATTGGCGAGGAAGAATTAAAAAATGAAACTGTTCAAATAAAGGATCTTTCCTCCGGTGAACAAAATGAAATAGCCATAAATGAGCTTGTTAAACATTTCACTATTTGACTTTTCTAAAATTTTATCTACATTATAATACGCGCATGAACGAAAGGTAAAACACAAAAAATATGAGTAAACCACTAATTATAGTTGAATCGCCGGCCAAAGCCCGAACGATTGAAAAATACCTAAGCAATGAATATGAAGTTTTTGCATGTGTAGGTCATATAAAAGATCTGCCCCGCAAAGAATTAGCTGTGGATGTTGATAACGAATTCGCAGCCACATTTGTTGTTATGGAAGGGAAGAAAGATATTGTCAAGGCAATCAAAAAGAAGTCGGCGAAAGCACCCGAAGTCATTCTGGCGACTGACCCTGATCGCGAAGGAGAGGCCATCGCTGCTCACATTGTTGAAGAAGTGACGAACAAAAATATCTCTAGAGTACAATTTACAGAAATTACCAAAGAAGGTATCATCGAAGGTATGCAACAACGCCATGAAGTGGATATGGATCTTGTAAATGCCCAATATACTCGCAGGGTGATTGACCGCCTTGTAGGTTACAAACTTTCTGGTTTATTATGGAGAACATTGAAAAAAACCATGAGTTTTGTAAAAGGATCTCTTTCAGCCGGCCGAGTACAATCTGCCGCATTGAAAATGATAGTCGATCGGGAACGGCTTCGGGCTATTTTCAAATCAGCTACTTATTTTGACTTAAAAGCTGAATTAGAAAATGATGCACTTGAAGGATTTAATGCTGATCTGATTTCGATAGATGGGAAACGATTAGCCACTGGGAAAGATTTCGACAGCAATACAGGAGAATTGAAAAAAGAAGGTGTCTTGCTGATATCATCTGCCCAAGCCAATGCGCTGGTTCAAGAATTACAAAATGGTCCTTGGGTAGTAAGCAGTATTGAAGATAAACCGCAAACATCAAATCCGTATGCCCCTTTCACAACCAGTACTCTGCAGCAGGAGGCATCACGGAAAATACGTTTTTCTGCCAAAAAAACCATGCGTATGGCCCAACGTTTATATGAAGCTGGTTTTATAACCTATATGCGTACTGATTCCATTCAGTTATCTCAAGAAGCGTTAACAGGCGCCAGAAATGTCATTAAAAAACTCTATGGTGATAAATATTTACCTGTAAAGCCGGTCAAGTACAAAAGCAAGGTGAAAAATGCTCAGGAGGCACATGAAGCGATCCGTCCGGCTGGAGTTGAATTCGCTGATGTGCATACCGTAAGTGCAAAGGTGGGCGGCGATGAAGGAAGATTATATGAATTAATTTGGAAAAGAACGGTAGCCAGCCAAATGAAGCCGGCAAAATTGAAACGAACCATTGTCAATATTGAAAACAAAAATACGATATTTCGTGCTCGCGGCCGCGTTATTCTCTTTCCAGGCTATATGCGTGTTTATGTTGAAGGCAGCGATGACCCCGATGGTAAATTAGCCGATCGGGAACGATTCCTGCCCAAATTGGAGAAAGGACAGCGTTTGGGTTGTAAAAACCTATCATCGGAAAAACATATGACTAATCCACCGGCACGATTCACAGAAGCATCTGTCATAAAAGAAATGGAAAAACAAGGGATAGGACGGCCTTCAACCTGGGCCAGTATCATTGGGCGTATCCAGGAAAAAGATTACGTTCGAAATCAAAAGGGATCTCTAGTACCTACTTTCCTTGCTGTGGCTGTTACCCAATTATTGGAAAATCATTTTTCTTCACTTGTTGATTCACAATTCACATCTAATATGGAAGATGAATTGGATTCCATTTCCAGAGGAGATTCTAAACCTTTGCCTTTTATGAAACGTTTTTATTTTGGCAGCGATGACAATCCCGGACTTGCAAAAATGCTTGATGATGAAATTGATATCCGAAAAGCATGCACTGTATTAATCGCCAACGGTGGTATGGAAAAAATTGTAATCAGAGTTGGAAATTATGGTCCGTATTTAGAACAAGGTGAAAAACGTCGAAATATTCCTGCAGATTTTTACCTAGGTGATCTTTCTGTTGAAAAAGCGATGGAAATTTTGGCAAAAGATGTTTCTCAAACAGAACTTATTGGAGTCGATAATGATTCCGGACAATCCATTTATTTAAAAGAAGGCCCCTATGGCCCGTATGTTCAATTGGGCGATTCTAAAACACGAAAATCTCTACCCAGAGGGACAGAAAAAGAAAATGTAGATCTAGAATTAGCAACAAAATTACTGTCCATGCCGAGACTTTTGGGAACACACCCCGAAACAGGCGATGAAATTCGAGCTGATTTTGGCAGGTATGGCCCCTATCTTAAAGTCGGAGACAAAAATGTTAAGTTAACTCATCCCCATGACCCACTTGAGGTTACATTGGAAACTGCAATTGATGTTATAAAAAACCGTAATAAACCCAACGGTGAATTAAAAAGCCTTGGGAAACATCCGGAAACAGGCGAAACAATCGCTTTGAAAGATGGTCGTTATGGTCCATATGTTTCAGATGGAAAATTCAATGCTGCCTTACCCAAGGATATTTCTCCAGACGATATTGATCTTGCAACAGCTGTGAGCTTAATTAACGATCGACGGGCAAAAGGTCCTGTAAAACGCAGACGGCGGAAAAAGAAATGAAGAACATTTTAATCATTTTTTCAATATCTGTTCTTTTTGCTACTCAAACACATGAAGAGTTAATCACGGATATTGAGCAAACCCTCATGGCGCCCTGCTGCTGGAGCGGGACAGTTGATGATCATGGTCATTCACAACTAGAAAGTGAGATTAAATCAATGGTTGAAGCAGGGCAATCTCGACAACAGGTTTTGGACCACTTTGTAAAAACATACGGCGAAAGAATTCTCGCAATTCCTGTCGCCCAGGGATTTAATATTATGGTATGGATTGCTCCAGCATTAATCGCCATTGCAGCATTTACAGTTTTGGGTTTATATATTCGATCACCTAAAATTAATAATGATAAATCTGCAGATAAGTCTACTACGGACTCTTCAATTCCGTTTAATGAACAAATTGAAAAAGAATTGAAGGAAATGGACGCATGACAGATAAAAACAACTCAATCGAAAAAATCGTTTCATTGTGCAAGCGAAGGGGGTTCGTTTTCCAAAGTTCCGAAATCTATGGTGGCTTTGGTGCTGTATATGATTACGGCCCACTTGGTATTGAATTAAAAAATAATATTTCTCAACTTTGGTGGAAAGCAATGACGCAACACCATGAAAACATTGTCGGATTAGATAGTGGGATTCTCATGCATCCGAAAATTTGGGAAGCGTCCGGACATATTGCGGAATTCCATGATCCACTGGTGGACTGCAAACAATGCAAAGCTCGCTTTCGTGCAGATGAATTCACCGAGGATGATCCAGATAGTATAGATTGGTCTACCATTCAATGCCCGAAATGCGGAACCACTGGAAAAATGACAGACCCCCGGCAATTTAATCTAATGTTTAAAACACAGATTGGCCCTGTGGAAGATGAAGGATCCATCGCATATTTGCGTCCGGAAACTGCTCAAGGTATTTATGTGAATTATTTATTGGTTCAGGGATCCCAACGTTTAAAAGTACCCTTCGGTATTGCCCAAATTGGTAAAGCATTTCGAAATGAGATTGTGGCACGGAATTTTATTTTCCGGACACGTGAATTTGAACAAATGGAAATGCAGTATTTTGTAAAACCCGGAACAGATGATAATGAAATGAAATCCTGGAAAGAAGAACGTTTTCTTTTTTACACAGACGGTTTGGGAATCAATAAAGATAAAATTCGCTTTCACCAACATGGTGATAGTGAATTAGCCCATTATGCCAAGGAAGCTTGGGATATTGAATATGAATTCCCGTTTGGCTGGTCAGAAATCGAGGGAATTCATAATAGAACTGATTTTGATCTTAAGCGTCATCAGGAATTCTCGGGGAAAAATATGCAGTATTCTGATCAAGTGGCCAATGAAAAATATTTCCCTTATATTATCGAAACGTCTGCTGGGCTCAACCGTATGTTGCTTACCGTGTTGGCAGATGCCTACTGGGATGATACAGATAATAATCGCACTGTTTTGAAACTCCACCCCAGTTTGGCTCCCATAAAAGCTGTGATTTGTCCGTTAACAAAAAAAGATGGTTTGCCAGAATTAGCACGAAAAATAACGGATAATCTAAAAAAGCATTTTAAAGTGATATACGACCAGCAGGGCTCCATCGGTAAACGCTACTATCGCCAGGATGAAGCAGGTACACCCTTTGGTATTACCGTTGACCACCAGTCTCTCGAAGATAACACTGTTACACTTCGCCATAGGGATACGCAAAAACAAGATCGTGTAAATATGGATGCACTCCTCGAGAAGATAAACGATAATATCTTAAATTATTCTTAAATAACCCATTTTACATCAACACAAAAAATAAATAGTATATTTAACTAAAAAGCTATAGTTTCCCGGGAATTTACCTGCAAGGGTAGACTAATTACATATATGATTTTTCATATACTAAACAATAAATCAAGGAGAAAATGATGAAAAAACTCATTATTATGCTAACTCTTGGGATGTTTTCCGGCCTCATGGCCCAGGGATCCATCGTCGGTTCGGTAACGGACGCTGATGGAAATGCTTTACCTGGTGCTAATGTAGCTGTTGAAGGAACATCCTTGGGAGCAGCAACCGATGGAAATGGTTCGTATTCGATTTCTGGCGTTCCTGCCGGGTCCTATACATTAACTGCTTCATTCATTGGTTATGAATCATCAAGTCAAAGTGTTACTGTAGGTGCTGGAGCAGCCAAAGCTGACTTTTCACTCGCAGTAAGCACACTGGCTGGAAGAGCTGTATCTGTGATTGGTTCACGTTTCGCTCATTCGGCAGAAGACCAGGCTGTACCAGTAGATGTCTTTACATCTCAGGATATCCGCCGCGCTGGTTTTACAGAAACGGGGCAAATACTTCAAGCACTTGCTCCATCGTTCAATATGCCAAAAACGACTATTTCAGATGGTTCTGACTCTGTCCGACCTATGACCTTGCGTGGTTTAAGTTCTGGACATGTGTTAGTTCTTGTTAACGGCAAACGTCGTCATACGACCGCATTAGTCCATGTGAATAGTAGCCCTGGTCGTGGTGACACAGGTGTTGACCTTAATGCCATCCCTGCTGCTGCTATTCAACGAATAGAAGTTCTGCGTGATGGTGCTGCTGCTCAATATGGATCTGATGCGATTGCCGGTGTTATCAATATTGTATTGAAAACGGCTGCTGATGGTGGAACTTTCTCGGTATATAGGGGAGAAAACAATCATGTTGCTGAAGCAATCCCTGAAGATGCAAACCTCTATGACTGGGTTGGAAATGGCCAACGATACGAATGGAACCCAACCGGATTTGTTGATATTAATAAAAACTTTACAGCTGGCTCTGAAGCACATATTACCGGCAGTGAAGATTTTTTAGTCAAAGATGGTAAACAGGTTCAAATCCAATACAGCAATAGTGTTAATATTGGCAACGATGGCTATTTGATGATTGCACTAGAAGCTAGAACGAAAGAAGCGTCAAACCGTGTTGGTTTTCAAGCTGCACGTTTGTATGAAGTCAATTCAGATTATTGGTCTGATGATGAAGCTGAAACACAACGGTTACAGCCAGGGAGTAATTGGTACATTAACCCTCAAAGAATGATCTGGGGTGATCAAGCCAAAAACAATATTGGAGCGATGTATAATGCAGAATTGCCTGTGGGCGATAAACGGTTCTATTCATTTGGCGGATATACAGTACGCAATGCTGATACCGGTTGTTATACACGTAAACCAAACCAGGGAAACAAAACGTGGTTAAGTTCAAGTCCCACAGGATTTGTTCCTCATATTCAACCTACAATAACTGACTTTTCTATGTCTACCGGCATGGAAGGTGTATTTGGAAACTGGAGTTATGATGTGAGCACCACTTATGGTTCTAATGATTTTCATTTTAACATGTTAAGTACAAATGCATCATTTGGCCCCGAACAATTACGTAGATATGATATTGGTGGATTTGCGTTCACTCAGTTGACCAACAATCTAGATTTGACAACTCAAATGGGTAATATTGATCTGGCTGTCGGTGCAGAAATTCGTAAAGAATCATATCGTATTTATGCTGGTGAAACAGCTTCTTATGCCAATGGACAGGCAGGAACCAACATCACTGGTTGGGATGCGTATACGACATCATCTGATACAACTGGTATTGCCTATGCAGATACATTTATTGTAGGTGTTAACACCAATACTGCTGGCGGTGGTTGCCAATGCTTTAGTGGTTTTAGACCATCTAATGCTTCAGCAACACAAGATGCAAATCGAACCAGTTATGCCGGTTATGCTGATGCTGAAATGGAACTTGGCGCAATGCGTTTAGGCGGTGCCTTACGGTTTGAAAATTACAGTGATTTTGGATCAACTGTAAATTTCAAAGGAACTATCCGATATGAAGTTTCAGATGGTATTATTGCTAGAGCGGCAGTTAGCTCCGGTTTTAGAGCTCCTGCTTTAGCACAGGCGTTCCAATCTAAAGTTGCAACTAACTTTAGGCTGGATGATGATCCTGAATCTTCAACTTATGGACAGACTCTCGCATATGAAGTGGGAAACTTCCCTGTTGATAATCCATTTTCTCAAGCATTGGGAGCGAAAGAACTCACTCCTGAAAACTCATTTAATTTGAGTGCTGGTTTAAATGCAAATCTGGGTGGAATCAGAATAGGTGTTGATGCTTATCAAGTAACCATAACAGACAGAATTGTTATGACCGGTAACTTTAAAGCAAGTGATAGCCCATTGGGTATAAAAATCGCAGAGCTGCTTGCATCAAGCGGTGTACCAGAAGCAACCAGTGGTCGGTTTTTCTTTAATGGTGTAGATACAAAAACAAGTGGATTAGATCTAACAGCAGCTTATTCAATGAGTTTAGCTGGTATGGCAGATCTTGATCTAACATTTGCTTACAACGCTACAACTACGGAAATTACCGAAGTTAGAACACCTTCCGGATTAGCTGACGTTCTAAATGCAGATGCAACTCTTTTTAACAATCAAGAACGCCGGACAATGGAGAGTTCACAACCAAAAGATAATCTTCATTTAACAGCAAACTTCTCTAAAGGTAACTGGTATGTTAAATATCATATTTGGCGAGTTGGGGAAACCTTAAGCCGTGGTGCTTATATGAAAGACCATGATGGCGATGGAGTAAATGACAGTCCCCTCACTTTGGATGAAAATGCCGGAGGTACATGGGAAGAATGGACACGTACATACGTCAACGCTGATGGTGAATCTGTAACTGATCATGAATGGGTTCAAGTTCTCGGGAATAAAGTTATTACGGACCTTGAAGTAGGTTATGACCTAGGAATGGCAACAATTTCTGTTGGTGCAAATAATCTCTTTGACGTTATGCAGGAAAAAGGTGCTCAACCAGGATCGGGTAATAATGGAGCCTTCGTCTATAATGCTTTATCTCCATTTGGTATGAACGGTAAATTTGTTTATACAAAACTAACACTCAATTTCTAATCGAAATTGTTTCATTATAAAAAAAGGGCGACTGAACAGTCGCCCTTTTTTTATTTTTAGAATTGCTGATTTTCTGAAGTTATTAATCCGGCAATGATTAAAGTCTGACGTATTATTATCTAAATTTCGCCTCCCTTTGTAACAGAGGATAAGTTCTTTACATATGTGATGTGTACAGCAAATGAACTTTATGTGTAAGTTTTCAAGGAATAATTAAACCGCAATAAAATATGCTCCGCATTTCACATGATAAACAAATTGTTTTACTGAATCGCTTAATTTAGGTAATAGCATTAACAAATAATGGTAATTGAGTCCACTCCTAAAAGAGCTTAAAGTCCCATATTTCTTCGGCTTTGGCATTACCCCCAAGAGAAGAGAACGGGGATAATTATTTCACTGCTTCATCCAAAACAAGGGGAAAATCCGCCGGAAGTCGGACACGGTATTCCCTTGTTTTCCGATAGTAACGTATTTTTTACATTTTCATTTTATAGCTCATCCCACCGGTGAATCCTTACAAGTGTACTAATAATTGCATTGGATAATTTATTTTTCATTCTGTGCTCTATGTTTCACATTTTTAAAATAGTAAAGAGTTCCACTTGCGGTTAATGCCATACCAATTAAAGAAGGGATAAAGGCTGTAATCAATGTTATGATTAAAAAAATCGAGTAGAGGATGAGCACAATAATCATACTCCAGGGATAAAAAAGTGCTTTATATGGGCGGTTTTTATCCGGCCACTTTTTGCGCAAAATGTAAATGGAGCCAAAGGTCAATAGATTGAATACAGTGCTGGTAGCAGAAAAATAATCAATCATAATTTCATAGGCATTAGAGCTTCCTGCACCAGGCTGTAAATTAGATGAAAGATAAGAAAAAACAAGGAGAACAGTTACCCAAATGCCTTGTCCAATCATGGCATTATTGGGTGTTTTGAAAACGGGGTGTAGTACCTTGAATTTTTCAAAAAACAAACCATCTCTTGCCATGGCGTGCCAGGTTCTACCTTTGCATAAAATTTGGCTACTAATATTGCTAAATGCGTTAATAGCCACAGCAGCAGAAATAAGAATACCGCCGGTGGCTCCCAAGGCTACTTTCGCGGCGGCAGATGCAACTGATTTATTTTCAATGATTGCATCAACATCTAATTGAAATAAATAACCCAAATTTGCACCTAGATAAAGCACCATTACGCCGCCGATTCCCAGGAAAATCGACAACGGCAAAGTTTTATGCGGTTCTTTAACTTCTTCAGCCATATAGGTTGCACCTTCCCAACCGCTGAAGGCAAAGAACGAATATCTTAACGCCGCTCCAACCGCTAATACGGTGTGCCAGCCAAATGTTTCAGGCCAAAGAGGATTGACGAAGTTTTCTACATTCCCGGTGGAAAAAGATGTGAGCGTAATACCAATAATTGCTCCCATGGCAACTACTTTTAAAATGGTGGAGTATACCTGAAATTTTCCGCTCATGTTTACACCGAATAAATTTATTGCCGTTAATCCCCAAATAATTAAAAGGGAAATGGTAAAAGATACTGAAAGACCAAAGGGTGTGCCGGCGGTTATCTCCCAAATTGCATTTATATAATCAGTAAAAACCAGAGCCACTGCCACAATTGGAGCGGATTCGGAAACAAAAAACATTGCCCACCCGCGGATGAAGGCAATATAGGGTCCGTAGGCTTCTTTCAGAAAAACGTAGGGACCTCCAGACTTAGGAAGCATGGCTGTGAGTTCTGAGTAAATAACAGCGCCGAAAATTGTTATGACACCACCAATGACCCAAACTAAACCATACAATGAGGTACAGCCCACTAACGCCATAATGGGTGCTGGAGTACGAAAAATCCCAGAACCTATAACGCGATTGATGACGATGGAAACGGACTCTTTTAGCCCTAAATCTTTTTTATATTCAGTCATTATTTATCAATAATTTAAATTAGACGATCTTTTATAAAAATAGAGAACAGGTTCAAAACCTATTTGGTGGTTTAATTAAAGAGGTTATACTTTTGCAAATGCTTGTTTCAAATCAGCTATTATATCATCAACATTTTCGATTCCCACGGAAATGCGAACTAATCCATCAGTCAATCCTCTAGCGATACGTTCATCTTTTGGAAGGTCCCCATGTGTCATGGTTATCGGGTGGGTAATCATAGTTTCCACCGCACCAAGACTTTCAGCTAATTGAGCAAGACGGACTGAATGCATGAGAGTTTTTCCCGCCTGGATTCCACCGCTTAATTCAAACGAAATCATCCCACCGAAACCGGACATTTGCTCTTTGGCCACTGAATGATTTGGGTGGGTAGACAACCCCGGATATGCAACTGTCGCCACTTTTGAATTTTCTTCCAAATATTCGGCTATCGCCATGGCATTTTCATTATGTTTTTTCATACGCAAAGCAAGAGTTTTTACACCCAGTAAGGTGAGCCAGCAATTAAAGGGACTGGGAACTGCCCCGATAGTTTTTTGGATAAATTGCAAATATTCAGCTAAATCTTCTCTGTTTGTAATGACTATTCCTCCGATGAGTTGATTATGACCGCTGATGTATTTAGAAATGCTGTGCATAACCAAATCTGCACCAAATTCCAATGGGCGCAATAGAGCTGGTGTCGCAAATGTTGAATCAACGCTAAAGAGAATATTATGCTTCTTGGCAATGGCTCCAACCGCTTCCAAATCAGTTATTTTGAGCAAGGGGTTCGAAGGAGTTTCAATCCAGATTAATTTGGTATCAGGACGAATAGCATTTTCTACATTTTCAAAATTTGACGAATCTACGTAGGTAAATTCCAATCCGTAATTTACCAGTACCTGATTAAAGTGTCGGAATACACCACCATAGACGTTATCGGAACACACTACATGGTCACCTGATTTTAAAAATTTTAGGCAACTGTCAACAGCAGACATTCCACTGGCGAATGCAATACCGTATTTCCCTCCATCCAGAGCAGCAAGATGTTCTTCCATCATCTGTCGTGTGGGGTTTGCTGAACGGGTATAGTCAAACCCTTTATCTTTCCCCACTTCTTCCAAAACGTAGGTTGCCGTTTGGTGAAGCGGTGGAAGAATGGCACCAGTTTCTTTATCCGGTTTTATTCCGGCGTGGACTGTCTTTGTATCGAATTTAATGATTATTTCCTTTTTTGACATGACCAATGTTGTTAGTACTTGAATACATATTCTAATGTGCTAATAAAAAATCTTTTAACTTAAAATAATTATTTCCAATGGGTATTGCATTTTTACTCTTTTTCAAAACATTCATTGCGTTTTTTGGTACGGAAATTTGGTTTGGATGAGGAGAGAAACCAAGTCCATAAATTTTCCTGGATGTGCGATTGCTCCTATAATTTCAGCATTATTGCATGCCCAACGAGCTCTTTCTTCATCTACATCACCTACAATCCATTCTATATTTGATTCATCTCGGGCGGCGAATTCTAGTAAATGTTTACCAACATCCCCCGTCCCAACCATTAATATTTTTTTCATATATTTACTTTATAGTTTTTTAATTTTAATAATATAGAGTCTTATGAATTTAAAAAGTTTTTAACAGTCTTTATTTATTTAATATAAATTATAAAACCTCTTAATTTCGCTGACCTTTTATGAAACAAAAACTCCATACACATCTTGAACAACTGGAACGCTCTGCAACATTGGCGATTAATGAACGCAGCGCTGAAATGGCAGCGACCGGCCAAACCATTTACCGCTTTGGATTTGGCCAATCACCCTTCCCTGTTCCAGATTCTATTGTTGCTGCTCTCCAAGACAATGCATATCGAAAAAATTATTTACCCGTAGAGGGTTTGTTTGAACTTCGCAAATCAATAGCAGAATATCACCGGGAAACAGATCAAATTGATATTAGCGCAGATGGTGTTTTGATTGCACCGGGATCAAAAGAACTCATGTTTACTCTACAATTTGCACTAGAAGGTTCAACATTAATTCCTGCTCCATGTTGGGTGTCCTATGCTCCCCAAGGACATATTGTAAAGCGTCAGACTCACCACATTAAAACCAGCTTTAAGGATAATTGGCGCTTACTTCCAGATCAATTGGAATCTGCTGTAAAAAATATTGATGGTCCTCATTTACTAATTTTGAATTACCCGGGGAATCCTGATGGAGGCACCTATACAATTAACGAATTAATCGCGCTGGCAAAAGCAGCCAGAGACAATAATATTCTAATCTTATCTGATGAAATCTATGGTAGGCTTCATCATAAAGGTGAACATGTATCCATTGCACGCTTTTACCCTGAAGGGACAATTGTTAGTTCAGGTTTATCAAAATGGTGCGGAGCCGGTGGTTGGCGGTTGGGTCATTTTGCATTTCCGAAAGAATTGTATTGGCTGAAAGGTGCCATGGCGTCTATAGCCAGTGAAACATATTCTTGTGTCACAACTCCTGTTCAATATGCTGCAGTAACAGCATATACAGATCATGATGCTGTTGATGATTTTCTGTTTCATTCCAGAAGGATTTTAGAAACAATTGGACACTATTGTTCTGATGCATTATCAAATGCAAATGTGAATGTAAATCCACCAACGGGTGCTTTTTATTTATATCCGGATTTTGAAAACTACCGCCCAGATTTAGCCGGACGAGGTATGACTAACTCTAAAATATTTTGTGAACAATTATTACAAGAAACCGGTGTCGCTTTATTGCCGGGGTCAGTGTTTGGGAGATCTGCAGACGAATTGAATGCGCGTATTGCATATGTTAATTTTGATGGGTCTGAAGCATTGAAAATAAGTAAATCATTCCCAATAAATTCAGCGTTAACTATGGAGCATCTTGGAGAAAATGTTGATAATATAAAAGCGGGGCTTGAAAAATTAATTGATTGGTTAAAGGAATAATATGAAGAAAATTTTTATTGTAATTGCACTTGTATTCACCCTGCTCAATGGCGCAAGCCGTAATCCCGTTTTTGGAGAAAACGGTATGGTTGTTTCCACCAGCCAACAGGCATCGGAGGCGGGGATTGAAATCATGAAAAAGGGCGGAAACGCAGTGGATGCTGCATGTACAGTTGGCTTTGTTCTTGCTGTCACATCTTCTTCTAATGGGAATATTGGCGGTGGTGGTTTTATGGTTGCACATATGGCTGATGGTACAACGTTCACCCTGGATTATCGAGAAATAGCGCCTGCTGTTGCCCATCGAGATATGTATCTTGATGCCAATGGGGATGTCATTGAAAACAAGTCTTTACGCACAAGAGCTGCTTCCGGCGTCCCAGGCACCGTGGACGGACTTTTAATTGCATGGGCAGATCACGGATCAGGAAATATTTCCCGGAGGGAATTACTGGCGCCTGCCATCGCCTTGGCAGAAAAGGGGTTCGAATTAAGTCATTACGAAGCCAGTCGGTTCAATAGTTACAAAGAGCTTTTTTCAAGTAATGAAGCGGCTGCGGCTGTGTTCGTTCGCAAAGATGGCCGTCTGTGGAAAGCAGGTGATCGCTTGATCCAAAAAGATTTGGCTAAAACATTAAAGCGAATCGTCCGGGAAGGCCGGGATGGATTTTATACTGGTAAAACGGCTGACCTTATTGTAACAGAAATGAGTAGGGGAATTGGCCTGATCACCTATGAGGATCTATTGAATTATAAATCTAAATATCGTGAACCTGTAATGGGTTCATTCAATGATTACAATTTACTATCCATGGGTTTGCCCAGCTCCGGCGGAACTATATTAGTGGAAATGTTCAATATGCTCGAAAACTTTCCATTGGCAGAGCTGGGTTGGAATTCATCTGATTATATCCATCTTTTAACTGAAGTGGAACGCCGTGCTTATGCAGACCGCGCGGAACATCTTGGTGATTCGGATTATTGGGAACCTCCATTATTCATGTTAATAAATAAAGAATATGCTAAAGATCGTATCAGTGACTTTTCACCAGATAAAGCAACACTAAGCAAAGACATTTTTGCCGGTGACCCAAAAGTTTATGAAAGCCGGGAAACAACCCATTTTTCCGTTGTAGATAAAGATGGCAATGCAGTATCAGGTACTACAACTATCAATTTGAGTTATGGTGGCGGCTTTTTGGTAAAAGGTGGCGGCTTTTTCCTGAATAATGAAATGGATGATTTTTCTGCAAAACCCGGCGTACCCAATGCCTTCGGATTGGTTGGCAATGATGCCAATGCCATCGAACCCGGGAAACGTCCCTTAAGTTCTATGACCCCTACTATAGTACTGAAGGATAATAAACCATTTATCATTCTTGGATCTCCTGGTGGTTCAACAATTATAACAACTGTATTACAAACGATATTGAACGTCACAGTTCACAATATGGGTATACAGGAAGCTGTATCGGCACCTAGAATACATTCCCAATGGTTGCCTGATGTAATTATGGCTGAACCATACAGTATAATTAAAGATGTGGAAGAATCACTAAAGAGTAAAGGCCATATAATTGAGCCTTATAAATGGAGTAAAATTGGTGAAATGAACGCAATTCTAATAAATGAAAATGGATATTTTGGTGCCGCAGATACCAGAGGAGAAAACGCGGCTGTAGGGTATTAATAATTTTGCAAATTGAAGCCGTTGCTCCAGATGATATTCCCCAGATTCTGGAATTAAATCAAATATCCCAACCTCATCTTTCTTTCCTTTCACTGAATCGATTGGAAGAATTAGCAGACATGACATTTCATTTCCGAATAATTAGAGATAATGATACAATAGCTGCATTTCTCATGGGGATGGAAGAAGGACAGCCATATGACAGCATGAACTACGCCTGGATTTCTGATCAATACGATTCATTCTATTATATTGATAGAATTGCTGTTGCTGAAAAATACTGGCGTAAAGGGTTGGGTAAAAAATTATATAATGATGGAGAATCCTTTGCTTTGCACATGAATAAACCAATGATGGCGTGTGAGGTAAATATAAAACCCATGAATCTGGGTTCAGTTTTATTTCATGAAAATTATGGGTTTAAACCTGTTGGAAAACAGGATACTGAAGGCGGTAAAAAATGGGTTCAGTATATGATTAAGGATTTGACTTTATAAAATTATTCCATTCTTTAATTCGGTTTTCTACCCATTTAATTGAAGGAAATTCTATTTCCTGAACATCACCGTCTTGTGTAATCCATATCCAATTATCTCTTGGATTACCCAAGGCAAATTTACCCTCCAGTGCAACGGATCCATCCGGATACCACCATGTCCAGTGATCTATATATAAACCATTATGAAATTCACCCTCCAGCGTTTTATTTCCATCTTTGTACCATTCCTGTTGAATACCATGAGGGGCTCCTTCTACGTAATTATGAATGTATAATGATTGACCATCCGGATACCATCTTGAATGAACACTATCTTTGTTATCGCCTTTCCAATAAAACTCCCATTGTTTGGCGCCATTGTCATACCAGCCTCTGTCATATCCATTTTTTCGGCCATAGATAAAAAGTGCTTCACCTTCCTTTTGTCCATTATCATGCCAAAGAATCATTTTACCATGTAACTTATTTTGGCGGTAAGGCTCTGCTGAAGAAACGACACCATTTTCATACCATAGAGTCCATGTACCTTGTTTTTTATCATTTACATATTCACCTTCTTGTTCTATTTGCCCGCTCTTATACCATGTTGTCCATAATCCTTCATGCTGGATATTTTTGAATTCTCCTTCTTGTTTTATTACACCATTATTGTAATACCAAACCCAATGTCCATCTTGAAGGCCATCTTTTAAATATCCTTCAAACTCTGGTTTTCCATTCGAATAGTTAAAATAAACAACTCCATTATATGGGTTTTCATCTTTTAAAAGATATTTACGATTTGTGCCATCCATATCGATTCTATCAACAAGATCATTTATGTTTACTTGTGGAAATAAATACGTATTTAGTAGGATAGAGAATAATATTATTTTATTCATGCGCTTAATTTTCTTCGATTAATTTTGGGAAATAATGATTATATTATGTATTAGTAACTGTTTATCAATATCAAAATGTAAGCAAGTAAGGTTAACACTGCAAAAGAACAGAATAAAAACACATCTTTAAATTTTATTTCCACAAACAACTTTCGTAAGTTTTAAAGAAGATATGTACAAAAATATTATAAAATTAATTGTCTTTTACTCTTGTGTAACTCTGCTTCATCCTTGTACAACTATACTTGTTGGTAAAGCTCTTACAGCAGATGGGTCCATCATCCATGCACATAATGAAGATATGGGCAACCTAACGGTGGGACGTTTATGGCGGGTCAATAATTTCTCATCCGAAAGTGACTCAATATGGATCCCTTATGTTTCAATTCCAAATACTGGTGAGAAATTAGCTTATTGGGCTTCGGGGAATACGAAGCAAATAAGCAAGGATGAACTAAATCAAACCATGTTACCCTATGATAATATTCTCTTTGGAATGAACGAAGCAGGTTTAACAATGAGTTGCAACTGGATGTATTCCAAAGAAGAAAATTTAGAAAAAGTAGGGATTCGGCGCTACGCCATTCGTCAATTGATTTTAGAACAATCTGCAACTGCTCTAGAAGCTGTCAATCTTTTAAGTTCGTTAATAGATACATATGGTCAAGCTGACTGGAGCGGGTTAACCTATGTTTTAGCAGACCCAAATGAAGCGTGGATTGTCGAAACAACAACACATAATTGGGCTGCTAAAAAACTTAAAGACAATGAAATAATTACTGTTGCTAATCAATTTACTATTGGTGAAAAGTATGACATGTCCAGCAAAAATCTAATTCAAAATGCGATTGATAAAGGTTGGTACAATTCCAAAGATGGTCCATTCAATTTTAAAATGGTCTTCGGAAATCCAGATTTTATGAATGAAAGTTATGATTCTGAACGGGAAGTAAGAGTTGAGCAATTATTAGGAAATAAATTCGGTGAAATAAAGCCTGAAGACTTAATGACTGTTTTAAGAGATCGTTATCATAATTCAAATGGATATACTCCTCCAACATCGTTTGAACCGGATAGAATTACATGCCGAGCAAAAGGAGCAAAACGACCTATTTGCACAAACTTATGTCAATCATCCTTTGTGGCTCATTTGCGACCAAATTTGCCAAAAGAATTTGGTTCTGTATTATGGTATACTATGGCGACACCAGCCTATGGTCCATATTTCCCATTATATCCGTTTGGTTCAAAAATTGTTAAGTCATTTACAGTAGATGATCCGGATGAAAATAAACCTTCAGCTTGGTGGATATATCGTCATTTACAACAAAAGGCTGATATATCAAATGCAGAAACTATTAAATCGATTAGAAATCAAACTGAATTAGAAACAAAGGCTTTTATTTCTGAACAGGAATTATGGGAAAAGAAAGCACAAAAATATGTGAAAAATGGGAATAGTCTCCAAGCAAAAAAATTGCTGAATACATTTTCTAATAGATTAGCACGAAAATCACTTCATCAGTGTAAGATTATTTTAAAACGAATAAAATAAATTTATCAAATCACCAACTGATCTTCAATCAGTTGTACAAAAACGGATGCTCCCACAAGTAATGCCCTTTCATCAATATCAAAATGAGAACAATGATGGGGTACGCTGCGAAATGGTTGATCTTCGGGAGCAGACCCAACAAAAAAGAAACATCCGGAGACTTTTTGTGCATAATAACTAAAGTCCTCGCCGCCCATGGATAAATAGGGAAAACCAGCACCATCGCCCACAATCTTTTTCGCTGAAGCCAACAGTTTTTCATAGGCACTTTGATCATTGATTGTTGGTGGATAGCCATCACGATAATCAAAATCAAGTGTTGCTCCAAATGTTTGACCAACGCCATTTATGATTTCTTCCATGCGTTGTTTGATTAACTGACGATTTTCTTCAGTATATGCCCTTGCAGTCCCTTTTAGGACAACTTCGTCAGCTATAATGTTAAAGTTGTAACCGCCGTTTATCATACCTACTGTTACAACCGTGCTTTCCAAAGGATTGGTATTGCGACTAACTATTGTCTGTAAAGCAGTAATCAAATGGGCAGAAACAACCACTGCATCTACAGAACCTTGAGGGGCTGCACCATGACCACCGATTCCTTTTATGGTAATTTCAAATTCATCTGCCGCTGCTAATATGGGGCCTTTTTTCACGCCCACTTCACCGTATTTCTGATAATTCCACAAATGGATTCCATAAACTTCATCTACATTTTCTAAACAACCGTCTTCGATCATATATCGTGCGCCGCCTGCCCCTTCTTCTGCAGGCTGAAATAAAAATCGTACAGTTCCATTAATCTGATCTTTTTTATCAGCTAACACTTTTGCTGCACCTAAAAGCATTGCCGTATGGCCATCATGACCGCATGCATGCATAATACCATCGTTTTGCGATATATAATCGATGTCTCCTGTTTCCTGCATGGGTAGAGCATCCATGTCCGCCCGGAGAGCAATGGTGGGGCCCTCACCGCATTTTAAATCCCCAACCACGCCTGTTTTACCAATTCCGGTTTGCACATCCATTCCTAGTTCTTCTAATCGTTCAGCTACGATTCCAGCTGTCCGATGAACCTCAAAACCAAGTTCGGGATATCTGTGGAAATCCCTACGGGTAGCGATGATTTCGTCTGATATGTTTTCGATCTCTTTGGGAATGTTTATACTCATAATTTGACTCATATACTCATTCAATTTATTCAATTAATTACAGATGATTCCATAACTGCCAACTGCCCACATCCGGCAGCAATATCCGTTCCTTTACTCCAGCGCACTGTTACGGGAAAAGGTGCTTTTTTTAATGCAATAATAAACGCTTCGATAACGTCATCTGCAGGCCGTTTATATTTTCCACCAATATCATTATAGGGAATCACATTCAGTTTACAGCGGTGTCCCGTCAGCATGTCAATCAGCTTAAGGGCATCATCAATATTATCGGTAATTCCGGCCATTAATACATACTCAAGTGTTACAGGGTGTCTGGAAGTCAATGAATAATTATCAATAACAGTCAATAATCCCTCCAGTGGATATTTTTTTGCTATGGGCATGGTTTGTAAGCGGCTTTCCTGGGAGGATCCATTTAAGCTGATCGCCAGTTTATAACGATGTTTCTCATCCGTGTATCGTTTTATTTTGGATGTAATGCCAACAGTTGAAATCGTAATTCGTTTTGCTCCAAGCTTAATTCCTTTTTCAGCATTCATCAAATCAGCTGCCGCGATTACTCGATTATAATTCAAAAACGGTTCACCCATACCCATAAAAACAACATTTGTAATGTTTGTTTTTGCTGCTCTACGGACATGTAAAAATTGATCAACAATTTCCCCAACAGACAGATTTTTCTGAAAGCCCATGGACGCCGTTGCACAAAAATCACAATTCACGGCACAGCCCACCTGCGATGAAATACATAGTGTCGTTCGCTTACCTTCTTTCATGAGAACAGATTCAACCTTTTCACCTGATTGCAATTCAAAAAGGAACTTTTGTGTAGGTTCTGACGATGAACCTGTAACATGAACTTCTTTTAAGGGATGAATGATAAATTTTTCTGAAAGTGCATTTCTAAAATCAGACGGAAGATTACCCATTTGATCGAACAAATCAACGCGACTACGGTAAAGCCATTCAAATATTTGTTGTCCCCTAAATGATGGTTCAGAAAATTCAGTAAGAATTGATTCTAGTTCTTCAAGCTTTAAGCCGACTAAGGCAATTTTTGATTTTTTAGTAGTCTGCACAGGGGCAGAATTTCGATTATCTAAAAAAGATGCGCAAGACAATAAGATTGCTTCAATTTAAAGTGACCATTAAGTTCGAGCCCATTAATTAAAGAATAATTTCAGGGAAAAAACATGTCAACACAAAATGATGCACAACTCGTAAAACAATTAGGCCAATTTCGTCAGGATTTTTTAGATGAGATTGGTAAAGTCATTATTGGCCAACAGAATATCCTTGACCATTTTCTCATAGCTCTTATATGCAAAGGACATACTCTTTTAGTGGGTGTACCTGGATTAGCAAAAACACTTTTGATAAAATCCATGGCTGAATTACTTGATCTAAAGTTCAGCAGAATTCAATTTACGCCAGACTTAATGCCCAGTGATATTACTGGTACAGAAGTTATCGAAGAAGATCATGCAACAGGGAAAAGGGGGTTCAGATTTTTTCGAGGACCCGTATTTGGGAATATAATTCTTGCTGATGAGATTAATCGAACACCGCCAAAAACACAATCTGCCCTCTTGCAGGCCATGCAGGAACACAATGTAACAGCAGGGGGGGAAACATATACACTGGATGAACCATTTTTTGTATTGGCAACACAAAACCCAATCGAACAAGAAGGGACCTATCCCCTACCCGAAGCACAATTGGATCGGTTTATGTTTAATATAAAAATTGATTACCCCAGCCGAGATGAAGAAGTTGAAATTGTACAAACAACTACAAGCGGTAGTGAAGCTGCGTTAAAATCGATCATTTCCAAAGACCAACTTTTAACATTTCAAGAATTGGTCCGCCGTGTACCCGTCGCGGAAAATGTAGTTGAATATGCGGTTGACTTGGTTCGAAAAACTCGTTCAAAGGCAAAGGATTCTCCTGACTTTATTCAAAATTGGATTGATTGGGGCGCAGGTCCAAGAGCATCTCAATACCTGATACTTGGTGCCAAAGGAAGGGCAATTTTGGATGGCCGACCTACACCGGATATTTCAGATGTAAATGCACTCGCTCTTCCTGTGTTACGTCATCGATTAATAACTAATTTTAACGCAGAAGCTGAAGGCGTGAGCGTGGATGACATTATTTTAAAACTTCTAGGCTAGATGTTGGATGATAAATGTTAGACGTTAAATTTGAAAGGTGAATAATTATGGCTTCATTTAAAGAATTAGAGGTTTTCAAATTATCTGTCAAATATGTGAAATCTATTTATCAAATAACGCAATCATATCCAAAAGAAGGAAAATTTGGTTTGGTTAGCCAGATGCGAGATGCTGCAATTGGAATCCCATCATGTATTGCCGAAAGTACAGGAAGAAGAACTGCCAATGACAGAAAACATTTTATAGATATCGCTTTAGCTTCATTGTATGAAACTCATTCTCAATTGATTGCTTCAGAAGCTCTAGAATATATTGTGATTGAACGCTTGAATAATGCTGAACCATTCATCAAAAAATTAAAAGCTAAATTAATTGCGTACCAAAATTTAATAAAAGACAGGCCGTCTAACGTCTAGCATTAAACGTCTTTCATGATCGATAAAAAAAAATATCTGCAGCCGGAAATTGTAGCCAAACTAGACAATATGGCTCTTCGCGCTCGATTGGTCGTAGAAGGATATATTATTGGCCAACATAAAAGCCCATATCATGGTTTCAGCGTAGAGTTTGCCGAACACCGCGCTTATGGGCCTGGGGATGAAATACGTCACATAGACTGGAAATTATACGGTAAAACAGACCGTTATTATGTTAAACAATACGAAGAAGAAACAAACTTAAAAGCATATATTTTGCTCGATACCAGCCGCTCAATGAAATATACCAGTGGACCGGTGACAAAATTGGATTATGCATCATTTTTATCAGCAGCACTTACATACCTTATGCTGAATCAGCGAGATGGAACAGGTCTCATATTATTTGATGAAAAGATACGAACATTCATTCCTCCACGGTCTACTCCAAGCCACTTGAATACCATCCTTAAAACACTCGAAAAACCCAAACTGGGATCTGATACTAAAATTGGTCTTGTTCTCCATGAAATGGCAGAACGCATCAAAAAACGTGGATTAGTTATACTTGTTTCTGATTTAATGGATAATCAGGAAGCTGTATTAAGCGGACTAAAGCATTTCAGACATAATAAACAGGAAGTCATCCTCTTTCATATTTTGGATCGTAAAGAATTAGATTTTGAATTCAATACACGCA
Organism: Fidelibacterota bacterium; assembly: GCA_004124385.1. Lineage (GTDB taxonomy): Bacteria > Fidelibacterota > Marinisomatia > Marinisomatales > TCS55 > UBA2126. The sequence goes on from SCKN01000002.1 coordinate 95,856, forward strand.
CACGATTTAAAGATATGGAAAGCGGATCATTTCTCACCACAGAACCCTGGCAAATAAAACACAGTTATACTAAACGTATGCAACGCTTACAAGATGAGTATAAAAAACAATGCCGGGAACAATTAATCGACTATGTTCCACTCTTTACCGATCAGAGTTTGGAAATTGCATTACACAGTTATCTAAATAAAAGACAAAAGCTGGGATAAAAAAATCCCCCGTTTTCACGAGGGATTCTGTAAACTGTTTTTAGATGTAAAATCAATCGTACTTTTTTGATTTTTCAAAATACCGTTTAGCTTCTTGTTGTTTTCCTTGTTGCAACAACACTCGAGAAATTCCCTTGTAATGATTGGCATTCTCCGGGTCTAAATAAATAAGTTCCTTATAAAATTTTTCTGCTTTCCGCCATTTTTCAATACTTTCAAACGTCTGGGCCATTCCCATAATCGCTTCTATATCCTCGGGATTAAGATCGAGTGATGAAAGAAAATGATCCTCTGCTTGATCAAAATCACCAACCTGATTATATAAAACACCTAAATTGAAATGCAAATCTGCTTTTGCTTTTAAATCAAACGTTGTTTGAATTGCTTTTTTATATGTTGAAATAGATTCCTCTGTATTACTTAAATCGTAATAAGTTTGTGCAAGGTTCCGAATCACAGCACTATTTTTAGGATTTAACTCTACAGCTTTTTGAAGGTACGGCAATGCTTTGTCCGGTTGCTTTTTCCGTATAAATATTTGCCCTGCAGCCATATTAGCATTGAAGTCTTCCGGTGCAATTTCTACTGCTTTAGTGATTAATTCGCTTGATTTGTCTGCATCACCCAATTCAAAGTAACATGTTGCCAACATGGTATAATTTAAACTTTCGTCTCCTTTAATTTTTATTGCGTTTTGAAATTCACTTATCGCATCGCGAACCGCATCATTTCGACTTTGTTCATCTAATTCTTTTGACGCATTAAATACTTTTACACCTTTGTTATACACATCGCTCCAATACCCATATCTGGAAATCTCAATCATTTTCTCAACTGTGCTCCCATCAAGAATTTTTCGATTAGGATCAATTGCCAATGCTTTATCAAATACGTCATTCATTTCAGCCCAGCGCCCATCTTTTCCATAAATATGGTGACCCAATTGAAAGGGGATTTCTGGATTGTCGATTTCAATAGCCATAGCTTTTACTAAAAATTCTTCAGCTTTTTTTAAATCGTTTTGCTGCAAATATAGTTTTGCTGATGTGTATTCCTCGCTTGGGCAACCCCAAAAAACCATGGTAGACAGTATAATCAGCAGTGTCGTTTTACGTTTTGTATGAAACATGTGTCCTCTTATGTAATTATTAATAGAAAATAAGGTTGAGAAAATAACAAGTACACTTCGTTTTTCAAAGGTCTAGAGTCCCATTAAGAAATGATACTCTTTTTGTAATTTCAGCTTTTGTGCATTCCAACATTTTTTCTACTCCAAATCCTTCCACGCAACTAGATGCCATTGCAGATGCCTGGACCAATACTTTCTGGTACGTACCATCCGAATTCAGTACACTTGTATATACGCCAGTAAAAACATCTCTGGCTCCAGTAGGATTGATGTTATCTTTTTTCAAAACTTAACCATCTAAATTCGAACTTTCTAACGGCCAGGAAATTTCTTTATTTAGTTGTTTTATAACAGATTTTTCAAATTGAGCTCCTGTAATCTGAATAATTTCTTCAGCTAAATAACCACCAATTTCTCCTGCGACTGTTGCCCTGTATCCTTTATATAGAGCAGCCATGAATCCGGCAGCAAATATATCACCTGCACCAGTTGAATCTGTCGCAAGAATTGGTCGAGAAGAAATTTTGGATATATTTCCATCTTCAACCACATAACATCCATCCTTCCCTAGTTTGACAGCAGCTATATTTATAATTTTTCCTAATGATTTTGTTGCTTCTTCAATATTCTCTGTATCAAATAATATTGATAATTCTGCCTGATTAGCAAAAACAACATCTGCTTCATCTTGGATTAAAGTTAAAAATGCATCCTTAAATCTCTGGACTGCAAATGGATCGGCTACATCAAAAATTACTTTTATTTTATTTTCTTTTGCAATGGCAAGCGCATGTTTGATCGCCGATTTTTGTGAATCTGTATCCCACATGTATCCTGTAAAATATAAAAATTTGGACTTTGCCAATAATGATTCATCAATGTCTGTAATTGAAAATTCCTGACACATGCCCAAATGCGTATTCATGGTTCTTTCTCCATCTGGCGTCACAAGTATTATACTAGATCCTGTAGGTCCATCACCTAAAACTAAACGAGAGATAATCCCATATTTATTTATTTGAGATTTATAAATTGCTCCGAACTCATCATCTCCTATTTTACCTGAAATTACTCCCGGGATTTCTAATCCGGCACACGTAATTAGTGTATTTGGTGCAGAACCTCCAGGATGGTAAATGGGCGATTTATTCTTGAAATAATTGACAATTTCTTTTTGCCGATTTTCATCAACAAGATGCATAACTCCCTTTTCCACCTCCAGGTTTATTAAATCCTTGTCCTCAATTTTAATTACAACATCTATTAATGGGTTTCCAATCCCAAAAATGGCTGCCTCGTTTAATTTCATTTGGCTTGCTTCCGTTATTTTGGATAGAATAATTATAATTTAGAAAAAGGAAACTGTACTAACCCCAGAAACCTATTTCCCAATCGTGTTAGTTTACGCGGCTTGAAGAATTGACATCAAGTAAATCCTTCATTACTTAACTTGTATTTTTTAAGTACAATACGGTATATTTCTACTTATGGAAGGCAAAACATTTGCAATAATAACCGATATTCACTCGAATGTTGCTTCATTAAAAAGAGCCTTGGAGATTATTGAAGACCGAGATGATATTGATCAAAAAATATGTCTCGGTGACTGTTTTGCTCTAGGGCCCTCCCCAAAAGAAACACTGGAAATCCTCATGTCCCTTGAGAACTGCATTTTTCTTCGCGGTAATCATGATCGCTATCTCATTGAACGCCTTTGGGAACAAGAGCGCCCCTCTTTGGAGGGGATGAATCCGGATGATCCCATTTGTCAGGCAATTATTGCAAATGAAGAGTGGACTGCTGATCAAGTAGGCGATGCTGGTGTTGAATTTGCTAAAGCAATGCATATAGCTTATCGGGAAGTTGTTGATAATACCCTTGTAGAAATGACCCATGCCTGGTATCAACGCGATGATATGCCACCAACGATTACTGAAGCACTGAATTGGCGTAACCATGTTAAAAATGCGCACCCCGAAGTCAACCAGTATCTCTTTATTCATGGCCATGTTCACATTCCGAGAAATGAAACAGGTGAAAACTTAACTATCCTCTGTCAGGGCGCCACTGGGTTACCGTTTGATGAAGATCCTCGTGGGTCTGTCGCATTTTTAACGGTTGAAGGAGAATCCTTTAATTGGGATGTTGTACGCTATGAGTATGATCAAAAAATAACCATTGATTTGCTGGAAGATCGCCAACCTCCCTTCTATCAAAACCTCCAGAATACAGTGAAATACGCTGCCATACGCAACGACGTATAAGTATTCAATTTTTCGTAATTTCCCCAGTTAATTTCCAATAAATAATGCACTACTTCGATCATAGCGCCACCACACCCTTACACCCAAAAGTAAAAAAACTCATGGGTGAAGTGGGCGATTTCCATTTTGGTAATCCTTCAAGCGTACATGCCTTTGGACAAAAAGCCAAAATAGTGATCGAAACTGCACGAGGTCAAATGGCCAAAGCCGTTGGCTGCAATTCCAATGAAATCTTTTTTACCAGCGGCGGAACTGAAGCCAATAATCTAGTACTGTGGAATTTGATTCATCAAAATAAAAAACATGTTGTAACATCTGTAATTGAACATCCTGCAGTGTTAAAGGTATTAGATAATCTGGAAGAATTTGGTGTTTCATATACAGCAGTTGGAGTAGATAAAAATGGTGGTGTTAATCCAAATGAGGTACAAAATGCCATAACAGCAGATACGGGACTTATATCTATCATGCTGGCTAATAATGAAATGGGCACTATCCAACCTATTGGGGAAATATCAAGCATTGCCAAAGAACAGGGTATATTTCTCCATTCTGATGCAGTTCAAGCATTGGGTAAAATTCCTATTAATGCAAAAGATTTAGGTGTGGATTATATGAGTTTTTCCGCTCATAAATTTTACGGTCCTAAAGGTGTCGGAGCTTTATATATTAGAAAAGGTTTAAAACTTCAACCGTTGATTATTGGTGGAAGCCAAGAGCGTAGAGTGCGAGCCGGCACTGAAAACACTCCTGGGATTGCAGGGTGTGGGCTTGCCGCTGAACTGGCAGTAAATAGTATACAAGATACACATACACATTTAGAATCTTTGGCTAAAGCTTTTAAGGAGGAAATTAAACGTATTTCTCCTGATGTAATTTTTAATGGTCATCCCAAAAAAAACCTCCCTGGACTGGTAAATGTTTCTTTCCCGGGTTATAGAAGCGATCTGCTAATGATTTACTTGGATCGGGAAGGAATTGCAGTCTCCAGCGGCTCTGCCTGTTCATCGGGTGATATTAAACCATCGAGAATTTTATCGGAAATGGAAATAAATGATGAAATCAACATTTGCTCGCTTCGTATAAGTTTTGGCACTGGCAATACGCTGGAAGATGTCGACTATTTAACTACATGCTTTAAATCCACATTGGAACGAATCCGTTCCTCCGCATAAAATGCCTGAACATATAATCGTAGGAATGAGCGGAGGTGTGGATAGTGCTGTTTCTGCTTTACTTTTAAAAGAGCAGGGGTTTGATGTTGAATGTATTTTTATGAAAAATTGGGAAGAAGACAGTGATTACTGTACGTCCGAACAAGATTATAAAGATGCATTATTAGTCTGCCACGAATTGGGTTTGCAGTTAAAAACGGTTAATTTTTCCATAGAATATAAAAAACGGGTGTTTGATCTATTTTTAAAAGAATATGCTGCCGGGAGGACACCCAATCCTGATACCCTTTGCAATAAAGAAATAAAATTTAAAGCATTTTTGAATTATGCCATACAGCTTGGCGCCAGCCGAATTGCAACAGGACATTATGCCAAACTTTATCATCATAATGGCTCCGTTATACTACTTAAAGGGAATGATGGAAATAAAGATCAGAGTTATTTCTTATTCATGTTAAATCAGCACCAGCTGAAAAAAGCTATTTTTCCCATTGGAGAAATGACCAAAAAAGATGTGCGTAATCTAGCTCGGGAAAAAGGGTTACCCAATTACGATCGCAAAGATAGTACAGGTATTTGTTTTATCGGGGAACGCAATTTTAATGATTTTCTTCACCAGTATTTTAAATCTGACCCTGGAAACATAATTGCAGTTAATCAAAAAATAGTCGGTAAACATGACGGTTTAACATTTTATACATTGGGCCAAAGACAAGGTTTGGGAATTGGCGGTGGTCATGGAGAAAAAGAAGAACCATGGTACGTTGTGGATAAAGATATAAAAAATAATATTCTCATTGTTGCCCAAGGCCATGACCATCCAGATTTATTTCACACCTATCTTACTGTAGAAGATCTTCATTGGATTACAAATCAAGAGCCTACTACAAAAAATTTAAACGTAAAAATACGATATCGTCAATCGGACCAACCCTGTTCGGTCAATATAACAAATGGCACGGCTATCGTAAAGTTTGATACTCCCCAATTTGCCGTAACGCCTGGTCAGGCGGCTGTGTTCTATGATGGCGATATATGCCTTGGAGGAGGGACTATAAAAAGTCGGAACTAAAATTAAATTGGGGGATTGCAACATAGACCCAAACAAAGCGAAATTCATACCATGAAAAAATACATACTTATTAACACTGTTACACTTGTAGCAATATTATTGACTGCACCCGTTCTAACCTATGGCCAGTTAAGAACCGATATCCCCTATCAAAACATCAGGGAAACAATTGCTGGAAACCCCTCTGTCTCTGGTTTGCTGAATGCGCAGAACTTCCAGATGAACCATAGTTTTTCCATGAGTATGACGAATATAGGCGGTATGTCTATTGGTGTAGGTGCATATACAAATTCTTTCTCCCTTTCTTTAACCCCAGCCTTAAGCTTGAACACACAAGTTAGCCTTATTCAGCCCACCATGGGTTCGATGCAAAACCAAGGCAATGTTTTTTATGGAGTAGGGCTGAATTATAAAGCATCCGAAAATAGTTTTTTCAGTTTTCAAATAAATAATTACCCCACATATTACCGAAGACCAAATCAACACCTTCAATTAAGAGGCTATTAGCACTTGGCCAGAATAAAACGTCGTAAAAACAACAAATTCTTTTTCAGCTCTAAATCCTCCCGTCCTGCTAAGCGCAGAGATATAAAAGGATCGTTAATTAATTCAGCAATCGTCATTTTATCATTGCTGTTAGTTGCTTTTATTTTTTCATTTTCCAATCGTCAGATTCAAACAGGTATTCCAATCGAAATTACATTCCCTTCTCTGCCTGAAACCCCTAAGCTAGCTGTTGCTATATATGAACAGAAACCGATTCTAGATATCGAAGTAGAAATTCTCAATGGATGTGGAGTCCCTGGTCTTGCTGGAAAAATTTCTGATTATTTGCGATCTCAACAAATGGATGTTGTTCGATCAGAAAATGCAGATCATTATAATTATGATCAAACAATTCTCATCCTAAGAAATGAAAATTCTGATGGGCTGAAAATAATCGCCAAATCATTTGGGATTGATATTAAGGATGAGAACCGAATCAAACATATTCCGGATGATCAATTAAACGTTGATATAACTGTCATTATAGGCAGTGATTTTGCCACGATCAAACCACTGGTAGATTATTTAAAATACCGTTGACACCCGGACTTTTTACGCCTAAAAATGAGATCAGTGCGCTGGTCCAGGGCATTGCTGATCTTGCTCTTGAAAAACAAGCTGATAATGTGATTTCACTTAATGTAAGTGGCATTACAAGTATGACAGATCATTTTATTTTTTGTTCTGCAGATACGGATGTTCAGGTGAAAGCTATTGCTGACAGTATACGTAAAGGAACGGGGCATAAACCTTGGCGGATGGAAGGGTATGAACAACTCAATTGGGTTTTACTCGATTATATAGATGTTGTAGTCCATATTTTTAAAACGAATGAAAGAGAATATTATAATCTGGAAAGTCTCTGGACAGACGCACCATTAACTAAATATATAGATGAACCTGAAGGAAAATCTCCAGAAAAAACTGATTGAAGCAACGGAAAAAGCCGGCTTAATACCCCATTCCGTTATTATTACTTCTTCAAAAGATGAAAAACATGGAGATTTATCTTCAAGTTTGCCTTTGTCCATGGCTAAAGCTGCTCAAAAACCACCCATGGAAATTGCAGCATTAATTATTGATCAGTTTGAAAAAGATAAAAATCTCATCCTTGATATTTTTCCTTCTCCTCCAGGATTCATTAATTTTAAAATTAACCCTTCCTTTTATCAGTCACTGATTCCAATAATTATTGATGCAGGGGATTCGTATGGGCGGTCCGAAACAGGTAAAGGCAAAACTGCAAATGTTGAATTTGTAAGCGCAAACCCAACAGGCCCTTTGACAATTGGTCACGGCAGAAATGCTGTCCTTGGAGATACTATATCCAACATTTTAGAAAATCATGGGTATGAAGTAACGCGCGAATACTATTTTAATGATGCCGGGAGACAGATGCGTATTTTGGGTCAATCGGTTGAAGCTCGTTATTATGAAATTTTAAAACAAGATGTTGAATTCCCTGAAGATGGTTATCAAGGAAACTATATCAAAGATATCGCTCATTCAATTATGCATGAAAATGGAGAAAATTTAAAATCAGGTGACCCTATTTTTAAAGAAAAAGCAGAAAAAGTAATTTTTGCTGATATAGAAAAAAGTCTTCGCAATCTTGGCATTCATTTTGATCAATTTACAAATGAAAAAACATTTTACAAAAATGGGGAGATCGATCGATTTTTGGAAGAACTTAAAGCAAAGAATCTTATTTATGAAAAAGATGGAGCTACGTGGTTTCGTGCAACAGATTTAGGGAAAGAACAGGACCGTGTTTATATAAAAAGTACAGGAGAGCCAACCTATCGTGTTCCTGACACTGCATACCATAGGGATAAAATTAATAGGGGATTTGATCTCATTATTGATATTTTTGGTGCCGATCATGCAGATACATATCCGGATGTATTATTAGCCCTTAACGCACTTGGGTTAAAAACAGATCATATTCGTGTTCTGTTATATCAGTTTGTAACATTACTTCGAAATGGTGAAAAAGTGAAAATGTCTACTCGGAAAGCAAACTATGTAACGATTGATGAATTGGTGGATGAGGTTGGTGTTGATGTTGTACGCTACTTTTTTATTATGAGAGGGATGAATTCACATCTCAATTTTGATATAGATGCAGCGGCAGACTCATCAGATAATAATCCTGTTTTTTATCTACAATATGCTCATGCACGTATTTGTAATATTATCAAGCGTGGAGAAGGATTAGGAATGAAATCTTCAACTGGCTATGATATTACTTTGCTTACCCATTCTTCCGAGATTGAATTATTAAAATCCATCGGTGAATTCCCTGAAATAATGGCTTTGGCATTAAAAATTCTTGAACCTCAAGATATTGTTAATTATTTACAGGATCTTGCAGCCCGCTTCCATCGTTTTTATGTTGATTGCAGGGTAATTACAGATGATGAAAATCTTTCTGAAGCGCGCCTTGCCTTAATTAAAGCCACTAAAATTGTATTGAGTAATGGTTTAAAAACATTGGGTATTACTGCACCTGAACGCATGTAAATGTTAAATTTAATCAATACTGAATTAGAATTTTTTATACTCTGCATTTCAACCTTATTACCACTCGTGAATCCTTTGGGAATTACTCCCATATTTTTATCGATGACAGAAGGTTATAAAAGCAATGATCGTATTTTAATTGCTAAAAAAGGTGCTTTTATCGGTACAGTTACTCTGATAATTTTTGCATTATTTGGTTCAATTGTTTTTTCATTTTTTGGTATTACACTTGAGGCATTTCAAATTATGGGCGGTATTATTTTTTTCCGTAGCGGATTGAATATGCTGGATGCAAAAGTAGGTAGAACACGGACAACAGCTCAAGAACAGGAAGAATTTATTTCCGCTAATGAGATTGCTTATACACCTGTAGGAATTCCGCTAATTACCGGACCTGGTGCAATTACAGGAGCTTTGCTACTTTCGGGTCAAACGCAATCAACATTTAATTTTGTAACATTAATTTTTTCAATTATACTGGTAATGTTGACAGTTCGATTCATATTTTTGGGCGGTGATAAGATCACCCAGCGCTTTGGCGTAACAGGCATGAGAATTGTTCAGCGTATTATGGGTTTGATCTTGATGGTTATCGCAGTTCAATTCGTAATCAATGGAGTAACTGCTGTAATACGATATATGTAAAGTGATTTTTCCACTTCCGTTTTTTTAATAAAGAACTTCAGCGCGGTCGACTTCACTCAAAAAGAGCGAAGTCGAGTGGAGGCGGGGAGATTCGAACTCCCGTCCGAAATAAATCTTCATAAAACATCTACACGCTTAGTCTCCTGGCAGGAACTTATTCCGCAAATGGCCAGCGACAAACAAATAGCGGAACCAGCCCAAAAGATCTTATCTCAATACTATGGGCGCATATTAAGAGCAACTTGCGTAGTCGACGCCCTTTTACCTAACCACAAGTAAATTAAGTAAAGGACGGGCAGTAGTCTTAAGCTGCTGCCATGTAGCCGTAATCGGCATGTATGAATGTCCGGATGATTTAGGAGAATTCCGGAATCTCCGCATGCAGTTTAACAACGATCATATCCCGTCGAAACCGGTCGCCCCCATTTTCAAAGAACAGATAGAATTTACAACTAATAAATACGACAATGGCTCCGAACGCCAACCCGGAGCCATTTCACTTTTTATTTGCCAACCTCTTCAAACGCAAACTCAAAACTATAAATTCACGGCTCAAAGGCAGACCAAAAATACATGGTAGGAGAATTCAGAGCAATAGAGAAAATGTAAAAATAATAATTTAAGGTGCTCTCTTTGTACTCTTTAGAATATAAGCGTCAATATTGTTGGACTTACGTTTACTGATATCTAACTTTGCCAGCTCATTTTTCGGGATAATGCTACGGCAAAGATAACATAGTAAATACAAAATGGCCCCGTAGCTCAATTGGTAGAGCAGTGGCCTCTTAAGCCATTGGTTGAAGGTTCGAGTCCTTCCGGGGTCACATAACTATATATAAAGGAAATATATCATGGCAAAAGCAGAAGGATTAAAACTTGAGTTTGGGGGAGAAGAACTCATAAAGCCAGATTATCTTGAAACATTTCAATTTGACAGCCCAAATCAATATATTAAGACTGAAACAGATGAATTTAGTGCTGTATGTCCTTTCAGTGGATTACCAGATCTTGCATATATAAAAATCGAATATTACCCCTTGGGAAAGAAATGTATCGAACTTAAGTCACTTAAATATTATTTTATTAGTTTCCGCAATGTAGGGATTTTTCAGGAGGAAGTGACTAAACGCATCTATAATGATTTATATAAAACGCTTGAAACGAATCGATTGTTAATTACAACCATTTATAACAAACGGGGAGGATTCGATACAACATGCATCGAAGGAACATTAGATTGATTTTCAGTTATTAACTTATTTCAATTTTCAAACTAATATTGTGACTCATTCACTCGTTTTTGCAAATCATTTTTGCTTATATCCATTGTACTACTTGTGCCATCTACTCGTTCTCTCTGAAGCTTTATCAACCCTGTTTGGATTTCAGCAATAATCCATTCCCTATTTTCAATAAACACTGATTTGCCAATTTCATATTCAAGTGAAAGGTCAGAAAGTTTTTCTGACACCATTTTTGCTACACCTTTTTACTTTTCATCTTATCAATGAACATGAAATAACACCCACTTTTACTATTTTACAAGAAAATTAACAGAAAATATTAATGTATTTTCTATGCATCTGGGGATGATTTCATGTAATTTTCGCCCCGAAATTTTCACTTTGTTGATCCCGTAGCTCAGTTGGTAGAGCAGTGGCCTTTTAAGCCATTGGCCGTGCGTTCGAGTCGCACCGGGATCACAATTGATTTGTGCGTTTCCTTATTTAACGGGACACCATGATCATGAACGTCTTTTCTTTATTATCAATACATTATAAGTAATATTTTAAGCAGTGATAATTACTTTTTCTTTATTGTTATAACCTAGTTGGTTTTCATAAACTCTCCATTATTATGAGACCTACTTCCCCTCCTAAAAAACTAAAACGCGTTCTCACTCTGTTGGATGCCACTATGATCAATACGGGTGGAATCATTGGTTCGGGTATTTTCATGGTTCCTGCTACTGTAGCCCTTTATGCTCATTCTTCTTCACTTTTTTTCCTGGTATGGATATTAGGCGGAATTGTGAGTCTATTTGGTGCCCTTTCTGTAGCAGAACTAGGTGCTGCCATGCCTAGGACGGGAGGACAATATGTCTACTTAAGTGAAGCATACGGGCCTATCTGGGGTTATCTCTATGGCTGGTCTGCTGTGGCTGTAATCAATACTGCATCTATAGCAGCGGTTGGTGTGGCATTTTCAGAATATCTGGGGTTTTTCTTTCCTATGACAGATGTATCAATTAAAGGAATTGCGGTTGTAATTATAACTATATTAACAATCATCAACATTATAAATGTGAAATCTGGGGCACGGTTTCAAAATCTTTTCACTTTTACAAAACTCGGTGCAATTTTTGGAATTATCCTCTTGGGTCTTTTTATGGGTGGTGGAAATGCAGGAAATTTTAAACCCATTTTTTCCGATCTATCATTCACCAGTCTTGTAGGTCCTCTTGGTCTCGCTATGGTGGCTGTACTTTGGACTTTTGATGGCTGGATCTTTGTTACATATGTTGCCGGGGAGATCAAAAATCCCGGTCGAAATATCCCCTTATCATTAATATTGTGTATGATTATTGTTGTATCAGTTTATTTGGCACTCAATTTTGTTCTTGTTTATATATTAGGATTTAATGGTATGATTAACTCTAATCTTGTCATGTCAGATGCAGCTTCTGTCTTTTTAGGTAAGAGTGGCGCAATTGTTGTCACGGTGATTATTCTAATATCCCTATTAGGAGCTAATAATGGATTTGTACTTACCAGTGCCCGAATAAATTATGCTATGGCAAGAGATAATAGATTTTTTAAACAGGCAGCATTTATCCACCCCAAATTTCAATCCCCTGCTAATGCTTTGATAATCCAATGTGTTTGGGCATGTGTTCTTACATTTACAGGTACATTTAATCAACTAATAACGTACATTATTTTTGCATCCTGGATTTTCTACGGTATGTCTGCCGGGGCGGTGATTATTCTCCGGAAGAAAAAACCAGATATGGAACGGCCTTACCAAACACCATTCTATCCGTGGATACCAATCATATTTATTTTATTCGCTATTTTTCTAACGGTCAATACCATTTTACAAGCGCCTAGAGATGCGGCCATAGGCACTGGATTAATATTAGCCGGATTGCCCCTCTATTATTATTGGAAAAAAAATGATTGACATAAAACATCAAATCGATTCCGCAGTTAATGCTGCTCGTGGGGAAATTGTTTCATACATTCAATCTTTGGTTCAATCTCCCAGTTTAGCCAATGATGAAGGTTCCGTTCAGAAATTAATTAGCGAAAAACTTGAAACTCTCGGACTTGCACCAGAAAAAGTCCCTGTCTACTTTGACGACTTAAAAAACCACCCTGCTTTTTGTGATGATGGCTATTCTCCAGACTCCCGATATAATGTTGTTGGGCATTGGAAAAATGATGGCGGTGACAAATCCATCATTCTCAATGGTCATGTAGATGTCGTGCCCACCGGTCCTTTGGAACTATGGGATGAATCACCTTGGTCAGGTTCCGTAAATAATAATCGTATTTATGGACGTGGGTCCTGCGATATGAAAGCGGGATTGGCTTCGGGGATTTTTGCAGTCCAGATTCTTCAGTGTATTGGATTTGAACCCACGGGAAATGTGATGATTCAAAGTGTTGTTGGAGAAGAATCCGGTGGTTGCGGGACACTTACAAATATTGTTAAAGGATATACCGCTGATGCAACTATCATCCTGGAGCCTACATCGTTAAAAGTATGTCCCACCCAATCGGGAGCCCTTACCTTTCGGTTAAAAGTTCAGGGGAAAGCTACCCATGCGGCTATGCGTTGGGACGGTGTCAGCGCCATTGAAAAATTCCATTTGATTCATCAATCAATTTTGAAATTTGAAAAAGAACGGCATCAATCGTTCGATATAAAATATTATGAATTCAAAGATCGTGTGGCACCCATAAATATTGGAACCATTAAAGGCGGAGAATGGCATTCCACCGTACCGGAATCTGTTGTTGTAGAAGGACGTTTGGGCGTTTTCCCAGGTGAGTCAGCGCAGGACGCACGAGATGCATTCGAGACCCACCTTCAAACTATTTCAGAAACGGACGATTGGCTGAAAGAGAATCTTCCCATAGTGGAATGGTTTGAAGGGCAATTTGAATCGGGGAAAACTGATATAAATCATCCGCTCATACAATCACTTTCAGATTGTTATCATCAAACAACCGGTGATGCACCTATAATTGAGGGTGTGACTTACGGATCTGACTTGCGACTCTTCACAAATCATGCCCATATTCCCGCCGTTCTATTTGGTCCGGGAGATGTCCGTTTGGCTCATGCGGCCAACGAATATGTAGAAATTGATGAGGTAATCACAACTGTGAAAATTATTGCAAATATGATTGTGGCTTGGTGTGGAAGCTCCCATGAATAAAAATTTCGGCTGCCAGAGTATGGTGGACCCTATCAAACGGATTTTAATCAAACACCCCAAAGACGCATATCAAAATCAATCCAAGGTTGATCAAGAATCACCACAACTAAATTATTTCGGTGTACCTGATTTTGAAAAAGCAATTTCCGATTATGATAAATTCGTGGAATTCTTGGAATCATGTGTTATAGAAATTCATTTTTTACCTGCAAAGGATACCACTTCTTTAGATTCAGTTTACACCCATGATCCTTGTGTTGTTTCCAATGGTGGTGTCATTCTTTGCACTATGGGCAAGGATGCCCGGGTGCCCGAATCAAAAGCCGTGGAAGCCTACTTTGATTCCATTGGCGTTCCAATTCTCGGGCGCATTGAATTACCCGGGGCTTTAGAAGGTGGCGATGTCGTTTGGATCGATGAACGTACCGTGGCTGTTGGGGAAGGTTATCGTACCAATGCTGAAGGTATTCGCCAATTCAAAGCATTATTAGGTCAACACGTGGATAAAGTGATTACCGTCCCGCTGCCCCATTGGACCGGGCCTGCAGATTGTCTCCATCTCATGAGCAATATTTCTCCAATTGACCATGATGTGTATTTGGTGTATTCCAGATTGCTCCCCGTTTCATTTCGGCAATATCTTCTCGACAGACAAATTAAACTTATAGAAGTCCCGGATGAAGAATATGAGTCAATGGGATGTAACGTATTGGCTGTAGCACCACGAAAAGTGATCATGATAGCTAGCAACCCCATTACGCAACAACGATTGGAAACGGAAGGTGTGGATGTCCATACCTACGATGGATCAGAAATATCAATCAAAGGTGCTGGCGGCCCCACTTGTTTAACACGACCATTTTTGAGATTAGTAGAATGAGTTACAACAATCCGTTCACAGCAGAAACACAACTCAAATTATCTCCATTTTTTGAGCGCACATCTAAACTGAATGAATCCCAGGAATGGCGACGTTGGTCTGGCTATCTTGCGGCCACCCAATACGAACTTACCCATGATAATGAATATTTTGCTATTCGCACCAAGGCTGCACTTTTGGATATTACACCTTTATACAAATACATTATTGAAGGTCCTGATGCGCAACGTTTTCTGGATCGATTGGTGACACGGAATATTAAAATCTGCAAAGTGGGACAAGTCATGTACACGCCCTGGTGCGATGAAGACGGTAAACAAATTGATGATGGCACAGTCCAAAGATTATCGGAAAATAAATTCCGCATCACCAGTGCCGAGCCCAATTTAGAATGGCTTGACACCAACGCTGCAGGAATGGAATTATCCGTTTCAGACGATTCCAAAACGACTGCCAGTCTTGCATTGCAAGGACCTAATTCCCGAACCATTTTGAATATTATCGCAAGCGAATCTTTGGATAGTCTAAAATTCTTTTGGATGACGGACACACATTTTGGTGATATTCCCGTTTCAATTTCCCGTACGGGATACACGGGTGATTTAGGATACGAAATTTGGATGGATCCGAAAGATGCATTGGATGTTTGGGATCTGCTTTTAGAAAAAGGAAAACCTTACGGCATTACGCCTACAGGTCTTCAAGCGTTAGACATTGCCCGAATTGAAGCGGGGCTCATCCTGCTTGATATTGATTATATATCCACGCGCCACGCCATAATTGAATCGAGAAAATCTTCTCCCTACGAACTTGGGTTGGGCTGGGCTGTGAAATTGAAGAAAAAAGATTTTATTGGGAAAAAAGCATTGGCAGCAGAACAAGCCCGGGGACCGGAATGGGAATTTGTAGGCATCGAAATTGAGTGGAATGAACTGGAAAACCATTATAGAAAAGTTGGTCTTCCGCCCAGACTCCCAGGCACAGCATGGCGAACCAGTACGCCTTTGTACAAAGGGAATGAGCAAGTGGGGTATGCTACAAGCGGTACCTGGTCACCCATCTTAAAAAGATATATTGCATTGGCTCATGTAAAAGCTGAATATGCTAAAGAAAACACACAATTGGATTTCGAATTGAAAGTAGAACATTTTAGAAAACTCACCCCGGCACGAATCGTAAAAACGCCCTTTTTTGATCCGGAAAGGAAACGCTCATGTCCACAGTAAATAAATACGATGCCATTGTCATTGGTGGTGGACATAATGGCCTGACGGCTGCGGCATATTTGAGTCGCGCTGGGAAAAAAGTTCTGGTGTTAGAACGACGATATATTCTGGGCGGTGCTGCTGTTACGGAAGAAATTTATCCCGGATTCAAATTTTCGGTCTGCTCTTATGTAGTGAGTCTTATGAAGCCCAATGTGATGCGGGAGTTGATGTTGCCCAAATTCGGATTAGAGCTGCTTCCGTTGGAAAGCACATTCACACCTTTGGATAATGATTATTTGCTGCGAACCGCAGACGCCGATCAAACCTATCGTGAAATTGCACGTCATTCTCGAAAAGATGCTGAAACATATATGCGCTTTGGCCCAGCCATGGGGCAGATCGGCATGGCAGTGCGTCCCATATTAGAAACAGTGGCTCCCAACGCCATTCGTCCCAGCTTGTCTGATATGGGCGCCATGAAAAAATTATTAGATCATTTTAAATCCTTGAGCAGTGAACAATTTGAATATTTGACCAAACTAATGACCATGAGTTCTGCGGACTTTTTGGATGAATGGTTCGAGTTCGAGCCCCTGAAAGCATCCATGTCCGCCAGTGGAATTATTGGCACATTCATGGGTCCACGCTCTCCCGGTTCGGCTTATGTGATGCTGCACCATTATATGGGCGATATTGATGGAGCTTTCCGCGCATGGGGATTTCAGCGGGGCGGCACCGGCGCTGTGAGCATGGCTATCGCCCGTTCCGCAGAACATTTCGGCGCTGATATAATGACGGAAGCATCGGTGGAAAAAGTGATCGTCAAAAATGGTCGCGCTGTGGGTGTGGCCCTGGAAAATGGCGATGAATACTGTTCGGATATTGTTATTTCCGGCTTGGATCCAAAACTAACCTTTTTAAAAATGGTGGACGAGAGTGATCTACCTTCAGATTTTGTGACCGATATAAAAAACTTCCGTATTCGTGGATCATCTGGGAAAGTGAACTTGGCATTGGATGCTCTCCCGAACTTTACCTGTCTGCCCGGCGATGGTCACCATCTGCGGGGTGCCATTTCAATCAGCCCCAGTTATGATCATTTAGAGCGGGCTTATGACGACGCCAAGTATGGCAATTTTTCTCAAGAACCCTATATGGATATTATTCTGCCATCGGTTATAGATCCGGATATGGCGCCACCGGGGAAACACGTCATGTCATGTTTTGTTCAGTATGCGCCTTACGATATAAAAGGTGGCTGGAACGATCAGAAACGTGAAGCATTCGGGGATGTTGTAATAAATACTATCGCCCGTTATGCTCCCAATATCAAAGATATTATTCTACACCGGCAAGTATTGACACCGGCAGATCTGGAATCCATATTTGGTTTGACGGAAGGTAATATATTTCATGGTGAACTTTCACTACAGCAACTGTTTACCATGCGACCGGCCGTAAAATGGGCCGATTATACAACACCAATTAAGAATTATTATCAATGTGGTTCGGGAACGCACCCCGGCGGCGGAATTACCGGATCACCTGGCGAAATGGCTGCTAAAAAGATATTAGGAATTTGGTCATGAGCCAGTTTGATATTATCGTCATTGGCGGTGGATTAAACAGTTTGATTACCGCATCCATTTTAGGCCAATCGGGGGGGGAAGTTTTACTCTTTGAAACAAGAGATCAAGTTGGCGGTTTGGCATCCACTTCCGAGTTTGCACCGGGATTCAAATGCAATGTGATCAACGATGTTGTAAAATGGATCGATCCCCGAGTCATGAAACAATTGAATCTTGAGTCTCACGGATTGGAGCTTCACTCTCCTGATATAGTCCGAATTGCGTTGGACACTCAAGGCCAGCATATTGTATTTCATCGTGACCCGAATGAAACGGCAGGTTCCATTGCCAACCATTCAGAAAAAGATGCAAAGGTGTGGAAACAGTTCACGGAATACATTGATAAACTGACTCACTTTTTAGAAAAACTCTATGAATTGACACCCCCCAAATTGCCCAACATCGGATTAAAAGAAGCATTCTCCATGCGCTCAATGTTATCCCCTATCCGGAAACACGGCACCCGTGGTTTGGTAGATTTTATGCGGGTAGCACCTATGATGATGCCGGAGTTGGTTGACGAGTGGTTCGAAAATGAATTACTCCGGGCCGCCATTTCTACAGCAGGAATTCACCATCTTTCATTTGGTCCATTCGCTGCAGCTACAGGACTAAATCTTTTGCATCAGCACGTCCATAGTAAAGGCGTATTTCACAATGTACAATTTGTAAAAGGCGGGACGAGTGAATTGGCAAATGCTGTAAAACTATCCGCTGAATCTGTAAATGTAGAAATTCGAACAAATTCAAAAGTCTGTGCCATCAATGTGGAAAACGGTGTTTGCAACGGTGTGACCTTGGAAAGTAGCGAAACAATTCAAGCAGACCAAGTCGTATCCGGATTAGACCCCCGGAATACCTTTATTAATTTGGTGGGACCATCAAAACTGAATCCAACTTTTGCAACCCAACTACGAAATATTAAATACCGAGGCAGCACAGCCCGGATTCATTTTGCTTTAAATGGATTGCCAAAAATAAACGGTATTCAAGAAGATCAAATGGGCATGATTTTTTCCGCCAGCCCTTCTATTGAATATTTAGAACGAACGTCTGATTCAGTAAAGTATGGTCGCATGGCAGAAAACCCTTATGTGGAATTCACCATACCAACGGTAATAAACCCTGAGTTTTCGCCGGTAGGAAAGCATGTTCTTTCCGCCTCAGTTCAATATGCGCCCTATCATCTACGGGGAATGAATTGGTCCAAAGAATTAAAAGACCAATTGAAAAATAATGTGATTCAGGTTTTAGAGAATTATGCTCCCGGGATTTCATCACTGATTGAATCGTCATCCGTACTTTCCCCTATGGATTTAGAAAGCCAATTTGGACTCACAGAAGGAAATTTGAATCATGGAGAAATGACTTTGGATCAATTCATGTTTATGCGACCCACCATAAGTACAGCCCAATATAAATCACCCATTGAGAATTTATATCTCTGTGGACCGGGAACACATCCCGGGGGCGGACTCCATGGAACCAATGGGTTTAATGCAGCAAGGGAAATATTAAAGTGAATGTTGAAATAAACTTACACGACCAAATAAATGAAGATGAAGTTCTGGCGTTATATGGCGCAAATGAATGGTCGTCTGCCAAAAAACTCAAGCAATTAATGGCTGCGCTACGGAATTTCCATTTGTTGGTGACGGCTCGAATCTCCGATGGCCATTTGGTGGTGTATTATCCCCATATGTCAGATCATCCGGATTTTCAGGGACAGGGCATTGGCCGGAAAATGATGGTTGCATTTCAAGAAAAATATTCTGATTTTCGCCAGCAAGCATTGATTGCCGATGGAGATGCAGTGAAATTTTATAAATCAATGGGTTTTGAAAGAGCTGGCAAAACAGAACCCATGTGGATTTACGATGAGGATGATCATTAAATGAAATTTAAAATAACAGCAGAAACTCTGGAACCGGGTGCTCATACATTAGAGCGGAAATATTATACCTGTCAAAATATTCTCCATAAGGAATATGAAAACCTTTTCCTGAATAATTGGATCTGCGCCGGGCGCTCATTGGACTTTGCAGAAAATGGACAATATAAAGTGATCAATATTGGCAAAGAGAGCATTATTATCCTACGGGATGAAAACGGAGAATTGAAAGCACATTTTAATGTATGCCGCCACCGTGGAACGCGGATTTGTAAAAATGAATCGGGACAATTTTCAAAATCCATTCAATGCGGTTACCATGGCTGGACTTATAACTTAAAAGGTAAACTAATTGGCGCTCCACATATGGATTCAGTGGATGGATTCGATAAAAAAGATTACCCGCTTCATTCGGTACCGCTGGCAGAATGGGAAGGATTTATTTTTATCAATTTGTCTGATGAACCGGAAGACTTCGATTCTGTTTTTGCGCCTTTAAAAGATCGTTTTAGCCCCTGGAATATTTCTAATTTGGTTATTCAGAAAACTATCAAGTACAACGTAAAAGGTAACTGGAAATTAGTTGTCCAAAATTATTGCGAATGTTACCACTGCCCTATTCTTCATCCCGAACTGGCTGCCATTCACAATTATATGGGCGGCAGAAATGATCTTCACGAAGGTCCTTTTTTAGGTGGTTATATGGATTTCAATGATGACAAAGACAGTATCACCGCTAGCGGTGAATTATGTTGCCCGCCATTAAGTGGTATAACAGATAAAAACTTAAACCGAGTGTATTATTATGCCATTTTCCCCAATATGCTTTTGAGTCTCCACCCGGAATATGTTATGTATCACACGGTTTGGCCAAATGGCGTAGATAAATGTAAAGTTACCTGTTTCTGGCTCTTTTCAAAAGACGTTGTGGAATCCGGGAAGTATAAACCACAAGATGCCATCGATTTCTGGGATATGACTAATAAACAGGATTGGTACATATCAGAATTATCTCAATTGGGAATCCAGTCTAAAAAATATTCCCCTGCTCCATATTCAGGACAGGAAAGTTTGCTCGCTGCTTTTGATAAATATTATTTGAGCGAACTTAATAAATAATCGATCCAGTTTAAAATCTACCGAATATAAACAGTCTTCATATTGGTAAACTCCCGAATCCCAACTTCAGAAAGTTCCCGACCATAACCCGATTCTTTAATTCCACCAAAAGGTAGTCGGGGGTCTGAACGAACAAAATCATTTACAAAACAGCATCCTGCTTCAATTTCATTTGCAGCAATTCTTTCTCCTTTTTCTAAATCTCTGGTGAAAACTGCGCCACCTAATCCAAAGGGTGTCTGGTTCGCCAAACGAATAGCTTCAGCTTCATCTTTCACTGGAATAATGGAAGCAACTGGTCCAAATATTTCATCATCAAAAGCTGGCATTCCTGGTTTTACATTATCAAGTAATGTTGCTGGATAAAAGGCACCTTCTACATCCGGCACTTCTCCACCCACCAATAATTCAGCCCCATTTTCTAAACTGGCTGTGACTTTTTCATGCACTTCATCTCGTGACCTGATATTTACCATAGGACCGATATTCACGTCCTCATCAAATGGGTCGCCCCACTTTTGGGCTTTCATGGCTTCAATTAATTTACTTCTAAATTCATCCAAAATAGGTTCAACCACAATAAACCGCTTTGCCGCAATGCAGCTTTGTCCTGTGTTTAAGAATCGCCCAATCATACAAGCAGTGATGGCTTGGTCAAGGTCTGCGTCTTCCAAAATAATATAAGGGTCACTACCGCCTAATTCTAAAACAGTCTTTTTCAATACAGATCCTGCTTGGGCTGCTACCGCTTTTCCAGCTGGCGTGCTTCCAGTTAATGTCACTGCTTTCACAAGTGGATTATTAATAACATCTTTTACATATTTTGAACCAATAACCAGAGTCCGAAAAATATTCTTTGGGAATCCCGCGTCGTGGAATATCTTTTCAATCTCCAAAGCACAGCCCTGCACATTCGATGCATGTTTTAAAATTCCCACATTCCCGGCCATGAGGGCAGGAGCTGCAAACCGCAACACTTGCCAGAATGGGAAATTCCAGGGCATTATTGCAAAGACAATTCCAATGGGACGGAAGGCCACATAGCTTTTTGATGCATCCGTTTCGATAAACTGGTTTGCTAAAATTCTTTCAGCATTGTCCGCATAATAATCACATACAGATGCACATTTATTTGCTTCCGCTACTGCTTGGGAATATGGTTTCCCCATTTCCAACGTCATGAGTCGCCCCAAGCCTTCCTTCCTAGCTTGAAAGATTTTTCCCACTCTTTTTAATAAAGTGGCACGGTGAGCAAAAGATGTTTGTTTCCAGTCCTGATAGGCAAAATTAACATCCGCAATAATGGTACCTACTTCCCCTAAAGTCATTTCTTCGTAGGAAGCAATTTCTTGTCCATTTGCAGGATTTATGGAATTCAGTGTCATCTTAATTTTTCCCTTAAATTATATTGTTTCAAATTTTATACAGTTCTTAAAAACCAATCTAATTCAATAGGCGTAACATGTTTATTAAATCGATCCATTTCAATAGTTTTGAAAATGCGATAATGCTCACAAAAATTCTGCCCGAAATACTCTTTAGTAAAAGAACTATTCGTAAATGAATTTAAACTTTCAATCATGCTTAAAGTCAATGAAGGCGGATGGTCTAGACTGGCATCACCTGTGGATATTTTAGGTGGTTTTATTTTTTTAGTTATACCATAATGAATTCCTGCCAGCAAAGCAGCAACTACTAAATAGGGATTGGCATCCGCACCGGAAATACGGTGTTCAATTCGTTTTTCGCTTTCAGGGCTCGTGGGTATTCTAACAGCAACTGTACGATTATCAACACCCCACGTAGGGGCCAGTGCAACAAATATATTGGGTTGGAACCGTCTATAAGAATTAGCATTGGGACAAAATACGGCCATGAAATCATTCATAGTAGCCGTTAGTCCTCCTATGGCATATTGAAGTGCTTTAGAGCCTATAATTTCTTTAGGGTTACTAAATACATTATTTCCTTTTTCATCTAGAACACTCATATGAATATGCATACCATTCCCTGCTAAATCACTATAAGGTTTTGCCATGAATGTGGCTTGCATACCATATTTTTTCGCAACTCCCTTGATTAACCTTTTTAACAAAATAGCATTATCACATGCAGATAAGGAATCTGCTTCATGTTTTAAATTTATTTCAAATTGACCAGGTGCATTTTCAGCAACAGCTGTATAAACCGGAATTCCTTGTTCTATTGCAGCAGAAGAAACATCGCTTAAAAAATCTCCATAATCATCCAAATTATCAATTGCATATACTTGGGTATTACTTTCCCGTTTTCCGGTTTCAATTGAAATGGGAGGTTGAGGTCGTCTCTTCCCATCTCTTCTGTTATCTAATAAATAAAATTCCAACTCAACAGCTACTACCGGAGTCAACTTCAATACGTTAAATCGCTCTAAAATTTGATTCAGGACCTGTCGTGGATTTGCAAAAACAGGTTTATCATTACCATCAACCATAGTCAATAATAATTGTCCCATCGATTTTTTTTGCCATGGCGCAGTGGTCAGAGTTTTTGGAATTGGAAAACATGTGCTGTCACCATCTCCTTGAACAATCCCAAGGCCTGTTTCTTCAATTGTATCTCCATTTATATCTAGCGCAAATAATGAGGTTGTAAAATAAACACCATTTTTATACACATTTTCCAGAGCATTTGAGGCAATGCGTTTTCCTCTGATAACCCCATTTAGATCAGCAATTAACAAATCAACTCCGCTGATATCAGGGTTTTCCATAAGAAAAGTATTACATTCTTTTTGTTTTGATTTGACCATATTTAATCTTAGAGCATAATACATCTGAATATTATCAGCAAGTATTCAGTTATAACGTTTTTAATATTAAGATTGACTTATAAGAAAGATTTTTTTGTTTAAATCTCTATAATTACCTTCGGAGCTGATATTTTACTTTTTTGAAACTATTTAAAAAATAATTGATGATAAAACCCATTGTCGGCATATCAACTTGTTTTGAAAAACAAGGACAGTTTACGTATCACCAAACGGGAGATAAATATATTACTGCTGTTGTAAATGCCATTAATGGTTTTCCAATACTTATTCCTTCTCTTGCTGATAAACTAGATCTTACACAATTGTTATCAACAGTTGATGGCATCATGCTGACGGGCAGTTATTCAAATATAGAACCTCATCATTATAATGGTCCAACTAGCAAACCAAATACAAAACACGATGCCAGACGAGATGAAACTATATTGCCTCTCATAACTGAAGCGGTGGAGTTTGGAGTTCCTCTTCTAGCAATTTGCCGAGGATTTCAAGAAATGAATGTTGCATACGGTGGTTCAATACACCAAGAAGTTCATCATGCTAAAGGCATGAACGATCATCGCCCAGATACTAAACAAAATATTAATGTTCAATATGATTTTTCACACCGTGTTGCACTTACAGAAAATGGCGTTTTAGCTAAATTAACAGACGAAGAAAATCCATTGGTAAATTCAGTCCACTGGCAGGGAATTAATAAATTGGGAAAGAATCTAGACATTGAAGCTGTCGCACCCGATGGTTTAATCGAAGCCTTTTCTGTAAAGAATGCTAAAAACTTCGCTCTGGGTGTACAGTGGCACCCGGAATGGAAAGTGATGGAAATACCTTTTTATAAAGCAATTTTAGAAGCATTTGGGAAAACATGTTTTAATCGAGCTAATACAAAATAGACAGGATTCTCTATGACAAAAACTTATGATACAAAACAACTACAAGCGCTTGATGGACAACATCATATCCACCCATTTACAGACCACAAAGCGTTAATGGAAAAAGGAGCCCGTGTAATCACACGAGCTGATGGTGTTTATCTTTGGGATTCGGATGGAAACAAGATATTGGATGGAATGGCGGGCCTATGGTGTGTAAATATCGGTTACGGACGTAAGGAGCTAGTGGATGCTGCAGCCAATCAAATGGAGGAGCTTCCTTATTATAACAATTTTTTCCAAACTACCCATCCACCAGCTGTTGAATTATCAAAAATGTTGGTTGATATTTCCCCATCACAATTTAACCATGTATTTTTTACCAATTCCGGTTCCGAAGCAAATGATACAATGGTTCGCATGGTTCGTCATTATTGGTCATTGGAAGGTAAGCCTGAAAAAACAGTCATCATCAGCCGTGAAAATGCTTACCATGGAAGCACAGTTGCAGGGTCTAGCTTAGGTGGTATGAAAGGGATGCACGCCCAAGGTGGCATTTTGCATGATATTGAACATATCGCCCAGCCGTATTGGTATTTAAATGGAGGCGATATGGATCCTGAAGAATTTGGATTGAAAACCGCCCAAGCATTAGAAACTCGTATAAAGGAGATTGGGATAGATCGTGTGGCTGCCTTTATTGGAGAACCGGTACAGGGAGTCGGAGGAGTTATAATTCCACCTACAACTTATTGGCCTGAAATTCAGAGAATTTGTCATAAATATGGTATTCTACTTGTTGCAGATGAAGTAATTTGTGGATTTGGAAGAATGGGTGAGTGGTTTGGATCCACTTATTTTGGCATTGAAGCTGACCTCATGCCCATAGCCAAAGGATTATCATCTGGTTATTTACCCATTGGCGGACTCATGGTAGGAGACCGTGTCGCAGAAACTGTTATCAATAAGGGAAGTGATTTTAATCATGGCTTCACTTATTCAGGGCATCCTGCAGCCTGTGCGGTAGCAATTGAAAATATCCGTATAATGAAAGATGAAAAAATGATTGAAAAAGTCGCAAATATCACAGGACCCTATTTACAAAAACGTTGGAATGAGTTAGAGAATCACCCTCTTGTTGGCGAAGCTCGTGGTATTGGTATGTTTGGAGCAGTAGAGCTTGTTAAAAATAAAGATACCCGGGAAGCATTTCCTGAAGAGTTGGGTGTGGGTACAATTTGCCGGGATTTCTGCTTCAACAATGGACTCATCATGAGAGCCGTAGGTGATAAAATGATTATTTCACCTCCTTTAGTTATGTCACAAAATGAAATTGATGAATTGATTGAAAAAGCACGGCTATGTTTAGATCTGACAGCAGAAAAATTAGTAATCAATTAATTGTTGGTTTTTGTGACCTTTATCCCCCGCTTCCCAAGTTCTTCCACAAAGGAATCAAACGGCATGTGGTGGATGGGCGACAAAAGTCCTTTTTCTGAAATTTCACCTTTCATAATCATTTGAGCAGCAATGCTAGCCGGGAAACCCACAGTACGATTCATGGCTGTAAATCCTGTTTCCAGGTCCCGGTAATCAATAACGTGATAAAGGTGTCGTTCCGGCTGTCCATTCCGTATACCTTTCACATCCACCCGAAGAATACACACGTCCCGTTCCTGTTCGCCCAATTGTAATTGGGGTTCCAGCAATTTACATAAATAATCCTGCGGTGACATATTCTCGGGCAGCCAATCCAACGGCTCTTTGGACAGCATACCAAATTTCATCCATGTATGAATAATGGGTGCAAATCCGGGCCAGCGCAGTGTATATCGTCCAGTAGATTTTACCGTTTTTTCAATTCCAAATTTTTCGGCAAACAAAAGAGCATCCCGATTGTAAATGGCATCCAAGTCTCCCACTCCGGGAATATCAACTAAATGAATATTCTCTACCTTATAAATATCCTGTGCAGAAATATGGATTTCCTCACCATTTTTCATCATCCGGGCAGGTTGATTTGTTGAATCCAAAACGCCGGCAAAGGTCCAGGTAATTTTATATTTCAGTGGATTATCAATAGCCGCTGCTTCCGGCAGTCCACCGCCATAACTGTGTAATTCATGAATTTCATCAAACTGCCGTACTGCTTCACCGGCGATGACCAAATCAATCCCCGGGTCAAATCCCATTTCAGGCATAATGGAAATTCCTTTTGCCACGGCTTTATCGTGAAGATCGTCCAACCCTTTCCCATAATTGGCATTCACCAAATGGGTCCCAATTTCTACGGCTAATTCTGTCACGATTCGTGTCAATTCCCGGGGAAGCATATCTAAAATAATATCTGCGCCACAATTCATTTTTTTCCGTAAATCTATCCGGTCGTTGGCATCAATGGTAACAAACGAAAATTTATCCAAATGTGAAAAAATGTCCGGATTTAATTTGGGCTCTACCATGTCTGCACCAACAATTTCTGTAACGATATCACTTTTGAGTAAATCATAGATCACGGCCCGGCCCTGCATTCCGCATCCTAAAACAAGTACTTTCATCCCATAAATCCTAAACCAAAATAAAATGCCATGGCAATTCCCCCGGCAATCAAGGTATATGGCAGTTGTGTTTTAACATGGTCAATATGGTCACATGCGCTTCCCAAGGATGAAAGGACAGTTGTGTCCGATAGGGGTGAACAATGATCCCCAAATACACCGCCGCCGGCCACCGCTGCAAAGGTGCTGTAAATAAGTGTATTGACTTCACCGCCGGAAAATTGAAACGCCAGGGGCATGGCAATGGGAATCATGATGGCATATGTCCCCCAGGAAGTTCCCGTGGCAAAACTGATGAAGCCCGCCAGAAAAAAGGTGATCATGGGCAGTAAATTGGGCAGCAGCCATGCTTCCGTCAGGGAAACGACATATTCAGCAGTTTTTAATTCCCGGCTGATGGTATTGATGCAAAATGCCAGCGCTAAAATAGTCACTGCTGGCATGACGCCTTTCATCCCGGCCATGACTGTTTGCATAACTCCCTGTAGATTATCTATTTTTTGTAATATCATGGTAATAGCAAAAAGAGTACATACCGTAAGATAACTCTGAAGTATGGCAATTTTCCCATAAACGATAAAACTTATCAGATTGATGCCCACAACAAGCAAAATTGGAATAATGAAGTTCAAATAAATATTGGGTTTCCCCGTGGTTGACACTTCCAGGTTTGTGAGTTCTTTGCCCATCATCGGGACGGCGCCATCTCTTAAAACTTTCCCTTCATTCTTGGCACGGTCTTCAGCTTTTTTCATGGGACCAAAATCCGGAATAATATTCATAGCTAATAGACCCACCATACCAATAGCCAGAAATGAATAAAAATTAAAGGGGATACTATGAATATAAAGATCCATGGCGGCCGCCTGATCCGTAACAGGACCGATTCCAATGGTGAGTCCGCCCATATACACCGCCCAGCCCGTAAAAGGAATCAGGGCAATCATGGGGGCGGAGGTGGAATCACAAATGTAAGCCAACTTTTCACGAGAAATTTTATATTTGTCAGTTAGTGTGCGCATGACCGGCCCCACGAATAAGGGACTGAAATAATCGCTAAAAAATATGGTAATACCCAAACCCCAACCCAAGCCCCCAACCTGTCTTCGAGTGCGAACCCAGCTACCCACTTTTTCTGTGAAAAGTTTTACAGCACCGGAACGCTGGAAAAAAGCGACCAGAATACCGATATTAAATTCCAGTAATGTGACCCAAATAAAATCTTTCGATGCCAGAGCACGAATGAGAAAATCCGGGAAGCCGGCAATACCTTCCCCCAAGAGTAACACACCCACAAAGCACGCCACCAACAAGCTCACAACTGCATCCCGGGTGATAAATGCTAAAGCAACTGCCAGCAACGGCGGAATGACTGATATCCAGGTTAATTCCACTTGCTTTCCCTTTTCAATCTAATCCGATTGTATTCAATTTATGGGAATGAACCGGTTGCGCTTCATTATTTGCATGAGGATATTTCAATCGGGCAATCTGGCTGATACTGCGTGCCTGTTCGTCCGGTTTATATTTTAAATATTTTTCACTATGATACTTGGCTTGCCCCAGGTCACCCAATTTACGGTTAATCAGCATTAGGTTATAATGTGCATCCGCATCTTCAGGATCAATGCGCAATACATCATTATATATTGAATGGGCATGGGTCCAGTTCTCCGCAAAATAGTGTGTTTGGCCAAAATGTTTCAACATAACCCTATCATTCGGATTGGTTTTCCGCACAGATTCAAACATGGACACAGCTTCATCATAATGACCTTCCGTTTTGGCTATAAGTGCTTTAAAAAATTTAGCTTTTGACCAGTCAGGCTTTAGTTCCAATGCTGTTTCTAATTGATCTTTGGCTTTTTCAAATTCCCCTTCTTTAATCAGGACCCGGGCCACATTCACAAAACCATCTGCATAACCGGGAATGAGTTTTGTCACTTTTTCAAACGCGGTTCGGGACGCTGCCAGATTTTTCTGCCGCAGCATGGCGATACCATAATCATTATAACGCATACCGGCATTTTCAGCTAATTCTGTATTTTTTGAACTGGATAATGAAATTTGATCTTCTGCCATGGTGATGATGGGCAGATCGATTGGATCATCTAATGAATGAACCGTAATGGAACGATTGAATTTTCGGTAATTCAACTTGGCTGTCAGGTTTATTGTACCAGTAAAATTATCAGGGACTGTCCAAGTAAAATGAATAACGTCAGCAGAGCCTGGTGGAATGGAATTATTATACAAGGTGGTGCGCCACTCGTGTGGATTGCGTTTAAGGATGAATTCACCTTGACCATCTAAAAGGACACCACGAAAGAAATGCGCTTTGGGATCCACTTCTTTACTTTGCTCAAGAGTACCACTGCTGAAAACGATTTTCCCAGCTTCATTTTGTCCGATTATTTCCAGCCAAGGTTCGTTGGAATCAGCCGTTCCGCCAGGAAAAACGTGACCAATTTTTTTTGTCGCCACGACCACTTCAAAGCGAATATCCTGTCCCGGTTTTACCTGCAGGTGGTCTCCCAATGGTGCCATAAGTTTTCCATAGATTATTACACCAAAAATATCCACAACTGCCCGCCCATCCTGCAAAAAAGCGGATGTTCTTTTTAACCATTCTTCATTGGCTGATTTTGGTAAGACAGGTAATGCTGTATTGGCTGCGGGGAAAAAATGGCTTTTTACCTGTCCCCGATTATTGCCCTTATCCGATGAAGCAACTTTTTTCATATGACAATTCCGACAATCCAATGGTTTAGGCGGATTATAAAATGACGCCACTGCATTATAACTGACACCGCTGGCCTGCCAAGCGTCATATTCATCCTGCCCGCGGAGCCATTTGTATTGATTAATCTCTACATCCAGACTCACCTTGTGGCAGGTTGCACAGAATTTTTCACCCGTATGAATAGGATTCAGCATTCCCTTGCTATGGGCTTCGGGTTTCAGTTTAATCATCATTTTATTCATAGCAGCTAACATACCGGTGGAATGTGAAAAGGGATATTCAACAGGTGTATCCAAAATATAATTGGCATTCCCGGTTATATCCGGGATATCCACCATGCCATGACATACTTCACAGGTAATTCCTGCGGCTGCTTCAGGCAATTCGGTATCAGGATTCTCCAGCATCAGACCGGTATATAGCATCACCGGATCATGACAACTGCCGCACCAGCGGACGGTGGTGGAATCACTGGTAGAAAGCAGGTATTCTACCGAGGCCGCATAAAAAGGATTAGTGAAAGATGAGTTCCGGTGAGCAGACTGGGACCATTGCGCATAAATATCTGGGTGGCATCCAGACGTTCCGCAACGGGCAGAACGGTTGATGGATTCTGCCGTAATATAACTACCGGTAACTGTGGTCCCGGGAGATGGGACAAAAGATGCTTGCTCTATATTCACATTTTCTGCATCCAAACTCTTTACTGTATAGCCTACAAAAACAATAATAAATAATATAAAAATTGTTTGGATTATTTGTGGATTTAATGACCAAGATTCATCCACATTCAATAAACTGAAGATAAAAACGGTCAAAAATAATACAGCGGTAATAATATGAAAAAAGAGGAGAACGCTACCAAAACCCGTTGTTCCAATGAAGAGCAACCCAATTGAGGCTATAGAGGTTAAACAAAATAATAATGCGGATAATCTTTCGTATGGGAATTCACCTGTGATCGCAATCTTTTTTTGCATGAAGTGAATAAAAATAACGCCCACCAGCACTAACCCAATAATGGTATGTATAAGAGCAAGATAAATAGAAAATGTGTTGGCTGAATCTGTAAGCTGGAGAAACAGAGCGCTGGCAATTAGGAATGAAAAAAGAAAGCGGATCATATTTATTAATTCAAATTATTTAAAATGTTTTTAATTCTTCTTTCTGCTTCAGCGTTACCAATATAAGCTGCCTGCCTATATACCATCAATGCTCTTTCCCTTTGGCCGCTTTGCTCATAAAGTTCTGCAAGTTGTAAGCGCAGAGTTGAGTTTTTCGGCTGCATATGTATTTTTGTTGATAATCTTTCTACTTTTTCTTCAATATCAGACATATTCTTAAACTTCTTTAAAAACTCTCTGGACTTTAAAGGCTCTTTTAATTTTTTATAGACTTGCCCTAAACTATACAATGTTTCAGAATTATACGAATTTAATTCTAATGATATTAATAAATACTTTTCCGCGGCTTCATATTCTTCAAGTCGTAAAAATGTTTGACCGTAATGAAACCATACATCTGCATTTTTATAATCATATTCTGATGCTTTTTGTAACATTGCCTCTGCAGTCTCCAAATCATTTTCTGCAAGAGCTACCAGTCCTATAAAATGAAATACAGCTCCATTTTCTGATGACAATTCTTGTGCTTTTGTTAATGCTTCTTTAGCCTCTTTCATCCTGCTCAAATAATATAGTACAACACCTTTTTTATAATATCCCTGCCATTCTTCCGGAGCAACCAGTGCGGCTAGTTCATATTGGTTTAGTGCTTCTTCAAAGCGACTGGCAGACTTATGGATATTCCCACGTTCGATATATATTGCCGTCGAATTCCGGTCAAGGGCCAGCGCATCCTGCAGTATAGCTAGAGCAGCAGATTCTTGCTGAATGTGGGCATAAATTTTGCTCAATGATATGTAAAATGGAATAACAGCCGGATTTTTTTCCATGGCCAACCGTACATGGTGGATGGCGTTATTATAGTCACGTATTTCAAAATAGGCTTTTCCTAAGTGATGATGAACTTGAGGTAAATCCGGTTTTTGAGCTAATACCTTTAAATAATTTTGTATCCCTTTTTGGATATCTCTATTTTGAACATAAGCCCGCCCCAGCCAGAACCAGCCGTATAAGCTTCCCGGTTCTGTTTGTGTAGCACGTTCAAGCCAGTATATCGCTTTTTCAGAATTGCCTCTATTTAGATATATATCCCCAATATTACGCATCGCACGGCTATAGCCGGTATCATTCTCAACTGCTTTTTCGAAATGCACGATAGCCAGATCAATTTCACCTGATTCTTTAAATAATGTAGCCAGATTATTATGTCCTTTTGCAAAATTTGGTCTGTGCTTAATAGCGTTTTTATATGCATAAACTGCAGCTGGAATATTTTCATCATGATAATAAATATTGCCAAGAGACAACCATGTATCGGGCTGGTTTTCTTTAATATTCAAACTTTTATTATAAAAGTGAATGATTAACGGAATATTGCCCAGTTTATTATACACGCCAGCTAATTCATTCATTGCACTTATATTTACGTGATCATTTTCAAGAATTTCTTCAAATACTTTAATTGCTTTGGTGTATTGTTTACTGGCTAAAAATGATTGTCCCTGTTCGAGTAATTCCTGTGAGAAAATAGTTTGAACAAATAAGATAAAAACTAATATTTTAGATTTGATGATGATTCTCCTTAAATGATTTAGAGATTTTTCTATACGCTTCACGAAATGGAGTACCCTGTTTAACCAGATTATATACTTGTTCTGTAGCAAAAAGATTTTCCTTCATGGCATCTTGACATTTTTTCTTGTTGACAGATAAATTAATACTTCCGCTCTGATAAACCTGTCCCCTCAACAATTTTATAATATTGATTCACATTTTTTAGTGAGAATATTTCTTCATTCCCTCCTGGCCAACTTACTTTAATTGCATCAACCATTTCAGTATCATTTAAACCAAAAACAATTCGTTTATCATTCGATGCCAAATAACTAGCCGCTGGATTGACATAAGCAATTTGCTTTCCATTTGCTGTTTCAATCGTCACCTTTCCGCCTATAGCATCACGGTTACTGGATCTGCCTTCAAGTTCAAACCCAATCCAATTATTCTCTGGGGAATCTTTTTTTATTAACAGGTTCGCAGGTTGATTATTGTTGGAGATAACAATATCCAGATCACCATCGTTATCGATATCACCAAACGCTGCGCCCCTCCCAACTGAAGGAACAGCAGCTGCACCAATCAATTTCTGATCAATTTCTCTAAAAGTACCATTTTTATTATTAATAAAAACCTGTTTGCGCTGGGCGTAAGTATAAGCGCTGTTAAAATGGGATATATTATCAATTACATGACCATTGACTACAAAAAGATCCAGCCAGCCATCCAAATCTATATCTAATAACTTTGTACCAAAGCCAAGGACATCTAAACTGGGTTGTCCTAAACCTGCTGTAAATGTTATATCCGTAAAATTGCCAGCACCATCATTCAGGTATAATGTATTTGATTCTCCGCTGAAATTGGTTACGAATAGATCCAAGCGTCCGTTATGGTTTATATCACCGAAATCGACACCCATACCCGCTTCGGCTTTGCCGTTCTCATTAAAGCCGACACCATTGAACAGTGCACTCTCTTCAAAATGGGCGCTGCCATCATTGATGTACATGAGATTCATCACCTTATCGTTGGCAACATATATATCCATATCACCATCATTATCGATGTCTCCCAATACCACACCCAGCCCTTTGCCGCGATCATTAGCTATTCCCGCTTTGTCTGTCCAATTTGAAAATGTTCCATCTCCATTATTGTGGTAAAAATCATCTGTAATTCCTTCAAATACATCCGGATCACAATAGGCTCGCAGACCGCTGATACTTTCACCGCACCAGGGATTTTTATCCACCGAAAATTCGACGTAATTGGCCACATACAGGTCTAACCAACCATCATTATCCCCATCGAAGAAAGCGGCGCTAGAACCCCATTTTGGGCTGTTTATACCCATTTCTGCTGTCTGATCAGTAAATGTACCATTTCCATTGTTTATATAAAGGATATCATCTCCAAAATTCGTCACATAGAGGTCCGTATCACCATCATTGTCCACATCGCCGCAAGTACAGCCAATACTGTAGGATTCATCACCCACTCCTGCTTTTTCAGTCACATCGGTCCATTGACCATTGTCATTTCTAAACAATGTATTAAACAATGAACTATTCTTATTCCAGCCGGGGAGAGGCGCACCTTGGCAAAAATAAATATCCAAATCACCATCATTATCATAGTCTAGCAAGCACACGCCAGACCCCATTGTTTCAACATAAAATTTTTCACCACTGCCACCATTATCATGGATAAAATCCAGACCTTGTTCATACGCCACATCATTATAAACATATGATTGGGCCTCCAGAGTAATTTGGAAAAATAGTATTATAAATATGAGCAGTTTCATAGGGGACTTTAATATACTAAAAAAGCCGCTCCCGAAGGAACGGCTTTTCCATTATATTAGTTAACGAATTAAAATCCGTTAGAACGAATACCCTAGCGTAATGCGCGTTGCACTTCCCAAAACATTATGACTGCTCATAGCTAATCCAACATCAATACCAGCTAAACTTATGCCGGCACCAAATGAGACGGGAAATTGGGGATTGTTCAGATTGTAACTACCACGAATTTTAGCTAGTCCGGCAACAGAAAATTCACCATTTAATGTGATTTCCTGGGCCATATCAGCGTATTTCGCTACGTTCAATCCGGCAACAAGTCCCATATTGTCATCACCAAATGCTTGGGCAACAATACCAAAATTGAATGTCATAGGTAATGACATACTGGGAAATTCCTCGTAACTGGATCCATCGGGTATATCTACAGGTTGAACATCAGGGCCAAAATTGGATATGGTTGCACCCATACGAATTCCATTATAACCTGTGTTAAACTGCATACCAACATCATATGCTGTTCCGCTAATTGATTCACCATCAATATCCTGTGTTATCATTTTAACAGTTCCACCGATGGAAAACTTATCAGACATGCCTACAGCATAACTTAACTGCAAAGACGTGTCAGATGCTTTCCAAGCGTCACCTAAATTAGGAAACAAATTCATAGTTCCCTGATCGGCATCACCAGACCAGCCAGACCTCATGGTTTCGCCATAGTCTACACTGACCAGTGACAATCCAACTGTTCCGCCAGCCATTGGCATAACAAAGCCGATATTGGTAATGTTAGTTTCAACTAACCACTGATTTACACCAGCAGAAATACCCATGGATGATCCTGCAATTCCAGCTGGATTGCTGAAAAGTGCTGAAGCACCTGCTCCCTGCGCGGAAAGTCCACCCAAGGCTGCGGTGCGGGCATCACTTTGAATATTTAAAAATTTAAAAGCGACAGAACCAACTTTGTCCGCATCGCCTTCTGCAACTACTAAAGCGGGAAATGAGACAACCAGACATAAGGTCGCTGCCCATTTAACAGCTTTCTTTGAGATGAGAGTTTTCATCATTTTCAATTCTCCTTTTCCAGTTATCTTATGACTGCAAGTTTGCCATTTTCGTCACCTACGCGCCAGTAATAAATACCGGTAGAAATTTGGATATCTGTTCTAGATATCAAATTCCAATCGTAAGAACCTTTTTCAGCAACTGCATCAGATTCAAATACCAAGTTACCTGCAACATCATAAACTTCAACAATGTCACCAATAACCACATTATAAAATCGAATGAAATATCCGGTAGCTGTAGCGGCACCATGATACGCTTCTAAATCAGCAGCGCGCCACGGATTAGGTGTTACAAATACACTGGCCGCCGTATTGCCAGCTAAGTCAGTATATTCCAATTCTTCCGGTTTTACTGTATACATGGGCGGCGCAGTTGGAATCATTTCCACTCCATATGGGTCCGAAACCAATGGATAACACATGGTGTAAAAGCTTTCCAAAGAGGGCAGCGTCCCATGAGTTGCAGATTCACCGCCAGCATCATAAGCAGCGACGTAATACCAGTAGTTTACACCAATGGCGACGTTTTCATCGGTGAACATGTACATTTCACCCATTTTCATGAATCCGTTTACCATGGAGAAACTTCCACCGCTATATGGAATATCTGCAATTTCAGTATACGGTCCGCTGGCACTAGGACTAAATGCTCCTCCTTGGCTTACATCGCCAACCATAGAACCACCATCGTCCAAGTTATCTGCAGCCAAACCAAGATCAGCTGAAGAAACTCTCGGCACAGGTGAAGAACGATACACTCTAAAACCAGCAAAATCAGCTGCGCCAATATCGGGATCTACAGCTGCTATTTGAGCGTCACTGTAAGACCACGTTACTACAGCGTGACCACTTGAATTTGTAGCAATACCATCTGAAGCAATTTGAGGCGCTGCGGGTGGCTTGGGTAAATCAAATCCCCAATCATATGCTTGTCTGACGTTTGCAGCAGCCTTTTGTGTATTGGCTAATCCGGCTCCAGCCAGAACAGCAATCACAAAGGTTGTTGACTCACCAGCGGCTAATGCGCCCACAGAGTAGGATTGCAAATATCGCATATCCATTGCCGGTGGATTGGCATTTTTTTTGTCACCACCTGATGAAACCCTGGTTGCCATGTTATAACGGGCAGCGGCTGTTTGGGGATCTTCATCCCCAGTCCACCACATATGATTTACATCGGCAGCTGTCATACTGCTATATGCAGTACCACCGATTTCCAAGGGTGTTTGAGAAACACGGACACCGCGATATTCCCGTTCTGGATCATCTATACCAAAATCATTTACTGCAGAACCCTGATCATCGCCATCTAATTCCATGGTTAACATATAATCATGGTCATAATCAACAATGTCATCTGTCCAGAAAGGGAAATCCCAATCAGGGAAAGGTACATTCCAAGTACAATCATGGTCTGCCTTTGAACCTAAAACGAGTTCATCAATGTCCGTTCCACCTGTATTGGTGATTGTTATTTCTTCTACAACAAATTCATTGTAGTCAAAATCACCCACAGTATAATATTGATTTGCTGTTCCGGGGAAACTCCATGATTTACGTACAGCGTTCACTGTTAAACCAGCTGAGGGTATATACCATGTTGAATTACTGACCCATGGCTCTTTATTATAATCACCTCCGGCCCAGCCCTGGCTTGTTGCTCCAGGTTCTGTTCCGCGGGTTAAAACATATTCACCCGTCGTTCCTTCAAAAAATTCACTACCTACTTTGGCAATGATCCAATATCCGGCACGGCAGTTGTAATTGAGGTAACCATGTCCCCCAAGGCTGAATGAACCGGGGTAAACCCAGCCCGGAATTATAGCACTGCAGGTTTGGTCACCGGTATTCCCATAGGAATCCCAGCCCATCCACAAGTTACCATTGGTGTGGTAAACATACGTCTGATCAAGGGCAGGTGCCATCATTTTACCGGCTCTTTTATCCATATTCATAATATCCAACTTGTCTTTAGCCACAAGTCCGGACATTAAGGATAGAGCAACAGTAAATGTCAGCAAAGCCCCTGTAACGGTTTTGCAATTCATCCACTTCATAATTTTTATCTCCTTTATTCTAATCATTCTATGACCGGACATTAGTAATCAATTGACACACCAAAATGAATTGTCATCGGTGCGCCATAGGCCATAAGGTTATTGGTTGGACCAGCTGCTACTTCAGAGTAATCAGATGCGCCATCGAAATAAGAGCCCGGGTCTGCAATCGCAACTACGTTGCGGACGTCCAATACATTTTCAACCAGCAGATAAACTGTGGGACGAACAATGCCCAAATCCAATTTAGCATCAATACGCAAGTTTACATCCATCGTAGACGGTGCTCGCTCTTTTAACGATGCCCCGCCTTGACCGGAACGCGCGGATACAGGTAATCCACTTTGGGCGTTAAACGTAATATTGCCGCCCACACGACTGAACATACCGCTCATATTGGTATGGTAATCAATATATCCGTTTAAAATATGAGGCCTGTGCCAATCAAGTGTTGTCATGGAAAAAATGCCTCCTAGGACTGTACCGTTTTCCTGACGGACAGCGCCGGCAGAAAATTTATCCGAAGATGTACCCCGGGCAATTGAGTAAGTGTAGGACACGCGACCACTCAAGCCTTCAGCTGCACTTTTGGAAACACTCACTTCAATACCGCGAACATTACCAAAATGCTCACTGGTTTTGTAAATATAGTGCGTTGCCTGAAAAGGGTCATCTGCAGTCCATGCAGTACCATCATAATTACCGGTGGAGTCTACAAATGCTCTATTTGTGACCGCTTTTGCGGAAATCAGATTAGCAATATCCTTGTAATAACCGGATACATCCACTTTCATTCCATTGGATAAACTATACTGCATGCCCATTTCATAAATGGTGGTTTCCTGGGGATCCAGATTGGGATTGCCCATATAGACAAAATAACCAGATTCCGTACCGCCATCCATTTGCGCCCGGTAGTTTTCCAGAAGGTCATAGAAAGTCGGCCTTTGGAAAAAGGAGCCATAGGCATAACGGAAAGCCATATTATCACCCACGGGGAATGAAACACCCAACCGAGGACTTAATTTTGATTTGGTTTCCGTTGCACGACGCAGCGCAGGGTTAAAAGGATTAATATCACGATTCTCTAACATATCTTTTCCGTCTTTATCTATATCCCATAAACCATCATCAGCATTTACATTAAATGCATCATATCTAAAACCTACATTCACGATCATGTCGTTGAATTCCATTTGATCCTGGATAAAGGCAACCATTTCGGATGGGGAAGCATCACTAATCCCCTGATTTTGAATTCTATTTTTAGAGGGATCTGCTACAACTTCTGCTCCAACGGTTCTACCAAACCAAACATCACGACCTAAACGGTCAATGCTGTAAGTCCGGGATTCAAAACCAGCTTTCACTAAATGACGGTTATTTAACTGGCTGGTCACATACGCGCTGATTGTAGTATGACTTTCTTCAGAATTGAAGTAGTGACCATATACATTCGCCAGACTAAACCACGCATTGCTATTGTCCAAGTCTTCCATTTCTCGTGTATGATTTGGACCATCTACAACACTATACTGACCGCCATCATTGGTAACGGTTGCTACATCGACAAAATCAATGAACTCGCCATCGCCGCCTACTTTAGCACCGTCTGTCTGTGTTTTGCTTAAATTATCAAAACGAACTGTAATATTCGTATTGGCAGACATAACATAATTAGCACTTACACCAAACTGTGTGGTTTCTTCTTTTGTCCGGGGATATTGATCCAACGCATAAATCCAATCCCACACACTTAATTGACCTATAGCACCCGATGCTTTTTCAGCATCATAACTGGGATCATAAAATCCATTACGGGTATAAGACATAAATTCAGCACCCAGTTTTAAATTTCCACCAACCTGATAGGTTAGTTTACCTTGGATACTGGTGAAATCTTCTGCCATACCAGGCAAACGACCTGGATCATTTAATTGTCGCATGGAAGCAACAAGGCCTATTGCGCCAGATCCAAAACTAACGGAAGCATCTAACACAGATCCTGCGTCGCCAAAACCACCTTCGCTATAATCTGTTCCTTCTACCGCTGCAGCATACGTTGTATCGCTATCAGGCATTTGCATCAATTCACTATATACATTCGCATCCTTGAACGCACCTTGGGTTTCTCTATAATAACCACTACTAAGTTGTGTTCGATAACTGACATTCATATGAACACCATCATCTGCTTCTCTCAGAACAGTATTAAAAAGACCAGACATAGCTTGTCCGTACTCAGCATTAAATGTTCCTGTAATCAATTGCAATTCCCCCACAATGTTCGGATTAACAGGAATGGCTTCTCCACCCATAATTGGGTTTACAACTGATGCGCCATCGACCAGATACATTTCTTCACCAGAACGTCCGCCGCGAAGATGCAATTTTCCGTCTTTTTCCGTTACACCGGGAAGTGTCTTAACAACATCTTTCAATGTTGTCACGCCGAGACTTGTAGCCAAGTCACCGGAAATGATATGTTTGCTGGATGTTAGTGTATTTTCAATAGCGGGACGTTCAGCTGTAACAGAAATACCGGACATTTGCAGTGCTTCAGTTACCAGCGCTGCGCTTACTGGTGTTGTTACATCAATACTGACGCGTACACCCGCAGCCGCATAGGATGCATAACCGATCATGGAAAATTCCAAATCGTAGGATCCCGGGCTTAAATTGATTATGAAGTATTCACCATTCACATCAGTAGCCGCTCCCATTGACGTTCCTTGGACAAGTACATTACAACCTGCCAGGCCTTCGCCGGTTTGGCTATCTGTTACTCGACCAGAAATCTTCCCCGTTTGACCGGCGAAGAGCATTCCAGCGAGTACACACAGAATGATAATTGGTTTTAGGATGCGCATATAGCCCCCTTGGTTAGTTATCATTTATTTAATTTTTTTAGATGTAATATGAGGAGAATTATCAGAAGTGTTTAACTATTGACGCTCTCTCCTTGGCTACATCCCCTTGATGAATCGCGTGGAACTTCACTCATACTAATAAAAAATGCAAGAATTATTTAAAATAGTAATTTTGGGGTTTTTGGGTTCAAAATACTCTATAATATTGTAGCTTTATCTTCCTCTTTTCCCTTCTATCCACTGATACCATATACCCATCATGGATTTCATTTGTTGCTCAAGGTCTGTAGATTCAACAAGTTTTTCAATATCTTGTCTTGACTGACGCGGAATATCAATATTGAGATCGTTGGCATATATAAGGGTAACTGCTGCTACTATGGCCGAATTGTGCTTTAATGCCTGCAAGTTGACTTTATCATAAGTGTCAGATTCAGCATGATAGTTTGGCGCATAATTTGCTGGCTCATGATTTGCAATGAGATTTCCAACTCCATGCATCATGAAATCAAAATTATCTGTTCCTACAAGAGGAATATCAATATTTGTAAACATCCCTAGATCCGTTAAAGAATTCATAATCTTGTTTGTAGCATCTAATACATCTGGGCGACCACCAGTAAAAAAACCAGTAATTGGGCCACTCCCAATATCTACTGACATTGCCATAACATGATTATCAAGCTGTGATTCATATTTTTCGGTGTAAGCCATGGATCCATACAATCCAAGTTCTTCACCATTCCAAAGAGCGAATCTAATCGTTCTCTTTGGTTTTATGTCCAGCTTTATCATTTGTCGGGCTATATCAATCATCATTGCAACATTACAACCATTATCGTTTGCACCCGTTCCAAGACCCCAAGAATCCAAATGTGCTCCAATTATAACTACTTCATCAGGTCGTTCAGAGCCTTTGATTTCTCCTATAACATTATAAGATTTGTAAGGACCGCCTTCTCTTATGTTTATTTTTACCAAAAGAGACAGTGATTTATCATTACGTAATATTCTCAGGCAGCGCTTAGCATCTTCTCTGGCCATAACAACCATGGGTAAAGAATTCTCGAAGCTTCTTGATGCATTATGACGATAAAGCAGCCGCATGGGACGAGAAGACATATAAACCAATCCTTTTACACCTGCTTTATATGCTAAATCTTCTATCAGTACTGCATCGGCATATTCTTTAAAAAGACCGTCTATATCAAGTAATTCATCAGTTTCAACAAGCACAAAATTCCCTTTTGCATTCTCACCCAGTCTTGCAAAATCATCCATCGTACCATGTCCACCATCTACAAGATTTCCTCTTAAACCCGTGCGGTGGGTTCCTTTAGAAAAGGTTAGGGCTACAACTCTTGGATCAAATTCTGCAGCACCGCTAATTTTGGCGGACGACTCATTTTCAAGCCAAAGGCCCGGCATCGTAAAGGCCTCTTTGCTAACGCTAACTCCTGCCTTTTGGAATTTTTCTAATCCCCAGTCTATGGACAGAATATTAGCTATAGACCCTGTTGGCCGACCACCGATAATATCACAAAGTTCTTTTAAATCTTCTTCTATTGGAGTATCACCCAACAACCCTTTTACCAATTTATCTATCTCACTGTTTTGAGCTGAAAGCACCCATATGAAGGTGAAAGAAATAAGAATAAATTTCCTCATTGTATTCTCCTTTTCTCTATAAAACACCAAAGGCCTCAATTGAGGCCTTTGGTGTTTTAATTAATTAATAATGACTTAACCAGGTGTTTCCGTTTCCGGAATCGGGAATGTTACTATAGTATCCCCGCGATCTGGCCGATCAATGGGCAGCTCATCTGTTTTCCCATAATGCCTCATATCTGCCAATCTATGACCTTCAAGAAAAAGCGAATAGCGTTTTTCATGAAGCACACGATTAACGGCATTGCTGGCATCTGTTCCAGAATACGAAGCTACTCCTGCTGCGGTACGAATGGTATTCATAATTGTTTCAGCAGATGAATAATCACTATTACCGATATGAACTTCAGCCTGAAGCAGCTGCAGTTCTACGGCTCTCATTATCGGAACCGGATCGTAGGAGCTGCTATACAGCGTTGGTGCTATAAAGCTTTCCAATTCATCATAAGTAATCACTTCGCTTCGGATGTAAGTGTTGTCGGTTACACGAGAATCACCACTCTCTGCATCCGCTATGTGAGATGGGTGTATCATAAGCTTAACATAGTCTCCATCTGCCGCTTCAAACATTTCATTACCCTGATCATTGGCACCAGTACTGAATACATGATACACGCCATCATCCGCATCACCAGACGCCCAATCTGAACATGCGTCTAAGGCATCCTGTGCAGCATCCCAATCGTCTTGGTGAACTGCAACACGGGCCCTTAAACCACGATTGAACTGAGAAAAAGTGGCGGGTGTATCAAAACCGTCAAATCCACCTGAAAGTGAAAATGAGAAAGCGCTTCCTGCTGATTGTAGATCGCTATTTCCGCCATCCA
Source organism: Fidelibacterota bacterium (assembly GCA_004124385.1). Classification (GTDB taxonomy): domain Bacteria; phylum Fidelibacterota; class Marinisomatia; order Marinisomatales; family TCS55; genus UBA2126. The sequence continues at coordinate 138,561 of SCKN01000002.1, forward strand.
ACAGGCTTTCGATTTCAGCCAGCACTTGTGCTTTTGTAGCCACATCAGCATTAATATCACCATCATAGTTTAAGCGGGCGCCGCTTTCATCCCACAGGTAAACCAGGCGCATTAGGCTGTAAGCTTCCAATGTTTTTGCTACTCCTGTAGCTCCAGCGTCTGCATCACTGCTCGCCAATATTGTTTCACAATTGGCGATTACCTTATAAGCAGTCTGCCAAGGGCGATAGCACAAGAAACCTCCCGGATCAATAGGACCAGGTAACAATTCACCTGTATACCTTGGGTCAGCAGGTTCAAGGTAGTAGGCTTCACGGCCAATCACTAAAAGGTCCCTAAGATATACTCCTAGATCAATGCGCATTGATGCTTCAGCACCTGTTACTAGTGATTGAATTGTCGCTGTCTCATCTGTGGGGTTATTTGGATCCGGAAAATCCAGATCTTCACATCCAGCCCAAAAAAGAACTGCTATCATGGGGAGGCTCTTCAATGTTTTATTTGTTCTAATCGTTTTCATAATTATTTCCTCCTGGATTATAATCCGAGTGAAAGTGTGAAATACATACTCTTAGAAAGCGGATAAGGATTCGTATCAACTGAACCGCCAACTGCTTCATTACCAAACTGACTCACTTCAGGGCTCAACCCCGTATAATCAGTGTCTAACCATAGGTTGCGGCCGGAAAATCCAACCTTCAAATAACCAAGCCCAAGTCGATCAGATACGCTGCTGGGCAAAGTGTAGTTCAAGCTGATATCCCGTAAAGCAGTATAGGTAGTCGATTCGATATAGGGCTGTGTTACCGTTCCCAAACCACCAAGTCGGTCGCCGCCATTCTCTACATAGTCGGCTGTCGTACCGCCAAGGTCATAAATCAGGTTAGCCAAGTTAATAGCGTGGCCACCTTCTTTATGATCGATCAAGAAAGAAAGTTCAACTGGCCCAAAACGGAATGAATTACGAAATGAAATACGGTAATCAGGATTTTCATCACCCAGTTTTTTAAAACTTCCATCTGCCTTTGTTTCTGATCCCACAATAGCTGTAGGTGACCATCCTTCTTCAATGCGGTACGTGCCCAAAAATGTGGCAAAACCGCCAAAATTGTAGGGATCAACATTCAGCTTTGTAACCTTAGATTCTGATGTATAATAATTCATTCGGAAATTCCAGTCCAATCCACCCGGGCTGACAAGTTGTGTTGGGTTCAGCCCTAGCGTAAGCTCAGTCCCTTTCGTTTCCATTTCTCCACCGTTTTCCCAGCCGTAGAGCGAGCCAGATGAAGCAGGCAGGTCTACCAGAAGAATAAGGTCTGTGATTTTCTGTGTATACATGGTTGCCTCCACAGTCGCCAAGCCTCCCATTACAGAGAAATCTACACCAAATTCTATTTCTGCGGTGCGTTCCGGTTTAATACCAGAATTACCTCTTGTTGACGCAGGAATAAGTCCGTTGATACCACCTATATTAGAAGATGACAAGGTGGTAAACTTTGCTTTTGGTTGGGGCATGTTTCCCGTTTCCCCACTGGCAAAACGAAGCTTTAAGTTGTCGAATATTCCTGCAAATTCACCAAATTGATACGAAGCGGCCAATTTGGGATACCATTGGTATTCTTCAGTATTACCCATGGTGCTGGACACATCACCGCGCACACCGAAAGCCAGATAGATATTGTCACCAACAGTGATTTCTTCCTGGAAGAATCGTCCACGATCCTGACGCTTGGATCTGTCATGATACACAGATTGAGAGCTGGCTTTATCCACGTTGGTCTGGGTCGGAATCATGCCTGTAGCATGAACAAAAACTGAATTCCAGTCATAGGTCTCATATTGCAGACCTGCGGTGGTATTGAAATTCATGCCAGACATCTTCAGTTTATGAACGAGGTTCAATGACAGGTTTGTGTTCAAGTTATCTGTCGTGGTCATCACAGCTTGACCCGGTTCATCATTGGATTCTTCGATCTGCAGGAATGGTGGTATAAATACTTCATTTTCCTGGTTGTAAAAATCCGCACCGCCAACACCTAAAAAGCTAAGGCTTTGGTTTGCCTGTTTAAAAAGGTTGTAATCGAACGTCAGCGAACCCAGTGCTCTGTGCGTCAATTCATTGTTCACAAAATATTCAGCAGTTTCCAGCGGGTTGGACGGATTAAAGGTATTCGTTGGGTACACCCCATCACCGTCTGTATCTCTTATGTCGGCGAAACTGGGTGTAAAACCAATGGAAAACCCATAGGTCATATTGGTATTATCATTTCCGGTAACACCGCGATCTGCTTCCGAACGAATAAAATTTGTAGATACAGAAAGTTTTGCTTTTTCGCTGAAACGGTGACTAAGGTTGACACGGCCTGACATTTTCTTATAACCGGTATTTACAATGATACCCTCTTCGTCCATATATTGGCCGCTAATATAGAATTGGGTTCTTTCATTACCACCAACAGCACTCAAAGTCGTTTCTCTAAGTTGTCCAATTTGACCATATAGTTCTTGTTCATAGTCAATATCACGACCTATCCAATTTTGATCAAACGTGGAGAAAAAATCGGTATCAAAGGCACCGATGGAAGCAAGATTTGCAGGTGGTGTAAAAGAACTATCCGGGTAGTCGACAATAAATAATGAATCGGCGAGAGAATATGCAGCATTGTATGCATCTACGGCCGCTTTCATCTCATCAACGCCTCCATTCATTCCATATTGTGAGCCAGTACCAAATTGTTCAAATGCTTCTTTAAAATCTTCGAATTTACGGTGTCCCATTTTCTTTAACAGTGTAGAAGAACCCGTTCGAGTTGAAAAATTGAATTTTGTTTTTCCACCCTTGCCACGCTTTGTGGTAATGATAATAACACCATTGGACGCTTTAGCACCATATATGGCTGCAGCACTGGCACCCTTTAACACTTCAATGCTTTCAATATCATTGGGGTTGATGTCACCAATACGATTGGTGGGTTGGCCCTGGGGCCTTTCACTACCCGCACCAGTGGATCTTGTGATTACATCAATACCTGATTGGTTGGCATCGTTGTTAATAATTACTCCATCAATCACGTATAATGGTTGTGTGCCTCCTGTGAGTGTTGATGTACCGCGGAGATTGACATTAACACCACCACCGGGAGCTCCAGTATTGCGGCGAACGTTTACACCGGCAAACTGTCCGCTCAAGGCTTGATCGAGTGTTTGGATCGGTGCATTAACTAAATCAGCGCCCGAAACGACAGCAACAGCATTGGCGGCATTTCGGCGTTTTACCGTGGTTGCCAGACCAGTAACAATAACTTCGTCTTGTCTTAAAACGTCTGTTTCAAGAGCAATATCAAATACGCCTTCGCCGACAACGATTTCCTGTGTTTTATAGCCAATATAAGCCACCACAAGAACGTCACCCGGTGAAGCATCTAATGAATATGTTCCTCTATCATCTGTAGTGGTACCCACAAAAGTACCTTTTACAAACACAGACGTACCTACAAGGGGTTCACCTGTTTTTGCATCAGAAACCGTTCCTGAAACAGCTGCAAAAGCTGAAGCAACGAATAACGATGCGATTAATATTGATTTAAGGATTCTCATTCCTGTCTCCTTATTAGTTAGCGTTGAATTTATTTCTTACCTCAATATCGATAAGGGTTTTATTTTTTAAAGCAATAAACACTCTAGACCTTAGCTATAAATCCCTACTGGATTGTACGGAACTTCACTATATACTAATAAAAAATGCAAGAATTATTTAAAATAGGTAATTTTGGGGTTTTTGGGTTCAAAATACTCTATAATTTTTAAACATTATCTTTTCGAATGTTTAAAATAAATCACCCTAAATTACACGCAAGATTTACGTATATAAGTATAGTATCCATGTTTAAAAATACACCTCCAGCAGACGCATTCATTGACCGCCACATCGGTCCCATTAGCGATGAAATAAACGCAATGCTAAAAACCCTTGGGTTAACGAATCTTGAAGAATTGATCCAAAAAACAATCCCCGCAGAAATATTGGATGATGGTTCTCTGAATATTGACAAAGCAGTTGATGAACTGAATACCATCAAATCTCTGCGCTCCATCGCTGCGAAAAATACTGTAACACGATCTTATATAGGTATGGGATATACGGGCACAATCACGCCTCCTGTCATTTTACGTAATATCCTGGAAAATCCGGGTTGGTATACTCAATACACTCCATACCAGGCAGAGATTAGCCAGGGACGGCTGGAAGCACTTTTGAATTTCCAGACTATGGTGTGTGATATGACCGGGATGGAGATTGCCAATGCCTCTCTTTTAGACGAAGCAACAGCTGCTGCAGAAGCTATGGCTATGATGGCTCGATTGATCCCAAAACGCAATGTTTTTTATGTATCGCTTGATTGTTATCCCCAAACAATAGATGTACTCAAAACTCGAGCTAAACCTATAGGTATTGAACTGGTTGTTACTCATGAAAGAGATTTTGAGTTTAATGGAGATACATTGGGCATTCTTATCCAATATCCTGCATCTGATGGCCGCATTGGTGATTATTCCGAAATGAGTAAAAATGCTCATGAAAATGGAAGTTTGGTCGCTGCTGCTGCAGATATTTTAAGTTTAGCTATGATAAAACCTCCGGGTGAATGGGGCGCAGATATTGTTGTGGGAAGTGCCCAGCGGTTTGGTGTGCCCATGGGTTATGGCGGACCCCACGCTGCGTTTTTTGCCACTCATAAAAAATACGAGCGCAAGATACCCGGTAGGATTATAGGCCTATCTCAAGATGTGTACGGAAATCCAGCTTTACGAATGGCGCTGCAAACACGTGAGCAGCATATTCGTCGAGACAAAGCCACGTCTAATATATGCACAGCACAAGTTTTGCTGGCAATCATGTCCAGCATGTACGCTGTTTATCACGGTCCTCATGGAATTAGCCGCATTGCCAAACGAGTCAATTATTTGACTGCTATACTTGCCGGTTCACTGGAAAAAGCTGGCTTTGATCTTGTTCATAATCATTTTTTTGATACAATTCGATTTAAGGCTGATTCTCATTTTGCTAAAAAAGCGTTTGGTGCTGGAATGTTATTTTGGGATTATGGTGATGGCACATTAGGAATTACCATTGATGAAACGTCAAGTATTGAAGACATTCAAGATATTTTTGATATTTTTGAAACCAAAGCCATGGAACCGAGTGGGCAAACAATTCAAAAAAATATAATTCGGGCATCACCATTTTTAGAACATCCCGTTTTTAATACACACCATTCAGAAACGGAAATGCTCCGTTATATATATAAGCTCCAGCAAAAAGACCTTTCTTTGGCTACTAGTATGATTCCGCTGGGTTCATGCACTATGAAATTGAATGCCACCACAGAAATGATGGGTATTATCTGGCCGGAGTTTGCAAACCTCCATCCCTTTGCGCCACAGAAACATGTGCAAGGCTATGAAGAAATTATTGCAGAACTTGGGAACTGGCTGTGTGAGATGACCGGTTTTACAGGATATTCATTCCAACCAAATTCCGGCGCACAGGGAGAATATGCCGGATTAATGGTTATTTCAGCTTTTCATAAATCCAATGGCGATGAGCATCGCAATGTATGTCTGATCCCCGCTTCAGCCCACGGCACTAACCCGGCAAGCGCTGTGATGAATGGCATGAAAGTGATTGTTGTAAAATGCGATGATGGTGGAAACATTGATATGGAAGATCTCAAAATAAAAGCTGAAGCGCACAGTTATCAATTGGCGGCATTTATGGTCACCTATCCGTCTACACACGGCGTTTTTGAAGCCCACATCAAGGATGTGTGCAACGTTATTCACGATCATGGCGGACAGGTCTATTTAGACGGCGCCAACTTAAACGCAATGGTCGGATTGTGTAAACCGGCAAATTTTGGCGCCGATGTATGCCATATTAATTTGCATAAAACCTTTTGTATTCCTCATGGTGGCGGTGGTCCGGGTATGGGGCCTATTTTTACGCAAGATCATTTAACAAAATTTCTCCCCGGCCACCCGATTGTCAGTACAAGCGGCGGAGAAGGAGTTAAAGCTGTCTCCGCAGCGCCATTTGGCAGTGCCAGCATTTTGCCCATATCCTGGGCTTATATAAAAATGTTGGGAGGCGAAGGTTTGAAAAAAGCAACTCAAGTGGCGATTCTTAATGCAAATTATATGGCTAAAATATTGAGTGAACATTTTGACATTTTATACACAGGACAAAATGGAATGGTGGGTCATGAATTTATTGTGGACATGCGTCCCTTCAGAAAATCCAGCGGTATTACTGATGAAGATGTGGCAAAGCGCTTAATGGATTATGGATTCCACGCACCGACCATGTCATTTCCCGTTCCAGGTACGCTGATGATTGAACCTACAGAAAGTGAAGCAAAATCAGAACTGGATCGCTTTTGCCGGGCGTTGATTCAGATTAAAGAAGAGATTTTAGCCATCGAAAACGGGGAAGCTGATAAAGACGATAATGTTTTAAAAAATGCGCCTCATACGGCCCGCCATGTTACGTCTGATAATTGGTCACATCCCTATTCAAGAGAAGAGGCTGCTTATCCGACTCCCTGTACGAAAGAAAATAAATTCTGGCCCGCGGTAGGCAGAGTGGATAATGCTTTTGGCGACCGCAACCTGGTGTGTTCGTGTCCGCCCATTGAGGATTATGAAACATAAATCATGCTTTATACAGTTATAAAAATATTAATTACATCCGGCTTGGTGGTGGCTATTTCAGAGATTGCCAAACGAAGTTCCATGATGGCCGGGATATTGGCTTCAATTCCATTGATTTCTGTTTTGGGATTTATCTGGCTTTATCTGGATACAAAAGAAGTTGAAAAGATTTCCAATCTCTCCACCAGTATTTTCTGGCTGGTGATTCCGTCCCTGGCTTTGTTTGTAACGCTACCAATTTTATTGAAAAAAGGAATCGGCTTTTACCCGGGCCTTGGAATCGCTACATCTGTGACGGTTGTTTGCTACTATTTGATGATTGTTGTTTTGGGGAAATTTGGAATAAAACTATAACCTCTGAATTTCTAACTTAATCTTTATAGATTTTAACAGTCAGTTCGCTATCACTGAAATAATAGCCCCTGTACATGCCTTCTGTATTGAAAGGCATGGCAAAACTCCCTTTACCATCCATGGCAATTACACCACCGGTTCCACCACGGTCGGTTAATTTATCTACGACAGCCTGGGCTGCATCTTGAACAGATTTCTTTTCATAGTCCATTTGGGCGGCGATATCATAAGCCACACTCCCGCGAATAAAATATTCCCCTTGCCCCGTTCCTGATACAGCGCATGTTTCGTTACTGGCATACGTACCGGCGCCAATAATCGGGGAATCTCCCACGCGGCCCCAGCGCTTATTCGTCAGTCCTCCGGTAGATGTCCCGGCAGCGAGATTGCCTTTTTTATCCAACGCTACGCAACCCACAGTGCCATGTTTTTCAATTTCTTTTTCTTTAGCTTTCATCAACGATTTGAATCTGCGTTCGGTATGGAAATAACTATTAGGAACAATTTCCAATCCTTGCTCATTGGCAAATACATCTGCTCCATCGCCGGCTAAAAGTACATGCTGCGTTTCTTCCATCACTTTTCTGGCGGCGGTTATGGGGTTTTTCACTGTTTTAACTCCAGCGACAGCTCCCGCTTGGTGAGTTTCGCCGTCCATAATGGAAGCATCGAGTTCATTGGTGCCCTCCCCGGTAAAAACAGCACCTTTCCCGGCATTGAATAGAGGGGAATCTTCCATTACCCGAATAGTCGCTTCTACAGCATCCAGACTAGAGCCGCCTTTTTCTAATATTTCATAACCCGTTTTCAGTGCCGCAGACAATTTAGAAATATATTCAGCTTCTTTTTCAGCACTCATATTTTCTCGTGTAATCGTTCCGGCTCCGCCATGGATGACCAATCCAAAATGTTCATCAGAGAAGTTGCTACAAGAAATGTAAAATAATACTGAAAATATAATAAAAGATTGTTTCATGCTAACCGCTGCTGCGTTTCATCCAATATTTTGGTTAATTTTTCTTTATCATCAAAAATATTAAATCCATCCGTCTCAATTACAAGAACAGGAATATTCTTTATATTATTGATCCATTTATTATAGGCCACATTCAACGTGTGTAAATATTCAGGATCGATCGTTTTTTCATAATCCCTGGAACGATTTTTGATTCTGGAAAGGAGCGTATCAGTTGATGCTTTAAGGTAAATAATCAGATCCGGTTGCCGCAGATATGATGTCATAATAGAGAATAAACCACGATAATTTTCCCAATCTCTCTTATCCATAAAATTCATTTCCTGGAGATTGCGTGCAAATATCTCCACATCCTCATAAATCGTTCGGTCCTGGATCACGCCGCCATTAGACATACTCATTTCGTGGTGGGTCTTAAACCGCTTATGTAAAAAATAAACTTGCAGATTGAAACTCCAGCGAGACATATCTCTATAAAAATCTATGAGATAAGGATTATCAGCCACCGATTCATAATAGGGGATCCAGTCCATTTTTTTTGAAACTATTTCTGTAAAAGTAGTTTTTCCAACACCAATATTTCCGGCTAATCCAACAAATGGATGATTTTTCAAGTCATTTTTCCTTTCATTTCATTACGTTTTTGATAATCAATTTATAACGAAGTAAGCAGATGATTAGAATGAAGAATCTCCTGCTCTTCCATCAAATCCAAATATTCTTGTTCTAATGTATTCATATTTTTTAGTGCACGTTCAAGGATTTCATAATCATCAACATGATCAGGGTTTTTAGTTAATGCACGTTCTATTTCGATCTCCTTTTCAATAGTTGTAAATCGTTTTTCAATCCAAGTTAAACGATTCCTAACCTTTTTACGTTCTTTATAATCGGATTTTCCTTTTGGTTCAACCTTAACTTTTGGTCTTTCAGATTTACTTTGGTTTTCTTCCTGTTTTTTCCACTCGTAATATTCGTAATTCCCTTCAAATAATCGGATGCCACCATTCCCAACTTCGCAGGTAAGATTGGTTACATTATTTAAAAAGTGACGATCATGTGAAATACAAACAATGGAGCCGGAGAATTGGACTAATGCGCGTTCTACAACATTTCGAGTCATCATATCCAAATGGTTTGTAGGCTCATCTAACAAGAGTAAATGAGATGGCTGAACCAACATTCTTGCCAAGGCGACTCGTGCTATTTCACCACCAGAAAGCACTTTTACATATTTTTCTATCTCATCTCCGGAAAACATGAAACTGCCCAGGTAAGTTCTCATTTCAGTTTCACTCCACCCTTGGCTTACTTTTTGGATTGATTCAAAAACTGTTTCATTGGGATTTAATATTTCCAATTGATGCTGGGCATAGTAAGCACTAACCACACTGGAGCCTATTCGGACAGCACCGGATGTTACAGATTCCACACCTGCCAGCATTTTCAATAAAGTTGATTTACCGACACCATTATGGCCAACTAGCCCAATTTTTTGTCCCCGTTCTACCACCATATCTAAATTGTTAAAAACTTCAATATCGCCATAGTGCTTGGTCACATTCCTGCAAGATGCCACATTCAACGGCGATCGGCTCGGCTGGGGCAATCTCAAATTCATGGAATGATTTTGTTCTGTGGGTGCTTCAATCTTTTCCAATTTATCCAGCATTTTTATCCGGCTTTGAACTTGGGTTGCTTTGGTATTTTTTGATCGAAACCGTTCTATAAACCGTTCCGTATCTTTAATTTGTTTTTGCTGATTTCGAAAGGCATTCCTATGCTGTTCAATACGTAATGCTTTTTCTTCAGTGTATTTTGTATAGTTGCCATGGTACAGTGTAATTTTTTTAAGATCAATTTCAAGGATATTATTTATGGATCGGTCTAAAAATGCCCGGTCATGGCTAATCATAACCATCCCGCCTTTCCAATTGGCTAAAAAAGATTCCAACCAGATGGTTGCTTCCAAATCTAAATGGTTTGTAGGCTCATCGAGAAAAAGAATATCCGGTTGCTGTAAGAGAATGGATGCCAAAGCTACGCGCATTCGCCAACCACCACTAAAGACATCCATGGGTTCAGTAAATTTTTCATCGGCAAACCCAAGTCCACTTAAAATCTTTTTTGCCTTATCTTCAAGGTTCCAACCGCCCAACGCTTCAAAACGATGTTGAGCATCGCCTAATTTATTCACCAATTCCATATTATCATGGTCTTTGGAAATAGCTTCGGATAAAGCAAGCATCTTTCCTTCCAAATCTCGTACTTCCGGGAAGGCAACCAACACTTCTTCTAATATGGATCGGCCAGTACCGGCCACAATATCCTGTGCCAGATATCCGATGGTGGTCGATTTATCAACCTGTACATTTCCAGAATCAGGCGAATCTTTCCCCAACATAATTCGAAGCAATGTGGTTTTTCCGGATCCATTCGGCCCAACAAGTCCAATACGCATCCCACGTTTGATAGATACATTTACATTATTAAACAGATCTCCATCCGGGAAAGATTTGGATAGGTTTTCAAGACGAATCATGATAATAAAACGTAATTATTTAAAGCGTAATTAAATAAAGGTCCATATCGAATTACATAATTACGTTTTAAATAATTACAATTGTCCATCAATGAAACTGCCTTGATTTTTTATAAGTGAAACGGGGTGAATAGTATTTATTAGGTTTGTATCTCCATCAACTTGTACTTGAATATAATTATCTGTATGCCCTTGAATTTTTCCATTTTTCATCGTCTCAAAAAGAACCGGACGATCCTTACCAATGAATTGATCATTGAAATAACGCCGTTTTTTATCTGACAGAATATGGAGCATTTTGCTTCGTTCTGCTCGTGTTTCTTTTGGCACAACTTCACCCATTTCAACAGCATCTGTATTGGGCCGTTCCGAATAGGTAAATACATGGAGATAGGAAATATCCAACTCATTTAGAAAATTGTACGTATCAAGAAAATCGTCATCCGTTTCTCCAGGAAAACCCACGATTACGTCCACACCGATACAGGCATGGGGAATAATCGATTTGATCTTGGCCACTCGTTCTTCGTACAAATCCCGTTTATATCTTCGGCGCATTGCACTTAAAATTTTGTCCGAACCCGATTGCAAAGGAATGTGAAAATGGGGCATAAATTTTTGTGACGATGCACAAAATTCAATAATCTCATTGGTAAGCAGATTCGGTTCAATAGATGAAATCCTGATTCGGTCAATTCCATCCAACTGTTCTAATTGCTGAATTAAATCAAAAAATGTCTCATCCGACCCTTTGCCAAAATCGCCGATATTCACTCCTGTGAGAACGATTTCTCGCGCATCTGTTTCTGCCACTTCTTTTGCGACTTGCAACGTTTTATCAATAGTATCACTTCGACTCTCACCCCGAGCCATTGGAATGGTACAAAATGAACAAGTATAATCACACCCATCTTGGATTTTTAAAAAGGAACGTGTTCGTTCCCCGGAAGAATAAGATGGCGTGAATGTATGAACATGATCAATCTCGGATTGAATCACCTTTGCCCCACCATTCAAATCAATAGAATCTAAATAGTTCAATAAATTAAATTTTTCTCCCGCACCTAAAACAATGTCGACACCATCAATAGCAGCAATATCATTTGGTTTAAGTTGAGCGTAGCACCCAATGACTGCAATGGCTGATTCTGGATTGCGCCGCTTGGCTTGGCGAATGAGCTTCCGAGCTTCTTTGTCAGCATTCTCCGTCACTGAACACGTATTTAGAACATAAATGTCCGCCGTATCCCTGTAGTCAACTTTCTCAAATCCATGACGCAGAAAATCACGGGAGATTGTAGCCGTCTCCGAGAAATTTAATTTGCAACCCAATGTATGGAATGCTACGCGTTTGGTTGGTGTACTCATAATTAAATTGCCGCAGAGTCGCAGAGGTCGCAGAGTATCTTTAAGATTTCTTCTTTAGTGTTCTCTGCGTTTTTGCGGCTAAAAATCGGAGTGGAAATTAAGACTTAAAAAAGAAATAGTACTTTATAGAAAAGAAAAAACTTATACGTCAATTAATGATAATTCTTTTTTAGAATTTTGAATTTTAAATAACCGATAATTAAAACTATCTCCCAATGCTTCCCAACTCGCTTCGATGATATTTTCAGACACGCCGATGGTTGACCAACTTTCATTTCCATCCGAACTTTCTATTAAAACGCGAACTTTTGCGCTGGTGCCGTCCTGCTCATTCAATACACGCACTTTATAATCGGTGAGTTTTACTTGTTCAAGCTCTGGAAAAAATCGAACCAATGCTTTCTTGATTGCATTATTCAGCGCATTTACAGGACCATTTCCATCTGCCGCAGTATGCTCAATTTCTCCATCCACTTTTACTTTCAGCATGGCATCGGCGCTGCTGTTCCCCTGTTTATCATAATGAACATTAACACGAGATTCCAAAACTTCAAAAAAGGGTTTATACGCACCCTTTCTTTTTTGCAATATGAGCTCAAAAGATGCTTCGGCACTTTCAAATTGATAGCCTTCATGTTCCAAAGATTTAATCTGATTTACCAGATCCTTGGTTAATTGTTTATCGCCATTCAATTCAACATTAAGTTCATCTGCTTTAAACCTGATATTGCTTTGTCCCGAGAGATCCGAAACAAGAACACGTTGATAGCTCCCCACTTTTTTGGGGTCAATATGCTCATACATTCGACTATCTTTCATAACGGCACTTACATGAATTCCACCTTTGTGAGCAAAGGCAGATTTCCCCACATAAGGCGCCTGATCATCGGGATGTAAATTCATGAGCTCATAAACAAAATGCGTTAACGGTGTTAATTTTTTTAAATCGATTTTGGATTGCATTTGTTGATTCATTTTTAAGATCAAATTGGGAATAATCGTCCCCAAGTTTGCATTCCCACAGCGTTCGCCCACGCCATTAATTGTCCCTTGAACATGTGTTGCGCCGGCCATAACCGCTGCCAATGTATTGGCTGTTGCAAGTCCACCATCATTATGAACATGAACTCCAATTCGTGATTCAAACTTTTGAACCACTGCACGTGTAGCTTCCTGAATAAACTCCGGCAATGAGCCACCATTCGTATCACATAATACGAGAGTATCCGCACCACCTTTTTCAGCCGCTTCCAACATCTTCAATGCAAAAGATGAGGATGTTTTGTAGCCATCATAAAAATGCTCTGCATCAAAAATAACGCGCTTCCCTTCCTTGACTAAAAATGCGACTGATTTCTCAATGAGTTCTGCATTTTCATCTTCTTCTAAACCGAGTCCTTTCTCCGAATGAAGTTGCCAAGATTTACCGAAAATTGTTATAACAGACGTTTCGGCTTGAAGAAGGGCATTTAAATTGGGATCTGATTCAATTTTATTAGGCCACCGTGCCGTAGATCCAAAAGAACAAATTTTTGCCTGTTTCAATTTTAATTCATGGCATCTTTGGAAGAATTCCTGATCTCGCGGATTGCTGCCGGGCCAACCGCCTTCCAAAATATTGATTCCAAAATCGTCTAATTTTTCTGCAATACGAAGTTTATCATCAACGGATAAAGTGACACCTTCACCTTGTGTCCCATCTCGAAGTGTTGTGTCAAATAATTCAATCTTTTTTAAGAATTCTTTCATCATGTTCTAAATAACCAAGGGTGTTTTTGCAAATGGCTAGTTTCAAAAATTTTTATTTCTTCAGCATGGGATAAAGTCAGACCAATTTCTTCCAACCCATTTAATAAAGCATCTTTTCGAAATGATTCAATTTCAAAAAAAGTCATATTTCCAAATGAATCAGTCAGTGTTTGATTCTCCAAATCAACCTTTAAACTAAACCCTATATTGGATTCGGTTTTTTCGATTAGATGTTGAATTTTTTCTGTAGATAACGTGATGGGTAGAATTCCATTTTTGAAACAATTATTGTAAAAGATGTCCGCAAAACTTTCTGAAATAATAGCCTTAAAACCATAATCTGCCAAAGCCCAAGGCGCATGTTCACGACTGGAACCACATCCAAAATTTTCACGAGTTAATAAAACAGATGAATTTTTATAGCGATCCTGGTTTAAAACAAAATTTTGATTTAGTGGCCGATTAGTGCAATCCTGGCCCGGTTCTCCATGGTCCAAGTATCGCCATTCATCAAATAGGTTTGGGCCAAAACCAGTTCGATGGATCGATTTTAAAAATTGCTTCGGAATAATGGCATCGGTGTCAATATTAGCACGATCTAATGGTGCAACAATTCCCGTAAATGTTTGGAATTTTTCCATCCTAGTTTTCCCAACCCACAGTGGTCACATTCACAAAATGACCTTTTATTGCGGCTGCGGCAGCCATAGCTGGACTCACCAAATGTGTCCGCCCACCCTGACCTTGACGACCTTCAAAATTGCGATTCGATGTGGATGCGCAACGCTCACCCGATTCTAAACGATCCGCATTCATGGCCAGACACATGGAGCAGCCCGGTTCGCGCCATTCAAATCCTGCATCCAGAAATATCTTGTCCAACCCTTCCTGTTCTGCTTGAGCCTTTACAGGGCCTGATCCAGGAACAACCATAGCCAATTTGATTGAATCAGATACTTTTTTCCCATCCACAACTTTAGCAGCTTCCCTTAAGTCTTCAATCCTGGAATTTGTGCAGGATCCAATAAAAATCTTATCCAAATCAATATTTTTGATAGCGGTGCCTTGAGCCAAGCCCATATAATCCAATGCCGGTTGAAATTTTCCATTGGTTGTAAAAGGAATCATTCCATCCACATCGGTAACCATTTCCGGTGATGTTCCCCAAGTCACCATTGGGTTTATATCACCGGCATCAATCTCTATGGTTTTATCAAATACAGCATCTTGATCACTTTGCAATGTTTTCCAATATTCACTAGCTTGATCCCATAATTCACCTTTTGGAGCAAACGGTTTTCCATTTACATAGTCCAAGGTTGTTTGATCCACAGCAATTAAACCCGCTCTGGCGCCAGCTTCAATAGTCATATTGCAAACGGTCATTCGTCCTTCCATGGATAATGCTTTAATCGCATCACCACCGAATTCAATAGCATATCCTGTCCCGCCGGCTGTACCAATTTTACCAATAATAAATAAAATTAAATCTTTCGCAGTGATGCCTTGTTTCAATTCGCCATTCATTTTGATAAGCATATTTTTTGATTTTTGCTGAATCAGACATTGAGTCGATAATACATGCTCAACTTCTGATGTACCGATTCCAAACGCCAATGCGCCCAAGGCTCCGTGAGTTGATGTATGAGAATCTCCACAAACAATGGTCATGCCAGGAAGAGTCAATCCTTGCTCCGGACCAATAACATGAACAATGCCTTGATTCGGGTCAGACATTTTAAATTCTTTGATTTGGAAGGAATCACAATTTTCGTCTAAAGTATCTACTTGCAATTTTGAAAAGGGATCTTCGATTCCTTTATCACGATCTTTGGTGGGAATATTATGATCTGGAACCGCCACATTTGCTTCCGTACGCCACAAGGAACGATTTGCTAAACGCATTCCTTCAAAAGCTTGGGGTGATGTCACTTCATGAATAAGTTGCCGATCAATATACAGAAGACTTGTTCCTTCTTCATTTTCACGGACAAGGTGACTATCCCATAATTTATCGTATAATGTTTTTCCGCTCATTAAACAGTTTCAGTGATTTTTTCAAAAACATTTTCCATATTTTTCAAGGATTCATAATGATTGAGCGCTTGTAAATATGCTTTTGCACTGGCACGAATTGTATCCGTGGAGACGCCTTTTCCTGAATAAGCACTGTCCTGAATTTTTATTCGTACAGTCACTTCACCTTGTGCACCTTTACCCGCAGTAACGGAACGAACTTGATAATGCTCTAGCTTTGCTTTTTCCTGAAAATCGATTGCGCGATTAATGGCGCGGAAACAAGCGTCAACCGGACCATCACCAGTCGCAGATTCTTCATGTGTTTTTTCTGCAGTTTTGATTCGAACCGTTGCTGTGGCAATTGTAGTGGTTCCCAAATTGACATGGAGATAATCCAAAGTATAAAATCCAATTTTACTTTCTGCTTCATCTCCCATTAAGACTCTTAAATCTTCATCAAATATTTCTTTTTTCTTATCCGCCAATACGACAAAACGTTCATAGATATTTCCCATTAATTCGTCGCTAATTTCATATCCCAATGTTTTCAACCTGGATGATAAACCATGGCGACCGGAATGACGTCCCAAGACTATTTTATTATTCATGATCCCCACAGATTCTGGCGTCATAATTTCATATGTATCTCTATTTTTCAACATCCCATCCTGATGGATGCCAGACTCATGTGCAAATGCATTTTCACCCACAATTGCTTTGTTTGGCTGAACCAGCATTCCAGTAAAACCGGAAACCATTCTGCTGGCATTGTAGATTTCTTCTGTATTGATATCTGTGTGAAAATCCCAAAAATTGGAGCGAACATTTAATGCCATTACAAATTCTTCCATGCTGGCATTACCGGCACGTTCTCCAATTCCATTAATGGTGCATTCCACCTGACGGGCACCATTGGCCACAGCAAAAAGCGAATTCGCAACAGCCAACCCAAGATCATTATGACAATGAACACTAATCACCGCTTGGTCGATATTGCTTACACGAGATTTTAATTCTGCAATCTTTGCCCCATATTCTGCCGGCATGGCATATCCGGTTGTATCAGGAATGTTGACTGTGGTGGCACCTGCAGCAATCACCGCTTCAATAATTTCACATAAATAACCAATATCTGTCCGGCCAGCATCTTCAGCCGAAAATTCCACATCATCTGTAAATGTTTTAGCATACTGAACAGCGTCACTTGCCATTTTCATAATAGTAACTTGTTTTTCCGGTAGGGATTTCCCATAACGATCCGAGCCAAACTTCCCATTAATATGAATATCTGACGTCCCGACAAACGTATGGATTCGAGATCGGTCAGCACCTTTTAGAGATTTATAACATGCATCAATATCGCCATCAATCGTCCGGGCCAATCCGGTAATAATTGCATCCACAGAATCTGCAATTCGTTGAACCGCTTCAAATTGGCCTTGAGATGAAACAGGGAATCCCGCTTCAATCACATCCACATTCAACCGTTCAAGCTGTTTAGCAATTTCAACTTTTTCAAACACATTCAAAGATGCACCCGGCGCTTGTTCACCATCGCGTAATGTGGTATCAAAAATGATTACTTTTTCACTCATACTTTATTCCTTTACCAGTTCTCGGGAATTTGAAATAGCTTTATTTGTTTGTTGAAACGCACGAATTATTTCATCTCTCATTCCATCCGTTGTTACAATCATTGAATCAGAAGAAGCAATGTCAATCGTCCTAATCCCATTTTCTAAAACAGTTTCAATCGCATCATTTAATCGATGGGCGGCTTCCGGTTGGTTCAATGTGATTTCAAGCATCATAGCTATAGACCCAATCATGGCAATGGGGTTTGCTTTATTTTGTCCGGCAATTTCCGGGGCTGTCCCATGGACTGGTTCATACATAGCATGATTTTCACCAATACTGGCTGATGGCAACATGCCCATACTTCCTGTAATCATGGCTGTTATATCACTTAAAATATCTCCAAATAAATTTTGGGTAAGAATCACATCAAATTGCTTGGGATCTCGAACCAACTGCATTGCAGCATTGTCCACATACATATCTGATAGGGGGACATCTTGATAATCTTGATGAACTTCATGAACTACATCCCGCCAGAATTGGGAACTATCTAACACGTTGGCTTTGTCCACAGATGTAACATGTCCATTCCGTTTTCGCGCAAATTCAAATGCAACTTTTGCAATGCGTTCAACTTCATATTTTTTATATCGTAATGTATTAAATCCTTCCTGTTCATTGTGACCCCGGGGTTCGCCGAAATAGATTCCACCTGTCAATTCTCGAATAACCATCACATCCGATCCAACAATGACATCTTTTTTCAAGGATGATGCATTTGCAAGGGATGCAAATATTTTTGCAGGACGAAGATTTGAAAAAAGCCCCAAAACTTCACGCAACTTCAATAATCCCTTTTCAGGTTTTTTCTCTTGGGGAAGGTTTTCCCATTTCGGACCACCCACAGCACCTAAAAGTACGGCATCGGACTCCAAACATGATTGAAGTGCAGATTCTGTTATGGGTTCATTATACTGATCAAAAGATGCACCTCCAGCCAATTCTGTGATGATTTTAAAATTCAAGTCATATTCATTACCAACTACATCCAATACTGCCAAAGCAGCATTCATGACTTCAGGACCAATTCCATCTCCAGGGAGTGTGGTTATTTTGAAAGATTTCATTTCAATTATTCCCAAATCTTATAAATTTTCGGGACGAAGTTGACGAAGTTGTTTCCCGGCAATCCACATTTCCTGATTATTAATTTCATCCAATTCTTTTTCCAGCTCAGCTCGGTAATCAGATTTAGAATTGGATTCAATGGAGCGCCGCGCTTCCTCGCCACTTAATACTTTTTGATAACATTCTTCAATCACGGGTTTTAAAGTATCTCGGAATTTTGGTGCCCAGTCTAAAGCGCCCCGTTGTGCAGTTGTGGAACAATTGGCATACATCCAATCCATTCCATTTTCTGCCACCAATGGATATAGACTTTGTAACGCTTCTTCAATGGTTTCATTATAGGCTTCGGATGGAGAATGACCATGTTCTCGCAATACTTCATATTGTGCTAAAAATGCACCCTGTAGAAGTCCCATTAAAACACACCGTTCACCGGTTAAATCACTATGAACCTCTTTGGCAAAAGTTGTTTCAAATAAATGTCCAGAGCCGATAGCAAATGCAGTTGCAATACATCGTTCTTTTGCTCTTCCCGTGAAATCTTGGTGAATTGCGAATGAAGAATTAATCCCCCGTCCTGCTTTGAAATGTGTACGTACTGTAAGTCCACTTCCCTTGGGCGCAACGAGAATAACATCTACATTATCTGGTGGAATAATCCCTGTGTCTTCATGAAATACAATGCCAAATCCATGTGAGAAATAAAGGGCATCACCTTCATTCAAGTTCTCTTTTACTGTAGACCAAGCTTGAATTTGTCCCGCATCGGATAGCAAAAATTGAATGATAGTTCCACGTTGAACTGCTTCAGCAATTTCAAAAAGATTTTCGCCTTCAACCCATCCGTCTTTCACTGCTTTTTCCCAACTGGATCCACGACGTAAACCGAGTATGACGTTAAATCCTTGATCTCGCATATTCATACCTTGACCATAACCTTGAGGACCATAACCGAGAATTGCTGTCACTTCATTATCTAAAATGGCTTTGCATTTCTCTTGTGGATAATCTGACCGTTCAATAATCGTTTCAGTATATCCGTTTATATTTAATTCTTTCATTTTTTCTCCGTGAATTACATTTGATTATGAGAGGGCATCGCTTATTTGCTGCGTTGCCCATCCCTTTTTCTTATCAATTTCTTCTATTTCGATGCGATGTTCATCTTGGTCAACTCTAACCATGGCCATATTTCCGGAACGCATTATTTCAAGGATCTTGAATTGCTTAATTGATTTTATGAGCGATTCTACTTCTTCCATTTCCCCTGTTGTTTCGATAATGCTAATTAACTCACCGCTATCAATTATTTTTGCGCTGTAGTTTTTTATTAACTCACTCAATTTATCTTTCTCTTCCTTTTGAGTCTGAACTTTTATTAAAGCATATTCTCTAACAATACTGGGGACGCTTGTTATATCCTGTACATTCAAAACAGTATTCAACTCCTCAAGTTGAGTTTTTATAAGAGACTGGTTGTATTGATCTGAATGATTACAAACAATTGTAATTCTGGTTACCCCCATAGCTTCACTTCTTCCGGCTGTAATACTTTCAATATTATAGTTTAATCTATAAAAATGACGGGAAATTCGGTTTAATACGCCTGGCTCATCCTGCACAAATACTATAATTGTTTGTTTCATGATTTTTGTCCTTTTTTATATCTCATTAATTTTTTATATCTCATTAATATTGATAAGAACTAACCTGTTCTGGTTTCCATCTAATTTCACCTTCTTTTTCGTTTATTTTTTCAAAATTGACTTTGAGTGTTTTGCCAAGACGCATTGCAATTTTACCCGTTCGTACAATTTCAGTAATATCAAACGGTTGTAAATCAGATACTAAATTATTTATGACTAATTCTTCATCAGCTGCTTCAACAATCACTGTTTCTGCTCCCATATCAACAATTCTTGCACTATGTTGTTTTACAACAGTATTTACTTCATTAAGTTGATTAGGATCAATATTGATTTTAATTAATATGAATTCGCGCGAAACACATGGAAGTTTCGATACATCTTTCACGGCAATCACATTTACCAATTTTAAAAGATTAAAATAAATATTCCCTCTTTTTCTTGCCTCTGGTTCATTGGCAACAATGGTCATTCGACTTACGCCTGGCGTTTCACTTTTCCCAACAACAAGACTTTCAATATTAAAATTTCTCCGCCTAAATAAACTGGAAATACGATTTAAAACGCCAGGTTTATCTTCTACTAACGTGATGAGAGTTTGCTTCATAGAACTTTTTCCTTTTTCTTGTATTGACCATTCTCATTAAAAAGCGGCCTTTGAATCATATCATTAAGATTGGCTCCAGCTGGAACCATTGGATAAACCATGTCATGTTCTTCAACTATAAACTCAATAAGAGTTGGTCCTGTAATTTTATTTGCTTTATTCATAGCAGGTATAATTTCATCTAACGATTTCACACGATAACCATTAATACCATATGCTTCAGCAAGCTTTAAAAAATCAGGACTGGATATGGGTGTTTCTGCATATCTTGCATCATAAAACATTTGCTGCCATTGTCGAACCATTCCTAAATAGCCATTATTGATTATAGCTATATTTATATTTACACCTTCCTGCACAGCAGTCGCTAATTCCATTAGCATCATTTGAAAACTGCCATCACCGACTATGACCCAAATATCACGATCCTTTTCATAAAAACTGGCGCCAATTGCTGCAGGCAGACTAAATCCCATTGTACCAAGTCCGCCAGAAGTGAGCAATGTTCTTGGGTCATCGTGTTCATAATATTGAGCTTCAAGCATTTGATGTTGTCCAACGTCTGTAATAATTAATGCATTCCCCTTAGTCCCTTCCCATATTTTGCGAATCGCTTGGGCACCTAATAAAGCATCTGTTTTAATATTCAATACATCACGTTGTTGAGATTCTTTATTCCAACCGGAAATAATATTGAACCACTCTGTTTTTTTAGCACTATTTATGAATGGATTAACATGTCGAAGCACATTACCTAAATCACCTTGAATTGCTAAATCAACTTTTATGTTTTTATTGATTTCTGATGGATCAATATCAATATGAATTTTTTTAGAATTTGGCGAATACGTTTTTAAATTACCTGTAACTCGATCATCAAATCGCATTCCACAAGCTATGAGGAGGTCTGCGTTTTGGATGGCGTTATTAACCCATGTTTCACCATGCATACCCATCATACCCAAAACAAGCGGATGACTATCTGGTACTCCACCAATTCCCAGTAAGGTTGTAGCAATAGGGATTGATGCTTTTTCTGCTAATTCTAACGTTTCCTTACTCGCTTCTGATAATAAGATACCATGCCCAGCTAAAATGACTGGTTTTTTAGCTTCATTCACCATTTTAGCAAATTCTTTTATATCATCATCCTGAATATCTACAGTAGGCTGATAACCTGGGAGATTTATTTCCTTTTCCGAATAAATGAATTCTGTTTCTGCATTCTGAATATCTTTTGGGATATCTACAAGAACAGGTCCTGGGCGTCCAGATCTAGCTACATAAAATGCTTCACGAATTGTATCAGCTAATTCTTCTACATCCATCACCAAATAACAGTGTTTTGTAACAGGAATTGCGACTCCCGTAATATCAACTTCCTGAAATGCATCACTGCCAATGACTGCAGTAGGTACTTGACCGGTTATACAAACAATCGGAGATGAATCCATCATGGCAGTAGCTAATCCTGTAATCATGTTGGTTGCACCAGGCCCGGAAGTCGCCATAGCTACACCTACATTACCACTGACTCTAGCATATCCATCTGCCATATGAGTAGCTCCTTGCTCATGACGTACTAATACATGATGTATTTTTTCTCTATAATTATTTAGGGCATCATAAGTTGGTAATATTGCACCTCCAGGGTATCCAAATACTACATCCACGCCTTCCTTTATCAGGCATTCCCAAATGATTTCTGCACCAGTGAGTTTTTGTTTTTTCATATTCGTTTCCATTTTATTCTAAAATTGCGCCGGTATTTGCCGACGTAACCATCCGTGCGTACCGTCCAAGATACCCATGAGTGATTTTTGGTTCAAATTTTGGAAGAGCCTCCAATCTCAATCGGATCTCTTCATCAGTTAATTCTACGTTTAAACTTTTTTCAGGGATGTTTACATGAATTGTGTCTCCTTCCTGTAGTGCAGCAATCGGTCCACATACAGCTGCTTCAGGAGAAATATGACCAATACATGCGCCACGAGTTCCCCCAGAGAATCTTCCATCTGTAATTAGAGCAACTTTATCACCTAATCCCATGCCCATAATAGCGCTGGTGGGAGACAGCATTTCTGGCATACCGGGGCCACCTTTTGGTCCTTCATATCGTATAACGACAACATCTCCAGGTTGAACTTCTCTGTTCAAAATACCAATGAGTGCTTCTTCCTGCGATTCATAAATCCGAGCCGGTCCTGAATGAACTAACATTATTGAATCTACAGCACCCGTTTTAACTACAGATCCATCGGGAGCTAAATTCCCAAATAACACTGCCAAGCTTCCTTCTTGTGAATAGGGATCATCAATCGTCCTTATAACCGATTTATCTTTGGAATATGCATCAGCAATATTTTCACCTAGGCTTTGGCCCGTTATTGTCGGAAGATCTAATTGTAATACATTTTCTTTTTTGGATAATTCATTTAATATAGCAGATACGCCACCAGCCCGCTCTACATCTTCCATGTGGACATCAGGAGTAGCAGGACTCACTTTACATATATAGGGTGTTTGCTTTGAAATTTCATTTAATTCTTTAAGGTCAAAATCAATTCCCGCTTCATGGGCAATTGCTAATACATGCAAAACTGTATTTGTACTCCCGCCCATCGCTACATCCAAAGCAAATGCATTTCGGATAGAATCTTTAGTAATGATATCTCGCGGTTTTACATCATTATTTACCATTTTTAATACTTTTTCTCCTGCTTGCTTCACAAGTTTCAAACGTCCTTCATCAACTGCCAATATGGAACCATTCCCAGGTAATGCGATACCCAAGGCTTCCATTAAACAATTCATAGAATTGGCGGTGAACATTCCCGAACATGATCCGCAGGTAGGGCACGCCTCTTTCTCCAATTCAAGGAGAGACTCTTCTGTAATTTTTCCAGTCTTGACTTGTCCGACCCCTTCAAATACTGAAATCAAATCAACCTTTTTCCCATCTATCTCTCCCGCTTTCATTGGACCACCAGAAACAAAAACAGTTGGGATATTTACCCGAACAGCTGCCATGAGCATCCCCGGGACAATTTTATCACAATTGGTAATGCACATTAGCCCGTCGAGACGATGAGCTTCTACCACAGTTTCTACACAGTCTGCAATTAGCTCCCGACTCGCAAGAGAGTATCGCATTCCAATATGTCCCATTGCAATTCCATCATCCACTCCAATAGTATTGAATTCGAAGGGGACACCACCTGCTTCACGGATAGCTTTTTTGGCCACCTTACCAAACTCCTGAAGGTGGACATGGCCGGGAATCAAATCTGTATAGGAATTAGCCACCCCAATAAAGGGTCGCTCAAAATCTGCTTCAGATTGAATAACGCCTGTTGCTCGCAATAAACTTCTGTGAGGAGCGTGCTCAAATCCTTTTTTAATTGTATCTGATCTCATTTAAACTTCCATTATTTTTACAAACTCCATGGACGCACGCATACCACATTAGACTAAACACATATCTAGGTAGGTTTAAAGATTTGGGGGAGGGTCTCCGCCGCCTTCATCACCTACTGTTATCTAAATATTCAGTCAGGCTGCTAGGACGGCGAGTCCAATAAGCGCTAGAATAAGCAAATCAATAATTAACACATTCAGCCGTAAGGTATCTTTATCAATACCTAAAGCAATTACGCCAGTCCGGCTTCTTTTGTTTTGTTTTGCTGATAGTGTTTTTTTCATACTCATTCTAGTTTAACACATAATCTATCACTAGAAAATGTGACGATGACATTACGTGAGGAAAACTACCAGACACAACACTTTTTTCTCTTTTTGAAAAAAATGTTTATACTGTTTATTTTATTCTTGATAACCAGATAATTCCCTAGCGGAAGGATCTAACACGTCTGTCCAGTTAGGCATCCAGAAATGTGGGATTAATTTTTCATTTTTACCAAAATAAGACTCAAATACTTTACGATAATAATAACTCTCTTTTAAAACCGGTGTACAATGAGTAATCTTTCCGCTTTCTTGTAGGAATTCACTATCACTAATTTTTTTATTAACAAATGATTGAATAATATGATGCCAGGATTTCTTTTTTGCACTGACACCATCAGAGAAAGCGCACTTCCTTCGCCACAATACTTCTTCCGGTAAAATATTTTGACCATCAAATGCTTTCCGTAATAAATATTTTTCCAATCTATTGATACCATCAAATTGTTTTAATTCTGGAGGAATAGACAGATAATATTTCACGAAAGCTTTATCTAAAAAAGGCGTTCGGGCTTCCAGGCCGTTAGAACTGATACTCCGATCGGAGCGCAAGACATCAAAATAGTAAATTTCTTTTATGAGGCGTTCGCTCTCTATTTGTAAAGCTGACGACGAAGGCGCATTCTTTAAATAAATATATCCGCAACAGACTTCATCAGCGCCATCGCCATTAAAGATGACCTTGCAATCAGAATTTTCTGAAATGTATTTAGAAATGAGATAATTGCCCACACTGGCTCTGACGGTGGTTGTATCATACGATTCAATATTGTAAATCACAGTCTCAATTGCATCCAAAAACTCATTTTCAGGCACTTCAATCTGGTGGTGCTTTGTTTCCAAATGATCTGCAACAGTTTGGGCATATTCAAGATCAATGCTTCCCGGGAGTCCAATGGAAAATGTATTGAGTTTTGGTCCATCGTAATATTGATTCACCAAAGCGGAAATTAAACTTGAGTCCAATCCGCCGGATAAAAGACACCCAATTTCCCGTTCTGCCATAAGCCGTTTCTTAACTGCATTTGTTAACAAGAAATGGATTTTATCACATATATCTTCTTCTGTTTTCTCCTGGATTTGAATTCCATTATATTGGAAATATGAATTAAACTGCTTTGGGTTTTCAGAATGCCACCAGTTCCCGGGAGGGAAGGGAGAAATTTCCTTGCAATATTTTATTAAAGGCTTTGCTTCTGAAGCTATCATGATTTCATTACCATCACTGCCTATAAATCCAGGGCGAACACCCATGGGGTCCCTACCTGCAAAAAGTTGACCCGCCTTTTCATCCAGGATCACAAACATGAATACCCCATCCAGTTCTTTGACTGTTTGTTCAATACCAAATTCTTTAAACATGAGTAATATTATTTCACAATCCGAACCTGTTACCAAATTTAAGCTATACTTTTCAGCCAGATCTTTATAATTATAAATTTCGCCATTACAGATCAAAGTGAGTGAATCATCATCGGGGTGCTTCATGGGTTGGTCGCCCATTTCTGTGGTGCCCATAATTGCTAATCGATGGAACGCAAACAATACATCATCCCCAATCATTTCATGGTGTGTATTATCGGGGCCACGATACTCAATTGATTTTATATCGTCTTCAAGAGTCTCCCATGAATATTTTGTTCCTTTATAAAAATAGATACCGCACATTTTATTGTTCTTCCTTTTTTTATGTAAAAAAAAACCCCCAACATATTATTTTGGGGGTCTGTTTTAAAGCTTTAGTTAGTGGCTATAAAGCTTCTCCCCCGCTCATATTATTATTATTAAACAAAGAGTTAAACTGATTCACTTTGTTGGTGGGCTTCCGCCAAAAGATATTTTGTAATTCCATGGTTAATCTTATGAATAAATCTAACTGAAATCAATACCCAACATCTACCTTTTACGTTTATTTATGATTCATTAATTATTTCATCAATTTTATCAGCTGACCTGACAATCGCTCTAATCATCGCTGAACTGAATCCCTGATGTTCCATTTCATTCAAACCGGAAATGGTAATTCCTTTTGGGGTAGTTACTTTATCTATTTCCGATTCTGGATGTAACTCCGAATCAATAGTAAGTGATGCTGCACCGCGGGCTGTTTGAGCTGCCAGCAGTATCGCTTCATCTGCATGAAATCCGATTTCCGTCCCTCCTTGGGATGCTGCCCGTATTGATCGTAAAAAAAAAGCTAGACCTGATCCGCACAAAGCTGTGGCGGGAGCCATCAAGCTCTCTTTAACCATTAATGTCTTGCCCAATTGATCAAATACCTTTTTTACAATTTCCAATGATTCATAATCACTATCTAATGCTGCGAGACACGTCATGGATTCACAAATTGCCACAGCTGTATTGGGCATAATCCTGACAATTGGAATTTGTTGACCAACTGTATTATGTATAGCATCTATGGAAACACCCGTCATAGTGGAAATAATTATATGCTTATCAGAATTTATAACATCTTTAAAAGAATTCAATACTTGTTCAGCATTTTGTGGGCCGACGGATATAATAATTAGTTCACTCTCTTGTACTGCAGATGAATTGTTATCAGTTACGCGAAATCCACTTTCTTCGAAAGAAGTTATTTCTGAAAGAGTCCTTCTAGTTAAGGTAATATCCTCTGGTAAAAATTTACCAGACTTCAATAATCCTTTCGCAATGGCTTGCCCAAGGTTTCCAGCCCCTATAATTGCAATTTTTTTCATTTCTTCAGTGTCCATTTTTAATCCATTTCAATTTTGATAAAAATTAAGATACAATTTAGCAACACAAACGATAAATATTAAATAAACATCTTACATCTTGACATGGTTTAAAATCACAGCGTAAGCTTTTTGTGAACATACATTACTATTTGATAATTCATGGCAATTTTTGTCTAGAATATTTGATATGAAGGAACATCTTAAAAAAATAAATGGATAAGAAAACAAAAATACTAAAATTTGGCGGAACATCCATAAAAACGCCTGAACGAGTAGAACAAGTCATTCGTCTCATACTATCCGAACCTCCTACAGGCGTGGTGGTTTCTGCAATTGGTGGAGTTACAGATTTATTAATAGAATTAACTCAAATGGCAGCATCCGGGAAAAAGTATTCAAATGAACTGAAATCTTTTATGAATTTCCATATTCAATTTCTTCACGGATTAAATATTCAACAAAATTTGAAAAAAGGTGCCGAAGCAATTCAAAATATTGAAATAGAATTGACCAAAAATTTAAATACTATTGTTAGTGCTCAACGTATTTCCCCAGAATTAAATGATGCTGTATTAAGTGTTGGGGAAAGAATGTCAGCCAATATTATTGCAACTGCATGTCTCGAAAACGGATTAGACGTAGAATATTTAGATGCCCGAAATGTCATTTTAACCGATAATCATTTTGGAAGTGCTTTTGTCCATTATCAAACATCTTATGATCGCATTCGCGCAGTATGGGATAAAAAATCCACCACTCGAATTATAACCGGATTTATCGGCTCAACAGAAAACGGTGAAACAACCACTTTTGGACGGAGTGGTTCAGATTATACAGCTTCAATTTTTGGCGCTGCACTAAATGTAAATGAGATTGAAATTTGGACAGATGTAAATGGGATTCTTTCAGCAGATCCATCTGTAGTTCCAGAAGCAAAAACAATTTCTCATATCACCTATGAAGAAGCCATGGAATTAGCCCATGCAGGTGCAAAGGTCATTTTTCCCCCAACCATGATTCCTGCTCTTTATAAATCAATACCTATTCGAATCAAAAATACGTTTGAGCCGGATAATCCAGGGACTGTCATTACAAAAGAGCGTCGGGCAGACGGCCATTTTGCTATAGGGATTTCTTCACTTTATAATATAACGCTCATTCGGTTTCAAGGGGCTGGAATGGTGGGTCGTCATGGTGTAATTGGACGTGT
The DNA here is from genome assembly GCA_004124385.1 of Fidelibacterota bacterium. Taxonomy (GTDB): domain Bacteria; phylum Fidelibacterota; class Marinisomatia; order Marinisomatales; family TCS55; genus UBA2126. The sequence continues at coordinate 166,913 of SCKN01000002.1, forward strand.
GTTTGATGCGCTGGCACAAAAGAAAATTAATATTATTTTGGTTTCACAAGTATTTAGTGAACATTCAATCTGCTTTGCTATTCAGCCGGAGGAGGTTGCATTGGCCCAATCACTATTGAATAAGGAGTTTGAGTTTGAACTGGAAAATCATTTCATTGATTCCATAAAAATTGAAGTAAATTTATCCCTCATTGCTGTGGTGGGTGAAGGTATGCGCCATACACCAGGAATTTCCGGAAAATTATTCAGTGTATTAGGCGATCAAAATGTAAACATTATAGCAATTGCTCAAGGTTCATCCGAAAGAAACATATCCTTTATAATTAAAAATGAAGAAGTAAAACCAGCCATCCGCGCATTGCATTCTTTTATATTTTCTAATCAAAAAATGCAAAATATATTTTTATTGGGGATAGGATTAGTCGGAACTGAATTAATCAATCTTATGAGAAAAAATGATTCATTGAAAGTATGCGGAATTTCAAATAGTCAAAATATGATTATAGATAATAATGGTTTAAAATTAGACGATGTAAAAAACAATTTAAGTACAGGCGAAAAAGCAGATTTAGATACATTTATTTCCATGGCATCCCAAACCCATAAGTCTGTTTTAGTTGATGTAACCTCCTCATCAATTATTGCTGAAAAAACAGCATCCATTATTGAGAAAGGCATTTCCGTTGTTACCGCCAGTAAACTAGCCAATTCCATGAATCAGGATTATTATGATTCAATTCGAGAAAATTTAAAAATAAGTGGAGGTCAATTTAAATACGAAACCAATGTGGGTGCAGGACTCCCCATCATTGAAACATTACAAACTCTCATCAACACGGGAGATAAGATTGAAAAAATAGAAGGGATTATGTCTGGAACATTAAGTTATTTATTTAGTCAATTTGATGGATCTGTTCCTTTTAGTGAATTGGTGAAAAATGCCCAAGAAAGTGGGTTTACAGAACCAGATCCAAGAGACGACTTAAATGGAATGGACGTAGCACGAAAAATTCTTATTTTAGCTAGAGAAACAGGCACACAATTAGAACTAGAAGATGTGACTGTGGAAAATTTAATTCCATCCGAAATGAGCCCTGATTTATCTGTCAATGATTTTTTAACCCAATTCTCCAGATATGATTCAAAATTTATGAATCTTTTTGAATTGGCCAAAAAGGAATCTAAAGTGTTAAGATATATTGCAAGCTGGGATGGACAAAAAGCCACCGTTAAGCTAAATTCTGTGGGCAGTGATAATCCATTTTATCATCAAAATGGACGTGAAAATTTTATTATTTTCACCACAAAAAGATATAAGGATAGCCCTATGGTTATCAAGGGACATGGCGCCGGAGCAGAAGTCACAGCTGCCGGTGTTTTAGGGGATATTTTAAAATGTCATTAGAAAAAAATATTAAAGTCAGTGTTTTGGGCGCCACCGGAATAGTGGGGCAAAATTGCTTACGATTATTAGAAAATCATCCATGGTTTCATGTGGTAGATGTGGCCGCATCTTCTCGATCGGCAGGGAAAACATATGCTGATGCGGTGGATGGGAAATGGTATATGGAATCAGATATTCCTGATGCCGTTTCCGAATTAACCATCAGAAATGTACATGATTTTGAATCAATTCCCGAAGGTGTAACCTGCGTATTTTCTGCTTTAGATTTACCTGAAAAACAAGAGACCCGGGATTTTGAATTTGGGTATGCGAAAAAAGGATATGGTGTTATTTCAACCAGTTCCGCAAATCGGCAGACGGAAGATGTGCCAATGATTATTCCGGAAATAAATCCACAGCATTCGGATGTAATACCCATCCAACAAAAAAACCGAAACTTGCCAAAATCAGGGTTCGTTTCTGTAAAGCCAAATTGTTCAATCCAATCTTATATTGTTGTTTTAGAAGCATTAAAACAAGCAGGGTTTATGGTGGATCGCGTACAAGTGACAACGCTTCAAGCATTGTCAGGTGCCGGCTATAAAGCATTAACCAACCCAGATTTAAAAGAAAACGTAGTGCCCTATATTGGTGGAGAAGAAGAAAAAACAGAAAAAGAACCCCTAAAAATATTTGGTCAAGTCACAGGAGATGGCATTGTTCAATCAACAGAATTGATTGTTAATGCAGTATGTACACGTGTACCAGTTGTGGATGGGCATACAGCCGTTGTGCATATTGGATTTTTGGATGAAGTGCCATCATTGGATGAATTAAAATCCATTTTATCTTCATTTACTGCAGAACCACAATCTTTGAGTTTGCCTTCAGCGCCAGAAACGCCCATCATTGTTTTGAACGAGATAGACCGTCCTCAGCCTAAATTAGATCGAGATACTGAAAATGGAATGGCTGTGACTGTTGGCAGAATTGCTGAAGATACATTTTTTGATATTCGTTTTATTGGATTATCTCATAATACAGTTCGTGGTGCATCCGGTGGCGCCATTTTATTGGCTGAATTATTGGTTCAGAAAGGATTTATTTCATGAGTAAATCCATACGAGTAAAGGGAAATGCATCCGTAGCCAATGTCTCCTGTGGATTTGATTGTATCGGTTATGCCATTTCTAATCCGGGTGACATCATAACATTGACCAAAAAGGGGACACCCGGCATAAACATTTCTATGTCAGGCCTTGGATCCGATTCTATTTCATGTGATCCAGAAAATAATACGGGTAGTAAGGCGATTATATCTTTGCTTGAAGCTTTAAAGAGCGACCAAGGGTTCAATCTCCATATAGAAAAAGGCATTCCACCGGGAAGCGGAATTGGTTCCAGTTCTGCCAGCGCGGCGGCAGCGGTATTTGGCGCCAATGAACTATTGGACAACCCCTTATCATTAGATGAACTTTTGATTCATGGTATGGCTGGAGAAGAAGTAGCCTCTGGCGGGATTCATGCAGACAATATTGCACCGGCGCTTTTTGGGGGTATCATTTTAGTCCGGAGTTATGATCCGTTGGATATTTTGAATTTACCGGTGCCAGAAAATTTATTCAGCACAGCCGTTTTACCAGAAATGACAATTAATACAAAAGATGCGCGACAGATTCTCCCTAAAGATGTTCCTTTAAGTTCTGCGGTAGAACAGGCAGGAAATCTCGCAGGATTTACTCTGGGTCTTCATAAATCAGATTTTGATTTGTTGGGGCGTTCCATGGTGGATCATTTCGCAGAACCCCATCGAGCCAAGCTCATTCCCGGATATAATAAAGTACGGCAATCCGCTCTAGATGCTGGTGCAATTGGGTGCGGTATTTCAGGGTCGGGGCCATCTGTTTTTGCTTTATCGGATTCATTGGAAAAAGCAGAACAAATTGGAAATGCTATGGTGAATTCTTTTCAAAATTCAGGGTTAAACAGCAAAGCATATTGCTCTCCAATTCACAGAAAACCTCCGGAAATATTGGACTAAACCTTGCGCTTTTTTAGCATAAATAATAAAACTGATTCCGTGGGGTTCAAAGATGCACTTTTTCAAGGATTAGCTCCGGATGGTGGTCTTTATATGCCAGAGACTATCCCTCATTTAGGGACAGACTTTTTTCAATCTGAACTATCCTATCCCGAATTAGCTGTTGGTATGATTCATCCATTCACAAAAGACGATTTAACGCACGCTCAATTATCGGATATTTGTGAATCTGCTTTTGATTTTCCACTGTCAATTAAAGAATTAAATGAAAGCGATTCTGTGCTGGAATTATTCCACGGACCTACATTAGCCTTCAAAGATTTCGCAGCTCGGTTTATGGCACGAACCATGTCCCATTTTCTTGAAAATAAAAATAATGAAATAACCATTTTAGTGGCTACGTCTGGCGATACGGGCAGCGCTGTAGCAAATGGTTTTTTCAATATTGAAGGAATTAATGTAATCATTCTTTATCCATCCAATCGCGTCAGCGCACTGCAGGAAAAACAACTCACCACTTTGGGCGAAAATATTATTGCTTTGGAAATTGATGGCTCCTTTGATGATTGCCAGCGAATGGTTAAAGCTGCTTTTCAAGACGATGATTTGCAAAACCGCTACTCTTTAAGTTCAGCCAATTCCATTAATGTGGCGCGGCTTCTCCCCCAGTCTGTTTATTATGCCTGGGCATGGAAACAAAATCATGAAACTGGGCCAATAATTTTTAGTGTCCCCAGTGGGAATTTCGGAAATATTACTGGTGGACTATTAGCAAATCGAATGGGCATCCCAATGGAGAAAATCATAGCATCCACCAACTCAAATGATGTGTTCCCAAATTATTTAAAAACAGGAAATGTAGAAAAACGAGATGCGATTCATACAATATCCAATGCTATGGATGTAGGTGTTCCCAGTAATTTAGATCGAATTCAAAACCTATTTCATCAGGATGTAAACCAAGTAAAGACGGAAATTTCCAGTTGGAGTTTTTCAGATAAAGAGACTAAAGACTGTATTCGACATATCCAAAATGAGTTTGATTATTTGATTGACCCACATACGGCAGTTGGTGTTTTGGGATTAAATGAATATAGAGAAAAAACAAATTCTAATTCAAAGGGTGTTGTTTTATCTACGGCGCATCCGGGTAAATTTTCAGATGTAATTGAACCCATCATTGGGAAAAAGATAACACTACCAGAATCATTACAAATAGCCATGAAAAAAGACAAAAATTCCATTAAAATGTCCAAGCAATTTTCTGACCTAAAGGAATATTTGATCGCAGCCTGATTGTAAACATGGAAAATGTATAAACGCAAAGGTGCCAAGACGCAGAGAAATGCCGAACAAAGAAGTAAGTATGAAAAGCTTACAGGAATTAAACACTTTGCATCTCTGCGTTAAAAACAATTAAGGAGTTAGTATGAAATTTGATACAAAAGTTGTCCAATCGGGAATGACACCCGACCCCACCACAGGCGCTATTGTACCGCCCATTTACCAAACAGCCACCTACGTTCTGGAAGAAGTTGGGAAAGATAAAGGATTTGACTATACCCGTTCGTCAAATCCCACGCGACAAGTGATGGAAGAAATATTAGCCGATCTCGATGGTGGAAAATTCGGTGTGGCTTTTGCCAGCGGAATGTCTGCCGTGGATAGTTGTATGAAACTGTTGAAAGCCGGCGATCATGTGATTTGCTCTGATGATGTTTATGGGGGTGTATCTCGGCATTTCAACCAGATACTTGTAAATTATGATCTTCATTTCACTTATGTGGATTCATCTGATCCTGCTAATATAGAAAATGCAATCCAAGCAAATACAAAATTAATTTGGGTGGAAACACCCACGAATCCGCTCTTGAAGATCACCGATCTGGAAGCTGTGGGTAAGATTGCAAAAAAACACAATATCTTGTTTGGGGTAGATTCCACCTTTGCAACACCGGTTTTTTTACGTCCATTGGAATTTGGCGCAGACTTGGTGATGCACAGCACGACTAAATATTTGAGCGGACATAACCAACTCATTGGCGGTGTTGTCATTACCAATCGGGAAGACCTGTTTGACTCATTAAAATTCGTTCAGAAAACCATTGGCGCAGTACCTGGCCCCTTCGATTGCTGGCTAACAATCATGGGAGTAAAAACTCTGGATTTGCGTATGAAAAAACACACGGAAAATGCACAAGCTGTTGCGGAATTCCTGGAAGCTCATCCTAAAGTTTCATCGGTTACTTATCCGGGATTATCATCCCACCCATCCCATGAAATTGCAAAAAAACAAATGTCAGGATTCAGTGGCATGATTTCATTTGAATTAACGGGCGGTATCACAGCAGGAAAAACAGTCATGAATTCAGTAAAACTTGCAAAATTAGCGGAAAGCCTGGGGGCTGTGGAAACCATGATCACCCACCCGGCCACCATGACCCATTCGGATGTTCCCAAAGAAGAACGGGAAGCCCGAGGACTCACCGATGGATTGGTGAGAATATCGGTGGGAATTGAAAACCCTGATGATATAATTGCAGATTTGAAGCAGGCGCTAAATCAAGTATAAGTAATTAAAGTTTGTAAATTCCATCATGCATTCAAAAGAAAAAATTATCGAATTGCGGCAAATTATTGATTTCCTTGATGACCAAATGCTGGATTTATTGGTACAGCGATTTGCTGTATCTATAGAAATTGGAGAAATTAAAGCATCATCTGGCATCAATATTGGTGATCCTAATCGAGAACGGGAGATCATAAACCGCCTTGCAAATAAGTTAGAAGGGAAACTGGATAGAGATGACATTGCTGCTATTTTTGGACCCATTTACCACATTTCAAAAAAATTGCAGAAAACGTAAAATAAGGTTGGTTCTGGTTCTTTCCAGTCCTTAATATCCTCAGTCATGAATAACATGAATACAAAAATTTATTATAGCTGGTATTGGTTTTTTAGCCGCGAAGGGGTTTTGTAGTCCCAGGGAATACCTGTACATGCTGACTGCTCTTAAACCCCGAGATAATCGGGGTTTTTTTTTGCTCAAAATGGATAAAACACAACTCACATTCGACGAATTTCAGGATCTTGCCAAGGGATGCGCAACCATACCTGTGTATAAACGCATCCTGGCAGATTTGCTTACACCGGTAGCGGCGTGGGTGCACCTTTCCAAAAAGGCGGAATATGCATTTTTACTGGAGTCTGTTGAAAAAGGGAATCAATATTCACGGTTTTCTTATGTGGGAATCAATCCACAGAAAATTCTTATGCATAAAGATGGACTATCCACTATCACCGAAAATGGGGAAACCAATAACGTAGATATGCCTTTTCTAGATATACTCCGAGAAATGCAATCCCAATATAATATGGTGAAATTGCCGGGAATCCCTTCTTTCACAGGCGGGTTAGTTGGCTACCTTGGATATGAAACAATCGCCTGGGTGGAAGATATTCCCATTCATCATAGTTCTGTCTTGGATGTTCCTGATGCAATTTTTATGCTTTTTGAAGATATGATTGCATTTGACCATTTGAAGGGGTCGGCACTAGTCATTTCCAATGTAAAGGTGAATCCTAATCAAGAGTTAAAGGAGCAGTTTGATAATGCTCACGCAAGAATTGATGTCATTGGTGAAATGCTTCACTCTGATGTGGATTATCAGACCCTGATCCGAGTGAAAAAAAGCCAAGTGTCTTCCAATTTTGATCAAGAATCCTTTGAATCTGCAGTCCTAAAAGCAAAAGAACACATAGTAGATGGAGATATCTTTCAGTTGGTATTGAGTCAGAGATTTGAACGCCAAACTTCCGTAGAACCCACGACTCTTTATCGTGCATTGCGAAATATCAATCCATCTCCCTATATGTTTCATTTGAAAATAAAAGATTTTGATATTATTGGCGCATCTCCGGAGTTATTAGTCAAAGTAGAAGATGGTGTTGTCGAAATTCGTCCTATTGCAGGTACACGCCAACGGGGTAAAACGGAAGCAGAAGATCAAGCACTTGCACAAGATTTAATCAATGATGAAAAGGAATGCGCCGAGCATTTGATGCTTTTGGATTTGGGGAGAAATGATGTAGGCCGTGTATCTGAATATGGTTCCGTAACTATTCCTGAAAATATGGTGATCGAAAATTATTCCCATGTGATGCATATCGTTTCTGATGTGAAAGGAAAATTGGCGAAAAATAAAGATCCCTTTGATGCACTTATGAGCGGCTTTCCTGCAGGAACAGTTACGGGCGCACCTAAAATCAGAGCCATGGAAATAATTCATGAGCTTGAACCGAATCGCAGAGATATCTATTCTGGGGCTGTGGGATTCTTTGATTTTACAGGGAATGTGAATACTTGCATAACGATTCGAACTATGATCATGAAAAATGGCACGGTACATTTTCAATCCGGCGCTGGCATTGTGCACGATTCTGATCCAACAAAAGAATTTGAGGAGACAGTGAATAAGGCAAAGGCCATCATGGCGGCTATTGATTTTGCAGAAAACGGGTTGGTTTCATGATCCTTGTTATCGACAATTACGATTCATTCACCTTCAATCTTGTGCAATACATTGGGGAAATTAATCCTGATGTTAAAGTCGTGCGGAATGACCAGTTTGAACTGGATAATATTGAAAAATGGAACCCATCTCATATTGTGATTTCTCCAGGACCGGGACGACCCGAAAATGCAGGAAATTTGATTGAAGTGATACAAAAATATGGGGCATCCATTCCAATTTTGGGTGTTTGTCTCGGGCATCAAGCCATTACCGTGGCTTATGGTGGGAATGTGGTTCATTCATCAGAAATTGTCCATGGGAAAACCGCCACCATTCAGCATAACGGATTGACTTTATTTAATGGGTTAGATCGCTCTTTCACAGCAACTCGATATCACTCTTTGGTTGCAGAGCGCGCCAGTTTACCCGAAGAATTAAAAATAACCGCCGAATTAGATAATGGACTCATTATGGGAATCGAACATGAAATTCATCCGGTATATGGAGTACAATTCCACCCTGAATCCATCGCAACAGAAAATGGAATGCAAATAATTCAAAACTTTTTAGAGATTAAATCATGAAAAACATTTTAGAACAATTACTTGATCGCCAAAATCTCACGCGTGACGAAGCATTCAATGTCATGCTCTCAATCATGTCCGGTGCATATGACGATACACAGATTGCAGGATTCCTTATGGCGCTTCGTGCAAAAGGTGAAACGGTGGATGAGATTACGGGCTTCGCCCAAGCCATGCGGAAAAAGATGGTAACAGTTTCCTTGGATTCGCCTGCCATCGATATGTGCGGAACCGGCGGCGATGCACTTGGCACATTCAATATATCTACTGCTGCAACTTTTGTTGTTGCCGGTTCGGGCGTACATGTGGCAAAGCACGGAAATCGATCCATGACATCCAAATCCGGGTCTGCCGATGTGCTACAAGCTTTAGGAATTTCCATTGAGAAATCGGTAGAAGAGTCCGTGGGAGATATTGAAGAAATTTGTTTGGGTTTCATGTTTGCTCCTGCATATCACCCTGCCATGAAATACGCTATCGGCGCTCGGAAAGCATTGGCTACCCGAACCGTGTTTAACATTTTAGGACCGCTTTGTAACCCCGCAGAAGTCAAGGCCCAAGCTATGGGAATTTTTCATCCGGACTTAACAGAAATTCAAGCCAATGTTTTAAAAGCATTAGGCTCCACTGATGTAATGGTTTTTCATGGCCGAGATGGATTAGATGAAATTTCTACCACCACCACAACCAAGATTAGTCAAATGCAAAATGGAAATGATGTGAATACGTTTGAATTTGATTCATCCGAATTGGGATTGAGTCGCGTTTCATTGAATGGTCTTCAAGGAGGCGAACCAAAAGAAAATGCTGACATAATAAAATCCATTCTGAAGGGTGAAAAAGGACCAAAGCGGGATATTGTTTTACTCAATGCCGCTGCTGGCATAGTGGTCGGCGGAAAAGCACAAAACCTAAAAGAAGGATTGTTGAAAGCGTACGAATCTGTGGATTCAGGCGCGGCACTCAATATATTAACTCAATTGGCTGAATGAATATTTTAGATCAAATATTAGATTTAAAACGTCAAGAAGTTGACCAAATTCAAGATACAGAATTTGGGGATTTAGTGGGACAAATACGCAGTCTAAAAGAAGCTCTTTCGTCTCCCGGAATTTCTATCATTGCAGAAATTAAAATGAAATCCCCTAGCGAAGGTGAAATTCTGCCCAACGCCGATCCTGTTCAAATCGCAAAAGAGTATGAATCAGCTGGTGCTGCAGCTATTTCTGTATTGACGGATCAATCATTTTTTGGTGGCAGTTTGGATATATTGAAATCAGTTCGCGATGCGGTTTCAATTCCGGTTATTCGTAAAGATTTTATTATTGATGAAAAACAAATACCGGAAACAGTTCATTATCATGGGGATGCATTTTTGCTCATCGCGGATGCGCTGGATCAAGATACATTACAACAATTAATGAATGATGGAAAAAAGGCGGGATTGGAATTTCTTGTGGAATATCACGATGAAAAACATGCTGAATTTATTTTTGTATTAAATCCGGAAATTGTGGGTATTAATTGTCGAAATCTCAAAACCATGACAACAGATATTTCCTATTTTAAAAAAATGTTTCAATCACTGCCTTCAACTTCTATCAAAGTTGCTGAAAGCGGGATTTACACACCTAAAGATTTAAAAACTGTTTCTGATTTGGGTTATGATGCAGCGCTCATTGGCACATCACTTATGAAGACTCGCAATCCGGGGAAAGCATTAGAAGCATTGCTTGGGGCAACATCATGATTCCAACCAAAATCTGTGGAATTACCAATTTGAAAGATGCAAAAGTATCAGTAGAAAATGGTGCATCTGCACTTGGATTTATTTTTTATGAAAAAAGCCCCCGTGCTATTTCTATCGAAAAAGCCAAATCTATTTCTGAACAATTATCTGAATCAGTTTCTCGAGTTGGTGTATTTGTGAATCATGAAAAAGAATTTATTGATGAAGCTATTGCAGAAATTCCATTGGGCATGATTCAACTTCATGGCGATGAATCGCCTAACTTTTGTAATCAATTTGACTTGCCCGTTTTGAAAGCATTACGCATTAAAAATAAAGAAAGTTTATCAGCCATGAATGATTATAATGTGGCTGGGTTTCTGTTGGACACCTTTTCAAATAATCAATATGGCGGAACGGGAGAAACATTTGATTGGTCAATATTGAATGGAAAATCAGAAAACCCCTTTATTCTTTCCGGTGGGCTCAACCCTAATAATATTTTGGATGCGATTGATTCTGTAAATCCTGTCGCAGTGGATGTAAATAGTGGTGTGGAATCATCTCCTGGAATAAAAGACCTCGAAAAAATTAAATCACTCTTTAAAAATCTCAAGAACATTAAATCAACGGGATTCCATTTTGGATAATAAATTTAAAGATTACAACTTACCTGATGAGCGGGGACATTTTGAAAAATTCGGTGGAAAATTCGTGCCTGAATCGCTTATTCCCGCTTTGGATGAACTGGAGCAGTATTATGCAGAAGCAAAACTCGATGAATCATTTCAGGATGAATTAAATGGCCTACTGAAGCATTATTCCGGACGAGAAACAGCTCTTTATTTTGCTTTACAAATATCGGAAGAATTGGGCTTCAAGGTCTGGCTCAAACGGGAAGATTTGAATCACACCGGTGCTCATAAAATCAACAATGCCTTGGGTCAAATTTTGTTAGCAAGACGCATGGGGAAAAAGCGAATTATTGCTGAAACAGGTGCGGGACAGCATGGCGTGGCCACAGCAACTGTCGCCGCTTTGTTTGGGCTAGAATGTATCGTTTACATGGGTAAAGAAGACATTCGCCGTCAAAAGTTAAATGTATTTCGAATGAATTTGTTGGGTGCTGAAGTTCGCCCTGTTTCATCTGGAAGTATGACTTTGAAAGATGCTACTAATGAAGCGATTCGCGATTGGGTTACGAATGTGGAATCTACATATTATCTTATTGGTTCCACGGTTGGTCCACATCCTTATCCTATGTTGGTACGGGATTTTCAATCGGTAATTGGCAAGGAAGCAAAAGCGCAATTCGCAAATCAATCCGGACAAAACTTACCCGATCGATTGGTGGCATGTGTCGGCGGCGGCTCCAATGCCATGGGTTTATTTTATCCCTTTATTAAGGATGATGTGAAAATTGTGGGCGTAGAAGCAGCTGGAAAAGGATTGGAAAGTGGTGAACATGCAGCCACATTAACCAAAGGTGATTTTGGCGTTTTGCATGGGGCGGCATCAACTCTTCTCCAGAATGACGATGGGCAAATTACGCTCCCCCATTCTATTTCGGCAGGACTGGATTATCCGGGGATTGGACCGGAGCACAGCTATCTTAACGAATCTGGACGGGTGCAATATTTTTCTGCCACGGACACAGAAGCGCTGGATGCATTCCAATGGCTTTCGAAAAAAGAAGGTATTTTACCTGCCCTTGAAACAGCTCATGCGTTGGCGTATTTACGACAGAAAAATAATGGAATTGAATCAGGAGAAAATATTATTGTATGTCTTTCGGGAAGGGGCGACAAGGATGTCCACACCGTGGCAGAAGCATTGGGGATTGACTTATGAACCGCATCGAAAAATTATTCAAAGAACCCAAAGAAAAGCTTATTCCATTTTTGACAGCTGGTTATCCAGCCTTGGATTCCACTGTAGATTTAGTTTGTGCAGCTGCAGATGCGGGAGCAGATATGATTGAAATTGGTATCCCATTTTCTGATCCACAAGCGGATGGGCCCGTGATCCAAGCTTCAAGCCAACAAGCATTGGATAATGGTATGACACTGAAAATAATTTTTGAACAAGTCGTTAAAATTCGGAAGCAAACAGATGTCCCCATTGCACTCATGGGATACTATAATCCCATCCTTAAAATGGGTCATGAAACATTTCTGAACCATTGTGTATCTTCCGGGGTTGATGGACTTATTTTACCCGATTTACCTTTAGAAGAAGCGGTGCCATTTTGTGAATCAGCAAAAGCAAAAGGTATTGCGCCTATTTTATTGGTGGCACCCAATACGCCCAATGAGCGCATCAAAAAAATATCAAAATTGGCCGGTGATTTGATTTATGCTGTTAGCATTTTAGGTATTACCGGAAATGATTTGGCATCGAAAGATGCATTGGGAAAATATCTAAATCGTGTTCAAAAAAATAGTGTAACCCCATTTGTAGTGGGTTTCGGAATCAGCTCACGAGAAGATGTGATTTGGTTCAATAAACATTCAGATGGGGCTGTTGTGGGATCGGCCATTATTAAGAATATAGATGGGAGTTCGAATCCAGTGGAAACAACAAAAAGCTTAATTCAAGAATTGAAAGGAACAAAATAATGACAATAGGAATCCAAGGCGGAAAAGGGAGTTTTTCCGAACAGGCCGCTCACGAATTTGCCAATAACCATGGACTTGAAGGAGTGGAAATCGTGTATCAAATTTCATCGGAACACGTTTTAGCTGGCGTTGAAAATAGCGAAACGGAATACGGCATCTTTGCCATGGAGAATGCTCAAGGGGGTGTAGTAATTGAAAGTGTGGAAGCGCTGGCAAAATACCGATGTGAGATCATTGAAATGTTTCATATCCCTATTACCCAAAATTTATTGGGATTAGCTGGAACACATGTGGGTGATGTAACTGAAATCCATTCTCATCAGCAAGCGCTTCGCCAATGTAAGGATTATTTGAGTGAACATTTTTGGACTCGGCCATTGGTTGAAGAAGACGATACGGCGGAAGCGGCTCGAAGATTATCTGAAGGTAAACTTCCACCCACCGCCGGTGTAATCGCCAATAAAGCATGTGCCGATTTATATGGATTAGAAATTCTTCAGGAAAGCATTCACGATTTAAAACATAATCTTACTTTGTTTTTGGGAATAAAAAAATTGGGGGACGCGTGAACAGTATCGGCATTATTGGATTTGGCCGATTCGGAAAAGTGTTGGCCAATATTCTTCAAAAAGGGTTTTCCATCAAAGCTTATGACCCAAAACAATCATCCCCTTTTTCTGGTGTTGAATTTGTATCATTAGATGAATTATTAAAAGAAAAAACAATCTTTGTTGCTGTCCCAATTCGTCATTTCGAATCAGTCATTTCAGACATATCGTCTCGAATATCAGACGGAACAACCATTATTGATGTTTGTTCTGTAAAGAAACATCCTGTAGAAATGATGGGAAAATCCCTTCCCGAAAATGTGGGTATTATTGCAACCCATCCCATGTTTGGGCCCGATTCATTTATGTCGAATAATCGCCTGAAAATGATGATGAATAATACGAGAGATTCCCATAATCAATTTAAATTCTGGAAAGGATATTTCATGGATCAGGGTATTCAAATACTTGAAATGACTCCCGACGAGCACGATCGTATGGCAGCACAAACCCAAGGTGTAACCCATTTTCTCGGACGAATGCTTAAAGAGTTTGGCATAAAAAAGACATCTATTGATACACAAGGATTTCGAGATCTTTTAGACTTGGTTGACCAGACGTGTAATGATACTTGGGAGCTTTACACCGATTTACAATTATACAACCCCTATACAAAAGACATAATCAAAAATTTGAAAAAATCAACAGACACATTGGATAATCGCTTAAAGGAATTGCAATCATGACGCAGTGGCAAACAGATAGTTGGAAAAATTTTACCATAAAACATTTACCCGATTATCCGGATCAAAATCATTTGGAAGAAGTTGAAAAAACCCTAAATAATTTTCCACCTTTGGTTTTTGCAGGTGAAGTCCGCTCGTTGAAAAGAGCATTGGCGGATGTCACAGAAGGGTATGCATTTTTACTTCAGGGTGGAGATTGTGCCGAAAGCTTTTCAGAATTCCATGCAGATAATATTCGAGATACATTCCGTGTCATTCTTCAAATGGCAGTGGTTTTAACATCCGGCGCAAATATGCCTGTTGTGAAAGTTGGACGTATAGCGGGTCAATTTGCCAAACCCCGATCCAGCCCTACTGAAACAATCGATGGTGTGGAACTTCCCAGTTATACTGGCGATATTATTAACGACATTCGATTTGAAAAAGATAAACGAATCCCGGATCCGGATCGCATGCTGAAAGCCTATTCACAAGCAGCGTCCACATTAAACTTACTTCGCGCTTTTGCCGATGGTGGATATGCTGATCTTCGTCATGTCCAATCCTGGAATATGGGTTTTGTTAAAAGCGGTCCCCAAGGTGAGCGGTATCGACATTTAGCCGATCAGATCCAGGAAAGTTTAAACTTCATGGAAGCGTTGGGAATCAATTCAAATAATACGCCCCAACTCCGGCGAGTAAAATATTTTACAAGCCATGAAGCGCTTTTGCTCCCTTATGAAGAAGCCCTTACTCGAGTCGATTCTACATCGGGAGATATTTATAATACATCCGCTCATTTTGTTTGGATCGGAGATCGAACACGATTTTTGGATAGTGCTCATGTAGAATTTTGTCGCGGGATTAAAAATCCTATCGGTATTAAATGCGGACCTTCTTTGGATCCGGATGTGCTTATTGAATTATTGGATGTTTTGAATCCTAGTGATGAAGCAGGACGAATCACGCTCATTGCTCGATTTGGGCATGATAAAGTGAAGTCCTATTTACCAAAATTAATTCGCAAAGTTCAACAAGAAGGACGAACTGTGGTTTGGTCCTGTGACCCTATGCACGGGAATACGATAAAAAGTAGCAACGGGATTAAGACAAGACCTTTTGATCATATTATTGATGAAGTAAAACAAAACATCCGGATTCACAAATCAGAAGGCTCTTTCATGGGTGGAATCCATTTAGAGATGACGGGTCAAAATGTAACCGAATGCACCGGCGGATTGGATGATATTTCTGAAGCGGATTTATCAGATCGATATCGCACCCATTGCGACCCGCGCCTGAATGCGAATCAAGCTATTGAATTGGCGTTTTTGATTGCGGATGAATTAAAGAAAAATGGTCATTAAAGGCGAACTTACTTTCCCGGGAGATAAATCTATTTCCCATCGTTCGCTCATGTTTGCAGCTTTGGCAAATGGAGAATCTAGGCTTTCGAATTCATCCACGGGCGTCGATGTGCAGTCCACTCGAAAATGTTTGGAAGCATGTGGCATTAAAATCTGGAATGATGGAAATGATGTGATTGTAAAAGGTGGGACATTTTCAAATCCTTCCGAACCTTTGGACTGCGGAAATTCCGGCACCACAACACGCTTACTTTTAGGGCTGTTGGCAGGACAAGGCATCAACGCCACATTTATTGGAGACGATTCACTTTCATCTCGTCCCATGAATCGAATTTTAGATCCACTTTCAAAAATGGGATTAATTTCAGAAAGTAATAATGGGAAACTTCCCATCACTATTCACAAAAGTGAATTGTCAGGAATTAAATATGAATCACCTGTCGCCAGCGCCCAAGTGAAATCTGCTGTGCTGTTGGCCGGACTTGGGGCAAGTGGAAAAACATCCGTAACAGAACCTACCTTATCCCGAGATCATACAGAAAAAATGCTGACTGGACTTGGAGTAAATATAATTGTGGATGGATTAAGCACAACTATTTTAAAATCATCTTCTCCCCTTTCATCTTTTAAATTATCTGTACCAGGAGATCCTTCCACCGCGGCATTTTTTGCCACAGCTGCTGCATTGGTTCCAAAGTCTGAAATCAAATTAAATCACGTTTTGGCAAATCCAACCCGAACCGGTTTTTTCTCTGCATTAGAAAAAATGGGGGGCGGAATGGCGTGTATCAATCAATGGGAAGAAACGGGTGAACTTATTTGTGATTTAAAAATATTTCACCAACCCTTACAAAGCATTAATATTGATGAAAAAGATGTGCCTGGACTCATTGACGAACTCCCTATCATTGCCATTCTTGCCACACAAGCCAAAGGAAAAACAGAAATCCGTGGCGCCAAAGAATTACGAGTGAAAGAATGTGATAGAATTCATGCGATTTGTAAAAACCTAAAAAAGATGGGCGCGGATATAGAAGAATTGGACGATGGATTTATTATTAATGGTCCCACAAATTTGAATGGCGCAGAAATTGAAACATTCCATGATCACCGCATTGCCATGGCTTTCAGCATTGCTGAATTGGTAGCGGATGGAGATGTTGAACTGGATAATCCTGAATGTGCCTCTATTTCTTATCCCGAATTTTACGATGTATTGGAGCGACTTAAACAATGAAACGATTCGCTGTTATTGGAGATCCCATTGCCCAAAGTTTGAGTCCATTCCTTCATCAGGAAGTATATCATCAACTTGGATTGGATGCATCCTTTGAGAAGATTCATGTTAAAACCAATGAACTTCACACATTTATGAATTCAAATGAATTGGATGGCTTCAATGTAACCATACCCCATAAGCAATCGGTTATTCCATTATTGGATAAATTAAATGAATCTGCAAAAATTATTGGAGCGGTCAATTGTGTAAAAAATGGGAAAGGATTTAACACAGATTGGATTGGCTTTTTGAAAGCACTAGAAATAAATGGATTAGATCTAAAAGGAAAAGATTGTGTAATTCTTGGTGCCGGCGGCGCGGCACGAGCAATCGCATTTGGGCTAATACAAGCCCATGTTAATTCTATTTCTATAAACAATCGTACACAAAATACGGCGAAACAATTGTTGGATTGGATTCATTCATTTTTCCCAAATAATGACCCAAGTGAAATTCCAGATGTTATTATAAACTGTACTCCTTTAGGCATGTGGCCCGAGACTGAATCTACTCCTATGACATTAAATGAAATCAAACCCAACTTAATATTGGTCGATACGATTTATAATCCGATTGAAACACAATGGCTCAAATTGGGGAAAGAAAAAGGCGCGAAAACCATCGGCGGATTAGATATGTTCATCGCCCAGGGATTAGCATCGGCGGAGATTTGGTTCGGCGGAAATATTACTGATAAAGTGGATATTTCAGCACTAAGGGCTGTACTGAAACAAAGATTAATTTAAATTGAATTAATTCCAATCAGAAAACTGAAAGGGTATTTGAAATAAAAAAGGGCTGCCATTGCAGCCCTTTTTTACTATTTCAATCTCTCAATGATTAGATCAATTTCAGGAGTTTACGTTTATTTTTGTTGAATTCTTTCTCGTTAATTACACCATTCTTTTTCATGGCAGAGAGTTTTTCCAACTGCAAATAAATTTCCTGTTTATCTGCCAGTAAAATATTTTCCGGTAGCGGTTTACCAAACCGTTTGACTAATTCCTTACGCTTCTTCTCAAATTCATTATCCGTAAGAATGGTTTTCTTCTGCAAAGATAATAGACTTTCAATATCCATTTCCAGCATTTCAGCATCGTATCGGGGAATATTGATATTGTGTGAATTTTTATTTTTCTTCACAATTGCATAAGTAATTCCAACTGCACTTACACCGATTACAAGTGGCATAATGGGATTACCATGACGTCTTGGTTGTCCGGGATGTCCTTCAAATTGATGGGCGAATGTTACTGTGGGCATTAACATTGAAATCATCAACGGTTTGAGTATTTTCATTTTTAGTTTCCTTTCATTATTTTTTATCATAGACACAAGGTTTTTAGAAAAGTTAAAAGATAGAAAATGTTTAACTTACTTGAAGTCGTCGTGTCTATTTTAATACTCAATAACAATAAAGGAGTCTCATCATGAATAGAAAAATGATGGTTACAACAATCATCGGATTAATATTTACATCTGTATTATTCGCTAATCCGGGGAATAGAAAACATAAAAAACGCCATCTACACCACCGCTCTAATGTTATTACCACTTTTCATGTGGGTTTTGGATATCCCAGTTATCATAACCACCTCTGGTGCGATCCTTTTTTCAGGACCTATCCCACAGTTGTTTACCGGGAAGCGGCCCCTAACAGGGAATTGGAATTTGCCGACACTGAACAAATTCTAACAGATATTGAACTTTTAAAAGCCATGATGGAAAAAGGGATGATAACTGAAAAAGAATTTCAGAAAGCCAAGAAAAAATTGTTGTCTCGAATCGGTGAACTTGTCCCTAATCAAAATGCAGAATCAAATGTTTCCGTATTGATGCAGCAATTAGTCTGGTTCAGAGAATTGGAACAGCGTGACATTCTTACCGAAGATGAATATAACGAACAAAAGAAGGATATTTTAAAATTGATCTGATATTTCAAAACATAGAATGATTTATGTTGAAGAATATTCGTTGTCTTCACATATGAGAGCCGGCGATGACATCATTGCAGCCACTGCTGCAGAGAATAATATCAACCCTTGCAACAAGTAATAAAAAACACTTTAAACCCATAAAAGAATTAATATTGAATGATTTTAAGCGTTTCCCCTCTACGAATTTTTCCGGATTCTGTTTCTAAAAATTCTGATATAAAATATATTTCTTTCGGTTTTTCAAATTTTTCCAATGAATCAAAGGAAATTTCAATCACATTCCCTTCCACTACCAAAACAACTTTTTCGCCTAAAGATTCGTCCGACTCTCCATTGATAAAAAACCGATTATTTGGGATAATTGATAAAAGTTTTGCTTCCACCAATTCGGGAATAATTTTCACTCCGCCGGAATTAATCACATTATCAAAGCGCCCCAACCAGCGGAAAGAATTTTCATCAATCAATTCAACCAAATCATTCGTTACAATTGGTACAGGATTAAGAGCAGATGCATGAATCGCCAAACAACCCCGATCATCCTTTTCAAAATGAATCCCGTCCAACGCTCGAAATAAATCAGATATATTTGGACCATTCAACGGTTTGATTGCAACATGGGTCAGGGTTTCTGTCATTCCATAGGTTTCATAAACCTGTGTCGATTCAATTTGAAGCTTTTCCACCAACTTTGGACTCACCTGTCCGCCGCCAATAATAAGCGTTTTTATTTTATTTAATTGATTTAAAGAGTTCTCCAACTGGAATGGCACCATAGCACTAAAATCAACGATTTCTTTGATTCCATTCAAAGGATTTGATGACGGCTCAACTACTTTCAAATCCAACCCTAATTCCAATGCACGAACCACCATCATTTTTCCCGCAATATATTTCATTGGTATACAAAGTAAAGCAGTATCACCTTCTTTTAAGTTAAAAGTTTTTCCTGTGAGTTGGGCAGAATTTCTCATACATTTTTTTTTGACGGATATTGATTTAGGCTTGCCCGTAGAACCGGAAGTCTGGACTATCATTTCATCATCAGAAGAATACCATTCTGAAATGAATTGATTTACATCTTTCCAAATTGGCATTTTATCTATGGATAATTTTCCTGATTTCACTTTTAGTGGCGAAGTAATATTATTTGTGAATAATTGCCCCGTTCCCAACCCTTGAAATCCATTTGGGCTCATTTTTGCTGTCCATCGAGAAATAGCGTTTAGTCCAATGTTAGATTCCAAAGCTGATGTGACCCACCAAGCAATGTTTCGCTCTTCCGCCAATTCAATCCATTTCTCCGATTCTGAAAATCCACCTAATAAACTGGGCTTCAATACCAAATATTTTGGCTTCACTTTATCCAGCATTTTCATTCTATCTTCAGCGTTGACCAAGGGAATCAATTCTTCATCCAACGCAATGGGGATTGGGGATGATTCACATAATTCTGCCAATAAATCCCACTGTCCTGGTTGAATGGGTTGCTCAATTGAATGAAGATCAAATTTAGCCAATCTGTTTAATTTTTCTCTAACATCATTTTCTGTAAAAGCACCATTTACATCCACCCGAAGTTCTAATTCATCTTGCGAAAATCGTGAACGAATGGATCGAAGAATATCTAATTCAGAGTCAAAATCCAAGGCACCGATTTTTAGTTTAATACACGTCCATCCTTCATCCAACTTTTGTTCTACTTGACCCATCATAAAATCGGGATTACCCATCCATATTAACCCATTAATCTTAATAGACTCAAAAGAACCAAAATAATTCTGGCCACCACCATTTTCTAAATCTAATAGTGCCATTTCTAATCCAAATCGGATGGATGGGAAATATGCTAATTGAGATAAATCATTTAAAAATGAATTCGGGTTATCACATATTTTATCAAGTTTAGATTCTATTTGATCAAAGTGATCCAGACTTAATTTCAGCAATGGAGCACATTCACCTATGCCATTATTTCCATTTTTAGTCAGTGTAATAAACCAAACATCTCTGGATTTTATTACACCGCGAGATGTGCCTGCCGGTTGTTTCAAATTAAGGGTCCGCTTGGTCCAACTTGCTTTCATAATAAATAGTGTTCACGTGTTACTGTGCTCACGCATTCAATATTCATTGATTTATTAACTGAAACACTCAAATACATCAACACTCAAACACTTTTAGAAATTTATCCCAATAACAAATAGAATTGAAAATATAAAAGTGGTTATGGCTTGTTTTTTTAAAAATGGGTCAAAATTCTCAAAATCATTTCTCTTTTGAATGGATTGAACAAAACCAACAAAGATTGGGATAGTGATAGCAAATATATAATGAAAATAATTGGGACTCGGAAATACAAAAGTAATTGCCAGTAAAATTCCACCAAAGATTAGTGCCCGATGGTAGTCTTTTGCTTTTTCAATCCCGATTTTAACGACCAATGTGTTCTTTCCGGATTTTTTATCCGCTTCACAGTCCCGCATATTGTTGATATTGAGAACAGCCGTTGTAAATAGACCAATCGATGATGCGGGAAACAGTAAATCCCAATTCAAAGTATGAGTGTGCAAAAAATAAGAGCCTAAAACTCCCAAAAAACCAAAAAACAAAAAAACAAAAATATCTCCCAATCCAGCATACCCATACGGGTTTTTTCCCATAGTATATTTAACGGCAGCGCCCATAGCTGAAAGACCCAGAATAGCAAATAATCCCGCTTTTTTCAAATCCAACCCAATAGTGCCTTCATAAATGAGCCACACACCAAACACAGAGCAGAACAACGCAATCACCCACATAATTTTCACCATTTCAGATTTGGTAATAAGTCCGGACTGCATAGTTCGATCGGGTCCAATCCTTTCTTCATTATCCGTCCCTTTTACAAAGTCCCCATAATCGTTTGCCAAATTGGATAGTATCTGCAGAAAAAGAGTTGTAATCAACGCTAACCCAAAAACGGTCAAATTAAATCCACCATCAGCATAGGCTAATCCACTTCCCATAATGATACAGGAAAAGGCTAATGGTAATGTTCGTAAACGAAATGCTTTAATCCAATTATTCATTATATTTAGCCACAAAAGTCACAAATTAGTTAAGAATGTATTTTTTGTTTTGAAATTTAGATGAACCAAAATTGATGAGTAAATCATGCTCAATATTTGATGCTCTTAAATACCCCAATATTTGTGCAATGTGCTCATCTGCGATTGTTTTGCATGCTTTAATTTTTATGATTAAAATATCTTCAATAAATAAATCAGCTATGTATTCACCAATAACGGTCCCATCTTGATCTTTAACCTGTAACGGATACTGGTGTTCAACCTTTAATCCCATTTTTGTTAGTCGACTAACAAGAGCATTTTCATAGACTTTTTCCAAATGTCCGTGATATAGGTATTTATGAATATCAAATGATGTTTGCCTAATCATATCACAAAGATCATTTACATTTTTATAATCCATTCTTTACCTTTTTTAGTTATTTATTTTTGTGTCTTTTGTGCCTTTTATGGCTATTTAAGGAAATTTTGGATACTTCGAAAAATCCGGTTTACGTTTTTCCACAAAGGCATTCCGCCCTTCTTTCGCTTCGTCGGATAAATAATAAAGTAGCGTCGAATTCCCAGCCAATTCTTGAATACCCGCTTGGCCATCCAATTCAGCATTAAAGGATGATTTCAACAATCGAATGGCTAACGGAGATTTCTCTTGAATTTTCTTTGCCCAAGCAATAAAAGTATCTTCCAACTCTTCCAACGGAACCACCGTATTTACCAATCCCATGTCCAAGGCTTGCTCGGCATTATATTGGTCGCAGAGAAACCAAATTTCACGGGCTTTTTTCTGGCCCACGCTTCGTGCCAGATAAGATGCACCAAATCCACCATCAAAAGACCCAACTTTCGGACCGGTTTGGCCAAACATGGCATTGTCGGCTGCAATAGTTAAATCGCATACTACATGAAGCACATGACCGCCACCGATGGACCACCCCGCCACTGCTGCAATCACCACTTTTGGGATAGATCGAATTTGCTTTTGCAGATCTAACACATTTAGGCGCGGAACTTCATCCTTGCCCACATACCCGCCATGACCCCGAACGCTCTGATCTCCACCACTACAAAACGCTTTGCCCCCTTCACCGGTAAAAATGATCACATCAATATTGACATCCTCCCGGCAAATGTTCATGGCATCAATCATTTCTTTCACCGTCCGCGGGGTGAATGCATTATGCTTTTCCGGCCGATTGATGCTGATTTTGGCAATCCCTTCAAAGAAATCAAATTTGATTTCATTATATTCTCTAATGGTTTCCCAATTCTGTTTCCAATTCATAATATTCTCCTGTTTTTTGACATATGAAGCACAAAACGCACAAAAGCACTTTATGGTTTATGGCTATTCCTTTAATTTGATTTTGTATCTTCTGTGCCTTTTGTGGCTATTTCTTTAAATGTTTCTGTGTTTATTTTCATGTCTGTAAATATTTCCAGGATGCACGATGACCATTCGCTTATTTCTTCTAATGATGTCGCTGAACGGTAATCCATATTGAATTCTTGCGCTGTAAGTTCTGCCGTGTGTTTATGGGGCGTAGTAAAAAGATGTGTGAGTCCATCTTGCTTCGACGGACCGGGGATCATATTAAAAATTCCACCACCGGAATCATTCAAAATAACGATTTGTAAGTTGGTTGGAAATTCATGATTCAGCCACAATCCATTTCGATCATAGAAAAATGAAAGATCACCAATAATCAATGTGTGTTTCCGATTCGGTTCTGCCAAGGCGTGTCCAACTGCGGTGCTAACTACGCCATCGATCCCAGATGTTCCACGATTACACCAAATATCAATAGTTGGATCATTTACGCCAATAAAATTGGCAATCCGAATGGGCATGCTATTCCCCAAATGAAGTACACTTTTTTCTGGTAATAGTTGAATCACTTTTCGAACCGCAGAAAAATAATTAAAACTTAATTCTTCTAATTCAGAGTTGAACTTTTGAATTACACTTTTCTGTTTATTTAAAAATAGAGTCAAATAATCGCTCTTCTCGTTTAATATTTTTGTGCCTTTTGTGGCTATTATTTTTACCCATTCTGTAAAAAATGTTATTGGTGTAGTCGCCAATGTTTTGGTTAATGATTGAAACGGATCCCCAACCATTCC
This sequence comes from Fidelibacterota bacterium, assembly GCA_004124385.1. Taxonomy (GTDB): domain Bacteria; phylum Fidelibacterota; class Marinisomatia; order Marinisomatales; family TCS55; genus UBA2126. Next base: position 190,832 of record SCKN01000002.1, read on the forward strand.
TTCGCCAATGTGCCAATGAGTTTTTGGTTTATGTTTCCGTAAATAGAGTTTCAAGTTTTTGGAAATAATAGATCGTCCAAATGTGATGAGAAAATCTGGTGCTAACAAATCATCCTTGGTATTAAAAATTAAACCAGAAGATTTAATTACATTTTCCACACCATGAAGATTGGATATCACATCACCAACAACATTCACATCGAATTGATTGAGTATATCAACCAATTCTTTATTGGGCGCCATCTGCCCCCCCAAAATCATCACTTTTTCAGAATCATTCAACAATGATTCGAACTCATCCAAAACCGTTTTCCCAATTTTAGATATTTTTTCTTTCGTGAATCTTGTGCCTTTTGTGGCTATCTGAACTTCTTCTAATGATTCTGGATAAAATGGCTCTTCAATAGGAATATTCAAATGCACCGGTCCCATCGCAGCTTCCAACGCTAATCCCAGTGCACTTCCCCCAACATCCACATTTTCTTCATCATAAATAAAACTCCCTTTCACATGGGGTTCATATAATTTTTCTTGATGAATCGATTGGCCATCCCATTGATCTATCCATTCCGGTGGACGATCCGCTGTTAACACAATGAGTGGAACATGTTGGTAAAATGCTTCTGTTATAGCCGGAGCAAAATTCTGTGCAGCCGTTCCGGATGTGCAAACCAAAACAACAGGGTTACCCGATTGCTGGGCAAGTCCAAGCGCCATAAATCCAGCCGATCGTTCATCTGTCACAGAAATCGTTTCAATATTCGGATGTTTTCCAAATCCAATGAGCAAAGGTGCGCAACGAGATCCGGGACAAACCACTGCTTTTTCCACACCAAATTCAGCGCAAAGCCCAACTAAATCATAAATATGTTGGGTGTTTTGTAAAACCAAAGAAATATCCGTCTTCAATTTTTCTCCGTGTCTCTGTGTCTCTGTGATAAAGTCCCCCCATTCATCACATCCAACAACGTCTGGCATTTCAATGCTGTTTCTTCCCATTCTTTTTCAGGAACCGAATCATGTGTAATCCCAGCGCCCGCATAAAGCACAGCTCGTGTTCTTAAAATTTGCATACATCGAAGATTTACATAAAGCCGTGAAACGCCATCCAAATTCACTGGACCTAAATAGCCACTATAAAATTCACGATTCAAATATTCGTTGGCAGCAATGAACCGCAAAGCAGAAAGTTTTGGCATTCCACAAACAGCTGAAGTCGGGTGAAGTAAATTGAGCATCACTGTCCCCAATTCCGGGAAATGCACATTTTCCAAATCCACAGCATATTCCGTTTTCAAATGAATCATATTCCCAGCACGAACGGATCGTGGACCCGTTTCTTCAAATTCCCGTAATCGAATAGTCTTGAATTGTTCAATTATGTATCTACTCACCATGGCCTGTTCTTCAATCTCTTTCTGATTCCATGCCGCTTCTGACAAATCTTTGTCCAATGGAAATGATTGAGTCCCCGCTACAGAGACTGTTCGAAAATGATCGGTTGACGACTCAGTTAATAGTTCAGGTGTCGCCCCCATCCAGGTCCCACGATTGGGTATGGAAACCAAACTTACAAATGCATCAGGATAGGCATATTCCATTCGATTGAATTGATCAATAACATCAAAATTTTCCGGCAAAGGTTCATCATAAGTCCGGGCAGAAACCACCTTATCAAATTCACCTTCTTCAATGGCTGAAATACCATCTTCCACCATCTGGATGAAGTGAGATTTTTCACCGGATATTTCCGTGTCTGGACGGTTATTCAAATGATATGATATTTTTTCATCTTTCTTCTCCGAATCACCGAGTCGCCGTGGTTCACCCTTTTCCACATCCCAATTTCCGTTTTCATCAGTGGTAGCAAAAATATCAACTTTTAAAAATAACGTTTCATTCCCTTCCGGATTCATAAATGGACTTACGATAAAACCAGATTCTGTATTTTGAAGATCGATGCGTCCTTTCGCCGGAAATTCAGAATAATCTGCAAGAAAATAGGCTTTTTCATCTCGCGGACACCGCCAAACCGCCACCGACCCATTCATAGCCATGGCACCGGACCAAAGTGATTGTAAGTTCATTTTATTTCTCTGTGTCTCCGTGGTTCACTTTTTATCAATCACAGCCAGTGTCAATCGACTCACTGCAACCAAATCATCATTGTCATTTTTAATTTCAATATTCCATACTTGAATCTTTTTCCCCAGTTTGATGGGTTTTGCTATCCCGTGAACCCAACCACTTCGAGCACTTCTTAAATGATTACAATTAATTTCAATTCCCACGACCGTTTTACCTTCATGATCTACTTTCATCCCGCCCGCAATACTACCCAATGTTTCCGCCAATGCAGCTGATGCACCACCATGAAGCAATCCAAAAGGTTGAATTGTCCTTTCGTCCACAGGCATTTTTCCGCAAATATAATCATCCCCAAAATCAGTAATTTTAATACCAAGGGAATCCATCATTGTATTTTTTCCAAAGATGTTAATTTGTTCTATCTCTTTTTGTTTATCCATATTCTTTTATGTGTTTGAGTGTTTCTGTATTAAAGCGTTCAAATTCATGAACACTGAAAGTTTGAATTCATTTTAGTTTCTTGTTCATTTTGTGATTTTTGTGGCTATTCCTATTTCTGCCCAATATATAAAGTGCAAACCCCAAAAGTTAGTGGAATAGCTTTGCAGTTTTTTAATCCCATGGATTCCATCAGTGCGAGAAATTCTTGACGCGTGGGAAAATTCATAATTGAATCAGCAAGATATTCATACGCGGCCGGGTTTTTTGTAAACCATTTTGCTAATTTGGGCAAGACGCCATTGAGATAAAAGCTATACACATTACGCCAAAACCCTAGTTCTGGCGTGGTGAGTTCTAATACCATAAGCTGTCCATCCGGAACAATAATTCGCTTCATTTCTGACAACGCTTTTTCCTTATCTGGAATATTACGAATTCCAAAAGCAATGGCCGTCACGTCAAAAGAATTGTCATCAAATTCAATCTGCGTAGCATCTCCCCATTTGAGCTCAACACGATTGTTCAGATATTGAGCGTCCACTTTCTTCAACCCATTATTGACCATCTCTTGGACAAAATCAACTCCAGTAACATTCACTTCAGGATAAGTGTTGGCACAATCCAACGCCAAATCGCCTGTGCCTGTGGCCACATCTAAAAACCGATTAGTGTTAAAAAATTTCATTTCGAATACGGTGCGTTTCCGCCAGGCTACATCTTGACGTCCAGATAGAAATCGATTTAAAAAATCATATTTATCAGTAACGGATGCGAAAATATCTTTCACAATCCCTATCCGTTGATCATCGCTCATTTCCTGAACAGATGGATATTCTTTTTGTTTTAATTCATTTTTCATAAGTGTTTAAGTGTTCGGGTTTTCAAGTGTTCACGAGTGATAGTTAACTTTAACGCTCGAACACTTTCGCAGCTTAACACTTAAGAGAATCCTTTTGTAAAAAAATTTGTTATTCCCTTCACCCATTCTTTTCTATCAAAATATTGGTGATTTCCATTTTCAATAGCTTCATGATATTCCTTTAAAAAACGATTCAATACAGCATCAAGAAAAAAGACAGATTGAGCCTTATTTATACTGGAGTCCAATTCATTGCGGTCCATTGCATCTTGTATAATATTGCCTAAATATTCTTCGGACATTGTATGAAGTTCTTTAACAATTATTTTTCGATTGGGAGAGTCTCCAGAGTATACTAATCTAAAATAGATGCGTGCCAACCGCGGACGCTCCGTAATAAAAATAACACCTGAATCTACAATCTTGGAAAGACGTTCATTAAATGGAAGTTGGGCTGTTTCATCCCGAACTTTTCGTAGATATGATTTTACTTCGCCCAAGGCTAATGTGTAAATATAGTCGTAAAGCACACTCTTTGTTTTAAAATAATTAAAGAGCGATCCCTTGGAAATTCCGGCAAGATTCACCACCGTATTCATAGAAGCAGTTTCATAATCCTTTTCTGCAAATTCAGAAATGGATGCATTCATGATTCGTGCTTGTTTCTCTTCAGATAATTTTTCGAAAGGTTTCATGTTATTTAATCAATGAATAATAGTAAATTGACCAGGTGGTCAAATTAAGAATACTTTCAGTTTGTTCGTAACATATTATTAACGAATGTTTAGGTTCAAATTATGCTAAAAAACATTACATTTCTCACAGCGGGGGAATCTCATGGACGAGGTCTATTAGGAATTTTGGATGGGTTGCCAGCGGGGTTAGAAATCTCCGAAAACTACATCGGTAGTCATTTAGCGCGCCGGCAAATGGGCCATGGTCGTGGGGGTCGAATGAAAATTGAAAAAGATTTCGGTGAGATTTGGTGTGGTGTTCGACATGGCAAAACACTTGGTGCGCCGGTAGGCATTCTTGTTAAGAACAAAGATTGGGAAAACTGGACAAAAAAAATGTCCGTTTCACCCGTAAATACTGAAATCCGAACTGTAACACTTCCTCGCCCTGGACACGCGGATTTGGCCGGGATCCAAAAATATGGATTTGATGATATACGCAATGTACTTGAACGATCCAGTGCCAGAGAAACGACAATGCGCGTTGCACTGGGATCTGTATGCAGAAAATTATTGGAAGATGTTGGAATTGAAGTAGGCAGTCACGTCGTACAAATACATGATGCGAAAGATGAAACTCTTGCTCCAGAAGATCTCACACCAAACCAATTGAGTAAAATTGCGGACTCATCACCTGTACGATGTTTGAATAATAATGCTGAACAAGCCATGATAAAGACCATTGATGATGCCAAGAATTCTGGTGATTCGGTCGGTGGTATTTTTGAAGTGATTGCAACGGGACTCCCATACGGTCTTGGGTCCTATACACAGTGGAATCAAAAACTTCATGCACGCATTTCTGCATTAATGATGAGTGTAAATGCTTTTAAAGGAATCGAAATTGGTGGTGGATTTGGCGGCGCAGAAAAATTTGGAAGTGAAGTCCATGATGAAATTGGTCATGATGGGGAAAAATTTATTCGTTACTCCAACAATGCAGGAGGCATTGAAGGAGGCATGAGCAATGCACAACCAATCGTATTACGAATGGCCATGAAACCGATCCCGACATTAATCAAGCCATTGCGATCAGTTGATATCCATACCAAAGAAGAAAAAGACGCACACAAAGAGCGGACGGATTCCTGTGCTGTGCCCGCAGCATCAATAATTGCGGAAAGTATGTTATGTTTTGTTTTAGCTGATGCACTATTAGAAAAATTCGGTGGGGATTCTATGGAACAGCTCAAAGCTCATATCTCGGCCACAGCCAAATATTGATGATAATTTACTTCGTTGGAATGATGGGTTCAGGGAAATCCACAGTTAGTAAAATTTTTGCTGAAAAAACAAATTATCCATTTATAGATTTGGATATTTTAATTCAGGAAAAAGCAAAAAAATCTATTCAAGAAATATTTGAAGGAGACGGGGAAAAATTATTTCGCAAATTGGAATCAGAAACTCTTGAAGCATTGAGTGGAGAAGATGCTGTTATCGCTTGCGGAGGCGGTATTGTATTAAAAGAATCCAACCTTAAACAACTTAAATCCGGTACAGTTGTATATTTAAAAGCGTCTATTCCAAAATTAATTCATCGACTTGAAAAAGTAAATAATCGTCCACTAATAAAGGGTAAAAATATTGAAGATGAACTATTATCTATTTTAGATGAACGTGGGAGACTATATACAGAAGCGGCAAATATTATCATTGATGTAAATGATAAAACACCTGAACAAATTACTAATAATTTAATTGAACAATTAAATCTATGAATATAATCAACTTAAATCTGGGCGATCGATCCTATCCAATCCATATTGCATCCGGGTTACTTGATCAAATTTCTTCTATTTTAAGTGAAAAAAATCGTGGTCAAAAATGGATAATTATTTCTCAATATCGACTAATGGAATTGTTCGGATTTGATCTAATGGGCCGTCTAAAATCTTCAGGATTTACCACAGATTTCATTACAGTCCCCATTGGAGAAGCTGCTAAAAGCATCAACGAATTCAGTCGAATTATCAGTCAAATGATCGAAATGAATTGTGACCGATCGACATCTATTCTAGCCCTTGGTGGTGGTGTCGTTGGTGATGTAGCAGGATTTGCTGCATCCACTTTTATGCGAGGGGTAGATTATTATCAAATTCCAACAACATTACTTGCAATGGTCGATTCAGCCATCGGTGGTAAAACAGGTATTAATATCGCTGAAGGCAAAAATTTGGTTGGCGCAATCTACCAGCCGAAAGCTGTATTTGTTGATCCAACACTTTTAAAATCACTACCAAAAGAAGAAGTGATATCAGGTTTGGGTGAAATAATTAAATATGGCGCCATTAAGGATAAGGAATTTTTCAATGAAATTTCTAATAGCTTGGAAAATATTGAATCGTTTCCATTTGAAAAAATCATCTACCGCGCATGTGAAATCAAAGCGGATATTGTCACTCTAGACGAACGAGAAGGAAGCATTCGACGTATACTAAATTTTGGACACACCATCGGGCATGCACTAGAAGCACATTTTGGGTATGGGAAATTACGCCACGGAGAAGCCGTATCTTACGGGATGATTTGTGCTGGTTGGATTTCTAATCAGCTTGGTCATTTATCAGACAATGACTATCAAAGATTGAAAAAAACGATAGAAAAACTTCCACTTCCAATGTTGAATAATTTTGATCAAAACAAAATACTACCTTTTGTTAAAAATGATAAAAAGACTGTTTCAGGTAAATTAAATTTTGTTATTTTGGACACATTGGGTTCTGCAATAACTACAAAAGATGTTTCGGATGAACTAATCTTAAATTCATTAAAGGTTATACAATGAACATTTTAATAATTAATGGACCCAACCTAAATCTGTTGGGGAAACGTGAACCGGAAATATATGGTAGAGAAACACTTGCAGATATAGAATCCTGGCTGGCATCTTCGCCCGAGAGTAGTGATCATTCCATTAAATGGTTCCAGTCCAATCACGAAGGGGCAATAATTGATCAAATCCATGATTCCATTAATTCAATTGATGGAATCATAATAAACCCGGGGGCATTAACACATTATTCTTATGCTATTCGTGATGCAATTGCATCTGTAAATATACCAACAGTGGAAGTTCATTTGAGCGACATTGATAAAAGGGAAGACTTTAGGAAAATATCTGTTTTAAAAGATGTGTGTGTAAAACAGATATCAGGATTGGGTAAAAACAGTTATCTTGAAGGGTTGAAAATTCTAGTTGATCAAGAATGATATTCTTGAATTGACCTAACACTGATTTTTTGCCCTGCGAGTCGAATCGCCCTTACGGCTGCTTCAGCACCAAAAGAGTTTCCGGGGGAAAAACGGCCGTCCTGCAACAAAATGACGGCCGATCTAGGAATTCCCATAAATAAATTTATTATTTAATTAAGGTTTTAATGAAAGCCAATTTCATCATTTTTTTGTTAAAGCCCAGGAACCGTCCCAATCATCACCCGGAGGGTTTTCTTTATAATGTTCACAACGAGGGATATAAACGCGGCTTGGATTGGTCTTTCTGCCGGTAAACATATCTTCCAATTCATCAGATGCTTTAAATGCTTCAATTGCTTTATTCCATTCTTGATTTCGATAAAACACCAACGCTTGATGATAGGCATTAAGAAGTTTATCATATCCCAGGGGCATTTTCCCTTTTTCAGCAATTAACTCAAACACCTGTGCCGGTTCGGTTTTTCCCATAACTATAACATAATCCAAATCTCGCCAAATAAATTTATCCTTACACGCCTTATATGTTTCATCAGCCACCTGAATATAAATACCATACTGCTTTGCCGATGCTTCAAGTCGTGCTGCCAAATTTACCGTATCGCCCATCATAGTATAATTCATACGCATGGTTGAACCCATATTTCCAGTAACCATAGGACCGGTATTAATTCCAATTCTGTTTTGCATATGATGGACAATATCAGGCCAACGATCTCCTTGGGCTTGCCATTTTAGCCGCAATTCATCTAAACTTTCTTGCATTTTTATAGCTGTAATACATGCCCAATATTCATGGTTGTCCACAGGAGCAGGGGCACCATAAAAAGCCACTATTGCATCACCAATATATTTGTCCAATGTGCCCTTGTTATCCAGAAGAATATCAGTCATTTCCGTTAAGTAATCATTCAGTAATTCCACTAAATCCGATGCGGACAATTTTTCAGAAAATGCGGAGAAACTTTGAATATCTGTGAAAAATGCAGTATGATATCCTTCTTCACCGCCCAAAGATGGTTCTTCTTTAGCATCAATCATTTGATCAATCAGTTCCGGGGAAATGTATGCACCAAATGTATTTTTCAAAAATCGTTTATCTTTTTCAACAACTAAAAAGTTGTAGAGAAATATCCCCAAATACGTACTCCCCATGGCAAGAGATGGACGGACAATCTCCCACATTATCAGGCCAGTGAAAAATTCATTATAGGTGAAGATTATCCAAGCAACAATTGCAATCAATGGAATAGGTAACGTGTATAACGGTTTTGACGGAACACTTACCAGGGTACCTAAAAACAGACAAATCATTAAGATTAACCACAGATTCGTATTCGCATCTGTGATCGAAACAAATTCATTTTGCAGAATACTATGAATCACATTGGCATGTATCTCCACTCCCGCAAACGTTTCTTGCACAGGTGTATTACGTAAATCCATAAGTCCCGGTAATGAAGCGCCCACTAAAGCTACTTTCCCTTTCCAGTAGGATGGGTCCAACATTTCCGGGTCCATACAATACATATACGGCAAATAATAAAACGTTTTGAAATAACCGTAGTAATTCACATACATACGGCCTTTTTCATCAATGGGAATTTCCCTGACGATTGCGCCTGTCGTATCCCGCATGGTAAGAACCAACTGATCAAAATCATAATCCAACCCGTTATTGGGAACTCCGAGCACATCCATGGCTGCAGCCATGGTTAAAGATGGATAAATATGGTTGGGCCCTTCAAACCAAATAGCGGTAGGACACCTTCTAATAATTCCGTCCTCATCTTGAGGGAAATTAGCACTCCCCGTTCGGACCGAAGCTTGTAATAAATCAACATAGGTATTTCCCAATCGGTCTGCTCTTGGAAGTCGCTTGGCCTGTTCAATGGGTAATTGAATTATATGATCAGGGCGATTATAGCCCTCAGGTTCTGAATCCATTTTATATAAGAATATTAGGGTATCCTCCGCTTCAAAGACCAATGAATGATATGCTTTCTGACTCTCATATGTTGAGTACACCATTCGTGTTGGATCATTGCTTAAGAGAAATTGATTGGTGACATCCGCTAAATATTCATCGTTTGGTGAATTATCACTATTCAGTGCATTAACCAAATCAAAATTAAACGTATTCTCTTGATCAAAAATAATATCAAAAAGGAGAGCTGCCGGCTCACCGGAACTGACAACATCAATTAACTGGCCATGATATGCTTGCGGCCAATTATAATAACGACCGAGACCTCCTTCTTCTGTTGGTGCAGTTGACTGCTGTTCAATGTCAATAATGACAACAGTATCAATGGATGCTTCTTCCACACCAGCCACGCTAGTTCGCATACGGGCATCATAGGATTGAAATTCATAACCATCTAATAAATCTGTGAGGAAGAATCCTTCAGCATTGGTCCCAAAGCTAATGACTAGACCTGTTACAAGACCGATTAAGGCGCCAATGCCCAACCGCTTTAATAGTTCATTCATAAATAGTTTTATAGATTATTTAGGGAATAAGAATTTTTAAGAATCTTATTTCTGCTGATTTATTCTTCAGCAGCGTCTAATTCCTTGTTCCACTGTACAAATTCCAGATCGCCATCTTTGGATTGGTCAAACTCGAACATATGAAATTTCCCATCTTTACGTACATTAATTTGCATACCCTCGGCCAGAGTAACCCATTCTTCAAGAGTTACTTCATAAGGACCGGATACTTGAGTAGGTGCTTTTATTTCTGTAACGGGGCCGAGTGTGAATTTTGGTTTTCCGGTTGGTGCTCCGGGGGCAAAGGATTTCCGTTTATCTTTGCGTTCGTCAATGATATTTTTAGCGGCATTCACGTCCACCTTGCCATCATATACCAATATCTCACTCTCATCCTCACCTGCTTTAGCTCGGTATTTTGTTCCTCGAATGGCCGCTACAGCAGTGGGCGTTCGTAATTGTATATTTTTCTTTTCTCCAAATGCTGCTTTTGCAGATACAAATACATTCCCTTTTTTCAGATTTACTTTAAAATTCTTTGTCATGGGCTTTACGTTTGCTTCATTCAATTCCAGTTCTGTTTTTTCACCCAATCTAATTTTTCCACCACCCTTAAGAGCAATTTCTGCACGAGATTTTGCAGCAGTTCTAATAATGTCTCCTTCAAATACCGGTCTGTTTGGTTTTGCTTTTTCCCACGTATCACTTCCAAAAGATTGGACTTCCACTTTGCCTAATGGTAGGGAGATTTTACCAAACTGTTTTCCAGCAGAATTAACATTTGATACAAAGACTATCATTACACATAATGCTAATAACGCTATAGATGAAGTGAGTTTTTTCATTATTTAACCATTATCATCTTATTGGTTTTGTTCAAAATAACTTTGCCGGACATGTCCATAATCCTGGTTGCGTAAAAATAAACACCACTGGCAACTCGTTTACCATCACTGTTCAATCCTTTCCAGATGAAATTGTGATATCCAGCCGGGTACATTTCCCCACTTGTCATTCGAATTACTTCCTTACCTAATAGATTGTATACAATCAAATCAACAGTGGCCATATCTTCAAGAGTAATCAGAATAGATGTCTGGGGATTGAATGGGTTCGGATAATTCTGACTAATGCTGAATTTGTCCGGATAGAGGTCTACACCTGCGTTATTTTCATTCACAAATGATTTCGTTCCGGCAATAAAGCGGATGTCGTGAATTGATTTTGAATTGCTCACAGCATAGCGATATACCGGATTCCAGCGAAGGTCTTGTGCCACACCTAATGTAACATCAATTACAAATACATCGAAATCAGCAGGGATGTCTGAAATATCATCAAAATTAAGATATACGTTGTAGCGATCATCTTCAGCAGCAACTTCCATATCCCAAAATTCGCCGTCTTCTTTGACTGTGCGGATGTCTGTTGTATAAATATCCCCATGCTGGGCCCAATCGCGGTTATCAATGCGCAGGGAAATACCACCAGGCAGCATCGGCGGTTCAAAGGCATCCATATCATCATACTCGTCGCTGGCAGTGGTCAAGACACCAACGGTATTTAATTTGTCAACACCCAGCCCATTGCGGGCATTGATATCCACGAGCCATTCGTTTTCCAGTAGAACAATTTCCGTATCGGTTATTTTCAGACCGCTGCTGCTCTTACTTGGCTTGATATAGAGTTGGTTAGCCGTGGCTGATTTATAAATATAACCTTTCCAAGGATCAAGTTTATTTGCTGATACCCAGCCATTGCTACCATCATATGTATAGAAATTAGGATCACTGGCGAGAGATGTACTGTCATTTATGAGTACATTTTCCAAAGGAATACTGAAATCAAAGGGGTTCCCCAGCATGACCCATTCGCCAGAGGTGAAATTTATCATGAAATCATTATCCGTCGATACTGTTTGGGTTTGTCCAGTGGTGATATTCAATCCGGCATCCTTGACGATCAGGAAGTAGCCTACACCAGGATCAATATATTGGATCGAAGCAAATTCATTCCAGCCGCCGCCCGAGTAAGTGAAGAATCGCCATTTTGTATCATCATAGGCCAGTAAATCGTCTACCAAAATATTTGTGGGTGTTGCACTGGCGGCCTGGCCAGGGAAGGATAATAGCTGGTAACTGGATTGACCTGAACCATTGGGAATACCGGTTGGCCAGCGGTCCGTACTCAATAGTCCATCCCCGGGGATTGTCACTGAAATTGAGTAATGACCTTGATCAGGTATATACGTCTCATTACCGGCAATATCGCGGGAATAAATATAATATTCCACCCCAGCTGATGTTACAAAGCTGCTAGTAATATTGTAGGTATTGGTTGATTTCATATCTATCGGAGTCTGCCACTGAACTTCACCGCCCTTGCGATAATACAGTTCGGCTATATCAATTCCAGAAGCATCATCACTAAATGTTGCTGTGATTGTTACCGATGAATTATCCGTGGCTTCTAAAACAGGGTTATGGGCAATACCAGGTTCAATATAATCCACATAGAAAGTTTGCGGGTTGCTGGTAACTCTTTCATTCCCGGAACTGTCAAAGGCAGATATAGTCCACGTATGAGTTCCAGCCGCAAATCCGTCAGGAAAATCAAAACCCGTAGAATCAGGATGCTGCTGGTATATACTGCCCTCATTTACATCCAGCTCGTAATATTGCAGTCCTGCAGTTGCATCAGATGACGCTTCCCATTCAAAGCGCAGGAATAAGGTATTGTACCAGGCTTGTAATGGTGCAGTTACATCAAATACAGTTGGCGGTGTATCATCCCATTTAGCAACAATGGACTGTGCTGTGCCGCCGTCATCATTCCCAGAATTGTCTTCCAGCCAGATATCAAATGTTGATGCATCATTGGCCGGCAAAGCCAAGCTGGTTAAGGTTGTAATATTCTGGCCTGTTATATATGTATCGTCGCTGCCGTTTATGCTGTAATGAGCACCGGCCACACCTGAATGTTCTGCGGGGTTTGACCAATTCAATGTAAAATCATTTACACTTGTCCACACATACGGGCTGATAGCCAGATCGGAAACAGCTGCCGGTGCAATAACATCTTCAACGCGATAAATAACCGTATCATTTGCTGTGTTGTTATTAAATACAGATTCAACGACAATATTAAAATCTATTTGAGATAACCATGGTGCTTCATTGTCGGCAGCAACAATGATGGAAGCAAGTCCGTTTGTTGTGCTATTATCTTCTTCACTTGTTGAGTAATCCGCTGTCGCAGAGGGGTTCCAATTCACCACGCTACCATCGGAAACATAATTTTCAAATTGATCCATAACCTGGATTTCCAGTGTATCAATTTGACCTTGGACTACATACATAGTATCAGGAATGTCTGCAATGATGGTTGTAGGTGCGCCAGGAAGAACCATGATGACTTCTGTCGTATCATTTAAACTGGCAGTATTATCAACCCACACTCTCACCCTATAGAAAGCACCTGCAATAACATCTGTCGTTAACACATTGGTTGCTATCCCACTTACATTAGTAGAAGTTGTGTCTTGTAATAAAGTGTTTTCCAGATATCCTTCAGCACCCTCAACAATTGACCAGAAAACAGGAACTTCCTCTAACGCATTGTCAAAAGTATCAATAATAGTAACCTCAAGAGGCACTGTATTTTGATCTGCTTCCGGATTTCGTTCATAAGTATCTGTAATAGTGAGATCAAATGGATCATCAGGAACAATCGTAATTGTATTGCTTATCACCATGGATGCTGAACCGGATGTGACTTCAATAGTTACAGTGGTACCTAGCACAGCTGATGGATTAGTATTAATTATATTGGTGGTAATCCCGTCAGTAGTAGATGATGCACTTAAATTCAGGGAAATTCCAGCTGACGCAGGTTGTATTGCCCAGTCTATGTTAGTACCGTCAGATACCAAATTGTTATTTTGATCATAAACTGTTACACTAATGTTTAATGATTCATACTGTGTCATCACCGTATCATTTGCCAAATCGAATACAAACGAATCACTGGCTCCTGGAATAACATGAATCACAGCTGTGGTATCATCCAGGTCATACACAGAATGATCACGGTTCGAATCATCATTTTCTGAAGGTGGATTATTAAGAATTCTCAAGGGAACTGATACTATTTGTATTTCACTAAATGTGGGTGTTTTTCCACTTAACCCGTTTTTTCTACTTGTGGAAAATGCAGGTTGCTGAAATGGTGTATTCAAATTTCTATTTTGACCATTCGTACCCATAACTGCAGATAAGAGAGCGCCATCCGTTACCCAGCCATGAACAGTATAATCACTTCCGGATACTACAGATGTTGTTAAATCAACAAAAGCAATTCCATTTACGTTAGTCATTGACGAAGTAACACTCAAACTTTCGCCTGTTCCATTTCCAGTCACCACTTCCCAATTCACTTCAACACCCACTAAAGGATTGTCAAATGTATCAATTAACGCCGCTTCTATATATATAGTCGCCACATCAGCCGATAAATCAATTTGTGTTTCAGTCAATTCAGTTGGCATAGCCAGATTAAAAATATCATCGGGCATGATGGTAATAACAGCACTTTGGTGAGTACCTGTTCCCGATGTTGCAGAAATACTAACTTGATCACCCACCGCTAGACTGTTCCCTGTCGGGTCCGTATTTAAAGTAACATTTGCTAAACCACCTTGGGTGGATGTAGTAGAATTGTCCAATGTGAACCCATCCCCACTCCCTACAACAGGAACAATATCCCAAGCAACTATTTCATTATCGGCAACAAAATTATTGAATTGATCAAATATATTGGCTTCAAATACTAAAGAGCCCAACTGTGTTATAGTCATATCTGTTTGCTCATTTATCCAAACAGAATCAGGATTGCCAGGAACAATTTTAAAATATCCGCCTTGTGCTGTCGCACCACTTTCATCTACTGAAATGGAGTTTAGATCATGTGTAACGGTGGTGGTATAAAATGTATTACTTACCTTACCGCTTAAATTTGCACCATAGGTTGTTTCGCTGGCAAATGTACCGTGTTGATTGCCGGCGCTGCCCCATTGAATTGTGGGGTTTGTCATATAGTGACCAATTGTATTGAAAATCTGTACTTCTACATCAAGACCAGATCCAACAACTGAACCAGTGTCAGGATTGATAGATATTGTATCGCCAAATGCTGGATATAGAACAACTGCAATATCAGAAATATATCCTGTTTGATCATGGTAAAAACTTCCTGCATCTGCATATGTATAATCAGGATCAATCCAATTTTCAGTTGTGTCTAAATCAATTGCAGCAGCCGTACTCAATAAGGTAAAGTCACCATTTGAATAATTAACGAATTGATCTGTACTACTTGTAAACGATCCCGTTTCATTAAGTGTACCACTTCCGGAAGTGCTGCCCTCAAGTATTGAGTAATTTAATTCCACTGTTCCGCTGTTTACTTCCAAAGATGTACTGTTATCATTCCCGGCAATTGTAACATGTTCAATGGTAGCATCACCATTAATCGTTAACGGTATAAACGCTGCGCCGACATCCTGAATGACCATATAATAATAACTGTCATTATGACTTATTCCATCTGTACCGGAATTAATAATGACTCCGCCATAACTGGAATCAGGGTCTGTGCTTTGGAAAATAACGGGATCCCCCGCTTCGCCACTGGCCGCCATAACACCATCAATTATCAGGGTTACGCCGGGCTCAAAATATAAATCCGAACCAGATTCTATAAATAATGTATCGTCTTCTGCCAGAGTAAAATCTTGGGTTATAACAACTGATTCATCACTTGTCACATTCACGTTTCCAGTGGACGTGCCAGCGAGGAATTCACGAATCAATGGGAATGCGCCCATATCAACGATAGTGCTGTCAATATCATATGTAGATGCAGGATTACCCGAATCAATACAGGGGCTTGTAATCTGCAGACCAAAATCACCATTGCCTGCATCAATAAAATCCGGATCATCATTAATATTCCCTGTTCCGGTATAATCCCCCTCTATATCAGAATATGTAATTGTGGGTGCACCGTATGTGGCAGCTGTATTGTTCCAAAGAATGGAATTCACTGCTGAAACTGTACCGGATGAATTATTATATATTCCAGTTGCATTGTCATAGATCGTCAAATTAATCATATAGGCATTCGCTGAATTATTAATTGTAATGCCACCATAATTGGAATTTGTGATCAACAGGTTATTCATGGTTACCGTAGCATCATTGTTGATCTGCAAGACATCACTGGTACCATTCACATTGGACAGGTGCAGATCATATAGAGTCGGTGAACCGCCATTTATTTCAAAAAAGCCATCAATATTTATATCACTCGCAATTCCGTTGCCTACAATGAGAAGGTCTTTTTCCCAGTTATTGAGCGATTCACTATAAGATCCGGGTGAAATATGAATCTCATCATCATAAATTCCATGATTCATTGCAAACTGGATTGAGCCAAAGGGATCAATTTCAGAACCCATTCCAGATCTAGCTGAATCTGAACCGGTGGTAGATACAAACCAATATTGTCTCGTATAAGTTCCTGGGGCATCAAGTGTGTTTTCGAAAGCACCCATATCCGGAATACTTTCGGATCGAACATTGCCCTCTATATCATAAAGTATCCCCGTAGCAGAGCTGGCCTGACCAATAACGGGTGACCAGTCCTGTAATTGGAAATCACCATTAAATCCATCCACAAATCCGGGGCGGCCGTTATAATTACCCGTGCCTGAATTTCCACCCATGACATCTGAATAAGTGACAGAAATTCCACTATCCACATTGCTATTCCCCCAGAGAATGGAATTGGTTATAGTTATACCACCGCTGAAGCTAACGCCATCATCGCCCTTGTTGCCCACAGCTGTGGCAAAGTCCACAATGACAGAACCACCGCTTACAGCCATGATGGCCGATTCTGCAGCATTATTACCTACAAAAACACAGTTTAAGAATTCTGAATTCGAGTTTGTTGCATATACTGCACCGCCACTGGTTGAAGCGTAATTATCTTTAAAAATAACACCTTCAAAGATGGGATCAGCACCATCAATATATACAGCACCGCCGTTTTCGGCTGCACCTTTTTTAATAGTGATACCAGAAATAATGGTGGAGTCTGTCTCGCCATTTTCCAGAATGAAGGCCTGGCCCATATTCTCACAATCAATGATCGTTGTTGCAGCGCCATCCGTGGAGCGGATGATGCGGTCCACGCCGTTAAAGTTCAGATCCCTGTTGCCAGCACCGGCATAGGTACCGCTGGCCAATTCAATGGTATCCCGGATCACGGATTTATTGAATGCTTCAGCAAGAGACAGCAAAGGATTAGCGGTTGAAAGACCGTCGTTTCCATCATCGCCATCTGTTGCAAGATAAAAGACCTGACGGCGTTGTTCCCAGCGGGCGTGTTCTATGGGGCCCAAGTCGATATGTGAATCAGCCGGTTGGACGCGAGTGTTGCCCAGATAATCAGTAGTTAACTCTTCAGATAATATTACATCTTCATCTAATGCATTGGAGTAGAATTCATCTAAACCAAGTCCAATAGCCGGTGAATATTCATCTAAGGCATAATCGCTAGTATCAGCCGTTAGAATACTGGTCGGATCGAAAACATAATTATCTCCCGTATTAAATGCCGGGCTGTTAACCGATTGCAGGATACAGTGATCAGCATAAACATCACTTGAACTTATGTCAGCATTATCAGTTCCGCCGTTATTGGTATTGTTGATGAAAATACTATTAACTATTTCTGTGTTTTCATTTCCCATAATATTTATTCCGCCGGCGCCCCAGGATTGCTGGCCAACATTATCCAAAAATAATGAGTTTACTACTATCAGATTTGTTGAATGGTCTTGATTAATGGCGCCACCTACATTATTGGCAGTATTATTAATAAATATACAGTTCAACACATACAATTCTGATCCATCCTGTTCAAATGCAATGGCTCCGCCTCTTTCATTTGCAAAATTACCTTTAAATAATGTATTCATAACTGTAACCGGGTCAACTGTGCCGGATATGTAGATTGCGCCACCACCATTGAATGAATTATCTGAATTATTTTCAAAAACACAGTTTTTGATCTCCACACTTGAATACCATATACGTATTGCGCCGGAACCGCTGTTGGAAATGGTAAGTCCTTCAATCCTGGAATCTGATTCCCCGCTTTGAAGGTCAAGGAAATCATTGCCATCCACATCAATAATGGTGGTATCAGCACCGTATTTACCCATCAGGGTCAGGTCTTTTACCCCATTTTGCATTACATCATTTTGGTATTGAAAATCCAAATTACGGTTTTTTGAATGATCATAGGTCCCCGGCATAAGCATGACGGTGTCGCCATCTGCAGATTCTTCAATGGCATCGCGGATGTATTTCATGGGGTCCTCCGGGCTGCCTTCGCCGTTGGAAGCGCCATTATTCACATCAACAATCCACACAGGCCCTTGGTAGAATGGAGATGTTTTTTCTTGAAAAGATGCTGCACTTTCATAGTCGGCTGTATCAATTGCTGTTACATAGAACCAATAGTCTGTTCCATTATTTAAATTATCGATGGTTGTACGAGTATTGAACCGTCCTTCCACTGTATCAATA
This sequence comes from Fidelibacterota bacterium, assembly GCA_004124385.1. GTDB lineage: Bacteria > Fidelibacterota > Marinisomatia > Marinisomatales > TCS55 > UBA2126. The sequence goes on from SCKN01000002.1 coordinate 209,317, forward strand.
GCCGTAAAGGCAATGGAATCCTCACCCATGTAAGCGATATAACTGGTCACATCCTCTTCTTCATGATAATCCCATTCTAACTGTACAGAACGATGGAGGGGTGTTGCAGTCAGATCTTCCACTATTGACGGATAGGGAGTTACAGCCAACTCATGTTCATAGGCACCCAGGTCGGGATTGGAACCGGTTGGATTAGGACGAACATTTCCAGCAATATCACCAGCCGGAGCATAAATAGGATCACCTTCTGTATCTTCACTTTCCGTTTCACCGGCACCGATAGCTGGTGAACGCTCATGGAGAACGTATGTTGTATCCGCAAAGTCGGGATCAACATCTAAAACACCATCTTCAAAATCATTAACATCTTCACCTTGAATGATGGAATATGAAACATAATGGCTTACGTTTGCCCAATCATCTAGATGTAGTTGATTATCCATGGGAGTGTTTCCAAAAATAATGCTGTTTTGTACATTTAATTTTGTATCATTTCCACTACCATCACTGGACACAAAAATCCCCGAGCCACCTTCTGTTTGATTGCTATTGTTTACATTCTCTACAATTGTTGAATTAATGATTGTTGCTGTACCGCCTCTGACAGCAATACCAGCACCACGTGAATTATAAAATGATCCTGAAGTTGCTGTATTTCTAGCAATTATTGAATTAACAACGATTAAATTATTATCACTAGACCAACTCATATAAATTCCCGCACCTGAAGCATCGTTACCAGCCGTAAGAGAATTATCTACTATTTTAGTTCTGATTATATTTAAATCACTTCCTTCACTCGCCCAGATTGCTGCACCTTCTCCTGAATAACTTGGTTTTAAAACATGATTATTTTCTATAGTACAATCTTCAAATCGAACATTTGCACTAACCAAATAGATTACAGGATCTTCTGCTGGATTTGCCTCCGTACCATTCTCATTAAAAATACATTCTTTAAATACTGCACCTGATGGGTTGTATTCATATTGCTGGGTATTAATATTCCACGTTTGTTGTCCCTCAACTTTGATTGCGTTACCCATACCATCATTTTCACCGCCACCAGTAACGGTAAATCCAATAATCTGTAATGTGGTATCTGTACCGTCCACAATTTCAAAAAGTCGCTTACTTCCTTCACCATCTAATATAGTTGTTGCAGCTCCATCTCGAGATTTAAGTACAAGATTTTTTGGTTGACCGTCAAGTGTGCCACTCGTGTATTTAAAATAGAGTTCTTGATCATCTCTTCGGTCATATGTGCCGGGCAGGACTAATACTGTGTCGCCAGCAGCGGCTAAATCAATAGCATCCTGGATTTCACGCACAGGTTCTTCCGGGCTGCCTTCTCCGCCCGAACCAGCTGATTCGTCTACATACCAGACAGGTCCCTGGAAAAAAGGCGATGTTTTTGTATGAAAGGATGGTAGACTTTCATAATCAGACGTATTGACCGCTGTGACATACAACCAGTAATCTTCATTATTAGTTAAGCTGTCTAGGGTTGTATTCCCTGTAAACCGGCCGGCTACAGTATCCACAGCAGTGAATGTAATAGAGTCCTCGCTTATATAGGCAATATAGCTGTCTACATTATTTTCTTCATGGAGATCCCATTCTAAAAGCACAGATTTATGCAGCGGTGTCGCAGTGAGATTTTCAACTGGTGCTGGGTAAAGTGTTACAGCCAGTTCGTGCTCGTAAGCACCCAAGTCAGGATTGGACCCCGACGGATTTGGACGGGCATTTCCTGCTAAATCATTTCTAGGGGCATAAATGGTTTCACCTTCAGCATCAACGCTTTCTGTTTCACCAGCGCCGATGGCCGGACTGCGTTCATGTAACACATAGGTTAGATCAGTAAAATCGGGAACTATATTCAATAAAATCTCATCACCGCCTAAATCATCACCACCGCCGAATAGGGAATAGGAAGCATACATATCCACACCATCATTATTAGAATTATCTGCATATATCTGATTATTATGGTCGGTCATGGGAGAAGAAGAGGCATTTGTAACTATGGTATTTCCATAAACAATACTGTTAAATATGGTCAATTGTGGTGAGTCGCCATCCTGGTTCCAGTCTCCTCCTTCAATAGCACTGCCGCCATTAGTCCAACTATCATTGGTACTTATTTGGTTATCGGCAATGGTACAATTGATAAGTTGTATTTTTCCACCCTGGAATTTTATACCGCCTCCTCCTGTCTGATAGCCGCCAAATGTACTGTTGTTATCAACTAAATTACCAGCAACGATTGTGTTTACCAGTTTTACATTGTGTTCATTACTGCCGCCAATTCCTATAGCACCACCATATATATTACCATTCGAAGACGTTGTGACTATATTATTAACCAGGTTTGAACGATAAAAATGAACTGTGCTGCCGCCTTCTGACCCTTCGTTACCAACTCTAACGGCGGCGCCTAAGCCGTCACCACTGTTACTGTAATCAGCAGTATTATTAGACAGTTCACAGTCAATGAAAACAGCGTTTCCATAATACACTTCTACGGCTGAATCTTCGCCGTCAACATCTTTGATTAAACAATTCTTGAATGTGGCGCCTGAATATGTAATAATCTCCTGATTGCCCTGCGAATGGGATTGACCGTGGACCTTGATCACTGATCCTTCACCATCATTTTCACCGCCGTCACTGGCTGTAATAGTAAAGCCAATGATCTGCAGTGTTGTATCGGTGCCGTCTACAATTTCAAACACACGCTTAGTTTTTCCATCAAGAATGGTGGTTGCGGCACCGTCCCTGGATTTAAGCACCAGATTTTTGGGCTGTCCATCGTAAGTACCGCTAGTGTATTTAAAATAGAGTTCTTGATCATCACTTCGGTCATATGTGCCGGGCAGGACTAATATAGTATCCTTGAGTCCATCATTTCTGGATGAAGGATCTACTGCATCAATGGCGTCTAGAATTTCTCTGTAAGGAGCGGCCGGCGATCCATCTGCAGAACTTCCTGCCAAGCCATTTACTTCATCCACATACCAGATCGGGCCAGACCATTTGGGTTCACCTGAAACTTCATTCGATTTTGAAGATTCATAGCCATCCAGATCCACTGCACTTACAGCAAAATAATAGGTGGTATAGTTATCTAATCCTGTGGCGGTGTAGGAGGGTGTACCGGAAACACTGTCCAGCAATGTAGCCGCTGTAGATGTGCCGTAATAAATACGATATTTAGAAAGGTCATCTTCTGTATTGGCTGTCCAAGACAACGTTATTGTTGAGTCCCCTTCTGCAGACACAACAAGATTCTGTGGCTTGGAGGGAAAGGGTGTGGTTGACAGGCTATTTTCAAAAGCACCTAAATCCGGATCAGAGCCGTCAGGATTTGGACGAGAATTACTATTATAATCAAAGGCAGGTGCATCAATACCTTCAAACTCATCAATACCGGCACCAATGGCAATACTGGAGGTAGCTAAAGAATAGTCGCCATTGCCCACAAAACCTGGATCAGTATCCACAAGATCGTCTTCTTCCAAACCTGTTTCGGAGAAAAATTCAATGAGCGAATAATCTATCAATGCATCATTATCACCATATGCATTATTGTAGGTTGACAAGTTCATGCGATAATTCTCTGATTCCATGTATCCTTCAATCTCATTATCATAAATAATGGAATTGAAAATGACTGTACTGTGATTTTCACTATCGTTACGATTGATCCCGGCTCCACCAACATTGTTAAAATATTCAGAAATGTTATTAATAGTATTATCTGCAATGGTACAGTTTACTATGCGGAGTTCCGGATCATGAGAGGGATTGCCGCCTTGTCCAAAAGCATGAATATCCGTCCGATAACAAATCGCTCCGCCCTGGGCATTGCTCCCGTCTTGGTTATCAGCTAATTCACCGTTCAATTCATTATTAGTTATAACGGTGTTTATAAAACTTACTGCCGGATACTGTGTATGTATTCCGCCCCCATAAATTTCATCAGCTTTCACACTATTACCGCTGATAGAACAATTCACAAAGCGGATATATTCTCCCCTGGATAAATAGTTGCTTAAGAAGATTGCGCCGCCAAATCCGGCATCGCGGTTTCCAGGCCTTCCACTTTCTATATCCACGGTATTGGAATCAATACGGGTATTCTCAAAATAAGGAATTGCACCAAAACCTACTGCGATAGCACCCCCATTCAAACTTATCTGACTACCATTATAGTTACTCCCGCGTTTTAGGGAGTTTCCTGCAATCACACAATTTTTGAACTGGGGACGAAATGCTGTTGTATCATAACCGCCTCCGCTATTCGTTTGAGTTCCAATTAAGCGAATTGGGCCGTAAATATCGTTATCATAAAAACTTGAGTTAGGTTTTATGTGAAGATTGCGGAACTCACATCCATCAAAAATAGGTTCTGCATTTTCCACAATTATTGGTGCCGCATCATTATCATGGACAGACATTTCTGTATCTGTAAATCGGCAATTTGTAAATGTTGGCGCCCAGTCTAGGTTGCTGGATATACCCGGCCCAACAATATTGATCAATGGTTCATCATCAGGTCCATTCTTGAACGTAAAACCGATGAATTCTGTGGAAGACGCGTAGCCATCATAGTCATCATTGCCGGCATCCATATCTAATGCAGTATAATCTCCCTCTCCATCAATGAATGTGGAGTCTGGACCACTGACTGCTTCAAGGGTAATGTTTTTACCTCGTAAATCAATTACGGCATTTGTAGAGAACTCTCCTTGATAAACATTCTGATTCCACCCGTCTTGAAACTGATTATATTGATTCCATATTTCCACATGTGAGGTTTCAAACTGGAAGCCCACTCCTGAAGAATTTGAGGCATCAACTGAATAATCGTATATACTGATAAAATGGCTGGTGCCAGTTTGAATTGTCCAATCATTACCAGGGTATAAATTTTGATCACTATGGGAGAAGTCTAAATCTGTAATAGTGTTCCCACTAACAGTAAAAAAACCCCACTGATACCCATTATTATCTTGATAACTAAAATTATATGTTGTTCCTGCTCCACTGCCGGAATCATATGTATACGTCCCGGCTAAAACGAGTATCCTTTTCCCATCCGTTGTTGCTTCAGCAGCAATAGCATCCTGGATTGTATGGTAGGGATAGGTGGAGCTGCCGTCTTCAGATCCGGTTGCAGAACCATCCACATAAATCGTTGAGCCAGAAAATTGAGGAGCAGCAGATACTTCATCTGAATATGAACTTTCGTATGAATTGTCATCAATTGCAGTAATGCGGAAATAATAATTAATATTATTACTTAAGTCTGATACTGTTATTGATGTTGCATTACTAACTTCAAATTGTTTTACTGAAGGTTCGGAACTGGTGGCGTAATAAATACCATATTTGGACACGTCTGATTCAGAACTGGCTGTCCAGGAAAGTTCTACCTGGCCATCGCCGGCCGTAGCAGTTAAACCGCTGGGAGCATCCGGGACAGGAGAATCAGACAACGCATTTTCTATAGCGCCAATATCAGGATTTCCGCCACCGCTGCCAGGACGATCATTACCTAAAAAATCTGTATCGGGAATTAAGCTGGCCCCGGGAATAGATGTCATTGCAGTGGTTGCACCCGCACCCAGCAGCCCGCTGCGCAGGCTCAAAGCATAATTGTTATTATCCTCATCCGCAAATTTAGGATCTTCATTAAAATTTCCCGTACCGCTGGTTTCCACCTGGGAGGCGGAATAATTCATAGCAATATAGGGGAAATTCTCACTGGCAAACATTTGCTCACTGGCATCACTTGTAGAAGCAGTGTTGCCCCAGATAATTGAATTTAAGAAATACACGCTTGCACCATTGGAACCATCCAGCCAGAGCGCGCCACCACGACCATCCGAAGCAGACGATGTGTTCTCAGCGTTATTGTTTAGGATATCTGTGTGCACAAAATAAACCTGGGCACCATTTGTAACTGCGCCGCCACCGCCGTAAATACTATAGCCCGATGTACCGCTGCTGGATAGTTCATTATTATAAATAAATGTATTAATAAAATTGGTGGTGGAACTTCCACTTGCATAAAAACCGCCGCCTAGCATATTGCCCTGGCCTGATCCAATTCCAGAATTACCCCTGATAAGACAATTTGTGATATTAACTGTATTATTGTTATTGTTATCGATACATAAACCAGCTCCATTAACCCCATCATTAAAATATGTTATTGGCGCTGTATTACCCTTAATGGTTGTTGTGCTAATATCCACATCAGTATCGTATATATAAATACCAGCACCGGACGCAGCCTTATTGCCTGGCCCAATAACACAGTCCTCAATATCCACAGCACCTGCAGATTGTATTTTTATGGCGCCACCGTTGCCATCTGGTGAAATGGCATTTACAATTGTCACGCCCTTGATTTTCATTGAAGAATAATTATAATTGTAAAGATGAAAGCCATAATGACGGTTATTGAAGCTGGCATCCACATCAATAGTGACAGAATCAGATCCGCCAATGCCCATTATCACCAAATCTTTCTGCGGGTTTATATTATTATTCCCATAGCCGGTAAAAGTACCTGGTTTTAATTTAATGGTGTCATTTTCTGCAGCTTCATATATCGCATATTGAATTGTGGCAAAGGGAGCGGTTGAGCTGCCGTCCCCCGTAGAGTTATTTCCTGATGATGAAACATACCAAACAGGTCCGAAATAATCAGGCGTTGCTGAAACAATAGAGGAAACAGATCCTAATGAATTATCATCCCCTCTAAATTTTAAGGCATAATAATAGGTTGTGCCGTTGGACAATCCTGTGATTGTCAGGGATGTCTCGGTTCCACTGGTTGTACTATCCACTAGCGTTGCTCCTGCTCCACCTGAATATGTACTTTGGTAAATAAGCGTCCGCGCCACACCGCTTCCATCGGGGGCGTCCCAAGTAAGTGTTACCTGCTGTGAGCCGGTTGCAGCAGAAAGGTTTGCGGGCGTTTCAACACTCGGGGTGGCAGAAACAGGTGAGGACATTGCGCTTAAACTATTATCCGCTATCTTCGTTTTTATACCATAATAATAGGTTGTACTATTGGTCAGGCCTGAATCTGAATAAGAAGTAACAGTCGATGCTACCGCATCGATTGAATCCAACTCATCAGTACTGCCGCCCCTATAAATCAGGTAATGGGCAATACTGTCAGACGTGGATGCCGTCCAGCTCAAATCAGCTTGCTGATAGAACCCCGTAACTGCTAGATTTGTTGGCGGCTGGACGCCTGCTTCTTGTATGACCAATCTAATAGATGCAACTTTTAAATCTGGCGCTTGGTTCATATCTTGATCATACCCGCCGGACATTCCAGGAAAGGGATAATGACCGGCACCACTATCTGTCCAACCCCTGCGGCCTCTATTGGTACCTCCGCTTCTCATATACATACCGCCTCCTGTAACGTATAAAGCATTATCATGGCTGTACTCGATAATGAGATTGCTGACACCATCCCATGTTACTGGCGTAGTAAAATCAAACTGGACCCAGTTATTCGGGAGAAAATCACCCGCAAAATAATTTGTCGGACCATGAACGACAGTTGTGTTGAATCAAAACTGGAAATGCTTGTATTGCTTGTCCAGCCATAGGCAATACGAACACTATCCAGATTCATCCCTGGCGTTTGATTTACCTTAAGTTTTATACCTGTAATACTGGATCCTGATAACATTCCGGCATCTGCCAGATCAGACGCCCAGTAAAGTGACTGGTGTTTTACATCATGATAGAACGAATTGAGGGGATAACCCTGTTCACTGCCGCCGACACCATATTCTGTAGCATTGGTTAAAAGCTCGATTGAACCATCATCGTCATCACCGCCGCCTGTTCCTGAATTATTAATCGTAAACATATCACTGTAATAGCATGATGAACCACTCACACAGATCTCGAGCTGGTATTCTGTTCGGGCAGTTATATCATCGGGAACAGTCCATGAATAGTATTGATAATTGTTATCTATCCATGCTCCTGTAGCAATTGTTGTCTCATAACTGCCATTGTAATACAGCTTAATATCAACAGTGTATCCTGCTGTTGCATCGGATGACCATGAGATTGTATAGTTATTGCCAGCCTCCCATACTATAAAGGAGTATGGATAAGTAAATGAAATATGCGATGGAGCTGTAGAGCCGCTACCACCAGAACAATCCATACAATACATATTCATCGAATCCCACCATCCGCCGGCTGTGTAACAATCAGTTTGATTGTAGATAGGTGGATCACATGGCGTTTGGGCAAACGCCCCAGATGTTAAAAAAATGGTTAATAATACTAGTATCTTTTTATTCATTTAAAATCTCAAATTGAATTTTTTACTCAGGCATATTCGGTGGTTCCGGTAAAACTGCTGGAGCATCATCTCCAGCCATGGCCACAGCAGCTCCTCCACCGGCCACGAGTAATAGACCACCCCATAACCACCACTTGGTCCCGCCTTTTTTAGCGGGTGCAACTGCAGCAACCGCACCTTCTTGTATCTTTTGTTTAGCTAATATATGATCCGGTGCGGTCAAACCCACAATTTCCCAGGCCAGGATTTCAATTTCGGTGATGAGACCGTCAATTTCTCCCTTGTATGACTTGCTCACCGATTTAACGGTGGCCCCCGATTCCACTGAAAACATTTTGGCATCGATGGTGTATGTATTCCCCAATTTACCAAAGGCGCCAGAAATCATGTTTTGCACACCTAATAGGGCACCCACTTCAGCGGCACATTCTGCTGATGTACAGCCGGATTGCTGAAAACCCTGTTCATTCAGTATTTCTGACATCTGACCACGTTCCACTAATATAACAGCATTGGTATTGGCTAACTCTGATGAAAGTCGATCCGTAAGGGTTGCTGCTTCCAATTTTGAAATACCACGGCCTTCAAAATCCAATACAGCAACCGTGATTTTGCCAGAAGCTAGATCAGCTACAGTTTCTTCATTGAGGGTAGGATTACTTTGGGCCAGCAATAATACTGGTAAAAATAACCCTGTGAGGATTTTAAAAAATTTTACTTTGGTCTGCATAAGATTGCTCTCCAATTTATCAGAGTGTAACATAATTTTTCAGTGCGCTGGAACACACCTTTATTCCTCTTCAGCCATTAGTTCATCGATGAGGGCAGATAATTCGCCCTCAAGATCCTCATCTTCGTGGAATCCCTGTCTGGCTTCCCGAATTATCTGAAATTTATCGATGACAAAGAGACGAGGCAATGTTTTTGCGCCATAGCGTTCTTTTGCCACTCCCCGGTTATCGTACAAAATTGGTATGGTAATACCCTTTTCGGCTAAAAAGGGTCCCGCTTTGGGCGAATTCTCATTTTCCCCTGTGCGGGTGGCTTCGGTGATATCCACCAGAAAAAATTTGACCTTTTCATTTTTATAGGCTTGAAAAACATTTTCAAGATGGGGTAATTCTTTCATACAGGGCACGCACCAGGTAGCAAAAAAACTCAATACCACGGGGTAGCGATCCGGCTGGGACATGAATTTGCGCAAATTTTTGTCCCGCTCTACCGTCCAGTTTTTCAAAAATTCAAATTTCCCAGGGGCATACATAAGTGCCCAAGACGGTGCTAAGTCACCGGCTTTTAAGCCTGGATCCTTGGTTGTATCATCCGGTACAGCAGCAATTTCCCCCACTTCTTGGGCAATGCCAAGTGATTGGTTGTATCATCCGGACAGCAGCAATTTCCCCCACTTCTTGGGCAATGCCAAGTGATTTGGTTGTATCGTCCGGTACAACAGCCACCTCGCCCACACCCTGCGTAAAACCAAGGCTGGTAGAAATCAATAAAATACTTATCCATTTAATCATATTGTTCACACGAGTCCTTTCTAATAATTTAAATCTATCAATCTAAAACAAAAAGCACCCGGCAGTCACGCAGAATACCGTGAGCGCTGTTTGCAGATTCTATTTTCATTATATCGGCGTTGGCGATGACAACATCGGCCTTATTTGCACCGCTGGCTGATACACCTTTAATGACCAATGGATTCCCTTTTACTCTATCATCCGCTGATGCTCTTTCGAGCCCTTTGGCGTAGCCAGCAACGCCGTTTTGTATAGAATACTCCCGGGTATAATTACCGGGGCCATACACGACTCCGCCGTTTTGATCCAAAATTCTTGGAGACATGGCCGGACGTAAACCTAAACCCCGAACATCAATTATTAAACCGGTAATGGCTGATGTGGTAGGTCCGCCTGTCGGGGTTGATACGGCAGGTGTTCCAGTCGAGGGTGCTCCCACTGCTGGCGGTGCAAGAAAACCGTTAGGCGGCATCATTACATCCGAAATTCCGCTCATGGGAACTTCATAGGTCACTTCGATAGATGTGTCGCTCAAATATGTGACTTCACCCACTTGACGTGCACCACGAATTGCTCCTTGAACACGTGACTTTATTACATCATCAAACATAGCGTTGCTCATGGTGGTCTCGCTGGTGACAACAACGCCATTCACAATTTCAATAAGTTGGCGTAAGGCATCCTGTTTTGCAATCCGCAACGCTGCCCGGCGAGCTTGTCCCGCATTAATAACATTTTCAGGAATAAATCCTATCCCTGTCGCTTGAATAGTCCGATCCGAATAATTAATGGAGCCGCGCTCAAACTGTTCGCCTACAAAAGACGATTGCGCCATTAAAACATTCAAACAGAATAATATGCTGAATAACTTTTTCATAACGTACCTCGTTGTTATTGAATTATTTCTACTGTTAAACGATTGCCGGATAGTCCTGTAACTTTAAAATCCAATCCATCCGGGGATGTTCTACTTAATCCCATGGCCAAGGCTTGTAGTTTCCCCTCAAATTCTACTTCAAACTCAGCTACACCGTCATTCAAGCTTTTGGCATAGGCATTTCGAATACCGGAAACTGTCTGTGCTTTCAAGAAAGATTCGAAGGTTATGTAAGACATAAAATCCGCATTTTTTAAGACAATATATACTTTTATGAAATTGGACTGCTGTGTGCTCCATTTTTCAATGAGCTGACGAATAATATCTGTGCCAAGGTTACCCGCCGCTTCATTGGTGGCATTCACACCAGCAGTGGAGGGTGAAATATGGGGTTTCTTCCCGTGGGCATTAGGAACAACTGCCAGAATTTCACCGGTATCAGCGCGAACAATCTTACCATTTATATCCGCCTGGCCAGACGTCATACCGTAAAATTCTCCGCCAGATGAGATTTTAGCTGTGCCAATGACAATCACTTCCGCTCCCAGCATACTGGCTATCTTCGCAGCCGCAGACACGTTCCCGGCCAAGGCTTGTTCATAATCCTGCTGACCTTTTAAGGCTTGAACCAATTGACGATCAACAACATCAAACCCTTTATCATAAAACATGCTTAATAGCTTTGTTTCCGCAAAATCAGTGGGAGTATTATCAATAAGGTTTTCCTCTCTGATCATAAAAATAATACGTGGGCGGTTCATGGCATTCAATAATGTTTGGAGTGCCGCCTCATCCTGCATAACCTGATCCAGCATTTGGGTCACTTCTGCATCAATGGTTATTTCCCAAAGCCCATCCGGACCCTGACTTTCAGAAACGATTTTAAATGTCTTTATAAATCCCTGTGCTTTGGAATAAATATTATCACTTAAAGATGTGGCCGTTACAATGGTTTCTGATGAAATAAATGCCCCCAAACCTACTTCCACGGCATCGCGCTTGGCTTGTTCAATTGCCGCATCTTTTGTTAGTCCATAACCAGTCCCTTGGGCTGTTTGCCCTTGAGCTAAAGCGAAAGATAAAATCAAACAAATTGTTGTTATAATTGTTCTCATATGTAAAATAACCTTCATTCTTCGTTAATCCCCTACATTGAATATCAAGTTAAATTATCTAATTGTACCTCTATATGCAATGACAAACATAATTATGTGTGATCTATATCATAAGCCCCTATTCATGGGCTTTTATTTTTCATCAATTTTACCCTAAATTCCGGCAAGATTACTAACCAAAAGGGTTCAACCATGAAACATTATCTATATTTAACACTCACCATCCTTTTGTTGGCCGGTTGCAGTCAAAAGCCGCAAAGCGATGTAGATACACCTGAATATCATTATAAAGCGGGAATGCGGGCAGTGGAAACCGGTGAATACAGTGCGGCACTCACATCTTTTCAGCGTTCCGTAGATCTCGATAAGAAATTTGCACTCGGTTACTGTGGACTGGGGCTCGCACACGCACACCTTGGCAACGTTAAAGAAGCAAAGAAGAATGTGGATAAAGGTGTAAGTAATGGAAAGAAAGATCCGGATGTTTTAGCTTTGGGAGCACGGGTCTGGATCACATTGCGGGAGCATGAAAAAAAATGGTTTAAACGTGCCTCCAAACTTCTGGATAAAGCACTGAAAAGAGAGAAAAACCACGAAGCATCGCTTTATTACTACGGTGTTGCCTATTTATACAATTATGATTTTGATGAAGCTGAGTCGTATTTCCGAAAAGTCGTAGGTAAAAAAGGTGCATACGCCGGTAAAGCAGATGCCAAGTGGGATTTGTCTCAAAAGATTGTCCGGGCCATGCCGGGAACTCCCGTAGGGAAGAAAGTGGCGCTGCACGAAAAGATCACTCGTGCCGACCTTGCTGTATTATTTGCTGAAGAATTAAAGATCAGCGAACTATTTGCCAGAATGCCGCAGCAGAATACCGGTTTTCAAACTCCGGGGCAAGCCAGCACAGGTGGTAGTGCAGTAAATCCAGTGGACAGCAAAGGCCATTGGGCAGAAACCTGGATCAACGAAATGACTAAATACAGCGTCTTGGATGTGAGTCCAGACAGAAAATTCTATCCAGATGAAGTTATTTCCAGAGCAGAATACGCCATGGCCGTCCAGCGTTTGTTGGTTGTAGCAACAAAGGATCCCGGATTGGAAATCCGCTATTTCGGAGAAAGTCCTTCCCGTTTCAGCGATGTACCCAGCAGTCATTATGCCTACAACGCCATGGCTCTTTGTGCTGAAAGGGGCATCATGCACGCTGATATAATTACCGGCAATTTTAATCCTTCAGGTCCGGTGACAGGTGCTGACGCACTGCTGATTATTCGCGGGATTCAGAGCTCTCTGCGCATGACGTTTTAATTCAACCTTTTGTTTAAATTAAAGGCACATCATGATGTGCCTTTTTTATTATGCTCAATCTTGTCGATAAACTGATACTTCTTTATGAACTACTGCTTACGGTGCATGTTCTATTATTTAAAACCAATATCCCCGATTGGGGCGGGCACATACAGTTAAATATTTTTATTATTGGCTGGATATTCTTTTCAGCTTGGGCAGCAAATCGTTTCAATCGCCAACCGTTTAAATTCATCCACACATTTTACCCCCTGTTTCTGCTCATCTGGCATTATCCCCAAGCCTGTGAACTACGGTATTCTGTAATCACCTCCAGTTTAGATCATATCTTAATACCATTGGATTTAGCTATTTTCAGGGTAGCGCTTTATGATATCATTCCTCGGAATTTGAATCTGCTGAGTTTGGAAATATTCCACTTTTTTTATTTTTGCTACTACCTTTCCCTCGGTGTACCAGCATGGATAGTGTATAAAAAAAGACATCCTCAAATCAGTACATATCTTTTTGTAATTATGATGACCAATATAATTCATCAGTGGTTTGTAATCTTTTTCCCGGCGGATGGGCCTGTGCCCTTACGCCCTGATATTATGCCTGATGGAGTTTTAATGATCCCCATTATGAACTTGATCTACCAATTGGATGCTGGTGGCGGTGCCTTTCCCAGCCTACATGTGGCCGGAGCTGTTATTACCGGTATGTATGCTTATAAATTTTTACCCCAATGGAAATGGTTATGGGTCTTCACTTTTTGCGCCATTACTGCAGCCACATTTGTATGTTCATATCATTATCCAATAGATAGTCTTATTGGAGTAATTACAGGATGGTTTTGTTATATTTACATACCTCGAATCCATGACTATATCAACTCTAAATAAATTCAAATTCACATTACTGATTATTTCAGTAATATTTTTTACAAGTTGCGTGGAAACTATCATCTATGTCCAAGTTCAACCTGACGGGCGCTATACCATGAATTTCATCACCAAAGGCGATTCCACCGATGTCTTCAACCATGATTTTCCCCATCCTGCCGGACCAGTTTGGATAACAAATGTTGAAAAAATCCCTGGAGAAGATGATGATATCTGGGTCATGAAAACCAGCGGTATGGCTAATGGTGTCTTGCTTTTTACAGCAAGGGAAGATTCACTAACTGCTCTCCAGCATCCCCTTCAGGTAGAACGCAAAGAAGGCTACTTCACCACGCGATACACCCTGCGCAATGTATTTAAAGGACGCCAGGTATACCGCAAATACCCGGCTTTTGGACGCAGCCTGCAGGAAAGTGATAAAGATTCCACACGCTGGTTGGACGAAGCACTTTACTATATGTGTACAGCCGCTATCAGTGATCTGCAAAACGATCCTGAAACATCAATCAATTCCGATCTTTCAGAACGATTGCTGAACCATATCCACAATACACTGGCCCGGGTTAGTCAAAAGGACCTCTTCGAAGAATTAGTAAACAAACAAAACTTCATTGATCAAATGCTTAAACCATTTAATAATGATTTACCTCAAGGTTATGGCACATTATTAAATAAATCCACAGACAAATATGAAGAAGAACTCCGACTTACCAGCAATCTGCAGGATGATCAATTTCAATATCGTGTATTGATGCCCGGCGCTGTTACTTCAACCAATGCCGATACGATTAAAAATGATACATTGATGTGGTCATTTGGACTTCAACAATACATAAATGATGACTATGTTATTGAAGCAGCTTCCATTGTGTATTCTCCTCAACGAATCCAGATTGCAATTCTAATATTTGCGGTATTAGTATTAGCCATCTTATATTTAGCTTACAAACGGAGAAATTGAAATGAAAAAACTTATCCTTTTACTTTTATCATGATTGGCTTTTGCAAAACCAAAATTTAACGATGCTGATTTAAAATCCATGACTCCCCGCTATTTTCAGCGCAACCATACCGCTCCAAAATTATTGGGTGTGAATATCTATAAAACACGAGAAGGTCGTGTATATCAAGTGGACATCATGACAGACAGAAATCGCACCAATGAAGATATGGGTTTTGCCTATTCAGCTCTTACCAATTTGGGCCAGTATACCAGGCAAAAATTCACCCAATTTATCGTTGTGATGCACAGCGATGTCCGCGGCGAGCCGCCGCAAGTGTGTATCGGTAAGGCTAAATGCAGTATTGATACTTTCATTCATGAGCGGGTGAGTTATGAGAAATGGTATTATAAGGATTGTATCTATTTCAAGGAGATGTGAACTTGCCTTTTAACGACGTAAATTCCAGTTATATTTAATTGTATCCGAGGAAGAATTATGACAAATATATTTACAAAACACCCTAATTCTGTTGGTGAATCCTACTTGGTCCATGGCACTAAAGCCGTCAGTTATAGTGTGCAAATGCTATTTGCAAGCATTTGCTGTATATTCCATGCTGTATTTCCTTTTGTGTTTAAATCAATCGCCAGCAATATTGCCCGGAAGGTGGTTGAGGACGTTGAAAATCGCATTGAAAACGGTAATTCAGAATAACATTCCTTGAACACCTTACTTTTTTTACTATTGAATCTAATAACTGATTCGACTTCTGTAGTTCCAGAAGGCCCCTTCCCAATTACTCCTAAAGTATTTCACCATCCGGAAAAAGTATTATTTAATACCCGTCCGTATAATATGGACCTGTTTGTTGATTTTGATGAAAAAGAAATTGAATCTGTCAGTGTTTTTATCAAAACAGATGCTATGGAAAGCTATATAGAATTCCCGCTGAATACATTCAGAGCGCGATATCGCCACCCTTTCAATCCGTTGTTAACACCCGCCAAAACGATTGAATATTTTTTCGTCGTAATTCTGAAAGATGAATCGATCTATGCAGCGCCGCTGGATAAGAATGGCTATATAATTATTGTAAAACGCACATTAGAAAATTCTGCTGAATATTTCAAACGCAAGTTGATCCAGCGACGATGAGTACCCGGACTAAAATTGACGATTTACGGTCAGAATTAAACGACCATAATTACCGCTATTATGTGTTGGATGATCCTGTTATTTCCGATGCAGAATACGATCGATTGCTCCGAGAACTTCAATCTCTAGAGGATACTCATCCGGAATTGATTACAGATGATTCTCCTACTCAACGTGTGGGAGCATTACCTTTGGAAGGATTTGGAAATATTGAGCACCGCATACCCATGCAGTCATTAGCTAATGCAATGGATTCGGATGAGCTTTTGGCTTTTCATGATCGTTTGATCCGCAGACTGGGCAAGGAACAAGCAATAGAATATATTGCTGAACCTAAACTGGATGGTCTGGCAGTTGAGTTAGTATATGAAAATGGACAATTTGTAAATGGTTCCACTCGTGGCGATGGTACAACGGGTGAAGACATTACTCAAAATTTAAAAACCATCCGAGCCATTCCTCTCGCCTTGCGCGTTGAAACGCAATCAGCGCCGGCGCTGTTGGAAGTTCGGGGAGAAGTGTTTATCCGCAAAGATGATTTTAAAAAGTTGAATAAGCAACAGGAGGAAAATGACAAACCTGTTTTTGCTAACCCACGAAACGCCGCCGCCGGTAGTCTGCGTCAATTGGATTCCGGTATTACAGCTACTCGTCCTCTATCTATTTTTTGCTATCAGGCAGGAGTTGTTGAAGGAACAACATTTGAAACTCACAGTGAATTTTTGGCAGCTTTGCAAAACTGGGGTTGTCCCGTAAATCCGGAAATCAAAATTTTAAATGGAATAGAGGAAGCCATCACATTTCATTCTAATCTGGAATCCCACCGAAATTCACTCCCTTATGAAATTGATGGTTCTGTCATAAAAGTAAATAATTATGCTTTACGGGAGAAATTGGGTGTACGCAGTCGTTCACCCCGCTGGGCAATCGCCGGAAAATTTAAGGCCCAGCAAGAAACGACAGTGATTGAAGATATTGTTCTTTCTGTTGGTCGAACGGGCGCCGTAACACCAGTGGCAAAACTGCAACCAGTAAAAGTAGGCGGTGTGGTGGTCTCCAATGTCACTCTACATAACCAGGATGAAATCGACCGCAAAGATATTCGTGTGGGGGACACTGTTTTAATTCAGCGCGCAGGTGATGTTATACCGCAAGTTGTAAAAGTTATTAAAGAAAAACGCCCGTCAGACACTTCACACTTTAAAATGACAAACACGTGTCCCGAATGTAACCATGATGTATATCGTCCGGAAGATGAAGTCGTTGCTCGCTGCCAAAATTTATCCTGCCCTGCCCAAGTAAAAAGGCGCATTGAACATTTCGTATCGAAGAATGCAATGGACATTGATGGTGTGGGAGAAAAATTGATTGATCAACTGGTTGAAAAAAATTTAGTCAAATCTGTGGATGATCTTTATCGTCTAACACTAGATCAACTTTCCGAACTTGAAAGGATGGCAGAAAAATCAGCAAAAAACACTATTTCCGCTATAAACAATTCAAAATCCACAACGTTTCATCGCTTTGTCCACGCGTTAGGAATCCGCAATGTGGGTGAACATGTTGCTAAAGTATTGGAAAAATCCTTCACCGGGAATATAGAAATCTTTATGAAAACAAATGCTGAAGTTCTTGAAGATATCGATGAAGTGGGACCCATTGTAGCTGAAACCATTGTCAAATTTTGGGCAGATGAAACCAATGTAAACATCGTCAACAATTGTTTTAAACTAGGTATTTCTCTTGAATCAGTAAAAAATGAAACTGAACAAATATTTATGGGAAAAACGTTTGTTTTCACCGGCTCACTGGAATCAATCACACGCAAAGAAGGAAAAGAAATAGTCGAAGCCAGAGGCGGACGTGCAGCCGGTTCAGCAAGCGCAAAAACAGATTATATTGTCGCCGGAGAAAATGCAGGATCTAAACTAAAGAAAGCTGAAAAATTAGGTATTCCTGTTTTGACAGAATCAGAATTCATGGATTTGATTAAATGAAGTACATTTTCATTTTTCTAATTTCATTTTCGTTTACCTTTTCAGAAAACTACTTAACAAAAGCAGATTTTTATTTAACATCTATGCTCGAAGGAAATAATAACAATCCTTTTACGGATATTGCCATGGAGGGATTGGCATTGGCTACACCTTTTATTGAATTTGGTACTGCTGGGTTTGATCAAATTGCTAATGATAAACTAATACCTTCCTTTTCTGCAAGCCTTGGAGTTCAATTACCTATCGCATTGGGGAAATACTTTTTTAAACGTGAACGACCCCAAAGACGTTATAATCCACGGTTATGGAATTCCCGTTTTACACCGTCATTTCCTTCCGGACATACTGCAACAACTTCAGCCTGGGCAACGTCGATTGCCTTGACTTCTCCAAAAATGGTACCAGTGATGATTGGATACACTTTTTTGAGTGGGTATAGCCAAGTTTATGTTGGGAATCATTATGTTTCTGATGTTATTTTTGGTTGGGCATTGGGCTACGCAGTTGCATCATTATTTTATAAATTGTATAATAATAATACAGGCAATTCTGGTGTGATTCCTCAATTAAAAATTGCTATACCATTACCATGAAGTTTATTTCATTCATTCTCTTTATTCAGTTTTTATTTGCCGGCGAACTTAAACTTTCGTCAATTAAAATCGCCGATGGTTTTTCCAAGCCGGTTTACATCTGCCAACCGCCGGGAGATAATGAGCGATTGTTTGTCCTAGAGCAAAAGGGTGTCGTCAAAATGATTAAAAATGGGGAAAAGGTCCGAAAACCATTCGCAGACATCCGCGATCGAGTGCATAATCCAGTTATACCGGGCGATGAAAGAGGCCTTCTTGGATTAGCCTTTCATCCTGATTATCAATCAAATGGTTTTGTCTTTATGAATTATATTGATGAAGATGATCATACCATTATTTCACGATTTATAGTCAGTGAAAACCTAGATAAATTAGATACTGATTCTGAAAAAATATTAATGAAAATTAAACAGCCCTTTTCCAATCACAACGGCGGGCACATGGTTTTTGGTCCTGATGGCTATCTCTATATTTCTGTTGGTGATGGTGGAAAATGGGGCGATCCATATAATAATGCCCAAAATCTGGAAACCGTGTTTGGTTCCATCTTGCGTATTGATGTGGATAATGGTGAACCATATGCAATCCCAGAGGACAATCCTTTTCTTAAACACGAAAATGCAAAAAAGGAAATCTGGCAATATGGTTTACGCAATGTGTGGCGATTTTCATTTGATCGGGAAACTGGAGACATTTATCTGGGAGATGTTGGCCAGGACATGTGGGAAGAAATCGATTTTGTATCAGCTGAAGATGCCGGCGGTCAAAATTTTGGTTGGAGAGTCATGGAAGGAAATCACTGCTATAACCCTAAAGAAAACTGCGATTCAACCGGACTGATGCCCATTTTAGAATATCCCAATGATGCAAATTACATGAAGGTTTTAACGGGGATGGATGAACCGAACGTAGATGGTTGTTCAGTGACCGGAGGTTATGTATATCGCGGTTCTGCCATCGACAAATTACAAGGAACATATTTCTTTGCCGATTACTGTTCTGGTAACATTTGGACGTTTAAAGAAAAAAATGGCAAGGCCACTGAATTTCAAAACCGTACTGAAGAAATCAATTTGGGCGGGGGTGGGTTCACTAACTATATATCTTCTTTCGGAGAAGACAATAACGGAGAACTCTATATTGTGGACTATAACGGAATAATCTTTAAACTCACAGTAGCTGAATAAAAGGAAATTATTATGATGAAGATAGAAGATATTATTGATGATATTGTTTTACTCGTCCTTTCAGATCACGAACCATTGAAAGAATTGGGTATAGAACAAAATAAACTTTTTGCAAAAGTAATAGGGTATGACGAAAACGGTGTTTGGATTGAAAATCCGGATTTTCGAATTCCTGACCCATCAAAAAAAAGCAAAAAAGCATATAGGTCTGTAACGGCGTCTATTCTGATTCCATGGGGGTATCTTTCCTCTATTGTTCATTTCCCTAACGTTGAGGGGTTTGACTTTCCAAACCCATTTGATTCCAAAATAGGATTTGATTTAGACAATTGAACGTTCCTGCAGTTCATATATCCGGTCTTCATAAATCGTATGAAGATACAAAGGCTCTATGTGGGGTCGACCTCACAATTAAAGATGGCCAATTTTACGGTTTACTGGGACCCAATGGTGCTGGTAAAACTACCACAATCCATATTTTAACAGGGTTGGTATTAAAAAACGAGGGTATTACTGAAATCTATGGGAAAGACATTGTAAAAGATTTTCGATTTACACGATCACAGATTGGTATAGCCCATCAAGAATTACCTATAGATTGGTTTTTTCCCCTTGAAAAATTACTTTATTTCCATGCCGGTTATTATGGAATAACCCAAAAAAAGGCTAAACCAAGAGTTGAAGAATTATTAGAACGACTTGGGCTGAAAGATAAACGCACATCACGATTACGTCAATTATCCGGTGGTATGAAACGCCGTTATCAGTTGGCAAAAGCATTGGTGCATGATCCCAAAATCCTCATCTTGGACGAACCCACGGCTGGCATTGATGTGGAACTCCGTCATGAACTTTGGGATTATTTGCGAGAACTCCATCAAAACGGTAAAACAATTTTGCTTACTACCCATTATATTGAAGAAGCTGAATTACTATGTGAAAAAGTAGGTATTATTGATAAGGGGAAAATTATTAAAGAAGGTTCACCTGCGGATCTAACTCGTGAATTGGGAAAAGCAGGAATTAATGTTCACATCACCGGTTGGAACGATGAACTGAAAAATGCCTTTTCAGATTATTCATACACTCTAGAAGATAATCGGCTTCATTTCACCGTTCGGGACCCCGAAGAAGTCATGGCCAGTATTATACAGATATTATCCAATCATGGTTGTCAAATCCATAGTGTGTCTACTGAAAAATCATCATTAGAAGATGTTTTTTTAAATCTTACAGGTAAAGGAATTAACTGATGACCGGTACAAATTGGGTCGGGTTATATACACTTACAAAAAGAGAAGTGGGACGATTTTTTTCAGTCTATCGCCAAACCGTTTTGCCGGGGCTCATTTCATCGGGGCTATATATTTTAATCTTTGGTTTTACTCTTGAGCAACGTATCGGGGAAATTGATGGCGTACCCTATACTCTCTTTATCTTGCCTGGGTTGATTATGATGAATACACTTACTAACGCCAGTTCCAATGCTTCTTCATCCATGCTGCAGATGAAACTTCTGCAACAACTGCCCGATATCCTAACCGCACCTTTGTCAAGTCTGGAGCTTTCTTTGGCCTATATTATTGGCGGCACAGTCAGGGGAATGGTAAATGGAATTTTGGTTTTACTTTTGGGAGTGTTACTAATAGATATGCCCGTCCATCATCCTTTGGCAACACTTGGATTTATTTTTCTGGTTTCGTGGGCTTTTTCCAGCATGGGTTTATTATTAGGGCAATTGGCTGATTCTTGGGATCAACTAGCCATGATGCAAAACTTCTTTTTAACTCCTTTAAGTTTTCTTGGTGGTATTTTTTATTCAATAAAAATGCTGCCCGATTGGGCTCAACAATTATCCTTGGTGAATCCTATATATTATATGATTAATGGTCTTCGTTATACAGTCCTTGGTGTCTATGATTCATCACCCCTAAACAGTTTCTTAATGGCGTTATTTATGACAATTTTATTTACAACTGCTGCGATTTTATTAATGAAAAGCGGTAAAAAAATTAAACAGTGAGGTTTCTATTATTGGTTCTTGCTGTCGCTCTATTGTCGGGCGAAGAAGGAACTGATTCAACCGTTTGGTCCCAATATGCCCGGGGAGGATTATCCCACGATCAGGGAAAAAGCGGTGGGCATGGCTACTATCGTATCAATCGAAAAACAGTAACCTCTTTCCGGGATCTACGTCTTTTTGGATATGGGTTGGGGGACGATTCTTATATTTACCTGCGTTATAAAAGTAGTACTAAATATTCAGAAAATGTGAAATTATATAATTTCACAACTGCATCGTATCAGAAAAATACACGGGCTGATTTGGCTATGCGTTACCACTTCAACCAAGGGTTTGGAAATTTTATTAACGAATACAATAATGGACATGTGACTGGAGAATTGGGCCACGCCTATGATATGTCTGACTTTCTAAATGATACTCGTAAAACATCATATCTAAAGGGCGGCATATTTTGGGATCATGAATTAGGGAAAATCAGCACTAAGCTAGAAACAGAATGGTTCAAGCAAATAAGCGATGTGGTGACAACCGATTTATCACGCGTACAGTTTTTTGCTGAAATATCGTATTAATTAAATAATTTACTTTCATTAATTATGGGATTTGAGCAAGATTACTACACTGCAAACAAACAGAGTCCGCAATCATATTATTTTTCATTGGGTTGGCAGAAGTAATTCTGTGATATTGGACACAAACACACAATAAATACCATCATAAATTGACGGTTAAATTAAAGTACCATGATTAAACATATAGTTATTCTTAGCCTATTTTTTCTTCCATTTCTTGCTTCCCAGACCATCGCGCCTGACGTTACAAATGTAAAAAAGCGACTGCTTGTCTTAACTGCGGATGAGTCTAAACCTAATGATGCATTGGATAGAAAAATATCAAAAATTGTTGCAGAAATCGCTACAGATCTCGGGCGATATGAAGTCATTGATCGTAATCAACTTGAATCTATTTTAAATGAACTTGCCTTACATCAATCGGGGATAATTGCTGTAAAAGACATCCTTGAACTCGGAAACATTGCATCTGCAAATGAAGCCATGAAAGTCCAAATTACCCATTATAGCCAAAAGGGCGTTCCCCTTGAAGACGATGATGAGGAGGAGGAGGATAAGGGATTTTGGAAAATGGTGATATATGAGTCTGTCAAAGGTGCAATCCGTTTAGCAACAACACCTAAAAATGAAGAACCCTATGCAAATAATATGGAAACCATTATCCAAGCTGATATTATTTTATTAAATGTTATAACAGGACAAACGATAGACACTTATCCCATCCGCGCTGCACATACAGGGGGGAGCCGAGGAAAATCCCTTGGCATTGCTTTAAACCAGATTAGATCCAAAATTTTTCGGGCGCTTAAAAATATCTATATTATCAAGACTGAAGTGCTCGATGTGAATGGCAGTAAAGTCACATTAATTTTAGGAAGTGACCTTGGAGTAAAAAAAGGAACTGTGTATGAAATTTCACGATTAGATAAAAAGAAAGTCTTAAGCGGAAGAGAAATTACAATCCCCGGGAAAACAGTAGGGCTCGTAAGAATCAATCGAGTTAGTAATGATGCCAGCATAGGAACCATTATCCGTAAATGGGGACGTGTTAAGGGTGGCTATCAAGCTGAAGAATTGGTTTCTCCGCCCAGCGCCAGTGGAGGAATAACGCTCCAATATAATCTAGAAAGACAAGCAATCGATCATGGAGGATTGCTAATTCAACTTAATCCGTTGAGTAAATGGGGAGGGTTTTTTCATCTAGGTGGTGGTTCGATATTTGATAGTCGTAACGATAAGGATTTCATGTTCACATTCGGAGGTGGAATAAATTATAGATTTTTATATACACCTCAATTTAACCTCGGAGGTATTGTTGATATTCCATTTTCATTTGTCAGCAGAAATGATGATTTTAATAACAGTGTAACAAATGTGCTCATAACTCCCCAAATTGGTTTACAAACAGAAATTATGATTAACCGAAAACTGGATTTAGTCATTCGAGCTGGTTATAGCTTTTCAAACACTCTTGGTAAATGGACATATTCAAAAGGTGAAGGCGATGATTCGAAACAATTTAATGCTGAATGGGATGGATTAGCTCCCACGCTAGATGCATCGGGAATATATTTCAATTTTAGTATTCGTTATTTAGAAATTGATATTGATTTTTAATCTTTAAGAATATCCTTAATTAATTCCAGTTTTCCATCAATCTTATCATAGGGTGTTAATCCCAATATTTCCGCAATCAGCGGATAAATATGAATATTTTCAACTGTCGGTCTTGAATAACCATCTTTGAACGCCGGTCCATCTGCGACAAATAGTGCATGCATACTGCGCAATTCATTATCATAGCCGTGAGTGCCACCCTGGAGGAATTTTAAACTTAATTTATCAGCGCCATAATATTTTTTATCCAATATATACCACCCTTCATCTGCCACTAATAATACATCTTTAATTCGGTAATGATTTTTAAAATGATAGCGGTCCGGGATTTCATCTTTTTTATACACATTTAAATGAGGAATCATTTTCAGTTTTTTTACTATGCGATTCAACTTACTTTTCGTTTTACTGTAAAGAAATGCGTAGGGGCCTGAACTTTCTTGGATAATATCCTTTAGGTTTACATAGTCAGTTAAATCAATGGCTCGTTCAGGGCTGATGGCGGCCATACCATGATCGGCCACTACAATTATATTTAAGTTTTGAGATATTTCTAAAGATTCCATGGCATTCATGATATTACCCATAATGGTATCCATCGATTCTACCATAGCTTCTGTTTCTGCAGATCTTGGACCATACCGATGCCCTGCATCATCTGGCTCATGAAAGTACAACGAAATCAAATGTGGACGTTTTTCTTCCGGAAGACTAAACCATTTTGTCACAGAATCAACTCTAGCATCGAATGGAAATTGGTGATCATATTTTTTCCAGATGCTGGATTGAACACCACCTATACGTGCTTCGGTACCCACCCAAAAATAAGAAGCTGTTTTCATTCCCTGTTTTTCAGCCGTCACCCAAATAGGTTCCCCGCCATAAAATCGTGCATCCTCTACTTTTGAACGATCAGATAGAGTATAAAATTCATCCAGCTTCTCATCGTAAAAATGATTTCCAATTAAACCATGATTTTCAATATACATACCTGTGGCAATGGTGTAATGATTTGGAAATGTTTTGGACACAAAAACAGGTTTTAAACCATCTGCTTTTACACCTTGTATTGCTAATCGATCAAAATTTGGAGTGTCATACCAATCCAGATAGTCTGCCCTAAAACCGTCAAATGAAATTAATAGCACATACGAGCCATTTGGTGTATTGCTAAAAAGGAATGTTAATAAAAATAAATGAAAATACTTTTTCATTATTATTTGGTTGGAACAAAACCTAAAAATGAACCCGGGAATTTATCTGTCGCAATTAAAAATCCATTATGATCCAAACGAACAAGCCCTTCCCAATTTCTTGATCCGTTTTCATCCAATTCAATTTCAATCGGTTTTCTGTCAGTTAACTGTATTATTCCATTTGTTAATTCAAATTGTATCAATCGTTCAACCGCTTCAGATTTTTTATGAGAAGTTCCTTTCCCGAATTTTTTCGATATAAAATCAGTTGCAGGATTCAATCTTTCCTTATCACCTGGCCATAAATAATTAATCGCCCAAAAAGTGTTATTGCTGTCGAGTCTGGTTACGTCAGTAATACGATATTCTATATGTGGATATTCGATCCTTGACACTGTTCGCTCTATTGACACAACTGGTTGCCAAGCTGAATCTCGAACATTTTTTCCATTGGCTTCATAAAAAAGGATAACATTTCCTCCGTCCATCAAAGCACTTTCATACGTCATGTTCTTTATTTGAGTAGGCATGGGAATTTCTAATGGCTCTTGATCGGTTATTTTGGCTTCATTTGTTTTTGGATTTATTGTCCCCCATGCAATATATCCATGCATATTTCCATCATGATTTGCCTCAAGGGTAATAACAAATTGATTTCCATTAAACGCAATGGATTCCAACCCTTCAAATCCTGGGATTATTTCTGAATAGTCAGGTGTTATAAAAGGCGTTTGTCTTGGTTCTATTGGTATAGGGTTTTTTGATTGAATAGATGAGTATAGTTCATCCTTTGGAATCATAAATAAATATCCACCCAAATTCTCTGGTAAGAGAACAAGGTTATCCCCATACCAATCTAATCCGGAAATTTCCTGTTTTGGGTTTGTTATCAATCCAGATAATGGAATATCCTTATGTTTTATCTCTTGTGAATTCAGAATGGATAGAATGACGAGAAATAGAAACGATAGTTTTTCTTTCATTTAAAACCCTTTTGTTTTTTATATAACTTAAAATGGATTGACAAGCGTCAAGCGTAGATAATTTTTAGGAAATTCTTTATCTTTCCAAAGATTAAAATCCTGGGCTGTTCCGTACGCTATCAGAAAACCCAACACATTTACTCGCAATTCATAACCGCCGGTGAATAACCAATCGTCTTTTTCTCCATCTGAAAACCAGGCGTTTCCAAAATCCAAAAACACAACAACTGATGCCTTTTGAGACCCAACTCGCGATTCAAGCGTTCCAAAAACCAGTCGATCTCCCAACCGCCAATCATCCCAGCCTCGCAAGTGAACTACTTCATCCACGCCTAAAACATTGTTGCCGCCTATATAGATTGGTGTATCATTCGTAATCGCCGGCATATCCTGTGGTGGCGGAGTATCTCCCAGCATAGTTACTGATTTTATACGTCCGAACAAAACTAATGGACTTTTCTTATGGGGCAATAAATTAATGAATGCTTCTGTTGTAATCCGTGTATAATCAAATTGGCCGAAAATTCCGGAGTTTGAATGTTGTAATAGAACATGTAATCCGTGCCCTTGTTTCGGAATCATAGAGTTTTGTAAATGAGGCCTACGATTTAAAAATGTATACGATAAACTGATTAATCCTTCCTCCCCGGATACAGGCATGGGTAAATAACGGGTTGAATCAAGGTAGATCATTTCATCTGTTTCTTCATCTACATCACGTACAATATTAGCGATTCTATCAGTGAATTTTAATCCAGCGCCAAACGAATGATTGGCAGACATATTATTGCCCCCATTGTAAGGCAAAGTCATATCGAATGATACAGACGTATTTTCTTCCAGTAAACCCCATTTTGTGCGGTCGTATGGCTTTGCTTTAATATCCAAGTCAGACATAAATGTTACTGACCATATAGGACCGCTCATTGCATTGGCATATTGCAGCATTAATCGATTTATCCCCTTATCTCTAATGACAAGTCCAGTGAAAATATGGCGAGTCATGGCATCTGTCCATTGCGTAAAGCCAAAAATAGTTTCACCAAGAGGCAATACCAGTGATGTCATATGTTTAATTCCAAGAAGAGGTGTATAATCATGTGTAGCTAGTATATTTACATCTTTCTTCGGATGTATATCTGTAAGCAATACTTCCGGACCGATGCGGCGCCAAGCGGTGAAATGATCTCTTAAAACAAGCTCTTTTGTCGTAATCTCACGATGGGGATCCACATTCACGATCCGAATTGTATCTACATCGGGTAGCGTTGTCGCCATAATTGTGCTATCAACCGGGGACCATTGCGCAACCCAAACAGCATCACCCACATCCGACACCTGTTTTGATTCGCCAGTAGCGATATTCACTGTATGGATATTGGGCGTTGAACCAGCGTGAGAGGTATAGGAAACAAAATCGCCTCCCGGATGCCATACGGGATTGTAGTCTGCTGCTGGATTATCCGTTAATCTACGGACATCTCCACTAGCAAGATCTAGAATATGTAAATCCAGGTTGGCTTGCTGATCCGCCATGGCAAAGACGATTGAATTCCCATCAGGAGCATAGTGGGGATTTAAAATCTGGGTGTCATAATCGTATTCGGTAATCTGCTGCTGTTCAGATCCGTCTGCATTCATTAAAAATAAATTTGCTACACTGTTTTTATGGGTCACGTATACAATTTGATTTCCATCAGGAGACCAGTCGGGATATGTTGCCCGCGCAGATTTAGTAAGCCAAACGGTTTTTTCAGAGTCCAAATCATACACCTTAATGTCATTAACCATGGATTGATTTTTTCCAAAATGATATTTTGCATATGCCAGTTTGCGTCCGTCCGCTGACCAGTTCATGTATTTATGAAATTTCCCATAATCCACTTCATCTTTATCCCAGACAACTATGGGTTTGGGCTTTTTCTTCTTTTTAACTTCTTCTTTATCCTTGCCAAATAATTTCGCAAAAAACCCAGGTTTTTTCCCTCCATCCTTATCCTCATCCTTATCCTTCAATAAGGCTTCTTGCCTTTCTTCCCGTTTTTCACGCTCCTTGGTTGTATCTCTTTGCAAAACATATAAAGACATATCACGTTGGCCTTTATCATCTATTCCTGCGATGGCAATCTGGGTACTATCACTGAAAAATGAAAAACCAAGAATTTTCTTCATTGGCAGAGTCACCACTTTACCGATCTCTTCGATTGCTTCTTTCTGGGCTCTGTAGCCATAATAATACGTATTCATGTGCCGGCGCCAGTCTTCGTTGAATTCCTCTACCGTAATACCTGTGTGCTTTTTAAACGCATCATCAAACATGAATAAACCCATTCTATTGCGTTCGGATAAAGTATTGACTATTGTTGAATCACCGAACCTGTCGGACCAGTAAAGCAGTTTAGAAAAGCCATCATGGTGGGGATCCATTTCGTCCATCTTATTTTTTAATACATGAAATTTGTGACTGATATCCGCTCTAAAAGGTCGCCATCGTTCTGTTTCATATTCCGCTAGGCCCTCAACTACCCAACCGGGAGTTTGTGATATTAAAAAGGACCACGGTTGCGGAAACCATGTTTTAACTCTATGAAAAAAGACGATATGCTGAAGTTCGTGGGAGAGAACCTGATACAGCCATTTTTCATCTTCCAGCCAGATAGCAGCATCGTTCTGATCCACCCAAATAAAGGTCGTATATGTCCAGAGGGCAAAACCATTCATTATCTCATCTTCTGTTGTAAATATGATATCAATTGTGGGAATGTCCTTTAAATTCATTTGTTCGAGCAATATTGGTCGAACTTGTTCTGCCATGGAGGCGCCCTCTTTAGCTATATCTTCAATCCCTTGATGATGATGGATTCGAAAATGCTCCGTTTCGATAGTTGTCCATTCCAATTCACCGTGTGTTCTGCCGGTCCATTGCCAGGTTTGCGCCCAACCAATGGAAATAAAACTTACTAGTATAATTTTTTTTACAAACTGCATTTAATGCTTTCCATGATTATACCCTTTTAATTTTTTTTACTTAAAATAAACTGTTTTTATGTAACCACCAAAATTTTCGTCATCCGTGGCAACAATGATTCCATTTTCAACCAATTCAATACCTTCCACTTTTCGTGTTTTAAACCTAAAAACAGGGCTTGAATTTACGATGCGTGTAAAAGATAGTTGGTTGTTTTCAAACTTAAATTTTCCTATTCTATATATTGCAGATGAAAATGGCCCATCATCTCCTAGGTCAGAACTGGCTGATGCCCAACAATCACCGTTTTCAGCAATCTTGAGGTCAGATATATGACGTACATGTTCTGTGGGCCACTCCACAGAAATCTCTATGGAATCTACAGGCTTGACTGTTCGAAAATTAAAATCCAGCCAGCCCCAGAACAATTTTCCGGAATATTTAGATTTTCCCCGATGTCCCCAAGCTGCAAGAAACTTATCGCCTACTTTCATCAAGCCAAAGCCTTCCAGATTTGTGGGCCACTTGATTCCGGGAATCTGGATAAAACCATTGTAAGCCAATCGCATTTTAGCCTGATCAAAAACCAGCCAATGACATTTGCCCTGACTTTCCATTGCTATCATGTCTGTGGCACTTCCCGGGATAAGAGTTAAGGCCTCTAAATCAAAAGGCAATGTTTTATCAGGCCATTTCAGAATACGGTATTTTAATCCTTCTCCGGATTCTGTAATAATTCCGATGCGGCCTTCGTATTCTCGCTTATTATCATGCACTACGATTGTTTGGCCATCAATAGTAACAATCCCACTTATGGCGACGGAGCGCTCCTCGCCAACTAATTGCCAGTCATTATCTTGGGCGGATAAATTGCACAGCAGGATTGGAAGGATTATAAATATAAGTTTGGACACAGAATAGGCAAGTTTGTACTATAAAGTTAAGTACAAATGATTCAACCTTTAAAAATAATTATATATTGTGAAATACATCAACGACGAACTATTAAATGCGAATAGTGCATAATGAGCGCGGTTATTAAAAGATAGTTTTGAGGATGATTAGTATTATAAGTGAAATTTATTATTTCTTTTTCTCCAACGAACATACCGGGAGTTTTGGGAAAGTGACACGTGTTAGTATTTATTTTTTCATGATCTCGTTTGGTGCATCATTTGGTTTTGCCGTCATGGGACGTATTTCATTATTGATCGGTCGTTTTGTAGATTTAATCGATTATTCCGGTGCGCAGTACCATCATGCCACGCTTTGGGTGTTGGTAATCATGGTTGCGTTATTAAGATATTCTGCCTTTACTGATAAAGGAAAACCAGAAACGGAAATGGAAAATATCCAGGATTATCCCGCATTTAAAGAATTGATCGCTGAAATGCGAAAAGTTCAGGGGTTGGATTGATGAGGATTTTACGCGCTTCAGATTTGGAAACTATACAATAGATTATGAAGTAGCATATTTAAGTTTACCACCAAACAAATCTGCAAAAAGTAATAAAGTATTAACAACAACTGGCGATTGGGATGGTAGGTGGCCTATTGAAAATTTAGAAGAAATATCCAATATTGAAGGCGCCTATGGTATTTTTACATCTTTCAAATATAAAATAGATAAAACTTATATATTAGCTGTCAAAAAATAGAAGGTTAAACGATAGTACTTACATTGTTTGAATTCCCATTGCAATCAACAAAGATTTTGTTTCAGTATAACCTGTATACAGAATTGTTTTAAACCCCAGTTTCCGCGCCTGTTCAACATTTTCTTCCACATCATCAATCAATAATGATTCTTCCGGTTTGACTCCGGCCAGCTCCAATGCTTTTAAATAAATCGCTGTATCCGGTTTCCTGCACCCCAAGTCAAAAGAGTAAAATGCTCGAGTGACATTATTTTGAAAACTAAATCGACTTGGTACTTCATATTTTATGTGTCGGGGGTTTGTATTGGATAAGAGGTATACATTATACGATTGTTTTAGTAGAGAAAGTAGTTTGACTGTTTCTGTTTCTGCTACAATCAATTTGTTCCAGCCCCGCCAGAAATCATCTTCTTTCAGGCAGTTTGGTTGAGGAAGAGCGTCTTTTACAGCACGGAAAAATTCATAATCGCTTAACTTGCCAATTTCATATTGTTCATGAACTTCATGGGGAAAATGGTCTTTGATAACATCAATTGACAGATCAGTACAGTCACTCCAGAATTGTAATGACCGCACATGGTCGATCTCCAGCAATACGCCACCGATGTCAAAGAAAATTTGTTTAATTGTGCTATTTTTCATTTTTTATTTATTATCGCTTTATGGATAAAATTTAATATCCCCCTCTACCCTTTGGGGTTCTCCCCCGCATCGGGGGAGACATTTAAAGTCTTCCCCTCACCCTATAATGTCTTCCCCATCATGGGGAAGATTGAGATGGGGATATATAGAACTTCCATACTCATCATAAGAATGTGTATTGGATTCAAGTAAGGATATATTTGTTCCTTTTCTTTTATAAGCTACCATTCAAAAGGGCCTTCCACTAACCGCCACAAATACCAGGATGCCAGTGTCCGATAGGGCCGCCAGGGTGCGGCTGTTTTGATCATGAAATCAGGATCAGGTAAATCATCCAGTCCACAGAATAACTGCAACCCTTTTCGGATGCCCAAGTCTGTTACAGGAAATACATCAGGTCGATTTAAAGTAAACATCAAAAACATCTCCGCCGTCCAAGTGCCCACTCCCTTAATGGTTGTTAGCTTTTCAATAATTTTTTCATCCTTCAAAGAGTCTATATTTTGATTCACTGCTCCTGAATCAAAAGCGTTTGCTATATTATGTATATAAGCAGCTTTCTGATTTGATAACCCCGAAGACCGTAATGATTCGTGTGGTTTTGCCAGGACTTTTTTTGGTAAGGAGTAGTTGTCGCCGCTGAAAAGATCCTTAAACCGTTTATAGATAGTGGATGCCGCTTTACCGCTCAATTGCTGATAAACTATGGCACGAACGAGGGCTTCAAAATAATTTGATTCTTTGCGAAATTCCGGCGTTTCAAATTCAGCTATCAGGCGGGTCATTTTTATGTCCGCATTTTTTAAATGATCCAATCCTTTGTCAATATTCATTTTTTACACTCATGTATCTGCAATTGACTTTCCGGACCCAAGGGTGTTTTTTCATAATCGCCGTATTTTTCCATAATCTTTAGACCAGCATCCATTAACAGCCGATCCATTGTATCAGGGAAAATCATGTGCATATCGAACTTAAATACTTCAGGATCAGCTTTACCTTCATAATTGAAATACCATTGAATGTGATTAATTTGAGTTTCATTATCATACTCATTTGTTTCGCTTACAATGCAGTGCACACCATCTGAGGTATCAAATTCCATAACATAATATTTTTGTTTATCTCTATATAGAAAAAGAGGATCGGGAATAAAAGTATCAATTAGAAATGTGCCTTCTTCAGTCAAATGTTTGTGAATACATTTGAAACATGACTTTACATCTTCATTGGTTAACAAATGAAAAATGGAATTAAAGCCGATGAAAATAAATTGGAACGTCTGATCAAGATCGAAGCTCCGCATATCACCTTCTAACACAGTTGATTTTTCTCCAAATTGTGCTAATTTATTTTTTGTGGATTTAACAAAAGCAGGGCTGGACTCAATGCCCGTATAGGTATGTCCCATTTCCAAGATAGGTAATGCTAATCGTCCTGTTCCAGCGCCCAGCTCGAGGATAGGGCTGCCAAATTTATTAGCAGAGTTAGTGATGAAATCTATATCATTTGTTTTCCACCAATGAGCTGAATCATAAAGTTCCGGATCGGAATAAATATCTTTAATCAAAATTGATTTTGCTAATTATGTTTTGTGTGTGAAACGAAGGACAAACAAGAATGTCTACAGTACTGCTTGTGCGAGAATATTAATTCAATATAACCAGTTCTTTGGTGGTTTTATTCAACACCTCACAGCCGCCTTCATTAATAATAACATCGTCTTCAATGCGTACTCCGCCCCAGCCTGCTAAATATATTCCCGGTTCAATCGTAACAACATTATTTGCTTCAAGCGTTTGTGTGCTCAATTGGCTCAAGCGCGGCTCGGTGTGAATTTCCAATCCAAGACCGTGGCCTGTGCCATGATTATAATATTCACCATAACCATGTTCAGTAATATAATCTCGGGTGATGCTATCCATTTCTTTGCAAGACATTCCCGCCCTAGCAGCATTGCACCCTGCCTGTTGAGCTTCCTTTACAATATTATAAATTTCACGATGCTTTTCTGTTGCTTCGCCTACGACAGGCGTCCGGGTCATATCCGCATGATAACCGGCAATTTTAGCCGCCGCGTCGATAACAATAAAATCCCCTTTCTCGAATGGCCTATTTCCGGGGACAGCATGGGGCAATGCGCTGTTTGGACCGCCGGCAACAATGGGAGAATACGCCTCACCATCACTTTCCTGGCGGTAGCGAGTGACTAATTGAATAGCCACTTCCTTTTCAGTGGTGCCAACTTTAAGCATAGGTATAATTTCTTCATAGATGGCATCTGTGATCTCGACAGCTGTTCGAATTGCGTCAAGCTCTGATTGATCTTTTACTGCTTGGAGGTTTTCCATAAGCATGGATGTGGATTCCCAATTAACATTTGAAAATGTGTCCTGCATAGCTTTGAATTGGCTAACACTGGTATGATCGCTTTCAAATCCTAACGTTAACCCATTTGGTATCAAATTATTTTTGTCGATTATGGAAATATGCGTACCAAAATCAATAAACCGATCTAATCCTTTAACTTGTTCTTTAGACTGCACATCATATCGTCCATCAGAAATAAAGTATGATCCATCAGTCGTAATAAGACACGATGCTGCCGACCCCGTAAATCCAGAAAGATAACGGATGCTCGTCAAATTCGTTAACAGTATTCCATCAACGCCCATTCCTGATAGTTTATTTTTTAAATTATTCTGCCTTTTAATATAAATTTGTTCACTCATTTTATTCTTCCAACATTTTTATAATTTCTTGTTTTTCACTTTTAATACGTTTTTTATCTGATCCCTTTTTTTCTAAAATATCCAATACAGTTAACGCTTGATGATGTAAGCCTTGGTTTCGTAAAACAGTGACCATGGTAAACGTCGCCAGCCTCGGGCTTATTTCAACACTGTCATTTTGTTTTTGGGGAAATGTTTTTTTACTCTTTTTCTGTTTTATTTTTGGTAGTGTTTTTTTCACCTCATGACTATCTAACCATTCACGAGCTACATGGTTTCCAGGATCCCATTTTATCACCTGATGCCATGTTTTCATTACCGTAGTTTCCGTTCGTTGCAATTCAAGTTGTATTTCTGCCAGACGTGTGGCAGCCTGTAAGTGTACTGTACCATTTTTTAACACAGACTTGAATAATTGTTCTGCTTGCTGCAAATCACCCGCAGATTGACTTGCCTGTCCTAAAACAAAAAGGCCATCTGAATTTTCCGGATGATACTCCAAGCCAATTGCACATACTTTTCGCGCTCGTTCCAGATCTCCATCCTTTAAATAATGATCCGCCAGGACAGGAAATAAATACGTCTCAAAATTATTAGCAAAATTGAGCTCCATAGCGGTGCGACTTAACAAATCCATATTTATCGACGGTTGTTCTGAACCCAGTCTGTAAGATAATCAATGGTTGTCTGAACGGGTGTACCAGGACCAAATAATTTGCCGACACCAATACTGTTTAATGCGGCTATATCGTTTTCGGGGATAATACCACCGCCCGTGAGTAAAACATCATCTAGTCCTTTTTCATTCATTAATTCAATCACATGTGTAAAAATAGTCATGTGAGCATTATTCAGGCTAGAAAGGGCAATAATGTCCACATCTTCCTGCAGGGCGGCTGAAACAATCATTTCAGGCGTTTGACGCAGACCCAAATAAATAACTTCCATCCCGGCATCGCGATAGGCCGATGCTAGTACTTTGATGCCGCGGTCATGGCCGTCCAGGCCTGGTTTTGCCATTAATATTCTGATTTTTCGTTCCATAGTCTTTATCGCAGTATATTGAAAATTACAACTCTATTGCTGTTGATTTTAGTCAAATCCTAATTATGGATTTTTACAAATAGTATTATTTTTTACTATCCAGCACTATTGTGACCGGTCCATCATTTTGGATATTCACACTCATCATAGCTCCAAATTCTCCTGATTCTACCGGAATGTTTTGATTCGCCATCTTTATCTTAAAATCTTCATAGAGAGCATTACCCTTTTCCGGGAGCGCTGCATGAACAAAACCGGGGCGTCTGCCTTTACGTGTATCCGCACATAATGTAAACTGGCTCACCACTAACGCTGATCCGTTTACATCTTTAATGGATAAGTTCATTTTTCCATTTACATCATCAAAAATGCGCAAACCAGACACTTTATTTACCAAATAATCGACATCGTTTTCTTCATCATCACTCATGACTCCCAACAGTATAACAAGTCCCTGATCGACTTCACCGGAAATAGTGCCATTGATTGTTACATTCCCGTATGTAACACGTTGTAAGACTACAATCAATTAGAAACCCAGATGTTATCTTTACCGTAGAGATCCCTTAGTTTTTTTATGAATTCCCGTCCGGCTGAAACACGAATATTATGTGCAAAAATTCGCTGATCTTTTCCTCCAACCACCGGTATGTGAAATAGTAACCCGCAGCTGCCATGATTATTTTGAGCGAGTGTATATATTGCATCAACATCATTTGGAGTCATTTCATCAGGTTCAAATTTGATATTTACATTTTTAGAAAAATAGTCACGGGCGTTATCTAATGAAACAATCTCATCGGCAATAATCTTCAAATCACTAAAATCTGATGTATCTGTTGGTCGGCCACTTACAAAAATAATTTCATCATTATCCAAAAGGTCTTTATACTTATCAAATACTGAACTGAACGTGAGTATTTCTGCCTGTCCCCCAAGACATTCAAGCTTAAAAAAGGCCATTTGGTTATTCTTACGGTCAAAATGCAGTCTGAATTCTTGGATAGAACCACCAATGCGTACTGTCTCCATTTTTAGTTCTTCAACATTTTCGGAAAAATCAAAATTGCTGAATTCTTCCAAATCTTCGGCATGTTTTAAGAGTGGATGGCCGGAAATATACAAACCAAGGACTTCTTTTTCTTTTTGCAGGGAAACGCTGTCTGGCCAGTTATCAGCGCTAACTAAATTAGGGACCATTGCTGATTGTCCATTAGAAGCCTGACCAAAAAGGTCTTCTTGGTTACGATGTTTATTTTCCTGAATTTGTTGACCGTATTTTATTGCTATATCAATTGTTGCAAATTGTTCAGCTCGGGTTCCCTCGAGGCCATCCATGGCGCCGGCCATAACCAGACTTTCTAACACCCTTTTATTGACAGCGCGCAAACTAACACGAGACGTAAAATCTAATATGGATTCAAAGGGGCCGTCTGAATCACGTGCGTCTAAAATATGTTCTAAGGCTTTCGCACCAACATTTTTAATTGCATTTAGACCAAAAGAAATCGTTTTTTTATCTACAGGGCGAAAGTAGATATCAGATACATTTACATTCGGTGAATCCACTGTGATTTTAAGCTTCCTGCATTCATTAATAAGAATCACCACGCGGTCAATATTAGACATTTCACTGGTAAGGTTTGCAGACATGAACTCTGCTGGATAATGGGTCTTTAGCCAAGCTGTTTGGTAGGCCACATACGCATAGGCGGTGGAGTGGCTTTTATTAAATCCATATTCCGCAAATTTCTCGATGAGAGAATAAATTTCTCCGGCTTTTTTACGGTCGATGCCATTTTCTACAGCACCATCAATAAACTTTGTACTCATTTCATCCATGAGCTTTTTAATCTTTTTACCCATGGCGCGGCGCATAATATCAGCTTCTGCAAGGGTAAATTTGGCAACTTCATGGGCGATCTGCATCACCTGTTCCTGGTAAACAATAATGCCATACGTTTCTTCAAGAATTTTTTCTAAAGTTGGATGGATATAAGTGATCTTTTTCTTGCCATGCTTACGTTTAATAAAATTATCTATATTTTCCATTGGACCCGGACGATACAATGCATTCATAGCAATCAGGTCTTCGATTTGGGTCGGTTTTAATTTTTTCAAAAATTCACGCATACCAGAAGATTCAAACTGGAAAACACCTATGGTTAATCCTTTCGCAAATAGTTTATATACTTTGGGGTCTTCCATATTAATCTTGGCAATATCAATTTTTTCACCCCGCTTTTTTAACAGCTTCAATGCATGATCAATTACAGTCAAATTGCGAAGACCCAGAAAATCCATTTTTAACAAACCTAAATCTTCCAGTCCTTTCATATCATATTGACTGGTGATATCGCCTGTATTAGATTTGAATAATGGTGTAAAGTCTGTTAAATCTCCCGGAGTAATAACAACGCCCGCAGCATGGGTGGACGCGTGTCGATTCATGCCTTCTAAAGTTAATGCATGCTTAATCAATTCCTTATATTTACCATCAGCAGCTTCTCGCATTTCAGGATTTTGTTTCAATGCTTGATCTAATGTAATAGAAGGTCCCACGGGAATCATTTTGGCAATCTTATCCACTTCTCCAAATGAAAAACCAAGAACTCTACCCACATCACGCACTGCTTGGCGTGCTTTCATTTTTCCAAACGTAATGATTTGTGTTACAGAATTCTCACCATATTGTTGTTTAATATAATCAATTACTTCTCCGCGACGTTCAATACAAAAATCTATATCTATATCGGGAAGGCTGACACGTTCCGGGTTTAGAAATCGTTCAAAAAGTAAGTTATGCTTCATAGGATCTATCGTCGTAATATTCAATGCATAAGACGTCAAACTTCCAGCAGCTGAACCTCTTCCAGGCCCTACAGGGATACCATTGTCTTTTGCATATTTCACAAAATCCATTGTAATCAAAAAATATCCGGCAAAACCCATTTTCTGAATAACATCCAATTCATGATCCAATCGCCCTTGTAGATCCAGTGTAATATCACCATAAATATCCCGAACTCCTTTTTCACATAAAAAACGCAGATATGCATCCGGGTTTTGATCCGGTGCATCTTCCGGGATGGGAAATGTAGGCAAATAATATTTGCCCATGGGCAATTCAAGGTCTATACTATCAGCTATCTTGCGTGTATTTGCCAACGCATCAGGATAATCTTTAAAGAGCTTAAACATCTCATCCTGTGTCTTGAAATAGAACTCAGGTGTAGCATACCGCAAACGATTAGGATCATCTCTCTCTTTTCCCGTTCCCAGACAGATATGAATATCGTGTGCTTCCCAATGTTCTTGTTTGGCATAATGGGCATCATTCGTTGCAACAAGAGGTAAATCCAATTCCCGAGCCAATTTGGTTATTAATTCAACATTTCGCTTTTCAGCATCAATTCCATGGTTTTGAATTTCCAGATAAAATCGCCCAGGAAACATTTCAGCATATTCTAATGCAGTCGCTTTAGCACCTTCCCAATCATCATTTAATAATTTTTCAGTCACCTCGCCTTTTAAACATCCGGATGTACAAATCAATCCTTCACTATATAGCTTCAGCAATTCTTTATCTATGCGGGGACGATAATAGAATCCTTCTAAATAACCAATCGTAACCAACTTCATGAGGTTTCGATAGCCGGTATAATTCTGTGCTAATAAAATAAGATGATTATTTCCCCAACCGCCTTCTGCTCGTGGTTTTTTATCAAAACGACTGCCATAGGCTACATAAATCTCGCAACCAATAATGGGTTTTACTCCCGCTTTTTTTGCCGATTTATAATAGGGAACAACACTGAACATATTTCCATGTTCAGTAAGTGCCACCGAATCCATCTTCATGTCATCGATGGTATTCACCAGCGTCTGGACGGTCTGTGCACCGTCTAAAAGACTGTAATCTGAATGGTTATGTAAATGGACGAATTCAGCGGACATAATTATCCATGAAAAATGCCATTAATCCTGCTATTGTACTGAATTTTAATACCTCGGAAAATCGTTTAGCCTGCTTAATTGCAGGTCTTTTCAGGAATGAAAATACAATCATTGCCAAAGGAATTTCTACACCTAAAACAAGGACAAGCAAATAAGGGAAACCATAATAATTGTAGAAAAATGGAATGAGTGCTCCGATTCCAATAATAAGAGCTCCAACGTTGACAATTTTAGCTGATTTATTTAATCCGACTTTTACCGGGAACGTGTTTAAGCCCGCTATGGAGTCGCCTTCAATATCAGCCATATCTTTTACTAATTCACGAACAAAAGTGAGCCCAAAGGCTAAACATGCCGGAATAATCATCGTCTCTATTTTGCCAAACGCAGCACCGGCAAAAATAAATGATAGGCTTAACATCGCAGCAACAGCTGCATTACCAATTAAAGGTGTTCCTTTTAGTATTTTACTGTAAATAATCAACGTAGGTAGAGCCAGGCCTATGGCAATAAATGCTGCCCACGGATGCAGTATTAATGCAAAAAGACTTCCCGCAATAAATAGAATTGTCGAAAGAATATTTGCAGTTTTAATTTTAACAGCACCTGTTACTAAAGGTCGGCGAGGTCTATTAATCATATCTATTTTATAATCAACTATGTCATTATAGGCATTTGCGGCTGCATTATAACACACAACAACTAGAATAGTTAACAACAGTGTTTTCGTATCACATATCCCATCCATGAT
Organism: Fidelibacterota bacterium; assembly: GCA_004124385.1. GTDB lineage: Bacteria > Fidelibacterota > Marinisomatia > Marinisomatales > TCS55 > UBA2126. The sequence goes on from SCKN01000002.1 coordinate 249,402, forward strand.
ACTGGCGCAAACAATCATGGCGAAAGCAGATGTAACAAGGTTAAAAGGGCGTAAAAGTTCTAAATGGTGCCAAAGTGATTTCATATTATTTTTACCTTTAGAATACGGTCATCCCCATTAAAATCTGCAATAAGTTCTTTATTAGTAAACTGATTAATATCAAAACATGCACTGACATTTTGAGGATGCTCTCCCAGTCCTACTTCCATAATTAACCAACCACCTGAATGAACCCATTTTTTAGCCATGTTAGATAAATGTCTGTAAAATGTTAACCCATCTTTATGATCCGTTAATGCCAGTTCTGGCTCATAATCACGGACCTCTGTCATAAGTATATCCATCTCATTTATTGGAATATACGGTGGATTCATGAGTAAACAATCGTATACGGGTTCAACAGGTGTGAACTGCAAAAAATCTGTCTGTAAAAATTGGACATTTGTTATTTTATTTAATGCTGCATTTTCTTCAGCTATTGCTAAAGCACCACCGGATATATCCAAGCCAAGTACTGATGCAGATGAAATTTCTGCTGCCACTGAAATTGCAATACACCCAGAGCCTGTTCCTATATCCACAACGTGTGGTTTGTCAAATTCCTGTAGCGAGTGAATGGCGACATCTACCAGACGTTCCGTTTCTGGGCGAGGAGTTAAAACAGATGAATTTAGATTAAAACGGTGGCCGTAAAACTCTGTCCAACCGGCTATATATTGGGCAGGTTCACCATTAATACGCCTTCTGATCCAATCTTGCAGTAATTCACATTGGGTTGGGGAAAGTTCGTTTTCTTGAAAATATAATTCAAATTTAGAACAATTTAATAAAGAGGATAAAAGCCATTCAGCTTCTCTGGTGTTCTCTTCCATAGTTAGTGAAAGTTCTGCAGCTGACCATTTCAGCCAGTTATTGATGTGGCCGTCTTGGGGGATTGCAGACATTTAATCGCCAGCCAGTTGTTCCTGCTGATCTGCCAATTTCAATTGTTCAATTAATTCAGCTATATCCCCGTCCATCACACTTTCAAGATTATAAGCAGTATAGTTAATTCTGTGATCCGTAATTCTTCCTTGGGGGAAATTGTATGTACGAATCTTTGCCGATCTGTCTCCAGTTGAAACCATCGATTTCCGGGCAGATGCACGCTCATGAGCTAATCGATCTTGTTCTTGTGCTAATAATCTTGAACGCAATACTTTCATGCCAAGCAAACGATTTTGATGCTGCGATTTTTCATCCTGACAAGAGACAACTAATCCAGTTGGTAAATGTGTAATTCGAATAGCTGATTCAGTTTTATTTACATGCTGACCACCGGCGCCGCTAGCTCTAAAAGTATCAATTTTCAAATCGCCTTCATTTATTTCAATTTCTGCTTCTTCTGCTTCAGGAAGAATAGCCACCGTTGCAGCTGAAGTATGTACTCTTCCACCAGCTTCAGTCTTAGGAACTCGTTGTACACGATGAACGCCACTCTCATATTTCATAAGGCCATATGCACCTTTTCCTATAACAGAAAATATGATTTCTTTATATCCACCGATACCAGTATCATTCATTTGCATAATTTCTCTTTTCCAGTTATTACGCTCTGCAAATCGAGTATATAGCCTAAAAAGATCTGCAGCGAATAAAGCTGCTTCATCGCCACCTGTTCCTGCCCGTATTTCAACAATGGTATTTTTATCATCATTGGGGTCTTTTGGAATAAGCATGATTTTTAATTCTTCTTCTAAATCGATCTTTTTATCTTTCAATTCTAAAATTTCTTCCTGGGCCATTTCTTTTAGTTCAGCATCATCCCCATCAATAATTTCTTGATCATCTGCAATATGCTGTAGTATCACTAAATATTGTTGACCTTTGAGCACAACAGGAGCCAATTGACTGTGTTCCTGGGCTGTTACTTTTAACTTATTATGATCATTCATAACATCGGGATCTGCTAATATATTGCCCAATTCTTCATGGCGGGCAATGACAGTCTTTATCTTCTCTTTCACCCGATAGCCTCTGCAGTATATTCTTTGCCAACCATATCATCATACTTTTCCCCAAAAGCATTTTGCAAAGCAGTTATGGCCACCTCCACCATTTCATCTTCTGGCGGCTGTGTTGTAATTCGCTGCAGCCATAATCCAGGAGCCCTTAATGCGCGAAAGAGTAATAAGTCCCCTTTGCGTGCCGTTAGTTTAATGATTTCGTAAGAGATACCAGCCACAAGAGGCATTAAAGGCAAATGAAAAGCAAGGCGGTGAAAAATAGTTATATCCCCAAAAATAGCCATTACAATTGTGTCTATCATGGCAAATACAAGAATAGCTGACAATAATACAATAAACATAAAACTGGTTCCGCAGCGGGGATGATATGTAGAAAATGATTGAGCATTATCTATGGTTACTTCTTTTCCAGACTCAAAATTGAACACAACACGATGCTCCGCACCATGGTATCTAAATAAGCGTTTAACATCTTTCATCAAAGAAATAGCTAACAAATACAATATGAAAAAGGTTATGCGAAAGAATCCGGAAACTAGGTTAAAGGCCAATGCTTCCCTTTCAATATCCATTAGCCATGCGGTTAGTGCCAAAGGGGCGACCATAAACATTCCAACGGCTAATGAAACAGCAAACAATGTTGAAAAGAAATTGGCAAGTTTCCCAGGTTGATTTTCTGCTTCATCAGGAAAAGCAATTTCCGCTGACCATTGCAAAGTCTTCATACCCATTTTCATTGATTCAAATAAAGCCATCATGCCCCGCAGGATGGGTCTTTTCCAGAAACTTGATGTTTGTACTTTTGAAGTGAAATCATATTTGTCCACGTGCACTTTACCTTCAGGATCGCGAACTGCTGTTGCATACGCTCCCGGTACACGCATCATAACGCCTTCTATAACGGCTTGGCCGCCTACAAGGATCGATGGTTTCATTAGAGTTAGAAGTAGATGTTTCATAGATAAAAAAATGGCCCTAAAAAGGACGGACCTATTCTCGGAGCCATTATTTAATTGTTAAAATAGTTACTGAGCTGCTTTGCCGTATTTCACATTAAATTTTTCTATACGTCCAGCAGTATCTATCAGTTTCTGCTTTCCAGAAAAGAATGGATGGCAGACTGAACAGATCTCAATCCGTTGATCACCCAAAGTACTGTATACTTCGAATGTATGACCACATGCACAATGCACGTTGCCAAGTTTATAATCGGGATGTATTCCCTGTTTCATAATAAAACTCCTTTTATGTCAATTTTTCTAAAGCGTTTGCCACTTTCGACAAACCACGTTTAATCGTCTCTTTATCAGTGGCACACGAAAATCTTATATGCCCTGGTGCACCAAAACCATCTCCAGGCACCGTGACTACAGACTCTGAATTTAATATATAATCACTCAGGTCGAAAGAATCCTGAATAACTTTTCCATTTACTTTTTTCCCTAAATACTCAGAAAAATTTGGAAAAGTATAAAACGCGCCTCCGGGTACAGCACATGACACTCCAGGAATATCATTCAATAGCTTTACCATTAAATCCCGCCGTTCTTTGAATTGCAAACGCATTTCCTCTACGGGCCGCTGATCACCAGTTAACGCTGCAATGGCGGCTCGCTGACCGATGGAATTTGCACAGGAGGTTGCCTGTCCCTGAAGTTTACTCATGGCCTCGATAATAGTTTGATCTCCCGCCGCATAACCAATACGCCATCCTGTCATTGCGTATGTTTTAGAAAGACTCATGCATGTGATGACTCGAGCACCAATATTATGGTCACGATTAAGCTTTTCAGTGCTTATAAATTCACCATCAAATATCAGACGTTCATAACATTCATCTGAAATAATAGTCCAATCATGCAATGCGGCTATTTTTAACAAACGGATTAAAGCTTCTTCCCCCCACACTCCGCCAGTTGGATTTGAGGGTGAGTTGACAATCACACCTTTTATTGCAGAGGTAATCTTATTTTCAAGATCTTCAAAATCTGCTTCAAATTGCTTATCTGGGAGAGTATTAACTAATACGGGTTCTGCATCTGCAAGGCGAACAAATTCAGGGAAAGACACCCAGTACGGAGAAAAGACAACCACTTCATCCCCTTTATCAAATAACGCTTGGCAGGCATTATACAAGCTTTGTTTTTCTCCATTAGAAACGAGGATTTCAGTTGGTCTATATTCTAACTTATTTTCACGTTTCAATTTTTCACAAATAGCTTGGCGAAGTTCTATCATACCCGGACCGGCTGTATATTTTGTATAACCATCATCCATAGCTGCTTTACCGGCCGCAATAATGTGTTCCGGAGTATTAAAATCAGGTTCACCGACACTGAAATTAATAACATCAATTCCTTGAGATCTCATATCGGCTGCTTTTGAAGCCATCTCCAGAGTAAACGATGGCTTAACCCGTTCTACTCGGGACGCTAATTTTACAGTTTTTGACTTCATTTACAGCTCATGCTGCATTTTGTGAAATTCTGGACTATTGAATTTGTTTTCTTCCGGCGACTTCTTTTCTTTTTTAACTCGTTTGGGGGGGTTAGTTACGGGTTGTTTATCTTCTTCGATTTCAAATTCCTCTGAAAGCACTTTTTTAGTGCTCTTTTTTGGTTTACTTCTTTTTACTTTATGCCTTTTGGGTTTGGGGACATCTTCAACAGATACACCTTCAAGATCTGATTCAGCTAATAAGGTAGATTCTAACTCATCTCCACCAGCATCTTCCAAACTGCCTTCATCAAACGAAAATGATTTCGGATTAAACATCCCATAGACTGCGCCATAACCGCGCGTAATACCATTCCCGATACCTAAATAATTTGGTAAAAGAAAATTGGTTCTAAATTCACCTGAAAAAGCACCCCAATTACGTTCATCTACTGGTTTTGGAAACAGAGAGGTTAAGTTCACTTTTGTAAATATTTTTTCTTGGAGTTCAATTCCCATTTCCCGAGCTAAAAAGACGATATTTTGACCGAGCAATCGATTCAAAAATCCAATGCGTTCCATATTGTTCAAAATTCGATAACGACTTCCTGTCATCTGATTAAGAGCAACCCATGGAGTTAATAATCGATAGCGAATTAATCGTCCAACGGGCCTGAACTGGTCATCCTTTGTGTCTACTTCCGTGTCAAATACTTGAAAAGTAATATTTCCAAAATCTAAAATATCTAATCTTTCAGTCAATTCGATTATTGGATCTACACCTTCATTTATTCCAACCATATATATCTGCTCATTCAAAATCTTGATTTGAACACGTGGGTATAAAAATCGATTTCTATAGGTACCATCCATCATAGGTACAATCTCTAAATCAGAATACTGACGCATAAAAACGCCTTTAACCTGATAGGGAGTTTTTCTAACGGGTTTATCTGTTATAATCCGAGCAATTGTTGTCCGAATTGGTGGACCACTATATTCCATATATATACCTCTTGCACACTTTTTTATAATTAAAGGCGCTACTCCTTCCAGGGGAAATTAAGCTTACTGGCTCATTGTTTCCATAAATTCTTCATTAGACTTTGTGCGCTTCATTCTCGATATTAAAAACTCCATAGCTTCAATAACATTCATTTCGTTTAGCAGTTTTCGTAAAATCCACATCCTGGCTAATATTTTTTTATCCAATAATAATTCTTCTTTTCTAGTACCTGAACGCACAATATCAAACGAAGGATAAATCCTGCGATCGCTCAAACGTCTATCCAAGACGAGTTCCATATTTCCAGTTCCTTTAAATTCTTCAAAGATAACTTCGTCCATACGGCTACCAGTATCAATAAGAGCTGTGGCAATAATTGTTAGACTGCCACTTTCTATAGTATTCCGAGCTGCCCCAAAGAATTGTTTTGGCTTTTTCAACGCATTGGCATCTACACCACCGGAAAGAATTTTTCCGCTATGAGGAATCACAGCATTATGAGCTCGACCTAAACGTGTTAAACTATCCAACAAAATAACTACATCGTCGCCATATTCCACCATGCGTTTTGCTTTCTGTAAAACCATATCAGCAACAGCAACGTGCCGTTCCGGTGGCTCATCAAATGTTGAACTCACAACTTCAGCTTCAACTTGGCGTTTCATATCCGTAACTTCTTCTGGTCGCTCATCGATAAGTAAAATGATTAATTTAACTTTCGGATGATTTTTTAAAAGTGAATTAGCTATTTTCTGCAATAATATCGTTTTACCTGTCTTAGGCTGGGCAACGATTAAGCCGCGTTGACCTTTACCTATAGGTGATATAAAATCCATAATACGAGTTGACATGTCTTTTGAGTCTGATTCAAGATTGAATTTTACTTCAGGGTAAAGGGGTGTCAAATTATCGAAAAGAATAACCTGTTTGACATGGTCCGGACTTTTATCATTTACTGTTTCCACTTTTAACAAGGCATAAAACCGTTCTTTATCTTTCGGGTGACGAATCTGCCCATAAACAGAATGGCCTGTCCGTAAACCAAACCGTTTGATTTGAGACGGGCTGACATAAATATCATCAGGTCCAGGTAAATAATTGAAATCGGGACTACGTAAAAAACCATAGCCTTCCTTTAATACTTCCAAGACACCTTTGGCATTCAAAATACCTTCTTTTTCATTTTGTGTTTCCAGTATTTTGACAATTAACTCCTGTTTATTTAAACCGGAATAGCCTGGGATGTCCAATTCCCGGGCTTTTGTTACCAATTCTTTAATGTTCATTGAGTGTACTTGATTAATGTCCATATATAGATAGCTCCAATAAATTATGTACTAATTGAATTTTAAATTTGTCTAAAAAATGTGATGGCCCTGCGGGAGCAAGTGCCTTTGATGCTAGAAATTACCCTAAATCACACCAGAGTCAAAGGAAAATTGAAAATGCTTAAAAACGGCTTCTGCAATATAATGAGAGCCAAAAATGATACCTGATTGGTCGTTGTCTAGATATGATGTGAAACCCTTAATATCGTCCAATGGTGTTGCCATAATTCCGTGAGTATTTAATTTCATTGATAATTTGTTTGCTCTCATTAATAATCCATTTTTATCATCCATAACAAAAAGTGTTTCAAATTGGTTATAGAGGCAACTAACGATTAATTCCAGTTTTTTATCTTTTTTTAAAGCAAATAAGCCTATAGGTTTCTTTCCAAATATATTAGTGTATGTTTTCAGGGCAGCCTTAATCCCTTGCGCATTATGTGCAACATCGTATATCACAAAAGGATCTCTGGATAAAACCTGAAATCGGCCTGGCCAAGAAGCCTTTTCTATTCCGACTTTAATAGCTTCCTCTTTAACAGAAAAACCTATTTCCCTTACGGCTTCAATAGCCACGGATGCATTCTGTGCTTGATGTTCACCCATTAAGGATAAATGATACTCTACTTCCTCGTGTAAAAAATACGTGCCGTCAACTGTTACTGTACTCTTTTTTGGTGGTTTAATAAACTTTACCTGTGTTTGCATTTCTAATGCTTTTTCTACTAATACTTCTTTTACAATTTTTTCCTGATAGCCGCTTATAACAGAGATGTTTTCTTTGATGATACCTGCTTTTTCTTGAGCAATGGATTTTAGATTATTTCCTAATAAATCACAATGATCCATTCCTATCGGTGTAATTACAGATATTTCAGGTATAATAACATTGGTAGAATCCAGACGACCACCTAATCCTGTTTCTATGACAGCTATATCAACATTTTCTTGTTCAAAGTACCAAAAAGCCATAGCAGTTGTTGTTTCGAAGAACGTACTCTCAATGCGTTTTATATCGTCAGAATACACTTGCATGAACTCAACAATTTTCTCATTACAAATTGGCACTCCATTCACTCTAATACGTTCATTAAACTGCACAAGATGGGGAGAAGTATAGAGTCCAACTTTTAATCCTGAAGATCGTAAGATTGAATCAATAAACGCTGCGGTTGATCCTTTCCCATTTGTCCCTGCCAGGTGGATGAATTTTAATCGTTGGTGTGGATTGGAGCAGGTATCAAGCAGTTGAAACGTATGCTCTAGCCCTGTTTTAATCCCCAAGCGCTGTAATTTGAATAAATCCTGAAGAAGTGTCTGAAAATCAGATTTCATGTACGGTTTGAACATGGTCCATGGGGGCACCTAAAAATCGCTGACCTACTAATTCAAAGCGCATGGGGATATCAGTGACAAAACAAGACAGCGTTCCCAGTTCATTGCAATTATTAAGTTGATTTATTTCCAACAGCTTGACCTTAATTGCCCTAGCTACAGCGGCGGCTGAATCAATTAATACTGTCCCATTACTAACCTGTTTTGATATAACATCTTTTAAAAGAGGATAATGTGTACATCCCAAAATAAGTGTATCAATTTTTTTATCATTTAATGGAGAGATATAATGTTTCACAATTGCATTTACGACATCACCGGCCAGCCAGCCCTCTTCAGCTAATGGAACCAATAATGGACATGCATGGGAAATTGTTTGGATATCTTTGTTTATTCTAATTAATGCTATTTCATACGCTTTTGAAGAAATGGTCGCCACGGTTCCAATAATACCAATATTATTATTATTAGTTGCTTTAACGGCCTCATCAGCGCCCGGATCAATAACTCCAATGACGGGTATAGACGTGTTAGACTGTAACTCATTTAACGCTAACGCTGATGCTGTATTACAGGCCACTACAATCAATTTTGCATCATTTTTAATCAAAAAGTGTGTGATTTCTCTTGAATATTCCTGGATTAATTCCTGGCTTTTATTACCATATGGTACTCTGGCAGTATCGCCAAAATAAACAATGGATTCGTTTGGCAAAATATTTCGAAGGGCTTTGACTACAGTCAAACCTCCTAATCCAGAATCAAAAACTCCGATGGGCCTTAAATCTGCCATTATCCTTCAACCAATAATTTTTCGCGATGAGAACGAAATTTTACAATGGCACTAAAAATTCCTTCTGCAATCTTTTGACGGTAAGAGGCCTGCTTTAATAGCTTTTCTTCTGTTGGGTTTGAAAGAAATCCTGTTTCAATTAATACATTTGGCATACTAGCGCCGATCAAAACAACAAAACCCGCCTGTTTAACACCTCGATTGGGAGAATCTAACCGATTACCCAATTCAACCTGAATCATCGCAGCTAGTTCCTCGCTTTCCTTCATAAACATTGATTGCGCCATTGTTGCCATAATCAAATTTTCACCCGTTAATTCTTTATATTTATCTCCGCTATGCTCTTCAAGTTTTATTACAGCATTTTCACGTGAGGCCAATGCAATTGCATCGTCTGATTTCCCCTGTTTGAGTAAGTACGATTCAAATCCTCTTGCAGCTCGGTTGGGATTGCTGTTTACATGAATACTGACAAATATTTTCCCATTACTTTCATTGGCAATTTTTGTACGTTTCCAAAGAGGAATAAAAATATCTTCTTCCCGGGTATATACTACATTTATATTGGTTTTCTTCTCTAAAAGCAAACCTAGACGTTTACTTATATCCAACACAATATCTTTTTCTCTCGTACCGCTTTTCCCAACCGTCCCCCCATCCTTTCCACCGTGACCAGCATCCAGCACAACTGTGTCTAGTCGCCATCGCTTTCGTAAAAGGCGAATACGGTCTGCACTTTTATCAAAAGGTGTTCTTAGCGTAATAATAATTGCATTCGGATCCGAACTTTGAAATACTTCATGACCAATTATTCCTGAACGTAAACGAATGGCAATTTGTGCTGATTCTGCAAATTGATAAGCTGTCACTTTTGCCACAACTCCTCGGGCATCTGTTTTATTGATTTGCGTTGTATCAACTATACCGTTTTGAACTGTTAAATAAAACCATCCGTTTGGATGTTCAAAAGAACTGATATGTCCAGCCACAAACTGCTCTCGTGTATAAAGTGTTAAAATTGTGCCATTAATCTTTTGTTCAATTTCCAGTTCAGTTATATTGAATTCCACCGCATCAATATCCAGACGCTGTTTAATGGGATCATAGGTCAAGCCAGGTAAAACCGTTTGTTTTAAGATTCTGAAAATCGAAACTGCCGGTAGAAAAATATCACCACCACTCGCCTTGGCATAGACAGGCATATGAAATACTTCTTCATCTACAAGTACAAAACTGGAATTACTGGAAATTTTTATTCGTGTATCTGAAAAATACAGAACCATTTTCATGCGTTCTTTATTCACATAAGGCAGTCTGGAAGTCAAAACTCTGGAAAGATCTGTAGCTGATACATATAGAGCTTTCGTATTGTCCAACACTTGTAATTCATTTTCTTTTTGATCCGCACTATTTACAACTAAAATTGTTGCAGAAATGTTTGTGCTCAAAAGTAATGAAATAAATATGATTTTATAATATCTAAACATAAGCTACAAATTATTCTATTAATGTTAATCGTGGCAATGGAATGATACGCTAGAAATTTATTTGAATTGCTAACGCATACGACTGCTTTGCTGTTCCATTAAATCGTATTGAATTCCAAGAAGAGCGCCATCTCATATATAATCGGTAATTATTATTAGGTTTGATTTGAACCCTAAAACCTAATAATTGTTTATTTTGTGAAATAGCTACACTTCTCATTTCCCCGGGAAGATTCAAATCCCAAAAATAAACTCGTCCATTAAAATCATCAATTTGTGCTGCAATCCAACTCCCCCTGATTGCAAATTGTTGAATCTTCCAATTAAATTGCGTTTCAAACCCCACTCCTTTAGATTCATTATTATATGACGTTGAATTTACTTGCCAACGTATATCAAAATATTTAGTCGCTTTATATTTATAAGATCCTTTAGTTGTGGTGCGAGAAATATCATAATCAATATTATTTGGAAAATACATTTGGGTCGTATTCAATTGATTGCTTTTTCTTAATTGAGCATGGATAAGATGTTTATTGTAGCGCCATTGCCAACGTATACCTGATTCATATTTAATATTATTATTCGTTAAAAAAGAGTTGTCTACAATTTTTTCCACCATGTCAGTGTATAAAAATATTACATGTTTTCCATATTTCAATTGTACATTTTGAAATATTCCTTTTTCTCCATCGTTTTGCCCCTGCCACTCAGCAAATGGTTGTGTTCTATATGTTCTAAAATGAGCTGGGTAATGGCGTATTGAAAGAAGATATTTTAGTAACTTGTTTTTAAATATGACACCTCCTAGAAAGGCAACTTTTTTATTAGTGTTCAATGCGCTCTCACCGAACCAATACCACTCATTCCAATTACCTGATGTAAAAATGGATACGGATTGACGTTGAATATTCTCACCTGTATTATCAATTACATTTTGTGAATTGATTATTAGACCTAAATGATTAGAGTGAAAATTATTATTCCACATAACAGTAGCTGAATATTCTAATAACTGGTTTTGAATGAATAAGTCGCCGGGGGTTACATGAATACCCGTTTTATCTAATTTAATTTCATTTTCATTCAAAGAACCATCTTGATAGGTCCTGCCAAGAGAAAATGTAAATTTCCCATAGTCGGTTTGCCAATCACCCCCCAATCCTCGCGTGCTCCAATATTCATTACTTGATCGATATCCTGTTATACCTTTTCCCTGCCGTGGTAATGAATTTAGCGTTGCAAATCCCTTATGCGCCGAACTTGTACGCCACGATATTAAACCATAGCCTCCAACCAGCTGGTGATCTCCGGCTATTAAATTCATTTTCGTAGAATTCCACTTTAAATAAATACTATTGTGATCGGATATGTTTTGTTCTCCAGGGTCTTTTTCCAACAGTATTCCATATTCAAAATTTTCTAAACTCCCAATGGCGCGCCAGTCATGGCGAACACCATTATGAAATGATATTTTTTCCTTAATCAATAATTTCAATGGTGCATAATTAATGATATTAATACTATTAATTAGAAAGCGAACTGCTGTAGATAATTCTTCATTTGATTTCAGACTTTCAATATCTTTCGAACTACTAATATTTTTCAAATCAGATAAAGATAAAACAGATATATCAGTTAAAATCATTAAAGCATCTGCGTTTGACACCGGAGTGTGTATTAATTGTTGAATACTATTTAAATCTTCTTCGGGGATTGTGGATTCAGCATCATACCCCAATAAAGTAAACCATTCTTCAACAGAATGAATTTTATCAGTGGAGGGAGAACCCCACACCAAACCAGTGAGATAGATCCAAATAACTATGTGTTGAAACTGCATAATTTATTTTTATATGTTTAAAAAGTATTTCAAAACCTGCGGTTGTTTGCCCGGGAGATGAAGCATGTCCCGCATGAATAGTTGCCCAAGGTAAAAGTTTGAATTGCCCACCCATTTTTAATCTGCTTTCATACAAAGTATCCTGTTCCCATTCAATAACAACTGTTGCATATTGTATAGGATTAAAGACCAAGGCAGAGACTATGATTTGTGGTATTTCATCTTTGGATACTCCTACTGCAGGGCTATTTAAATTTCGCCAACTACCGAGCCACTGCAAAGATTTATCTAGTTTTATTCTCCATCCGAGATTCAGCCCCCAACTACTTGCTTGACCATAATTTTTAATTTGTAAATCATAATACATCAGTCCGATGCCGATATTTAATTTTTCCGATACACGTTTACCCATAACCATGCCCCAGATAGTTTCGCTGTATAGTTTATCGCCAAAAAAACTAGCTCCAATTGCAAAATAAAGTTTTTTATTTAAATATGGTTGAGCTAATACAGCGCTATGATGCTGAAGTCGTTTAAGTCCAAACCTTCTCCCTGAAACTATACCTATATTTCTTACCTGAAAAGATGTAACACTTGCCGGATCAGCAAAGATGCCTATTGCATTTGCTTGAACATTGATAAAAAGTAAGCCAGATCCAACAGCAACGGGATTGGAAGGGTAATGTTCAAAAGCTGAAAACAGGTGAGCGCTAATAGACACCACACTAATAAATATTATTCCAGCCTTTTGTAATGGAATCTTGATTGCTTTTAGGTCTCTCACGGAAAGCAACATAGCAGATTAAAGAAGATGAATACAATATAAATTATAGGAATGGAGATGTGGGACTGTATAAACAAATGCGCCCCGACAAGCGGGGCGCATTTGTAAGTTAAATGGATATTGGTTGTGGATTACTTTTTGGATTGCATAGCTACAAGAAAAATCAGTGCTAACAGGCCAGCAAGACCTGCATCACCGAATTGTCCCATAACTCTACCAACTCCAGCAATCACGCCAAATGGATCGTCAAATAAAATACCTATGACGATGCCGAGGACCACCAGCGTTTTCAGCAGGTCGGTTAATTTGGCTATCCATTCATTTACGTTGTCGAAAGCACTCATATTTCCTCCTATGATGACGTTAACAGGATACAGGGTTCCAGTTTTTCAAAAGGAACCCTGTTTTTTGTCATCCTGTTAATTATGCCATTGATACGAGAAATAGCAGTGCCAATAGACCGGCCAATCCGCCATCTAAGAATGTATTTACTAGATCGACTATACCACCGACAGGATCAAATCCCGTTGAGTATAGAATGTTAGCAAACACAAAGAATACGATTAAGCCTTTAACAAGACTTACGATTCCAGATATGACGCTATTGACAGTTGAACTCACATCAGCCATGATGTTCCTCCTTGGTTTGGTTATTGATAAAAACGGAGACACTTCGCCCCCGTTATTGTATGTATTCTCTCTTTAAAATTTGACTTATATATCTTCAAATCGTATGAATTTAAGCACAAATTGATAACTATCAACATTTTTATTATATGGGTAAAATGTGCATAAAATTACAATTTCACCGATGAGAGACTGTCCTTGCGCCTCTAATTGCTGCATCAATGATTTTATATCTGGATAACCAATAACTGCTACCCAGGTTACTCATTTTAGATATAAACCACCGTATAATTGAATTAAACAAAAAATACCCTTTTATTGAATTTAACCATCCTCCACCCAACTCTGCTTTATACTGAGGGAATTGCTCTAATAACGAGGGTAGGTTGGTTTTGCCGTAACTGTACATCAAATTGCAAAAATCAATTAATTCTCGGGGATGATGGTGAACGCATGACGCAGATGAGGAAAATCGCAGACCCTCTGGATAAGCTTCCCAAAACCGTATCGCCAGTTCTGTGTCTTCCCCGCCATAAGTTGTAATTTTTTCATCAAAAAGTTCAATAACATCAAAGATGGATCGCTTAACAGATGTGTTGTTAAATAAAAAATATGAAAATGGAATTGGAGAACCTTCACCGATACTACGCGCACCTCTGCGGAGGTCATATAAATAGCTATCAAGTTCGTTGGGCGTTTGTTCCGCTGGTAAAAGAGAATCGCCGATAACTCCAAAAATACCCACTTCTCCCAACATATCTAAATGGGCATTAATCCATTCGGGTTGGACTGTCATATCGCTATCCAGAAAACAAATGACTTCGCCCGATCCAGCTTTTATACCAGTATTGCGGGCTACCGATAGGCCTTTGTTTTTTTCCAGATGAATAATTTGAATATGTTGATGGCGAGAAAATGAATCTAATATTCTTCCGGTTGAATCAGATGAACCATCATTGACCAAATATATAGAAATTGTATTATCACGATAAGATTGCTTGAGCAAACTATTAACACATCGCTCAACAATATGGGCCACATTATAACAAGGAACCACAATATCTATCGTAGGTGCCCAACTCATGTGAGACCTCGATCTTTATAATAACCGTACAAAATATTTGCAGTATTGTGCATATCATGATATTGAATTACCCATTCCCTGCTTCTTTTTTTATACTCCAATATTTTCTCTGGATTTAGAATCAGATTCTCTAATGTTTCTTTTAGTTTATTACTATTTACATTTACAAAGGGGTGATCGGGAATAAATTTCACATATTCATCCACTAGTTCAGTAACGCAACACAAGCCCATGGATAATGCTTCTACGGAATTCATACCATAACCCCAACCACCACGGTTATGAACTTGGTCAATTAAAATATCACAAGACTGCTTAATGCGCAGGGCTTCAGCATGGGGCAAGTTTTCAATTAAAACAAATTCCACATTATCTCTTTCAGCTAATTCTTCACAAATGGGAATAATGGTTTCACTGCCTTTATAATAACGATCCGTTGGGCTATGACATATTCTAATAGTATCATTCATATTGAAAACAGGTTCATGCTGTCCTGTATCATAAGGCAAAAACAGGTAGTGGATGTCCGGATGTTTCTTTAAAAGATCCAACTCACTGGTTAAATTTAAACTGCTTACAGCATCAATGGCTGGTATCACACCCCTTGTGCGAAGATCTTGTCCATGATACGTACACACGATTGGTACCCCGGCTGCGACTAACGTTTTTACGAAACGCCCATCACGATAAAATTCCAATCCCCAATCCAAATGAACAATATCATATTTCAGCAAGTTAAATTCTTTTATCACCTGTTCCACCTTAAAGGCCCATAACCAGTCACGAAATTGAAAATATTTCTTTTCCAAAAATGAATTCGGCTCCCATACAGGCGGATAACCATTTTTTTCTTGATAATCGCCCTCTCTGCCTCGAGCCAGTTTATAATATTGATGCCGGCCTTTCATATATAATGGATTTGCTTTTACTAATGGTAGGTTTAGGCAAATGCCCCGTTCATAATCGTGTTTGGTTGGATATAAAGTAACAAAAGTGCATTCATTTCCTCGAGCCTCATGAGCCTCTTTCCAAAGACTTAATGTCCCTACTGTGTTTTCCGGCGCTATGTATAATATTTTCAAATTTCTAGACTTTTATAAATATCCAACAATTTTTTTTCTGCAATCGTCCAATTATAATGATCGGTGATTTTCTTATTGCCTTCTGAAATATATCTTTTAAAAAGAGATTCATCCCGGATAACTTTTATAATCCCATCCGCTAAACTTTGGGCGGACCCTGGCTCTACCAATTCTCCTGCCCCATCAAGAAAGTGACGTACAGGAGGCACATCCGTCGCCACAACGGCACATCCTGCAGCCATATATTCGAATAATTTTGTTGGTGTATTTGTCTTTACTAATGGTGTTTCCAAAAATGGAATTACACCCACATTTGCATTTCTCATTTCTTCCCAAATAACATCGTGAGATACAGCATCCATTATATCAACATATTCTGACAATTTCATTTTTTCAATTTTATCTTTGATTTGCAATAAAAATTTATCCGTACGCGGCGATCCTATAATTCGTAGTCGTGTCTTATTATTAGAATCAAGGACCAGTTTAAACGCATCAATTAATACAGATATTCCTCTTTCAAAACTTATTTGACCTTGATATAAAATCATAGGGGTGTCTGAAAAAGGGTGGTCTCCAGATATTTTTTCAAGAGGAGGAAAGTTTTCAACAACAGTTGTTTTTAACCCTTTTTTTTCATAATAATTTTCCCCGAATACTTTATTAGCCAAAATAACGTCATCTACATACATTAAATGAGATAGTTCAAAAAAGGATAGTGATTTATTAATCATTTTTTTCATTAATCCCTTTTTTGACGAAAATGTATCCCACATCTCCCGGAGGTTTTCATGAACATCATAAATAACTTTTATGCCGTGTTTCTTTTTCATCTGTTTCGCTAGACGTAGCATTTCAAATTCATGAATATGCAATACAGAAGCATCATTTATTTTCCCTGATACAAATTGGATATACTTTTTTATTGGGTAGTTTTTTCTCTCTACGTTAATATGTTGAAGATTGTTTTCCGATAAATCCATTTCTCCATCCCACCGGGTGAAATATCGAATGTCATATCCAGTCTTGAGAAGTGATTTAATTTCTCGATGATAAATGCGTTCATCATCAGGCTTATGTCCGCTGGAAACAATAATAATCATAACTGTCTCCTAAAAATAAAATTTTGTTCTGTTTTATCTGCAACAATGAAAATCCATAGAATAAAATATCCCGATAGATACATAAATTTTATTATCATCGAACCGTCTAAAAATATTGCTCCAATCATTGCAAAAAGAGGGAAAATAATACCAATTCGGCGAAATGGGATTTTATAATCTTTGCGCGATTTCAGATAAATAGATAAAGCCATTATTGCTTGTGCGCCCATCGTTGCAAGCGCCGCACCCATAACACCATATGTTGGAATGACTAAAATATTTAATACAACATTTGTTATGGCTCCAACAAAACGGAAAAGGGGTATCCATTTTGTTTTTTCTGGTAAATACACAGCTGGAAGCTGTAAAACATAAAGGCCAAAAAAGAAATAAGCTAAAAATATAACAGGAACAATATTGGTTGCGGACCAAAATGCTTCACCAAAAAAAGAAAAGTCTCCAACGTTAATTTTTACAAGATCATCTATAATTAATGTAAAGAAAACTGCTACAAAGCCATAAATACCCAAAAAATATGTAATAATTCGAGAAAACATTTCAGGAGCTTGATCGTCTTTTCCTTTTTTTAGAAAGAATGGAGTCCACCCCATAGTAAAACCCATAACCAATAATAAACCAAACATCCCCAACTTGTATCCAGCAGAATAAATACCAACCGCGGTTGTCCCAACCATCCACTCTAGTAAATATCTATCTGCCAATTCCATTACCATTGTAAATATTCCAGCAGGAATAAATGGTAGACCAAAATAGAGTATTTTTTTTAGAAGCGTTTTAGATATATACTTAAAACGTAAACGCTGGTATACGATTGGAAAAGAGAACATCAACATCAAAGTAGACGCAACTATATTCCCATAAAAAACACCGATTATTCCCAATTTTGCATAAACAACAAAATAAATATTAAAGGCAATCGTCGTGAAAACATTTACCAGGTTTAAACCAACAAATGCCATTGGGCGTTCTTCTGTGCGTAAAATAAGCATCGGGAGATTCCAAAGCACATCCATTGCCAAAATAATTGAAATGAGCTGTAAAATATTGCTGTGTGCAGAGTCACCTATAATATATTGAGAAAGAAATGGAGACAGACCAATTAGTATTGAAGCTAAAATGATACTGGAAAAAAATTGTAAAATCCAAATTGTAGAAAAGACACCGTGCTTTTCTTTAACATTTTCGGTGATATAAAATTTCATTAATGCCGTATCCATTCCATACCTAAACAATATCAACGTAAATCCTATAAAGGCATATGCCAGAGAAATAACACCATATTCTTCAGCAGTAAATACATTAGTATAAAGAGGTAAAAGTAGAAATGTGACCAATCGTGTCATAATATGACCAACGCCATAAATAACAGATTGGAGCGAAAGTTTTTTTATTTGATCAAACACAGATTTAAAAAATAATTTCTAGCGTATCTCTGAATTGTCCGCTGGCACCAAAATTTTCCTTAAAACGAGCTAATCCCATATTGGGTTCTTCATTGACAGTAAAAATGCCAAAGTCAAAAACACTATACTTTTGGGTAATCGCCCATTCAAAAATCTTATAAAATAATAAATTAATGGGACGAGCTTCCTGATAGTCTTCGTCATGGCTTATGTAGAACGCCAACACTACATTTTCAGTTGCAATAAAGTTTACAACACCAGCGACCATTTTGTCTTCTATAAATGCACCGAATAAATGGATTTTATCAGGAAATAAATCTTTAAGACGCATAAGTTCACCTATAGAATGGGTGGGTGTTACATTATGACGGATACTCAAATTCTTTTTCAGAATCTCATAGAAGGAATAAAAATCATCCGTTTGTTTTACAACTATTCCCGATTTTTCAGCTTTACGGACGGCCGTGCGATGGGTGGATTTAAACTTGGTTAAATTTTCATCTATTGATTTCTCCAAAAATAATACACTGGATATTTCTCTCTTTGTGTATTGAAAGTTATTTTTCTTAAGTGCAAAATCTATATAATGGGAAAGTCGTTTACTGTAAATCGTGGGGGTTTGTGTTAGTTTAATTCTATCAAAGTTTTCTCTTTTTGAATATTCTACCAACTGATTAACCATCTCCATGGCATCTGCAAAAGCTAAATCTTCGGGGACAACAAACGAACCGACTGAAGCACCTGGATGAGATACCAAAGTAGAACCATTTTCCGTCTCAACAATAGCTGCAGGGAAAACACCAACTAATTTCCCTTTTTTGTAAAACTCTAAACTATGATCATTAAATCGTCCCTCTGGATGATAGCTTAAAAATCGACGAGTATGGAACAGGGTGCCATTATTTGCCGAGGAAACGAAGTTATCCCACGCTGAAGAATTGTTATCGAATTGCTTGACCGTAATCATATGAAAAAATCAAACGAAAATTAGGGGGAGATGTTTCCATAAACAATTCCTGATTGATTTACATTTGCACCGGTAAAATCGACTCTCTAACTTGTTTACCTCATTTAAGGATAATTCATGCCGGATACTCACATAGCACATATTCATGCCCGGGAAATTCTCGATTCCCGCGGTAATCCAACCGTCGAAGTTGATCTTCAATTGAATGATGGCAGCTTTGGGCGGGCGGCGGTTCCTTCCGGAGCATCCACCGGGGAACATGAAGCGGCTGAATTACGTGACGGCGAAGATCGATATATGGGCAAAGGGACGCTCCAGGCAGTTCATAATGTAAAAGAAATTATAGGACCGGCATTGAACGGTCAAGATGCACTGGATCAACGTGGCATAGATAATCTGATGATTGAATTAGATGGGACTGAAAATAAATCCAAATTAGGTGCGAATGCTATTTTAGGAGTTTCCATGGCTGCCGCAAGAGCAGCGGCCGATCATAAAGACGAACCCTTGTTTCAATATTTGGGGGATGACGACGCTACAACTTTACCTATTCCTATGATGAATATTCTAAATGGAGGAAGTCACGCGGATAACAATGTGGACATCCAGGAATTCATGGTATTTCCCATTGGTGCAGAATCATTTTCTAAAGCGTTACAGATGGGAACAGAGATTTTCCACAAACTGAAATCCGTTCTTAAAAAAAAAGGCTTAAATACTGCAGTCGGTGATGAAGGTGGTTTTGCGCCGAACTTAAAATCAAATGAAGAAGCAATAGAGGTCATATTGGAGGCTACGGATAAAGCAGGTTATAAAGCAGGAGAGGAAATATTTATCGCCTTGGATGTGGCTGCTAGCGAAATCTATAATGATGGGAAATATCACCTAGAATCTGAAGGGTGTATTCTTTCCGCAGATGAAATGGTAGACTATTATAAAAACCTTATAAATAAATACCCCATTGTGTCTATTGAAGATGGTCTGGCTGAAGATGATTGGGAAGGTTGGCAGCAGATGAATGAAGAACTGGGAAACAAAATTCAAGTTGTCGGCGATGACTTAACCGTCACCAATATTACCCGATTGCAAAGAGCTATTGATGAAAACTCCATGAATGCAATTTTGATTAAACTAAATCAAATTGGAACAGTATCAGAAACAATTGATACGATCGCATTAGCGAAAGCCAATAATTACGGCACAATCATTTCCCATCGGTCCGGAGAAACAGAAGATACCATTATTGCTGATTTTGCCGTAGCCATGGATGCCGGGCAAATCAAAACGGGTTCTGCATCCAGAACAGATCGAATTTGTAAATACAATCAACTTTTGCGCATTGAAGAAATTTTGGGAAATAAAGCACGTTTCCCAGGGAAAGAAGTTTTGGGTAAATAATGCGGCGTTATTCTTCTATGCAGCGTAAGCGTAAGAAAAACCGTGGCAATCAAGGAATTGAGTTGCAAAAAAAACTGGTCCGTTTTGTTTTAATTTTGGGTGCAATTGTTTTATTAATCATTTTCTTTTTTGGTGACCATGGTGTCTATCAATTGTATAGATTAAATGCTGAAAAAGCCGAAATACAAAATGCTATTACAAATCTTCGAGAAGAAAAACGGCAACTTGGAAATGAAAAAATTCGACTAGAATCAGACTATGAATATATTGAAGAACTTGCCCGTGAGCGTTATCGTATGGCCAAACCGGGAGAAAAAGTTTTTAAGGTTGTCCCGAAAGTAGAATAGTCTTTATAATATTTAAGGTGGAGGTAATCGAAAAAAGTAACCTTTTAAATTTCTTCTAGTTTGTACTTTTTAAATAAACACAGCTTGTTTACGGAGGGAATAACCCCAGAGTAGAAAAAAATGAGTTGATCTTTTATAAGATAATCATAACATTAGACATATAATATTCAACGAAGAATTTCCATAAAGATGAAATAATGAGTAAAACAACTATTTTAACAGCGATTATAATAACCATTAATCTTGTCCAGGTTGCATTGGCTGAAACAATTTGGTCCGAAGATTTTGCAAGTTATTCAGATAACTCTGGATACATAGGATCGGGTTCAGGAGCAGTTACTACAGAAGATTACCCAAGCTCTGTTACTAAATGGACTTTAGATGTATCTGCTGCTGCTCTCAGTGCTGATTCTGACTGGTTTATGGTAAATTCTGTATCCTCACAAAATCTGTTTGAAACAAGAGACTCTGATGGCGAATGTATATGGACATCTGAATCAATCGCCATTTCTGGATATACAGATGTTGGTATTCAGGTTACTGTAACTGAAAACGGAACTCTTGAATCAGCTGACTACGTTAAACTTTACTATAAACTCGATAGCGGACCTGAAACTATATTCGAAACTAATGGCGATAATGTTGATGATTTTGATGACGGTGTAACGGCAAGCCACTCAAATCTTTCGGGGAGTACGCTACAAATAATAATAAAAACTAAGAATAATGCCACAGACGAGTATTTAAGGTTTGATGATGTGATGGTAACTGGCATACCCACTGTCACCATAGGGGATGCATCCGCAGATGCCGGTTGGCGTATGCTCTCATTACCAATAACGGGTGGTACCGTTGAGGATATCTCTGATGATACACCGGTGCAGGGCATTACCAGCGGTGACGATGCCTCAGCCGAGCCCAACTTTTATATCAATACCGCCTCAACTGGTGAAGGGACAAATGGCTGGTCTGATCCGACTAATGTGTCCACTGCGTGGGGCGATGGGTTAGGATTTATTTTATTTTTCTTCGATAATACCAGCAACGGCAGCTCTGTACTTCCTGTTACGCTGGATGTATCCGGTTCAGAACCGGGCAGTGATGTCACGGTCACCCTGTCAGATACATACACACTTGTGGGTAATCCTTTTGCCTCTAATATCAACTTGGACGATATTTCGGGCGATGACAGTGAAGCTGGTACACAGGATGGTTTGACAAGTCCAATTCACGTTTGGACCGATGGCGTTGGTACTGATAATTCTGGTTTGTTGACGACATATAACCTTGGTGAAAGTAAAATTATCAGCGCTTGGCAGGGATTTTTTCTGCAAAGGTTTAGCAACTCTACATCACAACTTACAATTCCAACATCTGCAAAAACAAGCAGTGCTGCCACTATTTCAATCTTCTCAAAAATGATGATGACAAACAGGCGTACCATTGAACTGCGGCTTGATGCGCCGAACGAAAATGCTGATATAGCCAATAAGTTCTACTTCACGGAAGTTTCCCATGAATGAAGATGCCTTTGACGGGGGCAAACTGCTGCCCTTGGACGGTAGTCCCAGTCTGGCCTTTATCCAATATTTTGATGAGGAAGAACGACTGTTGGTGCAGGATGCCAGGGCCTACCAGCCGGAAGAAGACCAAACCTATGAACTGACCATTCTAGATGCCGGTGTGAGCGGAACGTATCAGATCAGCTGGCCTGTTATGGATAATATACCATCTGATTGGGAAATTACACTGACCGATCTGGAGACCGGTGCTGTTGTTAATATGCAGGAAGAAGAATTCTACACATTTTACATTCAAAATCCGATAGGTCAGCTGCAGACCGATCGACTGCAACCGGTTACAGTCGATGCAAATGCAGTGTACCGTAATACTGTACCGCCTCGGTTTAGTATAACCATCAGTGGTTTTGCACTTGGTTTTGATAACAATTCATTGCCTAATAATTTCGCTCTCTATCCGGCCTATCCTAACCCTTTTAATCCCAGCACGACCATTCGCTTTGATGTTCCTGAAGAGGGGTTCATCACCATGAACGTGTATAACATTACCGGCAAACTGGTGGAGACATTAGTCAATGAAATCCTGCCAACAGGCAGTCACAGTATGCAATGGAATCCGGTTAATCTGTCGTCCGGGGTGTATATTGTGCAGTTAAAAGCGGGAGAGACAGTCTTTAATCAGAAAATAACGTTCATTAAATAAAGAGGTGAAATCATGAGAAATAAAATCGTACAAATCATCGCATTGTCACTACCGCTGATCACAGTTATCACCGCTCAGCCCGATTTCCCCGGCGCTCCAGCTCAGGCACCCATCGGCGGACTTGGACTTCTGGCTGCGGCCGGTGGAGCCATGGCATTAAAAAAACTGTATGATAAACATAAAAAGTAGATTTTCCCCGCTTACATTATTCCTTTTGAAAGCAGGCGGTGTATATGCTGCCTGGCTGTTGATCTATGATCTCGTTATCCTCCCCGATGGCAGGCTGGACACTTGGCTGAGCATGACAAGCGTAAAACTCGCTGCTGCAGGATTATCATTTGCGGGCTGGGAAATCGAGACAGCCGGACGTTTTATCGCCTGCACTGGAAATAGAGGCATAGAAATTCAAAACGGCTGTAACGGCATGGATCTTTTGGGACTGTATGCAGGTTTTATTATTGCCTACCCCGGCGACCTGAAAAAACGCATGACCTTCATAGCAGCTGGAATTGGGCTGTTATTCGTCGCCAACGTATTTCGTATTGCTTTTTTCGTCCTTTCCAATCTATACTACCCTAATTACTGGGATCCTGTGCATCATTGGAGTTCGATTGTCTTTTTCTATCCAATTGTTTTAACATTATGGTATCTATGGACTACCGTGAGCGATCATACCGATATCTTTTCTGGCGCCAGCTTATCATCAGCCTGATTGCCATCGGGCTGGTTTATATATTATTTATTCGTCCAATACAATCCTTTGCTGTTCGAGAATTCATCCTGCCCGCATTTGATTCTTTCATCAAGCCTGACAGTGATATTCTTACCACACTAGGAAGGGATGAATTTTTTCTATCATCACTATCAGATTCATTACCAAGAGTAAAAATAGAGTTTCCCTTCAGCGGCTATTTTTGGCTGGCCATGTCATTAATCTGGCCCACAAAAAACAAACATTTTCGTCGTATAGTTTGGAATTATAATATGGCACTATTTGTAATTATTCCACTAGCAGCGGTTGGAATTATGTATGGGATTACTTGGCTGGCGCCCCTGATAAATGTTCACGATAAAGTGTATAAAGCGCTGTTTTTGATTTTAGGTGTATTAGCAGTTAGAGAAGCAGATAAACTGTTAAAAGACTAATCTTTTTTTCTTCCTTGGGAAAAATCTTTGCTTGCTCTATAAAGTAAATCTTTCTCTTCTTCAGTTAGGTTATCATAGCCCGTTTCGTTTATTTTATCTAGTAATTGATCGACTTCATTTTGCATTTCTATTTTTTTCTGATCCCTTTTACTATTTATTGAAGAACGAAATTCTTCTATTTGTTTGTGCACAGAAAATCGAAAATCTTTCCAATGCCAATAGTAGCGTAAATAAACAAAACCAATCACCATTCCTGACAAATGAGTTAAATGACTGATATTGGTATTATTATTAAATGATGATAAAAAAGCAACAGCTCCCAAAAAGACCACAAACCATTTTACTTTAATTGGAATCATAAAATAGAGATAGACAGTTCGGTTTGGGAACATCATTCCATATGCTATTAGAATACCATAAATCGCCCCACTGGCGCCTATCAACACAGAATATGACTGACCTGCATTGAATAATAACCAAACAAGCCCCGACCCCACACCCGTCAAAAAATAATAACGTAAAAATTGAGTTCTGCCCCAAATAGATTCCATTTCCGAGCCAAACATCCACAAAACAAACATGTTGATCAATACATGAAATAAGTCACCATGGATAAACATATATGTTATCGGCTGCCAAATCATGGGCCAGACTGTTTTCGGTGATAATCCAAATATGCCGGCAAGGTCAATTTGGCTCTTGGCAACAAACCTTAATAGAAACAACCCAACATTTATAATAATAAGAATTTTGATAGCATCTGTAAAATATTTGGGCTTGAAGGAAAGATTGCCTTGTTCAGATTGAAATTGATATTTCAAAATAGACCTTCTGCTATTAATTTTTTATACTGTTTTCTATGTTTCATATTAAATATGGGTGTCATAGCCGATAATGGAGCTTCCGGGATTTTTAATTGCGGCATCGTGTAAAGTTCCAGCTTAATATTCATATTTTGTCTTTGTTTATACATATTAAAAGTTGTGCTGACAAATAAATGCCTGGGGAGTATCCCATCAATATTTTCAAATCCATACTTGATAAGGCTGTCTCTTATTATTGTTGAGCAACTTCGTGTAAAAAAACTGAAATCTGCATATTTCTCCGGTTTTTTAGGATTAACAGGTGTTGTATGAATAATATCTAATTCCTCATCCAAAATATTGCTCAATCGCTTTATATCCATACCTCTTATGCGCAATACATGGATTGATCGCATAAAATTACGACCAAATTTATCATAAAATGCTTGCCCGTTTTCGAGAATTTCAAATTTACCATTAACTGGTGATGGGGCAAATTCACCTAATGCCGGCCGATAAAAAAATTCTTCCGGTGTCATAATTTCATTTTCATTCAACAAATGGGAAAAATTATAAATATGCCCATTCACATTTATGGCGTTATGACCAAATAAGGATGCGGGATACTTTATCAATCGTTCATTATAATAAAAATCAACAATCGGTTCTTCAGATGTAGGTTCATCCGGCCAAATAAGAATGATCGGTTGAGATGTTTTATAATCCATTTGAGATAATTCCCGCGCACAAACATTTCGGCCCAACCAGTGAGTTAAATATCCATCCCAAATTAAGCGCCCTTCAAAAAATGTTTTACCATTGCCTTTAATAAATGCTTGTCCGTTCTCTTTGCACAATTGGCCTTTAATTATATGTTGTTCCATATTATGATAGAAGTTGTTTGAGTATTTTTAATGATTTTAAATGGCGGCATGAATCAAAATGATATTCCAGATTTGCAGTTATATAATTACCGATAACATGTCTATCCTTGGGTGTAACGCTTTGTTTAGATAATTCCTCTATGAATGAAGGATTATTAATATTCGCATGTATCAAAAATTCGAGAATATTACGACTATTAGGACCACCATTTGGATCAGGAAGAACCATCCCTGGAAATTCCCGATCGGGCAAATGAGGTTGAAAACCCAACAATTTCAGTAGTCGTAATTCAAAATACCAGAAACACAAATTAAAATACTTTTCCTCACGGTGGAAAAAAGATAAAGTGGCTACCAGTTCATCAAACAAATCTTCATGAGTATCATAATCAGCAATTGTTTTATCAACAAGCTCAACCGTTACAAGTGCGTATGACAATCGTTTCAAATCATCTTGAAAGTGAATCCAGCTTTTTATAAAACTAACTTTTGACAGGGTGTGTAAATCACGCATGGGCTTATAATACATGAGAACTTCAAGATAATTTGCCGGTTGAAAATAAGCACTTCTTGGGGATTTTTTTCGCTGTGCACCGCGTACCATAATGCTGACTTTGCCATAATTCCGCGTAAAACAATGGGCAATTAGACTAGTGTCACCAAAAGGAAATCGTTTTAAAATAATAGCTGGAGTTTGAACGATCATGATGACCGTTATCGGTTAATACGCTTTTGCGTAAATAACTTCGTGTTTGGCGGGCTTACCAGAGTAAATACAGCTTAATCCCTCCGTTTGTTCATCAAAAGGTATGCAGCGGATGGTTGCTTTCGTTTCGTTTTTAATTGCTGTTTCCGTTACAGCATCTCCATCCCACCCGCAACGAACAAATCCGCCATTTGAAACAATATCTTTAAATTCATCATAACTGTTGATTGTATGCGTATTCTCATCTCTGAAATTTTTAGCTTGTTCAAACAAGCTTAATTGAATTTCATCTAATAGGGTTGGGATTTTATTTAATAAATCTTCTTTTCCGATGTTGAACTTTTCATTTGTATCCCTACGCACCAAAACAACTTGATTATTTTCTACATCACGAGGTCCCACTTCCATACGAATAGGAGCTCCCTTCATTTCCCATTCGTTAAATTTGAAACCAGGTGAATTATCCGACCAATCTTCATGCACACGAACATTATTTTCCTTTAAACCAAATGTGATTGGCTCTATGAAATCTTTGACCAGTTTTTCATGGTCTTTGTTTCTTGCGATGGGAACAATAACCACTTGATAGGGTGCAATTTTTGGTGGAAGGCGTAACCCTTTATCATCACCGTGCACCATGATAACTGCTCCGACCAACCGGGTGCTTATACCCCAACTGGTGGCATACACATAGTCCTCTTTATTGTCTTTGGTTTGAAATGTAACATCAAATGCTTTGGCAAAATTCTGCCCAAGATAGTGGGACGTTCCCGCTTGTAATGAACGTTTGTCTCCCATCATTGCTTCTATACAATATGTTTTTTCTGCTCCTGCAAATTTTTCAGCCTCTGTTTTCAACCCTGTTAATACAGGTATAGCCAGAAAATCTTCCGCAAGCTGACGATACAATTCCAAAATTAGTAGCGTTTCTTCTTCAGCTTCTTCTGCTGTTGCGTGAGCAGTGTGGCCTTCCTGCCAAAGAAATTCTGTGGTTCGTAAAAACAATCTGGTACGCATTTCCCAGCGTACAACATTTACCCATTGATTAATCAAAAGTGGAAGATCACGGTACGACTGAATCCATTTTTTATACATCGACCAAATTATGGTTTCTGAAGTAGGTCGAATAATAACCTCTTCTTCTAAACGAGATTCCGGATCGACAATAAGGCTCCCATCACTGTCCGTTTTCAGACGAGTGTGAGTTACAATAGCACATTCTTTGGCAAACCCTTCAATATGTTTTGCTTCCCTAGTAAAAAAGGATTTAGGAATAAACATGGGAAAATACGCATTAACATGGCCCGTTTCTTTTATCATGCGGTCAAAAGATTCTTTTATATTATCCCATAAGGCAAAACCGTATGGTTTAATAACCATGGTTCCTTTTACGGGGCCATAATCAGCCAAGCCTGCTTTTATGACAACGTCTGTATACCAGGTTGAATAATCTTTGGATTGGGGTGTAACACCTTTTGACATATTGATTGTTCTTATAAAATTTGAGGGTGAAATTACCGGGGTTCGTTGGGGCAATCAAACTGTTTGTTCTGGAGTTATATGATTATCAATGCTGAATTAAAACATATTCGTTCGTTGCACAAGAGCAAAGGTCGCTTAGCCCATGGTCAATATATTATTGAAGGGCGCCGGTTATTTAAAGAAGTAATACTTACAAATGGACCTTTACATCTGGCCTATTATACGGATACGTTTCAAAATAATTTTCCAACTATGGTTGACGATATTACAAAAATGTGTCCGGCTAAAAAGATAACTGCAGCTGAAATGAAAACAGTTTCAGCAACGGAAACACCCTCAGGCATTTTGGGCATCTGTATCATTCCTGACTATCAAAAATCAAAAATTATAGTAAAAGAAAATTCGCTTTTTCTGGACAATATTTCTGACCCGGGAAATATGGGAACACTTTTACGTACAGCTGCATGGTTTGGAATAAACCATATATTTTTAACAAGAGATTGCGTGGATGTTTATAATCCTAAAGTAGTACGGGGTGGCATGGGAGCTCATTTTAATATCACTGCTAATGTAGACGCGGATATAAAACAATTTACATCAACACATTCAATCATTGCCGCTGACCAAGATGGTAAAGATTTAACACACCTTTCACTTTCAACTCCATGGGTGCTGGTATTAGGAAGTGAAGCCCATGGGATTTCTAAAAATACTCGTGAATACATTAAATACTTTATCGCTATTCCCCGTTTAGGATCAGGAGAATCTTTGAATGTGGCTGTGGCCGGAGGAGTGTTGATATCCAAGCTGACATCAATCAATTAAAAAAGCCCCGAAAGTATCGGGGCCTTTTCAAGCGCTGGTTTGAATTATTTTTAGTATAAATAGCGCCCCAAAACATATATATGCTTTACTATCGAAAACAACATAAAATACAAGGAGACTTTGCATTTAGGAAGTCTTGCAGTAATTTTTTGGTATATGAATTCAACGGAAAACGACCCTTTACCGAGCGAACCCTACAATGAACCGTACTTTAACTACAAAAAATGTTTTTGGAATTGTAATACTGTCAGTGTTTTCAGCGCTGGTGGTAGGTACTGTTATTGCCTCCGTGGGATTCATTTACCATCCAGAAAATGATAACCAGGTAACTAATTTTCTGGCTTTGTTTATCGGGCAGGGATTTATGATTGTCCCCCTACTTTTATTTTTAATCGCCCGAAAAGAGTCACTTGTTGACCGCTTGCGATTACAGCGCTTATCTTTACCTATCGTTCTTGCAACTCTAGTCCTATCGTTTGGTATAATAATTGCGGTGGATGAATTTGATCGAATAGCCAGTTTATTATTCACACCCCCGGAATATCTAGATCAATTGGGTTACATGCTCAAGTTCGATTCATTCAATATGGCGATATTCTTGATATTCGGAATTGTAATATTAGCACCACTCGGGGAAGAGTTATTATTCAGAGGTTTTCTCCAGCAATTTCTCGAAGAACACTGGCAAGACATCACTCGAGCTATATTAGTAACAAGTTTATTTTTCGCCGTCATTCACTTAAATCCATTTTGGTTAATTCAAATATATTTACTAGGTGTCCTACTTGGTTATCTCGCTTGGCGAACTGGGTCTATTTGGGCTAGTTTTATCCTCCATGCAGCAAATAATTTGATGGCTTTGTTATTCACAAACTACAATGAATCTTTAGATGGCTTCTATACTTGGAATGGCCATGTAGCTCCTTGGATATTACTCCTTGGAATCGGATGTATATATTTTGGTTTTAACTGGTTGAATTCAATCACGAAGGTACGCTCATGAAACAACAAATGTTCGAACGTGAGATTCATGTATTGCGAAATACTTTTCGCCGGCTTTTGCGTCGACACGCCCGCACCAACTTGATTAAACTTATTGAAAAGACTCACCCTGCGGATATGGCGATGCTTTTCCGATATTTTGTTGATAGTGAGCAAGATCAACTTTTTGCAATGATGCGTCCCCATGAGCATACCGGTGAATTCATGACAGAGTTGGATGAATCCATCCTGCAAAATCTTTTAGCAGACGTTTCCCCAGATCGTATTGTCGAATTAATTGATCCAATTAGCGCCAGTGATCAGGCTGAAATTGTGAATCTTCTTCCGGACGAACAAGCACAAGATGTTATTCATTTATTAAAAAAGGAAGAAGCAGAAGAGCTTGAAGAAATATTGGCTTATCCTGATGATAGTGCCGGTTCTTTGATGTATACAGATGTATTTACTCTTCATGAAGAAACATCCGCCAAAGAGGCTATCTCAGCTCTTCAGCATGAAGATGCTGCAGAAATGGTTTTTTACCTATATGTCACAAATGACGCAAATCAATTAACCGGCATTATTTCTCTGCGTGACTTAGTAACAACCTCTCCCGATACAATGTTAAAAGATATGATGATCAGGAAAGTGCATACTGTTTATCCTGATACAGATCAGGAAGAAGTTGCACAAATTGTATCACAGTATAATTATCTTGCAGTGCCGGTTGTTGACCATGATGAAAATCTTTTAGGTATTGTGACCGTTGATGATGTGGTTGATGTTATTCGAGAAGAAGCGACTGAAGATTTCTTAAAAATGGCTGGTGTGGGAAAAGATCGGGAAATATTACTGAAATCTTCATGGGAAAATGCAAAAAGCCGCTTTCCGTGGCTGTTCGCCAGTTGGATAGGAGGTGTTGCGGCTGCAACAATAATCGGGTTATACGAAAACCTTTTAGAAACCACACTAATATTGGCTGCTTTTATTCCTGTTATTATTGGTATGGGTGGAAATATCGGCACGCAAACATCTACGATTATTGTTCGCGGATTAGCTACCGGCAGGGTAAATGTGGGCAACAATATGAAAATATTATTCAAGGAAATTCGAGTTGGTCTTATTCTAGGACTGCTCTACGGAGTATTGCTGGGACTATTTACTTACACTCGGTTTATGGATTTGTCGCCGTATCTTGGAATTATTGTTGGATTGAGTATTTCTATTTCTATGTTAATTGCAACAACAATAGGCGCTTTTGTACCACTATTTCTTAACAAACTCGAAATAGATCCCGCAGTAGCAACCGGCCCTTTTGTTACAACCAGTATTGATATTGTAGGTGTTACCCTTTACTTCCTGATTGCTTCATTTTTCCTTCCTTTGGGATGAATCTTTTATTCTTTGCCCTGACAATCAGTCTGGGTGTTTACATTCTTTTTGTACTCTTTTTTCTTACAGGGTTACGTCGAATCAAAACCAGTGAAAATAATTTTACAGATTGGCCAACCGTTGCCATTGTAATCGCCGCCAGAAACGAAGAAGAAAATTTGACACATATTCTAGAAGATTTAACTCATCTGGATTATCCAAATGAATTGCTGGATATTGTGATTGCCGATGACCGTTCAACAGATAATTCTTGGTCGATGATACAACATTATTCGGAACAATATGAATATATACACGGTGTTCAAATAAACGAAAAATCATCAATAATGACACCAAAAAAACATGCATTAACAACAGCAATTGAAAAATCTAAAGGAGAGTATATTTTAACGACAGACGCTGATTGTCGTATTCCCCGAAGGTGGGTTAAAAGTATGGTTAATTATTTGCATGGCGATGTGGGTATTGTTGTGGGCTCATCCAGTATTGATGCTCAAAAGAACTCATCATTTTATCATTATCAACTTGTAGATTTTTTAGCATTAGTGGCGGCAAATGCCGGTGTTATTGGGTGGGGATTTTGTTGGACAGGATCTGGGCAAAACCTTGCTTATAAGCGAAAATTATTTGAGAAAATAGATGGTTTTAATCCGGTGCGTGAGCGCATTTCAGGTGATGATGTTTATCTGGTTCAAACGATTGGAAAAAAATATGGGTGTGCATTTAATCAAGATTCCGACAGTTTTATTAAAACCAGACCTTCTTTGTCCATAAGGCAGTTTATAAGTCAGCGCATCCGTTGGTCTTCTAATTCCAGGCTCGCATCCAAGATTGATCTTTTTTTCCTTTTATTTTTGTTCAATGCATTTGTGATGAATTCAACCATTCTTATGGGTCTTTTTACATCAAGTGTATATTCAATTCTGCCTATGATTATTGGTCTAAAGTTTGTAGGTGATGCACTTGTGATATATGCAGGTGCGGGCAAATTTCATCTTACTTTTCCATCTATCATTTTCATTCTTTGGAGCATCTTACAGCCCTTTTATATACCTTTTATTGGGCTGGCGGGATTAGTAGGCAGGTTCAAATGGAAACCATAATGAAACGATTGCTGTATATCCTTTTTTTATGTTTTTGGTTTATCCATGCGCAAGACTACAAAATTACCTTTTTTGGACTGCCCGCTGTGGATGTAAACATGGCTGTGGATGTAAATAAAATCAATTTTAGCGTCCAAACAGTTGGTTTAATTAATTTAATTTGGCCAACAGAAAATCAATATACCGTTACGTATAATTCCTCCCATTTTGGCTTGCTTAATTATGAAAAAAAAATAAAGCAGGGCACAAATAAGTACAAATTAGCTGCAGCTTATTATCCGGAAGACAGTACACTTCATTATGAGCAAACAACTCTTAAGCGAGTGCCTGAAATACAAACAATATTTACTCTATTGGCTCGTGTACAAAAAGAATCAGTTGAAGCGTTGGATACTAAATGGTTTCCAATGGATCATGATGGCGAATTGTTTTCTGCGCGATTTCTTTGGGCGGACACAAGCACAATTTCTATAGCAAACAGCACTATTCTTTGTGATCATTACCGGCTGGACATCAAAGCTCAAGATGATGTAACATCTACACCTGAGCAATCAGACTATTTTATGAATAATATCGTTTCACCAGAAGCTGTTCGCCAAATATGGGTCGAAAAAAATGGTTTACGCCGAATCATACAGGCAACCGTAAATATTTATGGAATAAAAATTATTGCGAAAATTGATCATGTCTAAAACAGTTTTTTCCCGCAATTATAAAAAACATATTATTATTTGGCTGTTGATTGCTATTTTTATAGCAGTGGCTCTCAAATTAGGCATTGATGAAAAAATTATTGTGTTTGTAACATTGATTTTGGGAGTCTTTACACAGCTATTTGTCGGATTGGGTGCGCTGATTGCGATGATACCTTTTATAGGTCCATTAATCATTAAAGTTTTGGCGATTCCTTTTTTCTGGCTTTTGAATGGTTTGGGTTACTTTGTTAGCATAATAGCTATTAAAAAAGGATATTCCGGTGAATTCATGAAATCCCGGGTACTAACACTCGCACTATTAGTTGGTATTGTTGTGGGTTATGTAATTGGACACATTATTCCCTTAAGGTAAAAAGATGGAAATCCTCATATTGCAAGGTCCCAACATTAATCTAATTGGCGTAGAGTCTTCAAAAGTTGGTGAACGGGTAACATTAGATAAAATTAATAAAGGGTTACGTGTCCATTCTCATGGCGTTGACAGTGCAATTCAACTTCAATTTTTGCAAACTCACAAAGCAGAAAAAGCTATTTCATTTATTCAGCGGAATCGCAAAAAAGCACAGGGTATTATTTTTGCTCCTGCAGCATGGGGACTTTATGAATATTCAATTTTAGATACGTTAAAATTATCTGAATTACCCTGCGTTCAAATTTTGTTAGATGAAAATTATGGTTCGTTGGATGAATCTGATTCCATTTATACAACTGTATGCAAAGAAACTATTACGGCACATCCCTTCAAAGCGTTCATTGACGCTTTTGATATATTATTAAAACATCTTTCTTAAAAAACTACCTTTGATCTTTAGAGCAGAATCAAATTATACCCTTGTGCTTACAATCATTGTTTGGATGATTGGTTGTGCGCCACCCCCACCCCAACCAATCACACTTCCTAATGCTGTTGCTTCAAAAGACAGCGTCATTGTTGAGCCAGTTGTTCCTCAAGAAATAATATCTGTTATTAGCGATACTGTTGAAATAATGAATTTTGACAAAGATACTCTAACAATAGGTGAGGCCGTTAAATCCGTTATTATTGAAACTGTTGCGCCTGTTGCAAAAGAAATTATTGAACCAACGATTGTGATTAAAATCATCCCTCAATTAAATACATCAAACGATGGATCTCAAATTACGTTTATTTTACCAGCTGAAATCAGCGCTGAACATCTTCAGTTTATTGATGAGTCTCTTAACGATATCTCTGAAAAGGCCATACAACATATTTTAAACGATTCTATACAGGACGATTCGTTATCTCATTTAATAAATCACATAATTGTTAAAGATTATGAATCGAATATCCCGAGTTATGAGTTTGTTTCTGCAGACATTAGTGGCGACTCGCTTATCATTCAATATGAACTGAACAAACCGTTTATACATCAAATAATTAAACCATATTTGGATGCTTACGGATATCCAGAACAAAAATCAATTGTGCCGCTATTCACAAAAGACCATCAACCGCCTACATTTGAAACAGTGGCTGATTTATCACTTATTTTACCTTGTGAGGGCATATCCGTCCCTACCCAGGCGTTGTTATTGCCTAACGCCCCAAGGAGCTATAGACATGGAATTCATCGTGGTATCGATTTTTACGTAAACTGGGGTTCGCCTGTTCGAGCTGCGGCTGGCGGAACCGTTGTTCGGGCGGATCATCATTATAAAGAATTGCCGGCGGAATTCA
Source organism: Fidelibacterota bacterium (assembly GCA_004124385.1). GTDB lineage: Bacteria > Fidelibacterota > Marinisomatia > Marinisomatales > TCS55 > UBA2126. The sequence continues at coordinate 284,412 of SCKN01000002.1, forward strand.
GGAAGAAACTCTTGGCGGAAGCCAAACGATTAGGTCATACTCCATCTGATGTATTTGAACATGCGTTGGTTGGACAAGCAATCTATATTGACCATGGATTCGATCTTGTGCCTGGTTACAGAGCTTATTCTATTTATGCCCACTTATCTCATATTAATCCAGAAATAATGCCAGGAACAGTTGTTAATGCTGGAGATTTAATTGGTCTATCGGGAAACAGCGGAACAGAACCCAGTACACTGGGAACGCGTAAAGGCGCTCATCTCCATTGGGAGTTAATTTTACAAGATGCCGGGGGAGAATATTATTTGGGGCAGGGCTTCAATAGCAAAGACTTATACAGTCAACTATTAAAAATCTTCAGCGAATAATTCGCTATTGATTACAACACCATTTTCCAACATAAAACGATTCATAATAATTTCTTTAGTTAAATCTGGGTTTAGCTTTTGCATTTTATCAAAATAGAGGGTGTTTATTTTATGGATACTTTTATACTTAATCGTTTTTTCCAGGTCAGGAAATATCTCTCTATTATCTTTATACCATTGTAACATTAGGTGCCTAGCAATAACATCAGAAATTAATTTATAGAATGAGAATCCTTTATTAACAGATATGTTATTATAAAATGAATAGTTCTCCGTTTCGTTTATTATCCATTCCAATGTTATCTCCGAACCATTTATTTTAGCTAAAATATTTGACGTTTCCACTTCTGCCAATCCATCTATTGAAACGCCGGACATGGTATTGATACCATCAATCGTTTTGAGAGAATCCCACGCATTGTATAGTTCATCTTGATTAAGTGATACATCATATTTTTCATACAAATTTTCTACAAACTGAATAAAATTTTCTTCCTGATAGCCATATTTCCCTTTTTTCAGATCTTTAACCATTTTCTCTCTGTCGACTTCTCTTCTGTCTGTTCCAAGCTTTGGAAGTCTATGATCAACTATAATAATATGATAACCAATTGGGGTTTCTAGGGGCTCGTGTAAATAACCCATGGTTGATGTCCAAATAGCATCGTTGAATTTTTTAGGCATGAGTCCATAATATAATTGACCCATTTCATTCCCTTTGATTTTTGATACTGTGGATTCACTATATATTGACAATGCTTCTTCATATGTAAGTTCATTTGATAGAAGTCTATTATAAATTACCTCTGCTTTTTTCAATGCTTCTTTTTTTGTGCGAGGATTTGTTTTACCAAACGAAAACCGGTGATTGACCGTGACCGCTTTTACATAGATATCCATATTAACAGCATTGACTATAAAATCTAATGTACTGTCAGAAATAACAAGTTGATTAAAAATATGCTTTTCAATATTTTTAATTATGAGCTTATTTCTTAATCTATTATTTGCTCCTTCATAGGAAAATCCAAATTCATCTAGTTCTTGTTGAGGTATTGATGATAGGATTTTATTTGCTGCATATTTTCTAATAAATGTTTTCTTTTCTTCATTTGAACGTTTATTAAAATCACTTTCATCAATAACTGAAAATATATCTTCGAAATAAATTGGTTCACCATCAATAGATGCAACAATCTTGTCCGAACGTGAACAAGAAACGAGGAGGCAAAAAATGCCAATAGTTATTAAGTGTGGTATCTTCATTTTTGAGGGCGGAAAGTTAAAAAAAGGGCGGCTAAAAGCCGCCCTTTTTATATCACAATAATCTAAAGTGATGTGAGATTACTTCAAGAGCATCATCTTACCGGTTAAGGCACGATCTTGTGCTTCAATGCGGTAAATGTAAACACCTGATGCAACCTGTGTACCACGACTATCTAAGCCATTCCATTTGATGGACTGCAGACCAGACTGCAAGATTCCATTGTGGATTGTAGCAACTTCTTCACCCAAAAGTGAATAAACGGTAACCGTTACATCACTGCGAACATCGAGATTAAACGCAATATTCGTGATGGGGTTGAAGGGGTTTGGATAGTTGCCTTTTAAAGAAAAGGCATTCGGCGTACCAACTACATCATCATCAATACCTGATGGCTGCAAGGCTTTCGTAGGCTTGAATCAACGGACTGGCATCGTGGACGAACAGCTCCAGCAAGTACATTCCAGTAATATGATGCACCTACCCAGTAATAACTGGGTACAGTATTTAATGCAATAGGATCAAATGCCAAGAAAGCACTTTTTCCGCCATTAGCTGCTTGTCCATGGATCATGACGTTGTATGTATCAGTCATATCAGGATTACCTAAGGTATCAAGAACTCCGCCATAACCTGTCATATCAACGGTAAATCCAGCCATTGCATCAACACCGTCAAGCCAGTTACTGCCACCAGTTTCATATGCTGGATCGTAGTTCACAAATAGTGAGTCAGCTACAAAACCGGCCAATGAACTTGCATAACCATCAGATCCGGCTACGAGACGGGAAACGCCGCCTTGATCACCAGCTGCCATATAGTTAACATCATTGTATTCATTGTCAATACCGAGAATGTCTCTGGCTACACTACCTGGTGATGTTGCACCATTGGTCCAACCAGAACGAAGGCCGAGCCATTCGTCACCAGCGACGATGTATGTTTTGTCGCCGTCCCACCAGTTTAAAATTTCAACATCATTATGATATAATGGACCTGTACCGCACAACTCAATAATTGTACTGTACATTGCTGTTAATTCATCTACAATACCGCCATAGCTTGCATCCCAGATATCAAACGGTTCGCCACCCCAGTAGAAATAGAGGTAAGATGAATACGCTATAGTACCATACAGCGCTCCCTGATTATTGAAAATCAGGTCGTTGCCTGCTGTCGGTGCAAAAATATAGTATGAAGCCATATCGCTACCGGTAGACAAAGCGCCTACATCTGTAGCTGATAATGACCAGTAGACCATTGAACCGGGAACTTGACCAGGAATTGTTCCTTCCCATGTACCATTTGTTGCATCACCATCGGTCATGCTCATTGAAACAGTGTTGAGGGTTGCTGTAAGAGAATCCAATTGATAGGATAATATTACGGCTGCAACACCAGCTGCGTCACCACTTGGGTTATCATCAGACACTACAGCAGATACTGTACGGGCGTCTGTTGATAGGGTTGTTGGCAGGCTTGAAACACTTTCAAACACTGGACCACGGTCACCGGTTAATTCTACTGCGAGCTGATAGTTAAACGCAAAACCACGGATATACCAGCCAGTTTCGCCGCCTGTTCCACCACATTCTGCAGAGTAGAATTTCATTGATTTCCACGGATCACTTGCTGCTGGGGCATATTCAAAACCAATGCCTGGATCTGATCCATCACCGCCTGTACCTGAGTACTGTACGACAATACCAATCCAGTCACCTGATTGAACTTCCATTTCTGAACCAAAATCAGCACAAATAATCCAGTTAGAACCAGATCCACCTACATCAATACCGGGATGGTTTGTTGGATCCATTGTGGCTGCGGTAAAACCGTCTGGCCATAAAAGACCCATTGTGGGTGTTCCGGGGGGGCCGCTTACTGCAGCTGTGCTTCCCAAAGGATCGGTAGCATTACCAATCATTACTCCGCCGCCGCATGCACCTGCTCCACTATTCCATGTGGTTCCTTCTAGTGTAATACCAGAACCATCATCGTATCCAGCAAGCCAACCATCGGCATTTACGGCTCCTTGGTTATACATGGCACCATCTGATCCTAAAGGATAAGATAGTTTATGCAGTGAAACAGTCAGCTGTTCACCCGTACCCCAGCGATGGACGCGTACATTTACGCCTTTTAAAATACCATCTGCTTGCATCTGGTGCGCTGTGACCATAACATCACCAGGAGTCATATAGAAATATGCTCCCCATGCATAATCATAGGCCATTGTATCAGGCGTACCACGCCCATAACTATGATTACTATAGTTATTTTCATAATTGTATCCAGGCACATTTACAATATCCTGCTCTGAAATTCCCAGGAGTTGATATGAACTCAAATCCTTTGCGGGAATACCATTGCCGGTACCCAGATCACGGGCACTTATTGGCAAAGCGAGAGAAAGCAAAATACCTAAAGATATTAGCTTGTTACTCATGATTACTCCTTTTTTACTTTTTTTCTTTCTTGCAAGAAAGACGACGACAGATAAACTAATAACCGCCGCTTTTCGTCTTTATTTTTTTCGATTTGTTAAAACGCAACCTTAAAGGTTAGCCATTGTACACCATCGAAATATTCTGCTGTCCTGTAAGCATAATCTACAGACAGCCCCATTCCCGTCAAGCGGGAAAGATCAAGGCCAATCCCAAAGGTTGGGCCCCAGATAAATTCTTCAGTACTGTTTTCAAACGCATCATCATCACTATCGTCATCTGTGTCCTGTATCATATCTACGCCGTAAGGTTCGGGATCAACCCCTATAGCAATACCCGCGCGAAGACTCAACATATTCATCAAACTAATTTCAGCACCTAACCTGATTTCGTCAAAGGAAAAGTTGTTATTCAAAAATGAGCCGGCGAATGTTGCTTTGGCGGGGCCAAAATCTATTGGACCATAACCAACGCCGAGCTCAATGGTGGTGGGCAGTTCAAACGCTTGCAGTACAATCCTTCTGTGTTCAATGGGTGTTCCAGGTTCTGTCCCGGACGGTTGATGAAATTCTTCCAAATCTGATCCGTCAAATTTCATATCCAGACCAAGATTACGGATAGATGCACCTAGCTGTAAACCTGTACCTGTACGATATTGAACTCCGGCATCTATTGCTAACCCAAACGCAGAAACACGCATTATCTTTTCACTAATCATTTTCATATCAGCGCCAAAGAAAATTCTGTCACTCATTTTTCGGGCAAACATGAAAGACATTGTTATAAAACTGGGGGAATAAATTTCCCCCGTTCCTTCCGGTTCATCTGTTGTTGTAATGGGTATATCACCAAAATCAACTGACTTAATAGATATGCCAAAAACATTATTACCTAATTTGGCTGCAACAGCGCCATAATTAAGAGATAAGTCTGCAATCCATTGATTGTTTGAAAAGATAGCTTCACCGCTACCAGAAATATTAGCTAATCCGGCAATATTCCATTCTGCCGCTTCTAATCCAGATAAGCCAGCCACATAGGCACCAGACAAGGCCGCACCACGAGAGCCTACAGGAATCATGAGTTCCTGTGCCCCTGCGGTTCCACGACGACGCTTACTGCCGCCTTCAGCCATACCTACAAAAATAATGGCTATTAAAACTAAAGATATATATTTGCTGTTTCTAATCATCGTTCTCGCTCTCCTTCTAGTAGACGCTCAAGCGTTCTTCAGGCTGGAACACAGCCAGTTTTAAAATTCGTTCACCAATATCCCTACCATTGCTATCATCCACGTCAATATGGACAATATACATTCCGCTGGCCACAGGAATACCATGATTATTCCTCAAATTCCATTCTGCGCGGCGGTCTTCATCGTTTTCATTTAATATTTCTTTTTCAATCTTCGTAACCATATCGCCTGCAATTGTAAAAACTCTTATTGTGGTCAGGCCAACACCAAGATTGGAAAAGAAAACTTTTCTATCTTGAGGGTTAGAATCTTCCGGGTTCTGCCCAAAGTAAGGATTAGGGAAAACAGTAATTAAGTCCAACTGTGCAGCCAGACTACTCTTGTCTGATGCATTTAATCCTTTACCTACAAATGAGTATACATCTTCTCCCGGAAAAATAGGATTACGAAAACCGAGACTAAATATATTACCTGATTCAAATCGCGATGCAGCTTTATTAAATTGCAACATCCAACCAATTTTACTGGCAGTCGAATTATAATCAGCTAACTTTTCTCCTGTATATGCTCTATACAGGGGCATAAAAAATACATTTTTATTAATCTGGTAACTGACTGAATCCTCTGACAGACCAAATATTTCTTTTGTGCCTGATACCTGATAAACACAAATATCAATTTGTTGATCGTTTTCTACCGTCCACATTTCAAATGGCAGCTGTACAGTGTCAATCATAGTTAAATTAGATTTAAACCACGTGCCAATTGATCCATTATCCGTGAAGCGGAATTCAATATCTTTCATTAAATCTGAAGCTATGGGCATCGCGTCAGGCTGTGCAACAGGTATAGATGTTAAAAAAGAAGCCCACGTTCCATCAGATTTTATTCCTCCAAATATGATTTCAGTATCAAGGTTATCATCCGCAGTTGTTTCAGCAAACGAATTCGTTATAGGAGCTTCATATGTGGCGTCGCGCGCACCCAATATGAATCCATCAGTAATTTCGACGTTTTCATAAAATGAAGGCAAGTCTTCAAACGTTAGATCAGAATTTGAATAATCATAATAATCGCTAGTTGCAGGGAACAATAAATCTGACATTATTAACTTATTATCATCTGTATCGGTCAAATACCAGTAGTAAGCCGAATCAACCATATCAAACGTAATGGTGTAGTTATGATTCGTCAATTGGTACGGATCAATAACATGGGGCAGAAAAACAGCATCAGATAAACCAGTATGGGTAATATTTAATGTATCAGAAAAAAGACTGGCTAACTCGTTACCAAGGCCAGGCCCCCCCGGAACAACCGTAATAGCAGTCTGTGGGCTTTCAATGACCCTCTGAGCTGCATCAGGATCATATGCATAAGCTGTAACAGCAAAATAATATTTGCGGTGATTAATTAATTTTATATTGTTAATAATATCATCCGTTATCTCAATATAATGTTGAATACCAGAGTCCGTTCCGAATTGAGAGGGCAATTCCAGCAATTCACCCGTTTCTTCATCCAAAGAAAGATCCATAAGCCCTTTTAATCCGTCTACTATATCATAGGTAGCTACGCGCTCCCAAGGTCCTGCAACTGTTTTACCTTGATATATATTATATCCTTGAAAAGAATATCCAGAACAATTATAAGACTCAATCTTCTCACTGCCTTCCTCAAAGGTCAGGATAATTTTATCTTTTAATTGAGAATATTCTGTTTGAGGTCCCGGTGGCGAACATACTTCAAAGTTTGCGTCAAAAGCCCCTTGGGCAAAATTGTCAAAATAGAACATTTTAGTTATGGATTTTTTCCAATTCGAACCAGCTGCAATAATAATAGAGCCAACAATTTCTACTGTATCGCCAACATTCATCGTAAAAGGCCCTGATGTCATTAAATAACGTTTGTCGCCCATAACGGGGTCTAACCAGCCCGTGCCAGTTACAGGGTTTCCGTCATGGACAAAAACAGAAGGCTCACCAGTCGTAGGGTCAATATATTCCTCACCGGAAGCGCCAATTAGACCATTCATATAAAGATACGCCTGCTCTGCTGTGTTTGGATCTTGGTATGCTGCAACACCATTAATATATTTAACGAATGATGTGAGACCCAGTATCTCTTTATCTGGAACGTTTCTAATATGATAACTGTTTTCCAAAGACCAAGTCAGCATGGAAGCAGTATCGCCCGGTGAATCAACCAACGGTCCTTGGAAAAAATCTCCGCCAACCGCCGGGACTTCTACGCCATAGTTGGCATCGGGTGTAATATCGTTATAGGTATAACCAACACTCAAATCTACGTCACACCCCACCATATCATCGGTAGCGTCACCGACATCATCATCGTGCCACATGGATACATATACACTGTCCAGATCATTGGACCCTTTATTAATCACTACCCAGCGGATAAATAGAATATTACCCAAGGCTCCCGCCTGGTCAAAACCAAATACAGATGTTTGGAGTTCAACATTCATAGGAGGCGTTCCCCACAAAAATGTATGTACGGAGGCATCACCGTCATTCATCACATACCAATGAAACATATCGCCTAGTATGTCCGGATGATCCCCATCTTCGATATTATAAAGACCATCGCCGTTTGCATCCACCCAAGGAGCACCTGCAGCAACGGGCCAATTTTCAAAATCATTTGTTGGAAAATCTCTCCACGTATCTTCCGTAAAAGCATGGGCCCCTTCGAGAACAGTTACAGGAAGATAGACCCCGGAACTGGCATATGTAGCATAATCATTTTCTAGAAAAAATGTCAATTCTTTTTTATTTATTTCATAAATATGACCATCGTTTGTTACGCCATCAATAGAACCAGGTGTGAATTCTACAGTGTATTCAGCTGCGGCTGAACGTAATTCATCTACCCATACATCGCTACCAGCGGCTTTTGTTTTACCCGATATCATCCATAAGCCTGCTTGGAATACAGCTGTTTTACCGCTCCCCTTGGGCCATTCCAGCCCTGACTCACTGGATAAATGGTAACTAGCAATATCGCCATGATTACCATGGGTTGTGCTTATCTGATTACCATCCCAGATTACGTGCTCTACTGATCCAAGCGCCGATTTAGCAACATGCTCCGGAGCAGTGCTACGATTATAGGGTTCAACTGCATTTAAAAATGCTGCCAGTATTATCAATGTGAAAATTGTCTTCGTATTCATACGAAAAATCTCCTTAACCATAATTAATTTTATAAATCTACCCGAATACCGAACCGAATTTGTCGAGGTATTGAAAAATTATACGGGTTGGCAAGTTTGCCATTATACAACTGTTCACCGGATCCTGCACCGCCTATAGCTACATTATTCAGCCAGTTTTCTCCAGAAGGTTCCGTAAGCCAGCTATCGTTATTGGGCATACCTGATGCAGAATACACATCTACAATATTTTGCGTATTCAAAACATTTGTTATCCAGATAAATGCGCCTACATCAACACCGGCAACCCGGAAAGTTTTATCCAATTTCAAATCCATATTATATGTCCAAGGCATATTTGCTGAATTAAGACCGCCGATCGGATGAGAGGATATTGCTCCAAAAATCGCCGTATATGGCTTTGTTGGTGTATAAGGCATTCCGCTACCAAAACGAAATAGCATATTGGCACCTAGATTGTTCATGAATGGAATTTGAGTACGTGCACCGGTGCGGTAATCAACGGAAATATTACCCGTATGGCGCTGGTCATAATCTAAAGGTGAAATAAAGGATGGATTATTCCCGCCCTGCCAGGCAATTCTGTACAAACCCGAAGAATTAGATCCGGTACCGCCTGCCCACGATAAAGTATAATTGGCGTCTACCTGAACATTGCCCAGCCTTCTCGTTTTAAACGAAAGACTTAAACCCTTACTTGTGCCATAATCACCATTTACGTACAGAGCATACCCCGTTGGCACGGCGGCTATGTTGCGAATCTGGATATAATCTGATTCTTGCTTGTAAAACAAAGTTGCATCCAATGTAACATCGTTTGTCAAGTATTGTTTTACACCAATTTCATATTGAACACTGCGAACAGGTTTCAGCTCCGGGTTAGCAGAAATTGTAAAGTTTCCTTGCTGAAGGTTTGAAGTAAACCGGGCATAACTCAAATACAAGCGGTTGAATTCTGGTTGTTGTAAATACCAACCGTATTGAGCATGAAATACCGTTTTATCTGTAACGGGGAACGCCAGACCAATCCTGGGGCTGATTTGTTTTGTAGGGTTCGCCAAAACCTGATGAGACAGACCATTGCTATCGTATTCTGTTGGGTCGGGAGAAGTGTATTTCCCGTCCTCATCCTGATAGACCATTCCTGCAATTGTACCATCTGAAGCAATGACGATATTTGTATTGCCACCTGTAAGCGGATTAAATACTTCAGTAGCAGGATTTATATAATCGTAACGCAGTCCTAAATTTAGAATTAAATCTTTAATTTCAAACTTATCCTGTATATACAGTGCACCTATAATGGGTTTACGTGCTTTATCTGTGCCTTTATTTACTTCTTTTTCACCCGTTACATTATAACCGATGTTTTCAGCATAAGCAGAAACATAAGCTGATGTTTTATAAGTATCAAAGTAGTCGGCATAATCCCCATCACCATCCCAAATATCCGTTTGATCCTGTAAATAATCCGCAATACCATCACCGGCATAATCCCGGATTAATGCGCCGGCGCTATCATTAAACGCAGCATCCCAGCGATATATATCCTGTGTAGGTGAATACGCAGGATTGTTATTAAAATAACGGGAAAGTGAAGATGCCCTGCCCATACGGTAATAGCGAACAGTATTATCCGCGTATTCTCCGCCGAACTTGAGCTCATGGTGACCATACTGCCACACCAATGAACCATTTATCATCTGTCGAGATGTATTACGCTTCTCATAAGATGTACTTGCTGATCCCGCTAATGAATATTGGACTATTTCTACATGGGGAGATGGTGCGATACCCACGGATGTATACAAAGGGTTTATCCAGGTTGTATCATAATTCACCTGCACAAAACTTAAATCTTCATTATCAAGCCAATATGATGTTGTACTGCGAACACCGTTTGAATCCTCATATACCCATACGGGGCTTGCATAATCTTCTTTCTTTCCAAATTGGATATAAGGGATTGTTTCATTGGAAACAGTACCATCTTCATACACATACTTGCCAAAACCTTTTTTAAATACGGGGTCGTGGAGTTCATAGGATTCAGTAGAGTTACTGTACTGCAAATTAAAAAACATTTTATCTACACCGGGGACTGCGCCTGACAATCGGGTGTGAAATGAATTATAACGGTTATGAGACTGGTTAAAACGCAGTCTTAATCCACCGCTTGAACCTACTTTTTGATCTGTGCTTGCTGTATTATAATAGTCAAACATTGCTCTACTATGACTGTAATGCGTACGATCGCTACTATAACCATTTATACCCATACGTAGTTTCCATTTAAGACCGGTGACAGGCTGAAGATCCAAAAGAACATTTCCAATATAAGACATCCTGTCAACACCATTATTGGGTTTCGGCCCATCCCATAACTGTAAATCATTTGCATCAATGGCCAAATAGTCCGGACCATCGTAAACGCCATTGCCATCAGCGTCCGTAAAGTCTTCACCTTCATCATAGATCGTGTTACCATTGGAATCAACAAATAGCTCGCCATTATCGGGCAGTCCATTTGCCGGATTAATCTTACCCGTATATTTTGGAAATTGCCCGGTCGTCGGGTAGGCATCGTCCATACTGCTCATTTCTACCGCACCATATAAGCGAAGCATATTGGTTACCGGTCCGCCTAGAGAGGCTGAAATAAGATTGTAACCATACGAGTAAGCAAAGGGTTGTGGCTCATCAGGACCTGTAGCACCAGCAGATATGAGAGCATCTGTGATAGTTTCTGCAGATGCCTCTAATCTTGACCCGCCCGTTTTTGTTGTCGTACTTACAATGCCGGCTGTAGCAGAACCATATTCGGCCCCAAAACCGCCCGCTTGGTATGACACCTCTTCCAAACTTAGGTTGGGAACGCTTCCTGATCGACTAAGTGTATATGAGTTATTAACCAATACACCATCAACATAAAAACCAACCCCATCGGATCTTCCGCCCCGTACGTGCATATTCCCCGAAGCGTCAACTACAACACCTGTTTGAATAGCAGCTACATTTTCATAACCTCGAATAGGCATATTTCTTATATCTTCTCCGCGTACAATCCGAACTTCATTGGTAGCATTAATTTCGATAAGGGGCTTTTCAGCAACGACTATTATTTCTTTTCCGGCAATTGCTTCAGATGATAGCTCGATTGTATATAAATTTGTTGTAAGATCTTTAGCAACACGCACATTCTCAATCGTGACTTTAGCATAGCCAATAAAACTAAACTTTACGCTATATATACCGGGAGGAACATTCAGAATATAAAAATCTCCATTGGAATCTGTAGCGGCTCCCATATTGGTTCCATCCAGAATAACATTAACGCCCGGTAATAAATTTCCGTTTGATTTATCTGTTACTGACCCGGCAATTTTTCCTGTCTCACCAGCAAAAAGCATCATTGGGATCAATAGAATTGTAAATAGCTTGAGGGTATGTTTTAACATAACCATTCTCCGATTAATTAATTATTTTATTTAATGTCTGGCCGATAAGGACATAAAAGAACTCCGCATGTCATAATAACGACCGTGATATTAACTGCTCCTAACTCTACTGACAAGCATAAACAAGAGTTTATACTGTCTTGAGTTAAGTCTGTCTTCAGCAGAATTTAGGTTAATCTGCGAAAGTTTCAAGGATTTTTATTGCATCGGGATTATTTGGATCGAGTTCAAGTATTTTTAATAAAGCAGCTCGCGCCTGGTCGATGTTGCCACTGTGCTGAAATATAGTAGAAAGGGTGCCGTAAGACGGAATAAATCCAGAATCAATCTCCAACGCTAGGAGTGCGAATTTCTTTGCACTGTCCCACTTCTTCTCTACGATTGAAACATTGCTCATGTTATGCAGAGCAAAAATATTATCTGGTTCTATTGCTAAACAGGACAAAAAATTAACTTTGGCTTTACCGGTGTTATTTTGTTTATATAACAAAATTTCTCCTCTATTATTATACGCATTTGCATAATCCGGATCCAAGATAATGGCCTGTGTATATGCAGCAAAAGCGGCAGAAGCAGAATCTGATAGTATTAGTGTTTGACCAAGATTATTCCAAACAACGGGTATATATGAATAAAAATTTATTGACTTGCGAAAGAAATAGTTTGCCTGTTCTAGCTTGTCTGATTCCAAATTTAAGATACCCAGCTGTGCATTAGCCAAAACATGGGTTGAATCATATTTTATTGTTTGTTGATACGCTGATTCTGCTTTTCTCAAATTCCCCAGTAAATGATACGCTCGCGCCAAATGATACCAACCGGAAATATGGTGAACCTTATTGATTAAATTGTTTTCTAATAACGAAATTGCCAATTGCAGGTAATCTTTGTGTTCGTGGCGAGATTCATAATATCGTATGTACGCTATTCCTTTTTGTACGTTGGCATCACGATCTGTTTCAAGAAAGTAATTCGTCAGTTCTTTCGGTTTTTTATAACTGTAGCTTTTGTCCGGTTTTTTGACAATTGTCGATGATTGGCTGATTTGAATTTTATGATCAGTAAAATTTACATGGGGAATGTCCGCTGTATTACCTTGGGGCATATGACACTGAATACAATCTGCTCCTGGACGATGGTTTGCGACGCTATTGGTCAACGAAAGGACGTTTAACTCATGGCAGGAAACACAATGCTTATTAAATGAGTGTTGGCTATGGTCTTGGACCGGCACATGTGGGTTATGACAAGTAATACACGTTAAGGAAGCACTTTCTTTAAAACAGGCGCTTTTGGCTAAACGTTCTGCGTGACTGGCAATACGAAATTCATTGGGATCTGATGAAGAATCCATAAATATACTTTTTACATGACTTAAGAGCATTCCCGGGCGAAAATCGCTACTTTGTTTGCCTTGTTTAAATACGCTGATTTCTCCCTGTAAATGACATTGTTGGCAAACATCCAATTGTTCTTGAAAGGGGAGGTGCTTGGGATTTACAATTGTATAATCTATTTTCCCCTTTTGGTCATTCATCTTCTCTATTCGGGATTGAACATGCAACTGACCAGGCCCATGACACCGTTCGCACCCAATTCCATGAGGTAAAGGAGTATTATATTTGTTTTGCGCTAAAGGCTCATAGTCTGTAAAACTATTGTGGCAGTGCATGCATTTTTCAACAATTGGTCGGGAAAAACGCATATTATTAGAATAATATCCTGGGCTCAAATCCCATTTTTTCTGATCAGAATACCACGTTAAAGGTAATTCTGTGATAAATCCATTTTGAATAGATAGATACGTACGGTTGTGATTTCCGGAACCGATGATATAATCCACCATCTTACTGCGTTCATAAATTTTGTCTCCGTTTTGATTTAAACGATATTCTATTTGTACCATTTTATCATTCACGAGTGATGCAGTATAATAAAAATTATTTTTGGCATCATATACAGGTTCATTATTTTGAAAATCTTCAATGATTTCAGCGCTCTCTGATGGGTAAAAAGAACGCCCCATGCCTGTTTTAATAAAACTATTATATATATCAGGGTGGCAAGCAGCACATTCTACATCACCTATATATTGCACGGTTGACTTTAAGTTTTTGAATTCAGGGGAAACGGATTCTTTTGATTGTAAAATCTGCATTCCAAAGATGATAATTAGAATAACGATCAAGTTTATTAAAATATGTTTCACCCGGAACATGGCATAAGATAAAAGGGCTGCTTATCTTTAATTTGATTTTTTTTCCTGATCATAATCAGGAAGTTAATATATTATTTTTTCCCTACCAATCATCGCCGTTTTTCCACACAACTGTGTTTAATATAGATACATTTCCAAAATTAACAATAGCTCCGCTATAAGTTGAGCTAAATGTTCTATTTCTGAAAAATACACAATTCATAATATCCGCTCTGCTTGTATTGCCAACTATAAATCCACCGCTAGAAAGAGCGTAACCACCAATAATCGTAAGACCTTCCAATGTGTCTCGATTCATTTTTACCACAGAACCCAGCCCAACATCTGCTCCAAACAAAGTTATTTCCGGAATCGTTATCGACCGTTGCTGTTCATTACGTAAAGCTCGGCATTACCATTCCGGTAAGAGACAAAAGCAATTTGCTCTCCGGTTGGAGACCATTGAGGATTAGAATCCATTGCGGAATCATCTGTGAGCCCGATGGTATTGTTACCGTCAGAATCCACGATATAGATTTCCCGATTCCCGTCTCGATCAGAATGAAAGACAATCGGTGTTATGTATGAGGTGTCACTTTGATTAGAATGTTTGGTACAGGTGGAAATATTATAATTAATAAAAATATGCCAATAATAATTAAGACTGTAAAATGTACCTGTTTTTGGTTAATGCTCACAATAGGAAATGGAAAAAGCCCCAAGAGGGCTTTTTCCATTTCCTTCTGATTTTAAAATAATTTAGAAGGCTATCTTAATCGAATAGACCAGGTTATTATCAAAATAATCTACAACTGATCTTTGGGCTACTTCTAAAGAGACAATCATATTTCCGATGGGATAATTAATTCCTGCTCCAAAAGTAGTGCCAAAATTAGAGCCACCATATTCATCCCAATCACCTTGTTTAATATCGTCCGGTTTTTCATCATCAATGCTTTCAATTGCTATCGCTCCGCCAATCCATAAAGATGATGTTCCCATGGTAGTATTATATTCACCCCCTAAACGCAGCTGATTATTTGAAAAGCTGTTATTGTTAAAGGATGCCATGAGGGAAAGGTTGGGTATGACTTCATAATTTATTGACATATTTAATTCAGCAGGTATTTCAAACCCTTCCGATACAATCTGAAAGCTTTCATTCTTTGTGCCATCTTCTGATTCATCAGGTGAAAGTTTCTGTTCCAGATCTGATCCTGCATACTGCATTTTGGAACCCAGATTGCTCAGCATGACTCCGATTTTGACAGGAAGATTAGCGAAACTGTACTGAACACCCATATCTACACCAATACCACTCGCTGTTGTTCGCATAATACGTTCTTGGACATATTTTAAATTCACCCCAACACGCATACGGTCAGCCAATGCTTTTGACCATGTAGCGGAGACAGTCATGAAGTCAGGTGAGAATGTTTCACCTGTTCCTTCCGTATTCTCCGCTGATGTTCTGACAATTTCACCAAAATCAAATGATTTCACGCTAAAGCCAAATACGCCGGATTTACCGGCATTGGCGACAAGTGCAACATAGTTTACCTCTATATCCGCGATATAGGACATATTTGTAAACACAGCTTCAAATGATTTATCGAAGTTGGATGCTCCCGCCGGGTTAAAGAATAGTGCATCCACACCACTGACAGTTGCAAGATTTGCTCCATTCAAAGCAATGCCATGTGCCCCCACAGGTACAGACAACTGAGTTGCACCGGCAGTGCCCCTTGACTTAATTGTCCCAGCAAAGGTTGTAGCAAGTAATGCACCCGCAATGATTAGACTTGTGTATTTTGTTTTCATTATTAATCTCTCCTTTTGCTGTTAATAGACATCTATGCGTTCTTCGGGCTGAACAACAGCTATCTTAAGTAATTTATCTCCCGAAGCAGTTTCAATATGGGCAATATACATTCCGCTAGCAACGGGAATATTGAAGTTATTGGTTAAATTCCAAACTTCATATTGCGTTCCATCATTGTGAACCATTTTTCTAACCAATTCACCGGCAAGATTGAACACGCGAATTGTCGCTGTCCCGTCTTCTGGAAGATGTGTAAACGTGACTTGTCTTTCAACAGGTGTTCTCTCTTCCGGGTTGTATGCAAAGTATGGATTTGGCCAGACATTGATTTCTTTTGGATCATATGCCACTGTGGCGGTCTTAGCGTTATCTGTATCAATTGTGAAGACATCGCTCAAGGCGTTGGGCTTGGTGGTCACCATCCGGAATATAGTTCCTTCTTCAGGTATCTCCGCATCGACTACAAATGGATCAGCCTCCACATCGCCACCGTTCCAGTTTGCGAATGTCATGTTCAGCAAAACGACTCTAGTGATCTGACCAACAGCTGAAAGTGGTAATCCAGGGCCTGTTGCCCATATATAAACACCGCTGGCCATGGGATCAGCGGTAAGGGCAGCTACCATAGCTTCATATCCAGCAGTACCGGGCGCCCTATCCGCATGCTCCAATACATAAAATCCTTCCATGTACGGATCATTGGTTCCGCCGGAAATTGGGCTGTCATCCTGATACATGTTCCATTCGCCATCTTCATTAGAGTCATTGAATATTCCCATCAGCTGAAAATCGTCATCCGGATCATTAACATCACCAATATTCCAGATTTCGAGCGGTGTATCAACAACCAGATCTGTACCCCTATTAAGCATCTTACTCCCGGTTGCGGTAAAGCGGAACTCATAATCGTCAGGAATTAAATACTGCATACCGCCATCCGGATTTCCATATCCTCCGGCATAACGGGTCACGTAAGGGTAGAAATCCTCGTAGTTTTTGTTGGATCCGTTGCTGGTAGTAATAAACCACGTCGAGCCATTAGTCTGCTGGTTTTCCATATTATCTCGGCCCATACCGGGATAACCATTATAATCGGCTGAAGCGCCGGCATAACCATCGATAGCGCCATCGGCATTATGGGTAGCGTAGAAGTCCTTGAATTCATTTGGCGGACCACTTACTATTATCTGCAATCCCTCAACGATCGGATTTGCACCGACTCCAACATCGTCTCCGCTCTCCATATCTACGCCGCCTTGTATGGGATTACCCGAAACCAGCAGTGTACTGGTGGTGGTGTTGGTCAGGTCCCAGACAAGGGTTGTAGTGTCAGCATTAAAACGAAACGAAATTTGATATTCATCACCTGTAATCAATAACGGATCAATGATCACTGCAACAGCTGATCCGTCTGAAGCGCCGACGCTATGCGTGGCGGCGATAGACGATGTACCATAACTGGTCACGGGTTCATCTCGCGTGGTTGCGATTTGCGGACGGATAGTTATTATGTTCATCGAACTTTCCAATGTTCTCGGAATTCCATAGGGATTATATCCATAAGTAGTCACAGCAAAGTAATATGCTCGATTGGTCTTCAGCGGAATTCCACCATTTAAACCATCTGTATCAATTTCAATACTCCGTTTGATACCGCTGTCAGAACCAAACTGTACACGGCGATTGATTATTTCACCAAGGGTTGCATCAAATACATCATCGAATATTTCCGTAATTCCATCAATCAAATCATACGTGGCAACTCGTTTTGCGGCTCCTTGCCCGGATGCGGTTTCTAATTGATAAACATTGTATCCCTGAAAAGTAAATGTAGTATTCTCACCTTCGAAAGTGGTGTCAATGTTATCTACTATTTGAATAAATGTATAAGTCGTATCCATCGTAATCGTTGTATCGATTCCAACGATCACTGTATCCGATGTCACCCCAAATATAATGTCCGTAACCCAGGTTGTATCAAAAGAGACCGGGACGGGGAGTTTATCAATCACATCTAATGCCTCGTAGCTTTCTACTGCATTCACACCGTCGTCCCAAGTGAGCAAAATAGCATCATTAGATGTACTTACTGCAACATCCGGAGAAATTGGAGAGGCAGGTAACGCAAACTGAATATCGTATGCGAGCTGCGCCAATTGATCGACCTCTTTCAATGCTGTAATTGAGGAAAGGGCACTATTACCGCGAGCAATTATCATACCAAAAACGACTTCCTGAGAGTCCTCAGCTGCAAGTGTAAATGGACCAACGTTCATTAAAAACCGTCGATCGCCTGAAGCATGATCATCTGAATCAACCCAAACGCCATCACCGGCGCCCGTATTAAGGTTTGGATCGTCCGGGTGAACAAACTTACCTGCTTCACCTGTTTCAGAGTTAATAAATGGTGAACCATCCCTGAGGTAGCCAGACATATAGTTGTATGCTTCTTCCGCAGTATTCGGATCAGCATAAACCGGATCGCCATTAATATATTTTGTAAAAGAACTCATTTCGAGGTTTTTATAACCCGGGATAAGCCTGCCATAGGCAAAAGCTGTATCACCGGCAGATTCCACAATGGGTCCCTGGAAAAAGTCATAACCTATAGCCGGCGGATCTCCACCATAATCAGAATCAGCGCCATCGTTATAACAAAAACCTAAACTGAGGGTTGTATCGCATCCGACAAAGTCATCCCCTGCATCACCAAGATCGGGGTCTGCCCATAGACCAATAATGGTCGAATCAACATCCACACCGCTTTTATTGATGATCAACGCTTTAACGAACATCATATCACCAAAAGCGTCCGGTCTATCATATCCCCAAATGGTCATTTGCAATTCAACGCCCAAAGGCAACGTGTTAAAAATGGAGTGTTGTGCTTGATAGCCATCATTCATCACCCACCAAATCACCTGGTCGCCGATAAATTCCGGGTGGTCAAGCCCTGCCGGCAATGGAGTATAAACCCCATCTCCGTCTTCATCTACCCAAGGCGCTCCCAAATCGACTGGCCAGTTCTGGAAATCATCACTTGCCAGAGGATCTGCTAAATCAGATTTATTTACTATATATAGCTTGTGTTCGGAGGCTCCTTGATCACTCCCCCAAGGTCCGGCCACAAATTCAGGCCCATATTCTGCAACAGCGGTTCGGATTTGACCGTCGACCTTACCTGCAATCCAGAGTCCTGAAGCAAAGTTAATGTAGAGATGGGAACCCTTAGGCCATTCCATTCCCGAATGACCTGTAATCCGATGGGATACAAGCATACCATTGTTTTCCAAGTCATCGCGTATTCGATTACCATCAAACTGTCCGGCATCTGCTTTGTATAATGGGCCCGGCAAATTTAATCTGCCGCCTCTCTTTTCTCCTATTAACCCTGTGGTCATAATGGAGAAAAGAAAAGAAAAGAATAATATGCTTCTAATCTGTTTAATAAATAGATTTTTTTTCATTTTTGTTACCTCTGTTTATTGAAATTACAGGCTGTACGTTAAACCAACGCGAATCATTCTCGGGCTCTCCCAGCGGCTGGGATTTTTTAAACGATCTTCGTAAAAGGTCGAGCCTATAACATTCCCCTTAGACCATATTTGTCCCGCAGCTGTTTCAATCCAACCATCTTCTCCCGTTGAACCTGTTCCCGGATACACATTATTGACATTTTCTGTATTCAGGGCGTTCAGTATAAGAATATAAGCCGATACACCCGTTCCGGCTAAATCAGAGAGATTGATTCTAATATCCAAGTTTGAAGTCCACGGCTTATAACTGGAGTTTATACCAGCAACAGGCGCGTACCAACCTCGACCAAAAACAGCTGACTGCATCACCGATGGCGTATAAGCTGTGCCACTGCCAAATCGATATAAGGCATTAATACCTAAATCAAATAAACCGGCAACTTTACCTGCCTGGTAATCGGCCATAATTGATCCCGTATGCCTCTGATCAAAATCAAGCGGATTAATTGATGTTGGATAATCATCACCGATCCAAGCAACATTCCAGTTCGTTTGCGGATCAGAGCCAGTTCCGTTTGCCCACTGTATTGTGTAGTTCATATCAATTAAAACACCGCGCATCCGGCGCATTTTCAAAGCGGCGGACAGTCCCTTCACCACACCATAGTCACCATTTTCATACTGGGCCCAACTAAATTTTGCTCCATCAACCGTCGATCCTACGTGATTGGACATAGAGGTATAGTCACGGACTTCCTTATAATAACCGGTCAAATCAATGGCCGCAAAATTTCCGAATTGCTGTGCAAAACCAATTTCATATTGCGTTGTTTTTTCCGGTTTTAAACCTCCATTTGGAGATACGGTGTGATTCCCCTGGCTCAAATTTGCTGCAAAATGAGAATCGGATAAATACAACCTATTCAATATGGGATGCTGGACAAATTTACCATACTGCGCATGCAGAACTGTTTTATCTGTCACCGGGAATGTGACACCAACTCGTGGCGAAATATACGTATATGAATCCACTGTTTTATACCCTGATGCAACATGATCAATACGACCATTATCCGTAAAAATTTCATCCCAGGTTGCCGGAACCTCTGACCCAAAGTCAAAACTGTCATACCGTAAACCGATACTCAATACAAGATCCTCTAACTCTATCTTATCTTGAATATACGCGCCCATAATCACCGGTTCCCCGGGGGCTGTAGTGCCTGTGCTTGCATCATAACTATCAGCCTCTTTACCTTGTTGATCATATCCAATATTCATTGTATATGCATTCCTGTACAACGTATATAACCAGGTCGGATCATTTACATCTTGACCGGACTGGGAAGCCTTGTGATAACCACCGGCAATTTCCATAGGCTGAGCCAAACGATAGTCCCGAATGGTATGTTTCCGGTATTCAAAACCGGTTTTTATTTCATGACTACCCATTTGATTAAGATAATCAGCTTTTGCTCCAATATAACTGATATTATTTATTCGATATTCATCATAGACACTGCCAAAATTAGTAAAATACGCAAAATCCTCTACAGCAAGAGGGTTTTGACCCCAATCAATTAATGCTTCATTACCGGCAACGTCCAGGTTGCCATAATCCATTATATTGTCTCTATGGCGATTGTCACCATATTCCCGGGCATAGTTATAATAACTGAGGTTGATTTTTGCAAACGATGTTGAGCCTAACCGCAGAGTAAAATTGGCATACCCGGATTTAGTCGCAGATTCGTACCAAGGAGTATTTGCAGAGTTCAAAAGTGTATATGTATAAGGATAATCTCCCTGGCTCATTGTCATACTTTCACCCAGGTCTCCCCGCGAATTTTTCCTGGTAAACGAACCACCGGCTTTAACTCTGATCGTTCCCATATCAAAAACTATATTCCCGGTCATTACATCACGAGTTAGCCCGGCATTTTCTTTGGGGCCGTATAAACGTTTATAATCAGAATAAATTATAGAGGTGGAATCACTCGTGAAGTCGACCAATACTGTAGCTTCAAGAGGATCAGCTGCGGCGCCTGCAGCAGAATCTCCTTCGGCTCGCTCTATGGATGGATAGTAAGAAACGGATGGACTTGCATCGTCCATGGTGATGCGTTCAAAACTACCAAAATATCTGATCTTATCTCCTAAAGGACCGCCCACATCAAAGCTCATCAATTGGTAACCATAGCTATGCAGCTCATCTTTGTCAACGGTTGCAGCAGCTCCAAGATCTGTTACAAATTCAACACCCATGGAAACTGCTTCACCGCCGGTTCGTGTGGTTGTATTTACCACGCCGCCATTTGAATTTCCAAATTGCGCATCAAAACCGCCGGATTGGAATGAAATCTGCTCCATAGCGTTCATACTGACCACGCCGGTATTAGAAAGCGTAAAAGGGTTTACAGTATAAACACCATCAACATAATATGCCATATCGCCGCTTCGACTGCCGCGAACATAAATTTGACCGCCGCTGCTGACCGCACCCGTTTGCAACGCCACTAGGTTTTCAATGCCTCGAAGAGCAATATTTTGGATAATATCTTTATCAATTATTCGAGTTGTGTTTGTTGCAGATGTATTAATAATCGGTCTTTCAGCAATAATTTCAACAGCTTCTCCTTCAAGAGCAGCCACTTCTAGTGAAAAATCCAGATTTGTTGTTAAATTTTCGGAAACATTCACATTTTTCACAGTAACACTTTTATATCCAATATAATCTACACGAACAGAGTGAGTGCCGACAGGAACATCTAATATGAAATATTTACCATTTTCATCAGAAGCGCTACCATAGGCGCTTCCTACAATAAAAACGTTCGTACCTCCGAGAGGAGATCCTTCTTCATTCAAAATCGTTCCGGAAACCTTCCCGCTGGATTGAGATAGGAGTATTGTTGGGACAACGACAATTGCCATTGTTATTAAAGTGAGTAGCTTTTTCATGAACTAACCTCTTGTTTTTGTTTAATGATTATAAACCAGTTTTTTATTGGCTTATTAATTATTGTAGTTATTGATCACAAGTAGCCTAACGTAATCAGTGATTCGTTATCAGCAATTGAAAATAGAAAAAATATTAATATATACCAATTAAATTATTTTTTAATTTTTTTATCCGATTTTTTAAACATGTATAACGTTTGGAATATTAAATTTTAGAGGACACATGACACAATGTATTCATTTATTTTATGGTAAAAATATATAAAAGAGTTCATTTTTTCTGTTTATTCGCATTTGTTTTTTGCCAAACAGGAATTCCTGCAACCGGTAATGTTGTTAATATTCGCACGGGCGTTGGAATCGTTGGTGTGGATTTAACTATTATAAATTCAAACATAGGAACGGTTACCGATACAGCCGGTTTCTTCAATTTGGAATGGACAGATCATTATCCAATCAGGATTCAAGCATCTCATATTGGTTATGAAATGCGAACTATTGTTGTGTTAAAACCTGGGAATATATGGATTGGGTTAAATCCAGCTGTTTTAAAAGGCAAAGAAGTCATTGTAGTGGGGGACAGATCCTATAGTGAAAAAGAAGTCTCCAGCGGTGAAGAGAGTATAAATCTAACGGAAGTTAATATATTATTTTTTCCCTACCAATCATCGCCATAGGGCCCGCCATAGATACCCATGTCATTGCGTGAGCCGTTTGAATTATTATATATGCTATCGGTATTGCCTGCATTTATACATGGAGAATCCGACTGAAGGTGAAAATTCCCATTTGATGGGTTTTCAAAAAAAGGATCTGTGTTAATATTTCCCGTACCGGACTGCACTCTAAATTCATCGCTGTCAGTATAGGTGGCAGATCGAGGATACAGTCTGTAATCTATTTCACCGCCGTTTTTCCACACAACTGTGTTTAATATAGATACATTTCCAAAATTAACAATAGCTCCGCTATAAGTTGAGCTAAATGTTCTATTTCCAAAAAATACACAATTCATAATATCCGCTCTGCTTGTATTGCCAACTATAAATCCACCGCCACCGCCGCTTTTATTTTTCTCAAACAAACAATTGGTAACCTCAATAACTGCTTTACTATTGATAGCAGCACCAAAACCTTGCGTGTTGTTTCGTTTAAACTTGGTATTGCGCATCACCAACACACCCCCTTCCTGGTGTAATCCGGCGCCGCTATAGGTTGCGCCCACATACGCTGAATATATATTATTATTATCAATCGTACAGTTTAAAATTTCATTGTTTCCATCTGTTAAAATGCCGCCGCCTTCCCGCTGGGAATGATTACGGGTAATTCGGCAGGAAATTAATTTCGCATCTTCCTTCAAATATATTCCTCCACCCATTCCGTTTGGGTAAATCTGTATATTTGCAGTTTCATTGATTACAGCTCTATTTCTCCTGATAATACAATTTTTTATTACTGCAGTTCCTTCAGCAAAAATGCCACCGCCAGAAAGAGCGTAACCACCAATAATCGTAAGACCTTCCAATGTGCCGCGATTCATTTTTACCACAGAACCCAGCCCAACATCTGCTCCGAACAAGGTTATTTCCGGAATCGTTATTGCGCGAATAACCGCATCTTTATCCATGAATTCAAAATGCCCTTGATAAAGGCCCGGATATATTTTTACTGTATCTCCGTCATCAATGAATTTTGAATCAAACGCATTTTGTGGATTTTCATAATCGTTTGGCACTCGAAGCGCTTGCACATTTGGAACAATAAGTGGTTCTGAATGGGCAACTATAAACTGATCATCTTTATCTACAATCTGCACGCGATATTGAAATGTAGCATCATCGTCTATAGTGTCTGTATAAACTGTGGATAGCGAATCTAAAATTCGAGCACGCTCTTCCCAGACCGTACTATCTCCAATAGTAATTGAACGTTCCACGAGAAATTCTTTAAAGTTTTTAATCGTTATATTTGACCATTCAATTGTCACCGCTGTTGGATGGTAAATTTTTTCACCGTTATAGTCTTGGGTGACTTCAAAAACATCACCCTCTGTTGGTTTGGTGGCAAAGGGAGATTCGCAGGAAAGAAAAATAATGAATAAAAATAATAGTGAAAAATGTTTCATTTTCTATAAACTGATTTTAAACGTGATGATTTCCCTATAACGCTCAAAATAATTAAACCCTTCACGGATGCTTTCTTCAAGTGTCATATCCAATTCTTCTTTAGACATCATGTTCCGCAGGGTATATGATAAACTGCAGTTTACCTTCCATATTTTTTTCTGCAAGGTTATGTTTAAGTTGGCATTTTCGCGGGGCTTACGCACGCCATCGCCAAAGCCGGCAATATAATAATATTGTTCTCCCTCATTCACATGATCATAACTCATTGTGAGCCAACCCAGGTTTAATTCAGCAGTAGATACAAAACGATATTCCGGCTTATTGGGAAAGACCAAAATATTGCTGATGCTCAACCAAGTGCCAGCACTGCTAACAGAAAACTTGCCATCAAACATAGCCATTTTTAAAGCGGCTTCAAACCCACGAATATCCGCTGTCATATCGTTAAACGGTATAGGTGGACCTTTTTCAACCGGACGATACGCAATCTTATTTGTGAAATCATTAATAAAAACACCAAGAATGAGGTTCATTTCTGAAATGGGCAATTCAGTTTGAATATCCATAAATGTCATATCCATATTCAATTCCGTGGTAGACAAGTATTCGCGGGTAAGAACTGTATCCATGGCACTATCAAAGACGGCATGGGCAAAACGAAAACGGTCGCTCAATGTTGGTAATCGAGAATTGTTTCCTTGATTCACAAACAATGAATATCGCAGTTTATTGGTTTGACCATCTACATGTACCCCTAATCGCTTACTGGTAACCAAAGCAGAAAATTCACTCTTGATTGTTTCCACTGGGAGATTTCCCATGGTATAATAATTATATGTTTCATTGAGAGTTGTTTTAATATTATTAAACCGATAACCAAACTCCCAATTAATATGGTCTATAATGGGACTATCGCTTACAATAGCCCAGCGAGAAACAAGAGCGAATGCATTGGTTTTTCTAGACATATCCGCGACATGTCTTTCTATAGCGATTTCATCCACATTAAAGTATTTACGATCACCGTTAAAAAACTGTTCTTCAGATTCAATTTGAATTGTATTTTTTATTTCACGGATCGAAAACCCTTTTGAAGCTTGTAGCATAAGAGAGCCATCATCTAGCAATTCCTTCACGCTCGTAAAATAATTCTGATCCAATTGCCATGCCCGCTGCCCTACCATAAATGTCCAATCATGCGTATTCAAAATTGAGCCTGAATATTTTCCACTGACCACTTCCAGACCATCGTCTGATGTTACGCTCCCAGATTCGAATTCCAATGTTTTGCTTAAATCATACCAGCTTATATCAAACCTTCCAGGCGAAAAACTCAATCCTGCAAACGCATTATTAAAAATGGACGTTGTAACAGTCCGTCCGCCGAAAGCACGTTTTTTTCCTGTGAAACGACCGCCGATTCCCACTGGCCCAAACACTCCAGTAGCGCCGTATGAAAGATCCATATCATCTGCATATGTTTGACCCAGTCCTTCCATAAAATAAATAGAATTATTCACAGCTTTACGACTTTCGATGTTAACAACTCCCCCAATAGCGTCGCTGCCAAACAATGATGAGGCGCCCCCTTTTACCACTTGAATCTGTTCTATAGAATTCAAATCAATGAATGACAAATCGGCGACTCCAGTGTTGGAATCGTTAATACGTACGCCATCTAAAAACACAGCCACATCTGTAGCGTTGCTACCGCGAATGCTAATAGTCTGTTTTCCGCTATTAGCATATGTCAGCTGCAAGCTGG
Source organism: Fidelibacterota bacterium (assembly GCA_004124385.1). Classification (GTDB taxonomy): domain Bacteria; phylum Fidelibacterota; class Marinisomatia; order Marinisomatales; family TCS55; genus UBA2126. Next base: position 310,690 of record SCKN01000002.1, read on the forward strand.
AAACACGACGTAAGGCACTGCCAATATCCCGGGCGCCTTGGAGTTCAATAGCTTTAATATCAATTCTATCCACAGCTGAAGCAACATCTAATTCTACTTTTCGCCTTACACCCATAACATCAATTTCCTGGCCAACGATTATAGCAGCTATTAGCTTAATGAGTAAAAAACTGTCGCTTTTGACGGTTACAGTTAAAGGGTCATAACCAATATGTGAAATAAATAGTGTAAATGGGAACTGTTGTTTTGTAGAAAAAGTAAAATTGCCTTCTATATCTGAAGCGGCACCTTCGTCGCTACCTGTAATAATAACATTTACACCGGCAATCGGTGAACCGTCTTTTTGGTCAACAGTTTTACCTGATATTTCATGAACCTGTGCTATCGTCCAGGAAAATGAAATGAATAAGATGGAAATGAATTTGAACATAATATGATTAAACAATAGAGCGGAAATTAATGTTTTTTATAGGAGAGTCTATTCTATATTTACTATTTAAGTATTTTTTTAATGGTTCTAAATAAATTCATCTCGTAACCATCCTGTATAATTGTCCATCAATTCCCTGGTGATTCGTCCCACGGTTCCATCACCAATGGTGTTTTTATCCACCTTAAGAATAGGGACAACCCCCGAACCACTGTTTGTGAGCAACAGTTCATCAATACCGGCCACATCGCTTATTTTCAATTTACCATAATGTACTGTAATCGGGGATTTATCTATAATCATTTGTCTTGTTGTACCGGGCAAAACATCCTTTTTTCTAGTGGTTAGTTTTCCTGTTTTTACCCAAAAAACATTACTTTTGCTCCCTTCAAACACATTTCCATCTTTATCACACAATATTGCATCAAAACAATTTGCCACTGTTGCTTTTTTGGCGGCTGATAAACATGTATGATAATTGGTTGTTTTAACTTCCGGCATATTACGTTGCGCTTCAACGGTTATTGCGGAAACTCCTTTATAAATTATAGGGTCCAAATTTAAATGAGACGTATAAACTATAAGTTTATCAGGGACTGCTAAAATACGAATACGCTGGTTTGGGGCCGGGAAATTATCGATAACCTTTTCTAGCATCTCAGTTATTTCTATGAATGAATACTGAATTTTTAACCCAATTTTTAGTGCTGAAGAAAATAAACGGTTTAAATGAGGTCTAAGAAAAATAAGCTTAAAATCCATTGTGCGCATTGTTTCATATAACCCCGCTTCAAATGCAAACCCATCAGACCCAACCTGTAATTCGTCTTGAGTCATTTTTGTCCATACATTATTTATAAGTACATCTATCATCTTTGAAAAGACGCTGCCTTCGCCAGTGTTTCATTATACTCATTTTCAACGTTTGACCCAATAGTAATGCCGCCGCCCACACCTAAGGTGAGCTCATTTCCAATTTGTGTTATGGTGCGAATGGCAATATTAAAATGCAATGTGCCATTTGGTAAAATATATCCTATGGTTCCGGTATAAACACTTCGGGGAGTTGTTTCAATCTCGGAAATTATTTCACAAGCTCGCTTTTTAGGACAGCCCGATATAGAACCACCGGGACTCATAGACAAAAGAGCTTCAATGGGATGAATTTCATCTTTTAGTTTACCTTGAACAAGGCCGTACGTATGAAAGACTTTTTCCAATCGTTGGATAGATTTTGATTCTAGGACACGAACAGACCCCGCTTGGCACACTTTTCCCAAATCATTACGTAACAGGTCAATAATCATATACAATTCCGCCTGTTCTTTTTCGTTCGTCAACAATCTGTTTAAATTTAGTTCGTCTTCTTTTGGTGAACTTCCCCGAGGAATAGTCCCTTTGATGGGTTTTGTAGAAATGATACCGTTTTCAATGGTAATAAACTGCTCCGGGGAAAGAGAATGTATTGCCCAATCGTCATTCTTTATAAATACAGAATAACCGACTTCATTTTTTTGACGCAAAGCATCAAAAAGAGAGATTGGATCAACATTGGCCCGGGCTACCAAAGGATGGGTATAATTTAACTGGTAAATATCTCCAGATCTTATATGCCGGATGATTCGATTAAAATTAAATTTATACTCATCTGTTGAAATTTGGGGTTTAAACGACGTCCATTTTATGTCATTATTTCCAGATGTAATTTGATGGTGTTTTTCGTATGAATCGTAAGCCCGGAAATGTACAGCTGGCATTTGCTTTGATTTTTTAACAGATACACCTAATAGATTTACGCCATATTCATAAGAAATATATCCAGCAATAAATTTCCCCTCATAGTTCTTCACAAATTCCACTAACTTTTTCGGAGAATTCTCCAACGATAAAGAAATAATATCAAGGGGATTTGATGCTGAAATATCCAGCCAATCTGAATGGGCATTCCCTTGAAAAACGAAGTCTTTATTAGACATTTAGAAAATTCTCCAATATATGATATCCCATAGGCGTTAAAAACGATTCCGGGTGAAACTGTATTCCGAACACCGGTTTTTTAATATGTTCAATTGCCATGATTTCACCATCGTTAGTCCAAGCTGTTCCGGTAAAGCCCTTTGGTACAGCATTTAAAGATAATGAGTGATATCTTGCCCCCTGAAATGGAGATGGAATTCCCTTGAATAAACTATCTTGATTATGATGAATTAACGATGTCTTTCCATGGACAATTCTTTTAGACTGAACCACTTTAGCTCCAAAAACTTCCCCAATGCATTGATGTCCCAAGCAAACACCGAGCATGGGAATATTCGTCCACAAGTTTTTGATAATTTGATTGGAAAATCCAGCATCTTTCGGCGTTCCTGGACCAGGCGAAATAATTATTTTATCGGGATTGAGTTCGCTGACATTTATAAGGGTCAATTTATCATTTGCTTTGACATTTACACGGTCGCCAAGTGTTTCAATAGCTTGCACCAAATTCCAAGTAAACGAATCGTAATTATCGATGATAAGAATCATGGATAAACCTAAAAGAAGTTTGATGAAACAAGGAAATAGAAAAAATTATTTAATATTGTTTACTGAACTATTTTCTCAACAACGCCTTGGAAAATCGTCTTTCGGGGATATCTCTGTCGAACTCAATTTCGTCTATAATCCATTCGGTCCCTTTACTGTTACGTTTCAGTTCATCTTTAAAAATAAATCGCGAAGGAAACCAACGGCCTTGTATTTTTCTGATCCCATCCATTGTGGATGTTTTTAAGAGTTTTCCACTTTTGGCATAGAGCTCCTCTTTCATGGGGAGTAAATATTCCTTATCGATCCAGGCCCGTCGTTTTGGATAGGACAACCCTTTCACTTTTGCTTCAAGAAGCATGATCCAATGATCCCGTCCATCGATCTCGATTGATCCCTCCAATGTGGCTTCGTATAGTTCAACAAGCGGGCGATCTTCCATCATATCATTATAGGACATGTCTGAACCCATAACGGACTGACGAAGCATGTGTCCGGAGATTTGGATCACCCGATCTGTTTGGGGAGAATAGGTCCAGAGTTTATTGCCCACTTTCAGCATTTTAGTGCCCGCTTCTCTGGGTGGTGAAAGATATTCCGTAAAAGCTAAATCCGTCCCCACAACCCAATTTTTTGATTCAATGGTTCGGCTCGCCCGCCGTCCGTGAACCACCATTTTGCTGGTAAGTACTCGGCTTTTTGCATTCAAATTATTATCCATGGCTTGAATAATTTCTTCAACGGTCATTTCATTTTGCCCAAAGACAAATGAAAATAATAATAGCAATATAATGTGTCTCATATTTTATTCCTTTTTATCTGCCAAAGGAGAACACAGAGAAAATCATTAATTAAATTTTTAAAACTCTGTGTGCTCTGTGGCTAGCGATCACGTTTCTAATTCCTTAAAAAGCTGTGCCATTTCCCGTTTGTAAATCGCTCGTCCCGCCAACATGGTTCCAAAAACCGTTGCCAAAACGCCTGGAATAATGCCTATATAATATAAGTCCGGTGTTACTTGCGTATAGAATACGGTTGACATAATCATTGTCGTAGTATTCAAATTTTCAAAGGCTGCAGAATAATCAATACCTACTTCCTGCACATAGTAGGTTAAGGGTAAGCCGATGAGCGTTCCAATGATGGTTCCAATCGTTCCAATAATCACAGATTCCAAAATTAGCGACCGATACACTTGTCCTTTTGTTTCGCCCATGGCAAGACGAATTCCCATTTCACCGTATCGCCGCAGTCCGCTCATGATACCCATATTCCACAAAACAATCATGGCGATGAGAAGAAAAATTCCGAGGATTATAAAAACGGACCAATCCACCAAGTCTATCATAGTGCCCATTTGATTCGCATCTCGAAGTGCGATCATACTTGAACGGAAAATATCAGTTGTATCCAAATGGGTGGCATTGAATTGATTTCGCATCATGACAGACGCATCATCGTCATAATATAAATCATGTTTAAAACCGAGAATTTCTGATGCTGCGTCCTCCATATCCAACGCTACGCGTGCACCTTCAATATCCACCAGCATCATCTGTTTATCTAATGGTCCCATGCCAAGATTGAATGTGCCCACCACCGTAAAATTAAATGTGGCAAATGCATTATTCATGGTGGTGCCGATATAGGTCACCCGATCCCCCAGTGATAACCCAAGTTTTTCGGCTAATTTCGCGCCCACCAAAGCATCATTAGGGTTTTGAATCATTTGTCCTGAAACGATCCGTTTTTCCAATTCCCACAATTCAAATTGCCGAGATTCCGATGATAAAAAATCAATACCGTAAACCATGACGGGACCTTGCGATTTTGTTTCGCCGTGTTCATCTGGAAGGTCCAATAATCCTGCAAATGATATTTTGGGTGACCAAAAATAGTCTGGATATACCACGTGCAATATTTCGACTATTTCATCCACATTCATAAGTGCGAGATCGTTGGGGAGCAGTTGACTCTCTTCCTGATAGGCGTGGGTCATAATTTTTACATGTCCCGATGAAATCACAGCCGTATCCCGAAACATACCATTCATGGTTCCCACAAGAAATCCCCGGTTAAAAATCACAAGTGCCACAATGAGAGACACCACTATAATTGGGAATAAACTTCGGGATCGATCTCGAAGAATGCCTTTTAGAACGAATTTTAACATTAGACGACTTTCCCCCGAAGCGCATCTGTGGGTTTCATTTTTGCAATCCGTCGTGATGGCAAATAACTCAAAACTAAAACAACAAATGAAATAAATAATGTTGTGGAGACAAAAAGCCCCATGGTGTAAACCGGGATGAGTCTCTTCGCCATAATGAGCCCCATTTCTGTATAATCAATGGGCAAGGGAATCCCATACATGGAAAAATAAATGAATACGGGTCCGCCCAAAACCAAAGTCATGATCAAAGCAAAAAATGCATTCATTCCTCCTTCCAAAGTGAATAACCCTACGACACGGGATCGCGTCATGCCTATGGCCATAAGCGTACCGATTTCTTTCCGTCGTCGGAAAATGGAGAGTATTTGTGAATTGAAAATTCCCATACCCGCCAATGCCAAAAGGATGGCATACATGATCCTTGCATTGGGTTCGTCGGCCGCAATCATGGCTTCCATATCTCGCATCAAATAATCCACATCACGATAAATCCAATTTCCCTTTTCTTGAACTGTGGAAATGTTTTTTGCAAATGTGATATAAGTAGCTTCATTTTTCATATCCAACATGGTTTGTGCGCGTTCAAGGGGAATCCAAATGGTGCCCATGTCCACCTTAAAATTTTCCGTTTCCATGATATAAACGATCAAGCCTTCATCCGCATCATACGTGCGATTTGCATCTAACCAGCGAATGGCAAAGCTATCGCCCACTTTTAATTTTGTGTAATTTGCCATACTGTTTCCCATGAGCACCGGGATCAAACCGTCGGTCTCTTTCAAGAGCGATCTGGTAGGCAGATTGATGATGGATTGTTCCGGTTCAATCCCTTTCATCGTGACGGGCATCATGCGTCCGCTGGGATAAATGGACGCCTGACTCACCAAGATGGAAAATGCCTTTTCATTTTTGATTAAATCCCTGATTTCTTCCGGTGGAATTCCATGAGAATCTTCGTAAGAAAACGGATCCAATGGATCATATTGGGGATGCCAATAAGCACCGCCGGCCACTTCAGTGTCAATGGTGACTTGCTTGGCGTGGGACCGCATGCCGTCATACATCCCAGATATGAAAATAATCATAAAAAATGAAACGGCTGTTACGAATACATTCAGCCAGGTCCGCATCCCGGCTCCGATCAAGTTTTTAATAGCGAGATTAAAAAGCATAGACTAATTTTTACCGGATTTTGGATTATCAAAATGCTCATCTTTTACAATCTGTCCATCTTCCAGATGAATTATGCGCCGCAGATAGGCCATGATTTTTTCATCATGAGTTGCGAAAATGAATGATGTGTCCAATTCTTTATTAAGCCTAACCATAATATTCATTATATGATGAGAATTTTCAGCATCTAAATTGGCTGTCGGTTCGTCTGCTAAAATCAATGTTGGTTTATGGACAATGGCTCGGGCGATAGCTGTTCGCTGACATTCACCGCCGCTCAACTGTGCAGGACGAGAATCAATTTTGTCGGAAAGCCCAACCCAGTCAACGGCCTGTGTTACGAGTCGGTTCCGTTCCTGTGTTTCAACTTTATTCAAAATCAGAGGCAATTCCACATTTTCAAATACGGTATAAACAGGAAGCAAATTGTAACTCTGAAAAATGAATCCCATTTTCGTTTTTCTTAAATTAGCCCGTTCGTTGTGTGATGAAGAACCGAGTTCCATTCCAAGCACATTTACATTGCCTTTAGTGGGAGAATCAAGACCGCCAATAATATTTAAAAGGGTTGTTTTCCCGGAACCGGATGGACCCACCAAGCCCATGAATTCTGCATTTTCCAAGTTGAGATTGATGTCGCTCAATGCAGTGAAATAATCACCGCCAACTGGAAATTGTTTAAGAAGATTTGTGATGTTTACAACTGAATTATTTGACATATTTTTCCTTTTTATTTCCACGAAGGCACAAAGGCTCGAAGAAAAAAACTATTATAACTTTGTGTCTTCGAGTCTTTGTGCCAATTTCCCTTTTAATGATTGTAAATGAACATAAATTGTATTCCCGTTCCGAACCCTGCAACTGTTTTAGGTAAGTTTTTTTCTGGAATACTGTATTCCGTTCGATTGGGGCTTTGTGACAAAACCAAATTTAAACTGTATTTGTCATAGATCGCACTCCAACGAAAATAATTATACGTTCTATCTTCTTTCCAGTCAATTTGAGAAATGAACATGAGGGAATGAACCATTCCAAAAGGCAGCATTGCCATAAAAGCAGTGAGTGTCTGATCTTCAGATTCAGCATTTTTGATAAACATGTATTCGGTCATGATTAAGAGTCCGTTAGAAATGGGTAAAGTATAATCAGCACCGATGGTAATCATTGTGATATCTGAATGTCTCGAAGTGATAAGTGCGCTTTCCATCCAAGATCCAATAAAACCATCATGTCGAATATCTAATGCAAACCGTTGATGTGGATCGGAAATCATAAGTCCCGATTGTCCAAGTTGTTGGGGCATTTTGGATGGATCCGAATGGAATGTAAATCCGAATTCACCGAAAGAAGATGAAAGTTCTGCCCGTCCGCTAAATGAAATCGTATCCTGATTAGAGTTAATCAACCACGACCAAATAGATAATGAATTGGATGGAAACCATTTGATGCGAAATGCGTCCACACCATCCGTTTGACCCGTTGGATCTTTGAGATCGATGGTATCAAACCAGGAGAGAGTCCGTAAAATTTGAGAAGGCCCAAATACAATTTTCTGTAAGCCGAGGCGGGCTTCCAATTTTTCTGATGAATACCGTATCCAAAGACGGTGATTCTTTTCATTATTTGAAAATAGCGAATCTCCGGAATAGGACCGGTCGAATCGGTATGCCCATTCAAAATCAATAAAAGATAAATCAGATAAATTCCGAGACAGGGAAAGTGTTGGAATGTATCCCAAAGATGATTCATATGCAGATTGCCCGGCGGGAACATCGCTTCCTGTAAGCCCGCTTGCCCAAAATTGACCCTTGAATAAGGTCGGTTGCCCAAATGCAGTTTCGAACAGCATTATCCATAATAATGTGAAAAAAGAAAAAAGTATTTTCATTATATTTGTATTATACAAATATAATTCAAGCTATTTCTAATATACATGAAAAACATGTTTTATAGCATTGTTGAGGCGGAAACTATCTGCACAACCTTATAGTCGAAACAAAAAATAAATGTCCATTATTTAATGATCATTCTTTTGCCCATTGCAAATCAAGCAGAGGCAATATATGCAGTCGGGTTATATTTTCGGATGGATAACCGTCGGGATACTGGCCATAAACCATTTTATAACCCATTGATATATGAAAACGTGAAGATTTTTCCCAAGTAACCATACCTTTATGTTCAAGAGCAAACGAACCTTTCATTCCCGGTATTAGAAACAAATCACTATCGACCAAATATGTCCATTTTTTGTTTAAGCGCCCATTAACATCAGACCCAAAACGCAACAACCAACTATTATAATACACAGCCAACCTATGATAAATCAACGGCAGATCAATGGTGGATTCCATGGCTAAATCCCCTCCGCCAAACGCTAATGCAATACCTGCTTTTATAGTAAAAATTTTGCCCTGATCCAGATCTTTACTTGCAAGTACCATATTCCACAAAGATACCATATTCGGTATTTCAAATTCTGGCGAAATCATTCCACCAATCCCAGGCTTTGCAACCATTTTTAATAAAGGTGTTGGGTAATACAATGCATGAGTCGTGGAAATTGTCCATCCTGATCGCTGTCCCCAACCCTGTTTAATTGTCACCCCGGGCATGAGTAAAGCTGTTAGTTTATAAAATGAAATTTCTCTGTTTTCAGACTGTCCCCAGCGCACCGGTTGAAACAATCCGTATTCCCAGCGGCCTTGGGGCAGAGTATGTGCTGTTCCTGGTAGCCATTCTCCCTGTGGGAATATTTGGCTTATTAAAAAAATGATGATGAGAATATTTTTCATCATTCAAGTATAATCGTACATCCGACCGGCGCATGGTCAGATAGTTCTATGGCTCCCTGGAAAGTGATCCCACTACCGGATGCAACATTTATATTTGTAAAAATGTAATCTAGTTTGCGATCCCAAAATCTGTCTTCAGATGTGCTGTGTGTATTATGATCTACCCCAAAAGCGTCTGTTAAAGAAATTGCAGTATTATACGTATCATAGAGCGGCTGTAATAAAGTTGGTTCATTTGGGAAATTCTCAAAATAACTTCCCTCTAAGTGGGGCCCACCATCAGTATGAAACACGTCATCTGCACAGGCGTCCTCATCACAGAAATCTGTTTCTGCTCCGGGAGGTACGGAGTTCAAATCTCCCCCGGCGACAAATACGTCTCCATTAATAACCATTTCATCTAGGACCTTCTTAAATTTGTCAACATGTTTTTGCTTTGTGTCGTCGGTAGCAAACGCAGTGGCGTGAACCGTTACCGCATAAAAATTATCTTGGCCGGGGATTGCTATTTTTGCTTTTAATACATTTCTACGCAGGTAAAACATTTGAGTCAGAGGGTCTTGGTCAGTGCGTAAAGGCAGTTTAATTCGTTCGGCAGATTCAATTTCATGTTTAGTCATTACCACGTTACCCGCATCTATTCTCCCAATACCATCGCTAGGAATGGTTTGCGCTTGCCACATGGATGCATAGGCAGCGTAATTCATATCTGTATGATCCAGCAGCCATTGCACCTGGTCAATATATTGCGTGCGCTTGGATTCTCGGTCCACTTCCTGGAGTAAAATAATATCCGGATCAATTGCATCAATTTCTGCGGCAACAAGCTCCAAAGCATTCAATACTTCTTTTTCTGTCATAACGGTTCGGTCTCCGCAGGAATCGCCGAAAAAAGGCAGGCGGCCGATACCAAAACGAATATTCCAGGACAAAACTTTTAAAGCGTTTTCTGGATCTGGAATTGTTGTAAATGTTTTTGCTTCGTATAAAACAGCCTTTTCCACGCCTTCAAATGTGGTAACCAGCGGCTCACAGCTGAATAGAACAATGAATAGAATATAAAAAAATGATTTACACTGACGCATGTATAGAACTTATTACTGATTCATAACATGCCGCAAAATGTCTTTATCATCTGGAAATAATTTGGATTTTACAAGCCGCGGCACTAAAATTTTTAATTTTGGATCTCGTGCAAAGACATCCTTAAAAATCGGCAACGCTTCATCAAGGCGGTTTGCTCCTACTAATGTGACTGCCGTCCAGAAAGGTAATTCCGGGTTTTCTGGATAATATTCAGTCGCTTGATCATATTCTTTTAGAGCTAATTCCGTTTGCCCTGTTTCCATATAATGATCGCCTTTATTGGCATGATTATATGCTTTGTGTATTCTGATCAATCGTTTTAATTCCTTTATCGGTGTTGGGTGGTCTTCGATACGCAAATCTATAACGACATCTTTATAGGAAATCCCTGTTGGCTTTCCACTTACGATTAACATGGCAGCCGATTGTTTGCCCCGCAAATCACCCCCTTCGTTTTGAGCTGCTTCTAAAGCGGCTAACATACGGTCGGCTAATTCTCCGGATGTACTTTCAAATGCGTTTGCCATAGCCTCCGGAACAGTGCTCTTTTCCATCAGATTCGCCTGAACAGTATAATTTTTTCCCACAATATGCCCTGCAAAATCAATACAGTTTTTTCCGGTGTGGACCGCAATATTACCAATGGCATCCACCATGCCCACTTGGCGAACCGCTTTACCTTCGTCCTGATCCAATAATATAGTAAGTGCTTCTTCGGCTGTCTTTCCTTCACGCATTAGCTGTAAACCTTCCGGTCCATACGCAACCTTGATAAATGACTGTGTTGCCACTGCACCCACTCCTGCTTGCGCCCAAGGAACAAGCGCACCTACAGAAAACCAATGACTTTGTACAGCCACGCCGAGTTCACCAGTCGTTTCATCCAAGGCAACAATGGAATATGTGTTGACCGGGCGAATTCCTTGGGCTGGAATCATATTTACCAAAACGAATAAAATAGTTGTTAAAATATGTTTGCGCATTCTTTCTCCTTAATTATAACTAAAAGAGATTAAGTCAAATTGACCTTTGTAGCAATTCATGCTTACATTCCAAAATGAAATATTTACAATATTTGGGCACGCCGCTTCTCATTTTAATGGCTATTTATTTGGGTGCCAAGGGACAATATTGGGCCTGGGTATATTTGCTTATTTTGGATACCATTATCATTGCCGGGGATGCGTTTCTTGGTGATGATAAATCAACGCCAAACTATCGTTATCCTGCGGTGTTGACGGCTCTTTTATATATCAACTTACCTACTTTCGTCGTTTTTCTGATACTTGCTGTCTATATGGGTGGCGCGGCCTCTTTTCCTCTGTTTGAACAATTCATATTTGCATTAACCGGCAGCGATATTCATTCCGCCCGGGAAGGGACAGTTTTATGGCATCTGGCTGGATATGTATTTACCGGAGGTTTACTCATGGGGTCCGCATTGACAATTCCTGCCCATGAACTAGTCCATCATAAAAAGAAGAAAACCGATTGGATAATGGGCAATATTATGATGGCATTTACCTGTGACAATGCATTTGCTATCGAACACGTTCACGGCCATCATAAAAATGTCGGCCTTGCCTCCGATCCGTCCACAGCCAAGCGGGGTGAGGGATTATTTCATTTTTTATTTAATGCATCATTCCTCGAGCATCGCGATGGTTGGAAAATCGAAATATCTCGATTACGAAAAAGAGGATTTATGTTATGGGGTTTCCATAACCGTATGCTTCAAGGCTATACCAGCAGTACACTCATAATGGTTATAGCATATTATATAAGTGGATTTGCTGGTCTAATTATTTTCTTGGGTATTACTATTTTTGCAAAGATTTTTTTGGAAGTGGTAAACTATATGGAACATTACGGTTTGGTTCGAGCTCCGGGAACGCCTGTTGCATTACGGCATTCTTGGAACACCAATAGGCGATTAAGCAGTGTTTTATTATATAATCTAACTCGCCATTCTCATCATCATGAACAAGGGAGTTTAGAATTTTGGAAATTGCGTCCTTACCCTGATGCACCGGAAATGCCTTATGGCTATCTAACAACGTTATATCTGGTAGCATTTTTCCCGTGGATTTACCGCAGGATGATGGAACCTCGCTTGGAAGACTGGCGCAATACCTACGCCACAAAAGAAGAAAAAGTCTTAATGTCTTAAATTATAGAATAATGAAAAGAAGGCAATTTATCAAATTAGGTTTGCTGGGAACCGCAGCGACCGGAATCGCGCCGGGAGCCTTCCTAAAAGGAAGAGATTGTGATCTTACCAGTGATGATATCCTTGGGCCTTACTGGTCACAAAACCATCCGTATAGAACTGTACTTGCTCATGGGGATGAGCCCGGAACACGCATTTTTATTTCAGGTGCGGTGCAGGCAAACGATTGTGAAACGCCCCTGCACAATGCTATTGTTGATGTTTGGCATGCAAATGACAGCGGGTGTTATACTGTTTTCCAGGAGTGTAATTCAGGTAATTCGGAAGAAGATCCCTACAATCTTCGGGGGCAAATGCTCACCAATGAAAATGGCGAGTATGCTTTTGAATCTATCTGGCCGGGACATTATGGAAGTAGGCCTAAACATTTTCATTATAAGATCACCACACCTGAAAACCAGGAATTGGTGACTCAATGTTATTTTGAGGGTGATGCACAAATTAATCAGCAGTGGGAAGATAATCACCCCGGTTTGATTATACCTTTGGAGAGCTCTGGCGATGGACTTTATGGAGTATTTAACATTGTTATGAATGAAGAAGCTCAAGTCGGAACAGGGGAGGATTTAATTCCTGTTCCGGAACAGCCGTTTTTAAACCATAGTTATCCCAATCCATTTAATAACTCCACTCAAATCGAATTTGGTCTTTCTAGGTCCGGTCATGTCAGCATCGGTATCTATGATATCTCCGGGCGCTGGATCACGAATTTAACAGAACAAAATTGGCCATCGGGATCTCACTATTTAAAATGGAGCGGGCAGGATTATTATGGGAATATGGTTCCTTCCGGTTCATATCTGGTGGTAATGAAAGCTGCCGAATTTACCGGATCGAAAAAGATTTTATTGCTTAAATAATCAGAACTCTGCAAACATCTCTGTTTTTTTGTATGCCTTATCAAAGGTGCCGCCGGTTATGAAAATTCTGGTGGCCATTAATTAACTTACAATAGTTTCAACACATTTTCCGGGGGACGACCTATAACAGCTTTATCCCCTTTAACAACGATTGGTCGTTCAATGATTTTAGGAAAGTGAGTCATTGCCGCAATGAGAGCCCTATCATTGTTCAATGTTTCTTGCAAATTGTTTTCCTTGAAATCTGCTTCGCCCTTACGCACAAATTGGTTCGGATGTTTTCCAAGTTTAGCAGCAAGATCTTTTAATGTAGTCCCCGTGGGGATGTCCTTTAAATATTCTATTATATTGGGTTCAATACCGTTGTCACGCAACAGCTGCAGTGTCTGCCTGCTCTTGCCTCATCTGGGGTTATGATAGATTGTAAATCCGTCCATTTGTCCTCAATCCTTTCTCGATTAGGTGTGATTTGGACTGGTAAGTTAAGGATTCAACACCTGTATTGCCAATCTGCCATAATGGATTCTTTCTATGCCAAAGAATGTCATTTGGAGCACAGGTAAATGGAGCACACCCCCATACGCCAAGCACGTAACATCTTTGTTATGGTAACCGCCTCTTAAAATTTCAACCAAAGTTCCAACCTGTAAAAACTAAATGGGGGGTAGTACCCTTTAAATAAAAGATACACCCACTTTACTGCTTTAATTTTTTGTAATTTTCGGTATGAAGCGTATTGCTCTAATATTATTGTTTTTTATCAGTTGTACTACTGCTCCCAAAATCAATTATGAGGGAGAATTAAATGATGATGGTCTATATCACGGAAAAGGTGTAATCACTTATCCAAATGGTGAACAATATGTCGGTGAGTTCAAAGAGGGTTTAATGAATGGTCAGGGGACATACACCTATGTTAGTGGTGAAAAGTATGTCGGTGAGTACAAAGATGGTTTAATGAATGGTCAGGGGACATACACCTATGTTAGTGGTGAAAAGTATGTAGGTGAATGGAAAGATGGTAATAAGAATGGACAGGGTACATACACCTATTTTCTTGGTGAAAAGTATGTAGGTGAATGGAAAGATGGTAAATGGAATGGTCAGGGGACATTAACCTTTCCTGATGGGGAGAAGTATGTAGGAGAATACAAAGATAATAAAAGAGATGGTCAGGGGACATTAACCTTATCAGGTGGTTCAAAGTATGTAGGAGAGTGGAAAGATGGTAATAAGAATGGACAGGGTACATACACCTATTCTTCTGGTGAAACTTGGACGGGTGAATGGGTAGATAATGAAAGACATACAGGGGAGGGTACAATCATCATGCCTGATGGTTTAAAGTATGTAGGAGAGTTCAAAGATGGTAAATGGAATGGTAAAGGTGTATTGTTTAAGGTAAATGGTGTAATTCTACCTGGAACTTGGGTTGATAATAGTTTTAACGACACTTGGACTAGTCCAAGTGCTTGGACTATTGAAGCCGTAGAAAATTTCCTAAAAAATAAATATCCCCAATTCAAAGGTTTGAATTATTCAGCACCAATCACAAGTGTATCTTTACAAAGAAATGAAGTTTATTTACCACCACCCGAAATTCTTACCAATATCGCTGTAGTTAATTTTAAAGGAAATAATATCTCTGACGGTGAAGTAAATGCCCTTACAGACAGATTAAGAGTTGAATTGTTTAAAACCAAATATTTCAAAGTTATAGAACGAGAAATGATGGAAGAAGTTCTTAAAGAACAAGGATTTCAACAATCAGGATGTACAACTGATGAGTGTATGGTTCAAATTGGGAGATTGATTGGGGTACAGAAGATTATAGGTGGAAGTATCAGTAAAGTTGGAAATATTTATTCTGTTTCATCAAGGATAGTAAATGTTGAAACAGGTGAGATTGAAAAAACAGAAGTATATGACCATACAGGTAATATCGGTCAATTACTTACAGAGGGTATGAGGATGATTGCTATTGGATTGGTACAATAGTAGGAGTTATGAAATGACTATCCATTTGTGGAGAGTTCAAGTGAGATTACCTTTGTGGTTGTATAGGAAGAAGTTTGGGATCCACCTTGGGATCAATCTATGATGAGTGAAGAAGCACAAACAATGTTAGGTATGGAATTGAATAGACCGATGTTAGATGGAACAAGAGCAGGTGGTGATGGGGGTTACGAATGAAATTTCCATTAGAACAATTAAGTAATATGGAATATAATAAACCATTGGTTCAAGTAGACGATACAGACGAATGGATACAATGGGATTATTGTGATTTAGAAGGATTACCAACAAAAAGAATAGATGTAACTATGACTAATATGGGTAAACTACCTAAAGGACAATGGAATAATTTACCAGAAACATTTACCTCTGTGGATGGTAAAGAATATTTAATTGAAGATATAATAATATTGAAACCGAGTAAATATAATGCGACCTTACGAACACTATAAATCAGTACCAGAAATGGCAGAGACAATAGGGCATAAAAAAAGAAAACCTCGTCTTATGGCAGTAGTGGATGAAGATAGTTGTACTGGCTGTCAAGTATGTATTCCATATTGTCCAGTTGATTGTATTGAGACAGTACCTAAAGAGAAGTATGGTATCCCTATTCCACCAGTACAGATAAGGTTTAATGAATGTATTGGTTGTCAAATATGTGCAAAGGTTTGTACTAAGTTGACTTGGGATGCAATAAGAATGTTACCTACAGAAGAATTTGAAAATATTTATGATTATAAAATTGATTAAGGAAAAATAAAATGAAAAAGTTAGTCATTTTATTCACACTTATTTTATTCATTATCTCTTGTGGTGATAAAACTCGTGAAGAAATTACTGAAAGATATCCAAATGGAGATAAACTATTACTTGTCAAATACAAAGGTGAAGGTGGTGATGAAATTGTAGTTGAAAGAATTGGATATTCTCAAAGTGGTGATACGATATTGTGGGAGAATTATTCAGATGGATTAAAAAATGGTATATGGAAAAGTTCTGATAGTACAGGACTATATATTGATGGTAAAAAAGATGGTAAATGGACTTGGTACAACAAAGATGGTTCAGTAAAAGAAGTCGTAGAATACCCCACCCAAAGGATTTAAGCAAAGAGCCCCGCAATGTCGGGGTTTTTTGTTTGTGGGATGATGTGTAGATTTGGATATGAATGAATGGGAACTCCAACATTATCTAACAAAAAAATGGCGAAAAGAGAATTTATATTACAATGGATTTGAGTATCATTTAGTTTGTTGGGAATTAATGTTCCCTTCTTGGGATATCAATGATAAAAGAACTAAATGGAATGAGATTTCAATTGATTTCATTCTTTATTCGATAGAATTATCTGAGTTCTTATGTGTGGAATTAAAAAACATCCTAAAAGGTAAGAAAAATTTATTTTCTGCTTATTGTCAGGCAACTCAACGAGCAATTCATTTTATAGAACAGTATGATGTGAAAAAACTTAATAGAGCAAGAAAACTATGTCATACATCATCTATAAATGAGCGTGGTGGGATAGACTCAACTATAGATGAAATTAAATTCTCAAAAAAACCAGCCATCAAAAGAGTATTAATGGCTAAATCATTTCAGTCAAATGCATCAGAGTTTATTGATTATCTCAATGCTTTAAATAGAAGTGAATTGCAAAATGAATATTCTATTTATTCTACTAATAAAGAGTTTGAAAGGTTTAATGCCATAAATGAAGAGCAGTTCAACTTGATAGAGCATAATCCCTTATTCCTAATTCAATTAGACTGATAATCCCTACATTAGCTGGGTTTTTTGTTTGTGGGATGATTGGTAGATTTGGATATGGTTAGGTATATATTATTACTACTTTTTATTGGCTTGGCTTGGGGGCAAGAATATGACCCTGAAACTGGGGAGGTCGTCAAAAAACAATATGTCCCTGAGACATGGGAGTTAATTAAAAACCAAAATGATCCTGAAACTGAAAATGTTGTCAAAAAACAATTTGTCCCCGAGACTAAAAAGTTAACTAAAAACCAAAATGACACTGATGCAGGTGAAATATGGAATAAAAGAATACCAGCATCTCTATATTTGGAAAAATTATCGAAAGAAAAAGAACAAAAATCTCGTTTTGGTTCGTATGCATTAGGGTATTTATCTCTTAGTGCTGGAATTCCTTTTCTTAAGTCTAGTGAAGGTAATGGTCCTGATGACGGGTTTCCTACAAGGGGATTTTTAAGGGTATTTGGGAGTTCATTGATTTTAGGAGGTTTGTTTGTTGCAAGCCGTCCCTTTCGAAAAAGCCCAATATCAGATGCGGGAAAACAATTTGAAAAAGTAAGAATCCTTCAAGATAATAATGAAAGAGAAAGATTAGCATATGAATCATTAGTATCATTAGCTACAACATCAAGAATCAAAAAAAATAAAAAAGATAATAAGAAGCGAAGATATGGTTCCCGAAATTCAAGCCCAAACGCAGCTACAGCATTGATTTTATTAACAGTGTTGGTAGCCGCTGCAATAGAAGAAAACAAAAAAAATAATCCTGAACAAAATATCCAAATCCTACTAACAATTGAAGAAAAAGCTTTAGATGATTATTTAAAGCAAAATACTATCCTATAAAATAGAGTTTCCCCGCAATAGTACTTACATTCCACCGTGAGAATTAGAATTAACCTAGGATGATGAAATGAAACTTGTAATCACAATCTTACTGCTATTCAACACTTTTTTATTCGGACAAGATAGTAAGACATTCAACATTGAATTGTTGAATGAAAGAAACTACCCTATGAAAATTGATACTAATGGAGTTTATCACATCACTATTAGCGATAAACAACAATCCATCTTTAAGATGAAAGCAACAACCAACTCACCCTCTACTGAACGAATCACTTGGAGAACAAAAGAAAAGCATCAGTGGAGTGACGGCATAAGAACTGATTTTTACCCCGTCGTCAATCCGTCAAGTTACACGAAAGATGGTGTCGGTTATTCTATGGTTGGATTTCTACCTGAAATGAAAGGTAAAGTGGTGGTGATTTATGGACAGTATTATGATAAGGTGGATAGTGTTAGGGTGTTTCTTAAATAAGCCAGATTCATAAAGGTGGGATGGATAAACTTTTAACTTCAGGCAGGGTGCTTTTAACGCTACTCTTTTCGATTGCCACTAGCCAGGTGGTGATCGAGGAGGCGTTTCCTAATTTGCTCTTTACACAACCCGTTGACCTTCAGTACGCACCGGACGGGTCAGATCGACTCTTTGTGGTAGAACAGAAGGGTTCCATCTACGTTTTTGAGAATGATGCTTTTGTAACGGGTAAAACCATATTCCTTGATCTTCGGGATAGGGTAGTATTCCAAGGCGAAAGAGGGCTGCTCGGGCTGGCATTCCATCCTGACTATGAAAATAACGGTTATTTTTTTGTTAACTATACAGCACCAGGTCCATTAAGAACAGTGGTTTCCCGTTTTCAGGTAACAGCGGATGATCCTGATGTTGGTGATGAATCATCAGAACACATAATCATAGAAATTAACCAGCCATTTACTAATCATAACGGCGGTCAGATCGTCTTTGGTCCCGATGGTTATTTATACATTGGGATGGGTGATGGCGGTTGGGGTGGGGACCCCTATAATAATGCGCAAAACCTGACAAACCTTCTCGGTGCTATACTTCGCATTGATGTTGATTCTGTTACAGCAACATTAAACTATGGTATTCCCGTAGATAACCCCTTTGCTGATGACACTCTGGGTTACAGGGATGAGATTTATGCTTATGGACTTCGAAATCCATGGCGGTTTAGTTTTGATTCGTCTACCAATACCTGCTGGATCTCCGATGTGGGGCAGTATCTCTATGAAGAAATTGATATTCTGGAATATGGCGGTAACTACGGCTGGAACATTATGGAAGGATTTAACTGCTACAATCCACCATCAGGATGCGATACGACCGGATTGATTTTGCCTATTTATACCTATGACCACAATATTGGTGAATCTATCACTGGAGGATTTGTTTATCGTGGTACTTTGGTCCCAGATATTTATGGAAAATACATTTTTGCTGACTTTGAATACGGCGATGTTTGGTCTTTAGAATTTGATGGGGACAATGCTCCTGAAGTGAGTACCCTTGGTGACTTGGGACCATATTCCGTCACGTCCTTTGGTGTGGACCAGCATAATGAACTGTACATCTGTTCATTTGATGGGAAGATATATAAATTTGTGCAGACAGATTCCGCTGTCGATGATGGTGATTTGAAACCCAATAAATTTTCGCTGTATCAAAACTATCCCAACCCCTTCAACCCAACCACCACTATCCGGTATGATATAGCCGAAGACAGCCATGTAATCATGAATATCTATGACGTTACTGGACGGTTGGTGGAAACACTGGTGGAAAGTGCATTAGAGAGCGGTGAGTATGAAGTTATCTGGGATGCCAGAGATCTTCCCTCAGGCGTCTACCTGGCTCAGTTTAAATTTGGGGATAGAACTGTTACTCAGAAATTGATCCTATTGAAGTAAAATTTGAAGGAGGAGTGAAGATGAAACATAGATTTCCGTCATTCTTTGCAATCTGCCTGGGACTGGTGGCAACTGCCGCGGCCGGTGTCTCTTGCTGGGTTTTTCTTTTTGTGGTAAAATGCCCCGTGCTAATGTGGTGTTAATGTAAACAAGATGAAGATGATCAATCGGATACACGCATTATTGTTTTTACAGATGCTGATTTCTTAACGAACGTTTATATCAACCAGTATAGCAATGCCGAAATGGAACTTAATATTATCAATTGGCTATCGGAGTTAGGGTTTAAAAGGGGATATTAATATGTTACAGAATTTTCTGAGTCAGGGGGGCATTCCTGAACAATATATAGGAACGACCGTTATTTCAATCAAGATCATCGCTTTAGTGATTTTATGTTGGCTTGTTAACCTTGTTGCGAAGAAAACTGTGTTACGTTTGGTCAGGGCCCTGATTCGTAAAACGAAAAATGATTGGGATGATGTTTTTGTTGATAAGGAAGTTTTTAAAAACGTCTCACACTTTGCTCCCGCATTTGTGATTTATTTTTTAGTTCCAATATGGTTAGAAGCAACACATGAGGTTATGGATGTCATTAAGCGCATAGCGAATGCCTATATGATTATCGTGGGATGTTGGGTCTTTGATGCTGTATTAAATGCCGTATTAATTATTTATCAGCGCTTTGATGTTTCTCGCAAAAAACCGATCAAAGGTTATCTTCAGGCCTTCAAAATACTCGTGTACTTCTTAACGGTATTGTTTGTTATATCCACCTTAATGAATAAATCTCCCTGGGGATTCTTAAGTATTTTTGGTGGGTTAACTGCTGTCATCTTGTTGATTTTTAAGGATATGATTTTAGGACTCGTGGCAGGTATTCAATTGACCTCGAACAATATGGTGGCGCGTGGGGATTGGATTGAAATGCCCAAGTATGGGGCCGATGGAGATGTCATCGACATGACCCTAACAACAGTTATGGTAAAAAATTGGGATAAAACTATCACGACTATTCCAGCCTATGCCCTCATTTCAGATTCATTCAAAAATTGGAGGGGAATGCAGGAATCCGGCGGACGCAGAATCAAGCGGTCTTTTAATATTGATATGAATTCTATCATATTTGTTGACGAAGAGCTTTTAAAGAAGTTTGAAAAGTTTGAATTTTTAAAGGATTATCTCAAAGAAAAAACAAAAGAAATAAAAGACTTTAATAAAACCAAAAACATAGATACTAATGAGTTGATTAATGGCCGGCGGTTAACCAATATTGGAACGTTTCGCGCTTATATTATCAGTTATTTACGCAACCATCCCAAAATCCATAATGACATGACATTTCTCGTTCGGCATTTGGCACCGACAGAACATGGTTTGCCAATCGAAATATACGTTTTTAGTAATGATCAAATCTGGGCGCATTATGAAGCCATTCAAGCCGACATTTTTGATCATGTGTTGGCTGTCATTCCAGAGTTTGATTTACGGATTTTCCAAAATCCAACAGGAGCAGATTTTCAAGCTTTCAAGTCATAAAATAATTTAAATTAAAATGCTACACCACTAAAAAGGAGGTTGTCAATGGGAGGCAAAGGAAAGAAGGATAAGGACAAGAGGGGCCAACAGAAGAAATCAAAACAAGATAAAAATCAAAAAATAAATAGGATAAGAAACGATGGTTAAAATTAGACAATTTAGAAAGGAAGCGCCCATGTCGAAGTTCATTGAACGCATGATTCGCGCAGCGAAATTAGATGTCAACCTTTATGAAGAGGTTGAGGCTGATAAGACGGCCATGAAACAAGCAATGGGAGTTGTGGTTTTGTCTTCCCTTGCGGCCGGTATCGGTAGCATGTCTATGGGGGGTGGAAATTTGGTTTTGGGAACTGTCGCGGCGTTGGTGGGATGGTATATTTGGGCGTATCTCACTTATTTTATCGGTACTAAGTTTCTTCCCGAAGCACAAACAAAGGCTGATCACGGGGAACTGTTAAGAACGATCGGATTTTCCTCTGCGCCAGGTCTAATAAGAGTTTTAGGTGTCATTCCAATGTTCACTCAATTGGTTTTCATGGTGGCTGGAATTTGGATGCTGATCGCTATGGTCATTGCTGTGCGGCAGGCGCTTGACTACAAAAGCACTCCTCGGGCGATTGGTGTATGCATTATCGGATGGATTTTTCAAGCCATCCTTTTAGTGTTCTTATTTTCGTTTGTTAAGGGTGGAGTATAAACGGAGAAAGAGTTGTATGGACTGCAAAAGGTGCTGGGAAAACGATATATTGGATAGGAAAAGGGATGTATAAAGTTGCAGAATTTATTGTTGTCGAAATGTTCCGGCCAATGAAGGCAATGAGCGCTTAATGCAAGCGATTAGTTTTATCGCAAAAAAAATGAATAAAATAAAACGAGTGTATTCTCGAGCGACCACAAAAAAAGATCCACCAACACAGTATAGAAAAGGGCGTGTTTGCAAAAAGCGTGGTTGTAAAGAAGAGGATGGGTAGATTAAAGTAAAATCAGAGGTGTAAAATGAAAAAGTTAATATTTACAATTTTTGTTTTTATTAAGATCTCGACTGCTCAACCATCACCACACTTATCTCCACCGACAATATCATTTTAAGGAATTTTAAAAGACACAGCGGGTAATACGATTGCTAACGGTACGTATAATATGACCTTTGAAATATGGAGGTAATTCTGTTGATGGAGTAGTTTGGGGAAAATAAACATTACAAATTAATTAGATAGTCTGTTTGATTAGCTATTTAGCAGAAAATAATTCCGGATAAAACAGAACGCTTAACACCTCAAATTTTTCAGAACAGTTTTTCAGGTTATAATTCGTATTCGCCGGGATAATTACAGCTGATGCTGTATTGAGATTTTCTTGACCATTACAATTCAAAATACAGTCGCCCTGCAAAACAAACATAAACAGAAGGTTATCATTTTGATTATATAGCTGTTTCTCTTCTTGACTATTAATTCGCCCCACGTGAACACTGATTAGTCCGGCAGTTGGAGATGTCAAACCAACGTCTCTGTATTCAAACCCATCTATGTACCAAGGCGCCCATCTTGCGATATTTTCTTTATGCAAATGAAAAGATTGTTCATTAAAATTTCTGTCAGCATTAAGCGTTGATGTTGGTAAAGTTAATTCGTAGTCCACATACGTAATATGTTCAGCCGGAGAACTAATTTCTATTGCCTCAAATCCTGCTGAACACTCTAATACTTGATGGCGGATTTCTGGTGGCTGCAAAACGCAATCACCCTCATTCATAATAAATGGCGGACCCTGGTCTTCATAAACCAGCTTCACCCATCCTTTATATATATAAATCATCTGGAAACGGATCTTATGAAAATGGACATAATCAGCAACTGGACCACCATCAGGAATTTTTATATGCGACGCAATTAATCTTCCGCTTTGACGATCTGGTATTAAATCTTTATACAACATGCCCGCCCTGCCAGCAATCCACGGGGATTTATTATTTAGCTCTGTGGAGACAAAAGATTGCGCTGCTGGCGGGGTCGTTTCTATCTCTATTTTTTCTTCTTTTATTAGTTGAATGCGAGTATCACCTTTAAATACGATCACTTCTCGCGGATTATCTGCTGGAAAAATGCTCTCTATACGATACCCCAAGTTTTCTGTATAATGCTCAAGAACATCATTTACATTATCACATAAAATTGTTTTGTTTACTTGATTTAGGGTCTTCATATAAAGATAAAATCTTTAATATTATTCCTGATGCAAAATCCGGAGAACACGCACAAGCTTAAAAAGGGAGGCCGAAATCAGCGGAAGAAAAACCCAAACAAAAAACTGATCCTTGGGAACGATATATAGGAATCATCTTACTTTTATAATTAGAACCGGAAATCGTTTCCTCATAAATACTAAAACTTAAAAAAGCGTCCGATGCGCTACTAACAACACTAATACAAAGAATAATCAGTATAATTCTCATTTGATTATATTGTGACAATAATATCTTCAAAAGATTTTTTTCTGATTACAGGTACCTCCGCACTATCTGCAGGATATCCAACCGGAATCAGTAAAAACGCTCGTTCGTTTTCAGGGCGTTTCAAAATTTTCTGTAAAAATTTCATTGGACTTGGCGTATGGGTTAATGAAACTAGTCCTGCGTTATGTATTGCCGCTAATAAAAATCCGGCCGCAATACCCACCGATTCATTTACATAATAATTTTTACGCGGTTTATCATAGTCCGCATCCAACACCTGTTTAAATATTACAATTAAATAGGGAGCTTTCTCCAAAAAAGGTTTGTGCCAGTCTGTGCCAAATTGGTTTAAGTCTTCGAGCCATTCTTTGGTAGCGCGGTGAGAATAGAATTCTTTTTCTTCTGCTTCTGCAGCAAATCGAATCTTTTTCTTAATGTCTGGATCTTGAACCAATACAAAACTCCAAGGCTGTTTATTCGCGCCGGACGGAGCTAGTCCTGCTGTTTTTATACAACTTTCAAGAATCTCTAAAGGGACCGACCGATCAGAAAAATCTCTAACAGTTCGTCTTGATTTCATTTGATAATAAAATTTCTGGGATCGATTTTTCATTTCGTTTTCAGTTATTTCTTTAAAATCTAATTTATGGAATGACATAGCGTTACTTTCATTGTTAGTTTCACAAAGTAGAAATTACCATTAATACCGCCCATGCGCTTATTTGAATCCATATTACTGCTAATATTAGTCGTGCTGATTTATCAGCTTGTTTTTTCAAAACAAAAAGATAAACAACCCATGCAACTGCTGTTTTTTGCGCTTATTTTAATCGTGGTCCAAGTAATGTTCGAAGGATATCGCTGGCAAATGGTCCCTGCTTATTTAAGTTTTGGTATATTATACCTGCGTTTAAAAATAGGCGAACTGAAGTTCACTCAACGATTCAATAAGTTTGCGTGGGGTTTGTGGGCTTTATTCACTGTTGGCCTGCCTGTTGTTTCTCCTGTGTTTAGCCTCCCCCAGCCAACAGGGCCTTTTTTAATTGGTACAAAATTATACCACTGGATCGACCAAACTCGACCAGAGTGGTTCACTCCAAACGATGAAAACCCAAACGACTTGCGTGAATTGTTAGTACAGGTATGGTATCCTGTAGAAAAAGTAACCGGCAAACCCGTACCTTATCTGTATAACCTCAACATAAGAGCCGATGGGATTGGTGCGGCGGGAGGATTCCCAGGGTTTTTGGTCAGCCATATTGATTTGGTAAAAACACATTCTTTTCTAAATGAAACAACAATCCAAAATAAGCAATTCCCTCTTTTAATATTATCTCATGGTATTACCGGTTATAAAGAGATTCACACTGCGTTAATTGAAGAACTAACCAGCCATGGTTATGTCGTTGCAGCGCCAGATCATACCTATGATTGCAACCTCACTGTCTTTCCTGATGGGCATATAGCTGATTACAGGTCAGATATTACCGGTTATCCTGATAGTGTTCAAATTCGTCGACAGCAATTAAACACGCGCGTAGCTGATATTAGATTTATATTAGATCAAATGCTTTCTGATGATGAATTCCACAACGTGATTGACTTTGATAAAGTAGGCGTACTGGGTCATTCTTATGGAGGGTCCACGGCTATTCAAGCTGCATATGAGGACAGTCGTATCAAAGCAGTGCTCGCATTAGATAGCTGGATGAATCCCATACCGGAATTGATAATAGAACAGGGAATTTCACAGCCGTTTTTGCACTTAGGTAGGCCCCACTGGGATGATTCTGAATACCCTACAAGTCCTGCCAGGCTCGTACGTTTTTTAAAAAATGTAAGAAAAGATGGAATACATTATACATTACAGGGGGCACGGCATTTAGATTTTAGCGATGTGCCATTATATTCAACCATATCAAATTATCTATTAGAAACGGGAAGCGTGGCGCCCTTGAAAACTATATCTATAGTCAATAAAGTTGTTGTTTCATTTTTTGATAAATTTTTAAAAAACAAATCAAATCAATTTCCGGATAATTTGAAAATCTTTCAAGAACTTCTAAAGCATTAGAGCTACACTCGTTGATTCCAAAAAAAGCGTATTTTCTTTCAATATTGGCCGTTTTTTTAACAGTGCCTTTATGTATAACATCCTCACACATTATTTTGGGTTTTCCTGCTTGGGCTTTTTATGCGTTAATAATGACTATTCTTTACTCCTTTATTATAGTAATAATTCTTCAAATTTATTGGCCAACTAAAAAACAACGCGATGAACTCTGATCCTTTGTTAGGAACGGGTGGTATAATTTTTGTGGGGTTGTACCTGTTTTCTCTAATTGGAATTGGAATGGCTGGGCGAATGGCCCGTAAAGAAAACACTTTATCTGATTTTTATCTAGCGGGCAGAGGAATGGGTGTTTTCGTGCTTTTTCTAACTCTATATGCAACACAGTATAGCGGAAATACAATGATTGGATTCGCTGGAAAAGCGTATCGTGGCGGTTATCAAAGCTTGGTTATGGTTATTTTTATGAGTTCTATTATTGGTGCATATTTTCTTTTTGCCCCAAAATTATTCAGGTTATCAAAAAAACACGGATTTATAACGACGGGTGATTTTATTCATCATCGTTTCAAGAATACCGTACTGACGATTATAATTGTTATAATTTCAATTTTTGCGCTAGGAAATTATATTCTCACAAATTTGAAAGCTATCGGCTACATTGTTGTAGCAGCCACAGGGGGAAGGGTTGGTTTCGCCCAGGGAATAATTTTATTATCACTGATTATGGTCATCTATGAAACTTTAGGAGGTATGCGTAGTGTTGCTTGGACAGATGTTATTCAAGGTGTTCTTTTACTGGTAGGTGTGATACTAATATTTATAGTGATTCAAGTGGAGTATGGTGGGATGGTAACTTCAGCTGAAATCATCAAAAGTCAAAACCCTGAATTTTTTAACCCTCCAAATTGGACAGAAAAACGATTATGGATAAGCACAATTGGATTGGCGTTTTTCGGCATATCCGTTTATCCCCATGCCATTCAACGCATATACGCTGCAAAAGACGAACATACATTAAAACGATCTTTACAGATTATGGTTTTTATGCCATTAATCACCACAATGTTTATGATGATTGTGGGCTGGGTCGGATTGGCCCAATTCCCGAACCTTGACCGCCAAGGAAGTGAGCAGATAACAATTTTGATGCTTCAGGATATTGGATATAGAATTCCGGCCATGGGGATGATGATTGTACTGTTTCTATCTGCTGCAATTGCAGCTATCATGAGTACTGTTGATTCTGCATTGCTGGCCATTTCTGCAATGGTAACAAAAGATTTATATGGACGTTTGCAGCCTGGAAAAAGTCAGAGGGAATTGATTCGGATAGGAAAAATATTTTCATGGGTGATTATGGGGTTAGCAGTTTTGCTCGCTATTAAACTACCTCAAACTATTTGGCGGCTCATGGAAATAAAACTGGAATTACTCTGCCAAATTGCACCGGCTATTTTTCTGGGATTACATTTAAAACGTTTGAGTTCAAGAGCTGTTCTTTATGGTGTTATAATAGGAACCATCGTAGCTGTAATTATAACGCTGCATCCTCTTTTACCTGCGAAACCTTTGGGTATACACGCAGGAATATGGGGCTTGTTAATTAATGTTGTTGTATTGGTCGTTTTTCAGTTGCGTATACATAAATAATCAAAACCTTAAATAATCCTTCTTTTAGTTAATCTATTTTAAGCTGTAATCTCATCTTTCAATTTTGATATATTTTCGTGACGTTATTCGCCACCAGACCAAACCAACCCTCGGCATTAGGTGTCTTCCAATCCGTCTAACATAACGGTAATTGTTGGCGCTCAATGGGGCGACGAAGGCAAAGGAAAGATTACCGATTTCTTTGCTTGCGAATCTGACTATGTCGTTCGTTTTCACGGTGGCAACAACGCCGGACACACCATCATTGTAGATGGCAACACCTTTAAGCTCCACTTGATCCCTTCCGGAATTGTTTATGGCGAACCCATGTCTATTATTGGCAATGGTGTGGTTGTTGATCCAAAAGTACTCCTAGACGAAATTGCTTATGTGAAAGAAAAAGGAATAAATCCAAAACTTATGGTAAGCGATCGTGCCCATGTGATTATGCCTTACCACATTACCATGGATGGCGCTCTTTCCAGACATCAGGGAAACTTGGCTGCGGGAAGCACGCGCCGTGGAATTGCCCCTGTCTATGCAGATAAAATGTTTCGAAATGGTATTCGCATGATTGACCTTTTGGAACCGGATGTATTCAGAGAAAAACTGGAAAAAGGATATGCGTTTTCAAAAGGAATCATTGAAAAAATACTCAATCAATCTTTTGATATTTCTATTGATGAAATTTATAATAATTATTTAAAATATGGTCAAAAACTGAAATGCTATATCCGCGATACATCCGTGGAATTATATAAGGCTCACAAATCTGGTAAATCCATTTTATTTGAAGGCGCACAAGGAATTAGTTTGGATGTGGATCATGGTGTTTATCCTTACACCACATCTTCCAATACGGCCGCCGGACATATTTCCACCGGCACCGGCGTAAGCTTCCGAGATATCAACAGAATCATTGGTGTTACAAAAGCATATTTAAGTCGCGTGGGTGAAAGTCCGTTGCCATCAGAAATTCACGGAGAAGAAGCAAAAAGCTTACGGGAGAAGGGTGGAGAATATGGCACCACAACCGGACGTCCCCGGCGTGTAGGCTGGCTTGACTTGGTTCAAGTCCGCCAAGCTGTTCGTGTAAATGGATTGACAGAAATAGCGCTCACAAAATTAGATATATTGAATGGATTTGATAAACTGCCCATTTGCGTCGCATACGATGTGCGTGGAAAACGCATCATTGAAATGCCTGCCAGTTTAACCGAATATCGCAATGCAAAACCCATTTACGAAACGCTTCCGGGTTGGGGTGACCTTCCTGAAAATATTTGGGATAAAGGCTATGATGCAATGCCCCAAACCTTAAAAGACTATATTGCATTTATTGAGCGCGAAGTGGATTGCCCGGTAAAAATTGTATCGGTGGGGCCACAACGACACGAGACTATCATTAGAAAATGATTTACCACAGAGTACACAGAGAAATGAATCATAAAACAAAACATCTAATACGGATAATAACTCTGCTATTTTATGTAAGTGCTTTTTCACAAAACGAAAATGATTCATTATTAATAACCCGTTTAATAATTGATGACTATGAAACTCTTTCGAATGTTGATGTAAATGGTCATATATCAAATGTTACAGATGATTACATTCTAATTGAAGATGGAAATATCTGGGATTTAGAAGATGAGATCAAATATCTTTTTAACCCAACAAAAGTAAAGCGCACAAACGAGTTTAAATTTTTAAATATCGATATCGGGAATGAAACGGCAGTCGTTATTTATAAATTAAAATCTACATTTGATGATAAGAGAAAAACATCTGAAAAGAATTGGTCTGAATCTATTGTGTGTAAAAAAATAAATGGTGTGTGGAAAATTTCATTAATCCATTCAACACCTATTAGGGGGAAACATTGAGCCAACATATTTCACCGTTGGATGGTCGCTATTATAATAGTGTAAAAGAGCTATCTGAATATTTTTCAGAATCAGCACTCATGGGCTATCGCCTAAAAGTGGAAATCGAATATCTGATCGCATTGGGCAATGAAAAGGCCATCAAAAATTTACCACCTTTTTCCAAGGACGAACAAACACGGCTACGGAAAATCTATCATAACTTCAATACAGCCGGTGCAGAAAAAGTAAAAAAAATTGAAGCAACTACCAACCATGATGTAAAGGCGATTGAGTATTACATTCAAAGGAAAGTAAGGAAAAGTCTTCACCCTTGGATTCATTTTGCCTTAACGTCGGAAGATGTGAATAATTTGTCCTATTCACTCATGTGGCAGGACGGGTTGTATCTGGTTTATTTACCGGCGCTCCAGTCAGTAAACAAAGAGCTAAAGAAAATGGCTCGGAAATATAAAAACGCATCCATGCTGGCGCTGACTCACGGCCAGCCTGCGACACCCACAACATTCGGAAAAGAATTGGCCGTCTTCTGCGCCCGGCTGAATCGACAGATCGATCAGATCAAAACGCATACATTGCTTGGAAAATTCGGCGGTGCTACAGGAACTTGGTCTGCCCAGACGGTGGCTTATCCAAAAGTGAATTGGTTAAATTTTTCTGAACGATTCATCAAAAAACTCGGGCTCGAGCCAAACTTAATTACGACCCAAATCGAACCCCACGATTCACTGGCAGAAAGTTTTCATCAAGTGGTTCGTATCAATTCTATCTTGACCGATCTCTGTCGTGATATGTGGTCTTATATCAGCCGTGGAATTATAGGACAAAAAAAAGTGGCCGGCGAAGTGGGCTCATCTACCATGCCCCATAAGATCAATCCCATCCAATTTGAAAATGCTGAAGGCAATATGGGTATCGCCAATGCGCTTCTGAATCATCTCGCCGCCAAACTTCCTGTTTCACGAATGCAGCGGGATCTCACCGATTCAACTACTTTACGAAACCAGGGTGTGGCTTTGGGACATTCGTATTTAGCCCTGCATAATATTTTAAAAGGATTGAGCCGGATTACTATTAACAAAACCCAAATGTCGAAAGAGCTGGATAATCACTGGGAAGTATTGTCAGAAGCTGTCCAGACCATCCTTCGAAAAACAGGTAAACAGGAAGCTTACGAACAGTTGAAAGTGCTTACCCGGGGTCAATTTATCAACGCAGAGGCTATGGCCAATTTCGTTTCCGGGCTGAATATACCTGAAGAAGATAAAAAAACGTTATTAAGACTGACGCCGGCAAGCTACATCGGCCTTGCGCCCAAATTGGTGGACCTTATCTAATGTGTGGTATAGCCGGCATTTATTCTCATAAGCCTGTTGCTACAGAACTTTATGATAGTATAATTCATTTGCAGCACCGTGGGCAAGATGCGGCCGGAATCATGACCTATGATGATCGCATACATAAACAAAAAGGGATGGGTCTTGCCAAAGAAGTTTTCAATGAATCGAACATGGAATTCCTTACGGGAAATATCGGCATTTCTCATAACCGGTATCCCACCCACGGCGGATTTTCTCATGGCGAAGTGCAGCCCTTCTGGACGTCCGTTCCTTACGGCATCGCCTTGGCGCACAATGGGAATCTCACCAATTATCAAAGCCTTGCAGAAGAAATAACCAAAAAAGATAGCCGCTATTTAAACACAACTTCTGATTTGGAAGTGCTTCTGCATTATTTCGCAGATTTGCTACACACCAATGGTACTGATCTTCAAGCCATATTAGAAGCGATTAATTCCGGTGAGTTAGATGCTGAAGTTTCTGTGGTGTTATCAAACCGGAAGAGCGCACACATATTGAAGCGAGCAGAAAATCATCATGTACCTGCATTTTTTATTTCTCATCAAGGAAAAACCAGGAAAGAATTTGATGCTGAAATAACGGCTGTGATGAAAAAATACAAGGTTAAGCTGGTTTTGCTTATTGGATTTATGCGAATTTTGTCCACTGAATTTTGCCTAGCATGGCAAGATAAATTATTGAATGTCCATCCATCTCTCCTGCCAAAATATGCCGGCGGAATGGATACCAATGTCCATGAAGAAGTACTAAAAAACGGCGATACTGAAACAGGGTGTACAATCCATTTTGTTACAGAAGAAGTGGTGGTGGCCCGATCTTGATACAAAAAATTCCCTGTTTATGGCAATGATAATCTGGATACGCTTAAAGTCAAAGTTCAAGCTTTGGAAGGTCGCGCATTTGTTGAAGCTATTATCATAATCAAAGGGAAAGGTACGCTTGAGTAATCTATCTACAAAAATAATTATACAATCGTTGTTGATTTTTCTCTTCATCGGGTGCGGACAAAAACAATCTGCCGATTTAATCGTCATTGGTAATATTTTCACCATGGATGCCGATCAACCAACCGCTGAAGCTATTGCTATAAAGAATGGTGAAATCCTGTTTGTTGGTAACCGCAAGACCGCTGAAAACTATAAGCGGTTTTCGACAAAAGTTTACGAGGTTCCCAATGGAATGGTGCTTCCGGGGTTTATTGACACTCATGTACATCTTTTATGGGGTGGTATTGAAGCAATTGAATGTGATCTTCATGATTTAAGATCCGCAGAAGAAATTTATACCGTTATTCGCAACTACATTAAAAATCGCCCCGATGAAGAATGGGTCCGCGGCAACGGCTGGGAAATTCCCGTATTCCCTGAAGGGAACCCTCGTAAAGAATGGCTGGATATTATTGAACCGGATCGTCCGGTAATTTTGTATTCAGCAGATGGTCACTCTGCCTGGGTGAATTCCAAATCGCTGAAGCTGGCTGGAATCGATCGTCACACACCCGATCCGTTGAATGGTCGCATCGAACGCGATCCGGACACCGCAGAACCCAGCGGAACCTTGCGCGAAGATGCTATGATACTGGTTGGAAAATTTTTGCCTGCTTATTCCAAAAAACAAATTGAAACCGGACTGATTAATGCTGCTCATAAAGCCAATCACTTTGGGATCACTGGTATTCTAGACGCTGGGATTGGGGAAATCGATGGGTTGTATGCGTATCGAAATTTATCAAGGAGTAAAAAGGTGAACCTTCGGATTTCGGCTTCACAATACGCTGAGCCCGCTGACTGGCGTAAGAGCCTAGAAAAAATGAAAACCCTTCGTTTTATCGATAAAAATTGCCGGATGAACACAGTAAAATTCTTTGCTGACGGTGTAATCGAAGGTCGTACCGCCGCACTGCTGGAGCCGTATATAGGAACGGAAGACCGTGGAATATTGAACTGGCATCCCGATAGTATGAATTCAGCCATTGCCGCATTTGATAAAGCCGGGTTTCAGGTGCACGTCCACGCCATCGGCGACCGCGGCATCCGCACGACACTGGACGCTTATGAGTATGCCAAAAATATAAATGGTCCTTCCGATAAGCGTCACATGATGTCACATATTCAATTGATCCACCCCGATGACCAGCCACGGTTTAATGAATTGGATATTACCGCTAGTTTCCAGTCTCTGTGGGCTTATCCCGATGATTATATCACACAAATGACCCTCCCCGTTTTAGGGCCCCAACGAGCCGCGTGGCTCTACCCCATTGGGAGCGTGGAAAAAACAGGCGCACACATTACCGGCGGAAGCGATTGGACTGTATCCTCTTTGAATCCGCTTGATGCAATTGAAGTAGCTGTAACACGTCGCGAGCCAGGTGAACTCAAGGGTGAAGCATTACTGCCCAGCGAAGCAGTTGGCCTGTCAACCATGCTAAAAGCTTACACTATTGACGGGGCTTACAGTCTTTTTCTGGAAGACAAAGTGGGGTCAATCCAAGTAGGGAAACGGGCCGATATTATTTTTCTAGACCGTAACCTGTTTTCAATCCCGTCCCATGAAATCCATTTAGCAAAAGTCACGCACACTTTCTTCGATGGAAACCTTGTTTATGAAAAATAAATATTTTTTTTCGTCTGTAACATTGTTTATGTATTGGAGCTTTTACAAACTCATAACATTGCTGTGTCAAATCAAGGCAACACATATACGCTTAAAAATATGAAAACTTTTACAAGATGATTTTAAAACCAACATTAAACCAAAATTCAACCCGAGTAAAACGAGCGCTCATTTCTGTTTTTGATAAAACGGGTGTCATTGAACTTGCCCAATCATTAAATGAACTTGGTGTAGAAATTTTATCCACAGGTGGTACAGCCAAAGCACTGCGGGATGCAAATATTCCTGTTATTGATGTAAACGATTATACTCAATTTCCAGAAATTATGGACGGTCGGGTGAAAACAATTAATCCGCTCATAGAGGGCGGCATTCTTGGTCTTCGGGATAAACATAGTGCTGACGCCGAAACGAACAATATTCAATGGATTGATCTTGTGGTCTGCAATCTTTATCCTTTTTCTAAAACAATTTTCCAGGAGGATTGCGACCTGGCGCTGGCTCTGGAAAATGTTGATATTGGCGGCCCGACCATGATCTGTTCTGCCGCAAAAAATGTGGGTTAGGTTTGTGCGGCAGTAGATCCTTTGGAATATTCTACTATCGCTGATGAACTTCAATCAAATGGCCGAATTTCATTTGAAACACGAAGGAAATTCTCATCTAATGCTTTTGGCCGCATGGCGCAGTATGACACCATCATTCATAATTATTTGAAAAACGAAAAACTATCGGAGGATTTTTCCCTGACCTTTAAAAAGCATTCCGAAATGCGTTATGGAGAGAATCCCCACCAGTCTGCGGCTGCTTACCAGACCCCTGAAGATCGTTCAAACAATATTTTGAATGCAAAGATGCACCAAGGCAAGAAGCTTTCATACAATAATATTATGGATGCCGACGCGGCCTTGGCCTGCCTGAAAGAATTTGACCAGACTGCCTGTGTGGTGGTGAAGCACGCCAATCCCTGCGGTGCGGCCATCGGTGATGACCTTCTGGATGTCTACAATCGCGCTTTTAACGCCGCCAGCCTTTCTGCTTTCGGAGGAATCATTGCTTTGAATCGAATCTGCACAGAAGATGTGGCTAATGCCATCAATAATGTTTTTGTGGAAATTGTCCTAGCACCTTCGTTTGATAAAAATGCATTAACAATCCTGTCCAAAAAGAAAAATTTGCGCGTGCTTGGAATTGGTGAAATCACAAAACGGGAAACAAAATTGGAAGTGCGTAATATAGATGGAGAAATTCTGGTGCAGGAAAATGATACATCTATTTTAAAACGTGAACACCTGAATACCGTAACGAACATTGTTCCCACGGAACGGGACTTGGACACTATGATTTTTGGCTGGAAGGTGTTAAAACATGTGAAGTCTAACGGTATCCTGATCGTTAAATATAATGTCACGGTGGGCGTGGGTGCCGGTCAGATGAGTCGAGTGGATTCAGTAGAGATAGCTATTAGAAAATCTGGTAATAATATTAGTGGCTCTATTCTTTGTTCAGATGCCTTTTTTCCTTTTCGTGACAGTATCGACAAAATTTCCGAAGTGGGAATCAAAGCTGTGATTCAGCCGGGCGGTTCTGTCCGCGATCAAGAAGTGATCAATGCCTGTAATGAGCATGGCATCGCTATGGTTTTTACCGGGAAACGCTGCTTTAAGCACTAATACCGCGGTAGGTCGGTCCGGATCAACATGTACCGACCAAGCATCCATGCCTCCGGCTAAATTGGTTATATCATATCCCAGCTGTTCTAAAAATTGACATACTTGTGCCGAGTGGGCCCCCATTTCACGTAACGCAAATATCGATTTTTCTTTATCCAATTCTTTATGTCGTTGCGGAATTTTCATCATTGGAATATGTATATGCGGATCAATTTGGGTTGTGACTATTTTTTCTAGTTCCCTTAATTCAAGTAGTATATAATTATCTTTTATTTTTATCAAATTCTTTAACGCTAATTGATTTCACGATTGATAAAACTCAAGCCTATCTGTTATAATTCCATCGACCCCGTTGTCTAACAGCCAATCTATGGCAGGCTTTGTGTTGATTGTCCAGGCGTTTATGCGCAACCCTTTCTTTTTCGCATAGACTAGGAGATCTTTTGTGATAATGTCCCCCCTGGGATGTATAAAATCCGGGCGTGCTATAAAAATAAGGGGTAAAAGTTCTCTGTTTTGAAAAATCCACCCAGTTGGAATTTTCTTATTAAACCTCTTTACTGCCCATAGCGTTAATGGGTTAAAACACGAAATAATGGTTCTATTGGTTTTTCTGGTTTTATTAATAATTCTTACAGCATTGTAAGCTGTTTTTATATCAAGCCACCCGTGTGTTTTAATTTCAACATTGATCAGAATTTTATCATCTAAAGCATTAAAAACTTCTTCAAGAGTATAAATCAGTTCGTGTTTATTTTTACGGTTGCTTTCAGTTTTCTGCAACTGCAGGTTTTTGAAGTCCATATGATGTATATATCCAAAACCATCTGTTTTTCTTTCCAGATCAAAATTATGTGAACAAACGACCACACCATCCTTTGTTGAAAGGACATCCATCTCTATGGCTGGAATTCCCGCAGCTATTGCATACTTATAGGAAGAAAGAGTGTTTTCCGGCTGCTGCAGCAGCGCTCCGCGATGGGCAAACCAAAGGGGTTTTTGCTTATATATACTGTCTGCCCAGTTGGGGCGCCATGATAAAAAATAAATCATGACTACAGCAAGTAAAGCGATAACGATATAATATAACATCCCGGTATTTATTAGGAAGATAAACTTAAACATGTTTCCTTGTGCCGAAAAACAACCTTGTCAGAAAATATTGATCCCGCTGCCGTTGGTTTGTACCCTTAAAAAGCTGTAAAATTCCAACCAATTTTTTAAAGGAAATTAATGATTTCAGCGCTGGCTATTATTGCTTTGTTTTTAACGGTTTACCTGTTCATCCGGGACATGGGTGATCAGCAGGTTATCAGCAGTCGTTTTGATTCACATTACCGACTCTTCCACGCCGAGACCATTGTTCAACACGAATATATTTCTAAACCGGAAACGATCTGGAAAGTGTTGACTACATTAGAGGATTATTGCCTGTGGTTTCCAGGTATCAATAGACTATTACCCGTTATTGACTCACTCCGTTATGTTCATCGATTTTCATTTGATCGTTTTGTTTTTGAACCCGGTGCCTTTATAAAAATCCGCCCAAGAACCTTTTTACCTTCATTCAATGGGCGTATTTTGGAAATAGAGCCTAACAAAAAACTAGAAATGGAAATGCGGTTCAATCCTGTAAGCAAAGAAACAGTTTCTTTCCAAATCAACCTAATGCCTTCAGGTTTTTCAGAGGTTGTTTGCAAGCGTAGCAGTCATGGTTTATTTTCATTTTTAACAACGTGGGGGTTTGCTGATCGCGGGTCTGCAATTTTGCATAACCTTGCAGATTTTCTACCAGATGATACAACTGATAATAAAAAGGAAGATGAAAACGCAATTGTAGATAGTGGTCCCAAATTAAGTCGTGAAACAATTATCGCTCAAGCGGTACAGGCGGGGCTTGATGGTAATATGGATTTGATTAATGCTGTTCCTGATAAACCAACTCGGGGATTAGCTAAGGCCGCTTTATTAAAAGCCAAACGCTTGGGCGGAATGCCTGAAAACCTTGTAAAAGCATTAGACGCTGCTCCCATTCCTTCGTCGGAAGAAAACACTCCTTCTCAATCTACTGGTGGTTTACCAGCGTTTGATAACAATGAAGATCTGATTGCCTATGTTGTTAATATGGCTCTTGAAGGAGATATGGATCCTATAAATAACATTCCCGAAAAACCATTACGTGGCAAAGCAAAAGCGGCAATGATAAAGGCAAAGCGTACGGGTGAATTACCCCCAATGCCTTCCATTCCTGAACTAGCTGTTCCGACCCCCGCCTCCGATAAACAAGAAACTGAATCAGAGCTTATTGCGCGACTTGTAGACGCTGGGGTTACCGGCAGTATGGATGAAATAAATGCTCTGGAGAACAAAGTGTTGCGGGGCAAAATCAAAGCAGCCATCATCCGAGCTAAACGCACTTCAAAATAATCTTCTCGACTTAATGCCACGTTATGCAATTTTAGTTGAGGGGCATTTTAATATTTATGCCAAAACATGTAACAGTATTCTTCGATACAAACCCGAGGAAGCTGTTTGCTGTGTCGATTCAGAAAACATGGGTAAAACAACAAATGATGTTATGAAAATTGGCGGGGACACGCCCATTGTTAATAACATTAATAATGCTCTTCAATATAATCCCGATTCTTTATTAATTGGAGTTGCAACACTGGGGGGGTATTTACCTGAAAATATGCGCAAAATTATTTTAAGCGCCATTGAAAAAGGGTTAAATATTGTGTGCGGGCTACACGAGTTTTTAAGCAATGATCTTGAGATTTCCGGGCTTGCTAAAAAGCACGGTGTTATTATTACCGACTTGCGCAAACCACCCGTTCCTCTATCTTTTACTAAAGGCTCATGGAAAAACAGAAACACACCTGTGTTGTTAACAATTGGAACCGATTGTGATTCTGGAAAAATGACTGCTGCATGGGAAATCAAAAATAAACTTCAAAAGAAGGGTATAAAACCAGCATTCGTTGGAACAGGGCAAACAGGCATCTTGCTTGGAGAAGCCGGGGTTGCTGTTGACGCAGTTATAAGTGATTTTGTGGCAGGAGCAATCGAAGCGGAAATTGACAAGGTCGCCGATTCGTGTGATATTGTCATTGTAGAGGGTCAGGGTTCATTGACTCACGCTGCATATTCTGGGGTAACATTAGGGTTGTTACACGGTTCCATGCCGGATATGCTCGTTATGTGTCATGAGCCAGCAAGAAAATTTGACACGTTTGATTATCCAATGCAGCCTATGAACAATAACCTTCAATTAAACATTGATTTGATGAAACCTTTTAAATCTACTATCTGTGTTGGAGCCTGTTTAATTACCATTTCTGAAAACGATGTATCAGCTAAAGAAACAATAATGAATTATAATCATGATTATGATTTTCCCGCGGACGATATAGTTCGGTTTGGGGGAGGGTCTATTATCAGTAACATTATAGACTCTTTGGACTCAATATAAACTTATCTAACTACTTTATATTGTAATTGATTCATTTTATTATTTACTCTGTGTTTATAAACTAACTTTAGTTGCAGCTCTTCTTCCATCTCGTAGAACAGGGGCACGCCTTTTCCAAAAACATGAGGGTGAGGCGTTAAATAAAGGTGGGTTAAATATGGGGCAAAAAGTGTATTTGTTCTGCCGCCGCCAGCAATAAAGCATTTTTCTGAATTTAGGCGGCCTAATACCGTTTTTGGATTATCTTTTCTATGAACAATAATAATATTGCGACCAATCAGTTCATTTTGCATGCATTCATAGGTGTTGGAACCCATAATAACCGGGTAGCCCATTGTTTGTTCTTTAAACAAATGTAAATCTTGCGACCAGTCTATGGTTTCATGACTATGTCTTGCGATAAAACCGTCAGCCGTTACGGCGGCAATTAAAATAATATCCATGTAAATTAGTTTAGGTATAAAATTTCCACCAGTTGTTTTAACAAATTCTGATTTACCAAATTATTTTTCTGACGGTTTACCTTCTTTATTAATTGTCCCCGCAGCAACTATTATAAGACTGTTGGGATTTATATATTTTTGAATTGCAGCATTTACCTTATTTAAAGTGAGTTGATTAATAATGTTTGGATAGTCATCCAACATTATATCCTCATAGCCTTTTTCGGTGTTCATCAGTATTTGCCCCGCTAATCCGCCCGTGGTTGCTAAACCAACTTTATACGATCCTTTGATTGTTTCCTTTTTAGCATTTAATTCTTCTATTGTTATACCTTTAACCCAATTATTAATTTGATCCAGTGTAGCTCTTTTTCCTTCTTGCAATAGATTGGGTGCAAAGGTACCCCAAACGCTCCAATAACCATCATTTCCATTTCCAACGCCACTAATGCTAGAATAAATGCCGTATGTTAAACCCATTTGATCGCGTACCGTTTGCATCAGCCGTGCGGCAAAATTGCCCCCTAAAATGTAGTTGCCAACCATTAGAGCATAGTAATCTTCATGTTTTCTATCAATACCAATGGGCACACCAAGAAACATGTCTACGCTTGTTTTATCTTCCATAGTTATATACTGTGTTGTAGAACTGATGTCATTTGCCGAAGATGTGCGTACAGGTATAGTTAAATCCGACTGATTCCAATCACCAAAAGCGTCCTGTAGCGCCTTCAATAAAATTGCATTATCAACATCGCCAACAGCTACAACAAGCATATTGCCCAAACCATAACTATTTTTGTGATAGGTTTGCAGGTCCGCAACTGATGTTTTTTCCACATCCGCTATTTCATCATCAATTTCTCTGGAATAGTTTGGATGACTTTCTGGATAAATTATCCTACTAAATCTGCCGCTTGCCTGCGCACGAGTATTTTCTTTAGCTCTTTGTAAATTTCCCACCAGTCGTTTTTTCAGATTTTCTAGGTCACTTTCATTAAACGCTGGAGATCTTAACTGTTCGCCCAACAGTTCAATAACAAGAGGAATGTCTTCTTTCAAACAACGCGCATTAAACCGTACCCTGTATTTATCACTTGCGAAGCTCAATCGTGCGCCCACCGCCTCCAGCCTTTCGCTAATTTCAAATTTGTTTTGTCTTGTGGTGCCTTCGTCAAGCATATCAGCTGTTAATTCCGCCACTGCTTTGTTCGTTGCTGGGCTGAATATATCACCGCCTAAAATGCTCCCCGTTATTGTTACAACATCTTTTATGGGTGTATTCGTCGTTTTAAGTTCCAATCCATCTACTGGAGATGATGTTACTATCTGACTAGCAATTGATGAATGTGGCTTTGTTGTTTTTCTGCGTTTTGAACTGCTTTTTACCGCGCCTGATTCAGCAAATGCTTCCTGTCTATAGTTTAAAGGTTGATGCACATTTGGCGCTCCGCCTGTGTCATCTTCTCCGTTTTTGATTTCAGGAATAAAATAGCCTGCGGTGCTTTGGTTTTCTTGCAGGTATTTATTGGCTGCGTTCTTTATATCTTCCGTTGTCACTGCTGAAATTTTTGCACTATACGTTGTATAAAATTTCCAGTCACCGATGGCAATTGCTTCATTCAAAGCAGATGCTATTGAATAAGAGCCATCTCTGCTAAAGGCCATTTCCGATCGTATTTGAGCCTTTGCCCTTTTGATTTCATCATTTTTAATACCATTTAGCTTAATATTGTCATATTCATCAAGAACGAGTTGTTCAATTTCGCCATGATCGGTGTCGGGCGTCATAAAAACATATGTTGCAAAAAGCCCATTATCCTTAAAGGGGAAATCCCACATGAACAGGCTTGTTGCCAGGCCTTTATCAACAATCTTCCTATAAAGCCGGCTTGATTTTCCACCACCAAGTATTTTTGACAATACCTGCAGAGCATATGTATCATTATTGAGTCCGCTGGGCGATTTATGAGCAATGCCAACAATGCCCGTTTCTCCTTTGCGCTTTATAACAAATCTTCTTGGGCCTTCCTGTTTAGGTTCCGTAGTATACATTTCAGGAATATTGTGCGGGCTTTTTTTATGTTTTCCAAAATATTTCCTGACCAGCTTTAATGCGTCTTCTTTTTCAAAATCACCTATAATTGTAACCGTAGCATTATTGGGCCAATAATACGTGTTATAAAATTCACGCAATCGCTCGGTGGATACATTCTCAATATCTGAGCGCCAGCCTATGGTTGAATGGTGGTAAGGGTGGGCCTGATATGCTGTTGCCCAGATATTTTTATCCAGGGCGTCAAAGGGATCATTTTCGCCCCGCTCAAATTCATTGCGCACAACTGTCATTTCCGGCTCACGATCTTCTTCTCGCAAAAATGCGTTTCTCATCCGGTCAGCTTCAATAGCAATAGCTGTTTCCAAATGTTCGCTGGGCAGGAGCTCAAAATAATTTGTTCTATCCAGCCATGTTGTTGCATTGATACGGGCGCCAACGTTCTGTAGCACGGTCCAAATGGCCGTGTTGCGTTTTTTGTTAAAACTTCGGGAACCTTTAAACATCAAATGTTCCAACAGGTGCGTGGAGCCTGTATATCCGATTGCTTCATTTCTAGAACCGACATGATAGGTAACCATAAATGTTACCACGGGCGCTGAGTGATCTTCCATCAACAATACAGTTAGACTGTTGGAAGACATTTTATATTCCTCAATACCTACTGAAGATTCTATATACTCAAATCCGTTAGTTTGGCTTTTTCCCATTACAAATCCTGTTATTATAATTAGTAAACATATTAATAAACTCGTTCGTTTCATACTTCATTTCCTTTCCCTTGAAAATTATCCTTTTATTCCGGACATAGTAATTCCTTCGGTAAAATATTTCTTGAAGAGAAAGAAAAGAGCCAATATAGGTACCGTCAGGAGAGTCGCACCAGCCGTTAGAATGCCTGGATAACTACTATATTCGCCCCGAGTGTAAAGACCCAATAAAACACTAAGCGGCATTAGATTATAATCCTTGGTCACAATCAGATACCATAAGAATTCATCCCACATGGCCATGAACGTAAATATAGCAATAATCATGGTGATAGATTTCGATAATGGCAGTATAATCTTGAAGATAATCCTTAACTCGGAACAGCCATCGATCCGGGCTGCATCAATTAGAGTTTGAGGAACAGTTTTAAAAAATTGGGTGAAGAGGAAAATTGCCCAAGCACTGATCATAAAGGGCGCCATCATTCCTTGATAGGTATTAATCCATCCTAGCTCTAACATCAATAAGAAACGTGGAATCAAAAATAATACGACCGGAAACAACATTTGGAATAAAACAAAATTATTTAAAAACGTTTTCCCTGGAAAATTTAACCGCGCTAAAGCATACCCGGTAACAGCGCCAAAAAACACGACTGATGCGGTGGTAATTGAAGACACGAACAAACTATTAAATATTGACTTTATAAATGTATGAGAGGAACCGGTCGTCCCTAAGGAAAAAATTGTTTGATAATGTTCAAACGTGAATTGCGTCGGTAAAAAGCGGTTATAGATTTCCGCCGGAATTTTAAACGATGCCAAAACCATCCAAACATACGGGAAAATCATAAAGATTAAACCTATACTGAGCAAAGAGTAAATTACCGTCAGACCCAAAGTATTTGATTGTTTTCTATTTGACAACCGTACGGATCTACCCATAAGAAATGTCCCTTTCCACCATTTTTCTGATCACAAAGACAAAGGTAAAACTAATTATTGCAACCAGAATGGCAAAACTTGAACCGTAACCGGCATGCAGTGCGGTAAAGGTTTGGTGATAAATTTGCATCACAAATGTCTGTGTGCTGTCAAGCGGACCCCCGCCGGTAATCATATAAGGTTCGGTGAAAACATTGAAGGACAACATGACGGCAAAAACAAGGATAATAATAAAAGACGGATTTAGTAAGGGGATTGTGATGCGCCAGAATTGTGTCCAATTACTTGCCCCATCGATTTCAGCCGACTCATAGAGCGACTTTGGGATTGATTGCAATCCCGCTAGAAAAATCAAACCGTAATAACCCATGAATTTCCAGACAACAATCATAGCAATCGAAGCCATGGCAATCCTCGGATCGGAAAACCAGGGAATAGTTATTCCCACATGACCTAACCAGGAGTTGATCAACCCATCACCCGCGAACAACAAATTAAAAACAATGGAATAAGCAACGCCGGCAGAAACATAGGACATCAGATAGCCGGAGGCGAAAAAAGACCGTAATATTTTAATTCGGTTCAACATTAAAGCAACGCTTAGTGAACAAATAATCACTAACGGGATATATACAATCATAAAAAACAGGATATTTTTAAATGA
Organism: Fidelibacterota bacterium; assembly: GCA_004124385.1. Lineage (GTDB taxonomy): Bacteria > Fidelibacterota > Marinisomatia > Marinisomatales > TCS55 > UBA2126. The sequence goes on from SCKN01000002.1 coordinate 354,068, forward strand.
TATCCAGAATAATGGATCTTGGATGACCCTAATAAAATTGTCTAAGCCGACAAACTCTTTGTCCGGCGATATGATATTCCATTTTTTAAATGCAATAATCAAACCCCATAAAAAAGGATATACCCAAAAAACAAGTGAATAAATAACATATGGAGCGACCAACCCATAACCTACGAGTTCTGTAAATCTTCTTTTTTGAATACCGTGTATTAACCTTTTTAACATTTGCATTAAGGACCTGACTTCAATATCCTGCGGATGGTCTGATTTGCATCCCGGGATGCTGCTGAGGGTGTTTTCAATCCGAAAATAATAGGCTGCCATAATTCCCGGTTAAGAATCGTTTGGATTTCCACCGTCTGGGGCGTCAAGACTAATGGCACAGAAAAATCTAAGGTTTCTGCATATGATTTTATATCCGGATTATTATTAAAATATTCAGTGAAGATCGGATTGCTGACCAGATCTTCACGAGCAGGGAGATAATTGGTCAATTCCAACCACAGCGAATCATGGCTATCATTAAAATACCATTTCATAAAATCCCAGGCTTGCTCTTTATTGTGCGCGTTATTGAACAGAACCATTCCTTTTGACTCGGCCATAGTGTAAACCGGGGCATTTACGGGATAATAATCCGGTACTATTAGAGGAGCAATCACATATTCCAAATCAGGATACATCCTTTTGACTCTTGTGATATCTCCGGCGCCTTTTATGGAAGCAAGAAACATCTCCTTTTGAAACCCATCTTGTATGTCAAAACGGGGGGCATAGCCTTTTTCAAATACATTAAAAAAGAATTCTGTGACAGCTATTCCGGCTTGATTATCAAAAAGTGCTTCCTTTTCCTTTACGTTTATGTAGGGTTCACCACCTGCTGCAGCCGCATATAATGTTAAATAGTCAAACCATCTTTTGTACCACTTCGAAGAGATATCGACCGTCAGACCATAAACATTTTGACTCGTACACACTTCGTCTAATAAAGTAAAAAACTCCAAATACGTTCGGGGAAGTTCCGTGATTCCCTGCTTATCAAGCATTTTTTTATTATACCACATCTGCTCCGGATTGACATAGACGGGTATCACATAGACATGGTCATTATAGAACCAGTTATTCCTAATAATATTAGCCATATTACGTTTTTCCATAACATCCCAAAAACCCGGCATGGTATCGAGCGCAACCAGGACTTTTGCATCAGCCAATTGAGCGGCAAAACCACCAAATATATTGGAACAAATATCAGGACCTGTTCGAGTGGCAATCGCCGTGAGTAGTACTTCCTCAGAGGTTGTGCCTGCCGGTATGGTCTTCCAATCGATCCGGGAATCAGGGTGACTCAAATTCCATTCCTCAACCACCTTGCTTTCAAATTTTGATAGTTCCAAACTGGGAGCGGTCCAATATGATATATTTTTAGTATCATTCTCAGCTTTTGATGAATGGCAAGACATGACCATTGTAGTTACTGTAATGAATACTGCCAGTATCGTTAAATATTTAATCATCGATTCCCCAAACGATTCGTCTACTATGGATTTTACTTTCTTCCTGAATAAATGCCAAATCATATAAAGTCAAGCGCTTCTTCTTTACTAACAGTTGCCACACCAATTACGGTATCAGCGCCACCGTAGTAAACATAATACATTCCATTTTTCTCGATGGCTCCGCAGTTGAAGACTACCGTAGGTACATCTCCTTCTAATTCCCACGGTTCTTTCGGCTCCAGGATTGGTCCTTCCTGTCGTGCAATTAAACGGGATGGGTCATTCAAATTAAACAAAGCTACTCCCAATCTGTATACACGTTTTTCATCGACTCCGTGGTAAAACAATAACCAGCCCTTTTCCGTTTTTATGGGAGGGGGACCCGCACCTATCTTTTTACAATCCCACAATCCTTCTCTCGGTCTCATAACGATTTTATGACCATACCATTCTTTAAGATTATCCGAATATCCTATCCATATATCAGGCATTGTTCTGTGAAACATGACATATTTGCCTGACACCTTTTCCGGAAAAATAACCGCATCCTTATTCTCCATATCGGGTAAAATGATGCCATGCCTTTCAAAAGACTGGAAGTCCATCGTTGAAGCTAAAGCAACGCGATTACCCTTGCCCGACCAAGCGCGGCTGGAAAGAGCAGTGTAGGTCACATAAAATGTACCATCGATTTGAGTGACTCTTGGGTCTTCACAACCAAAGCGTTCGTAATTCTCCCGGGGTTCAAAGACAGGTGTGTCATTCCGTTGAAAGTTGAACCCATCTTTACTTACAGCATAACCCAAACTGGAAATATAAATGTCATATTCGCCTATAGCGCGATAGAGTAAATGAACCATCTTGCCATCAAACACCGCTGCACAGTTAAAGACGGCACCGCCTTCCCACTTATTCTTCTTAATCGGTTTTAAGATAGGATTCTTTGAAAAACGCTTCAGTTTCATAATTCCTTTTTCCCATTTTTGAGTAAGTCACCAATAAATTCATTCAAATCAACAGAAGCTGCACAGCAAACCTTATCCGCTCCCCCATAAAAAACGATAAGTTGGTTGTCTAATACTACCATTCCTTCCGGGAATACCACGTTTGGAACATCTCCTTCCAACTCATAATCCTCTTCCGGTTCCAGAATCGGATCTGGCGTCCGGCAAATGACTTTCCAGGGCTCTTTTAAATCCAAAAGAGCTGCTCCGGAGCGATAAATATTATTTTGATCAACACCATGGTAAATTAACAACCAGCCTGCGTCAGTTCTAACCGGTGGCGGACCGGCGCCCAACTTATCCCCTTCCCATTCTGCTTCTGCTTTCATCACCAGTTTATGCTCCATCATTTTCCCGTCCAGACTATCCATCCAGGCAAACCAGATGGCTGGTCCTTTGGAACCATAACCCTCACCCACCCAGTTAGCCGGTCGATGGATGACCGCATAACGGCCTCCAATTTTTTCAGGGAAAAAGACAACATCCCGTTCATCGGCGCCAACCGGAGTGATGATATCGTAACGCTCAAACTCCGTAAAATCCTTCATCTTAGCCAAGGCCGTTCGGGGAGAAGCACTTTGTTCCGGTTTGGGAATCCCTAATCGTCTCCGTACACCCCCGGGCGGGCTGGGCGTTGGTGTGGTTACATAAGTCAAATAAAATATATCGTCAATCATGGTTACCCGAGGATCTTCAATTGATCTTTCCCACCTCTTCCAATCCGGCTCCATAACAGGATTCTGATATCGCTTGATTAAATTAAGCTCTTTATCAAAGACAGCATATCCCAGTCGGGAGGTGTAGGGGTAATATTCACCCACGGCCCGATAATGTAGATGGATTTTCCCATCATAGTACACCGCTGACGGATTAAAAACAGCCACAGACTCCCAATCGTCACCGCGGGGTTTAAGAATCGGATTCTCTAAAAAACGTTTCAATTTCATAATTCCTTTTTTCCTTTTAAAAGTAGATCATCAATAAATTCACCCAAAAAAAAGCTGCACCGCAAATTTTATCCGCCCCGCCCATAAAGAACAATAAGTTTGTTGTCAATTTTAACCATCCCTCCGGGGCTTAAGAATAGGATTGCCGGTATAGCGAATCAACTTCATGATGATGATTTCACCCCGCTATCTCAAAAGGATCATCTTCCGGGTCTGGACGAAGTTACCTGCCCGAAGTCTATAGAAATACATTCCTGATGCGACGTTAGCGGCATTCCATGTGATTTGATGATACCCAGCCGGTTGATCACTTTCAACCAAACGTAAAACTTCCTGTCCACGTATATTGTATATCGTCAAGAGTACTTCACTGGCCGCTGAAAGCTGGTATTGTATATTAGTTATTGAATTAAAAGGATTTGGATAGTTTTGAGATAATAAGAATATTTTTGGTGCATAAGCCACATCTTCTCCACCTACAGAAGTCAATTCATCAAAGGCAAAACGGATCGAGCTGTTGCTTTCATTCAAAATAAAAGTTTCATCCAATTGTAAGGGAGACTCCAACAGCGCAAAGTCTTCATCTAACAAAAAAACTTTAGAAAGTTCCTCAAAAGTAATGGAAAAGGAACCGGAAGCGGAACCCAAAATTTGCAAGCTGTCAAGATCATCCAGGGTAGTTCCTTCCCAAAGCTCTATGGTAGACCGACGCCACCCTCCGGCATTTACTGCTCCTATGGATGAGAGACCATGGTCGGAATAATACCAAAACGGATCATTTTTAAGTTTGGCTGCAAAAGTCAATCTTATGCCATTTCCAGCCATTTGTGTATTGAATTCAAGATAAAGGTAATTCCTGGCATCACTTACAGCCGAACTAAAAGGGTCAGCCGGGCTTTCATATTTACCCTCTGCGATCATTTCCAAAGCCATGATTTCATAAGTCCATGGATCATCATCCATAAGGATTTCCCGTGAGTGTATTTCTTGTTTGCTCCTTTCTGGAGAAAGAAAAAACTTATAATTTGATACCCCTTCATCACTCACCATATTATTTATAGTGACCGTTTTCAAAACCGGGTGATCATTAATCCTATTACCTTGAAAATACGAAGTAGAATGCCCCGGACCCTGAAAATATTCCTCAAGAACGTTTCCTCCGGGATCGATTTTCACTTTATAAATCCATTCAATATCTGTTGTGCGACCCCAACGGGACATCAAACTGATGCTATTAGTACCTCCATCTTCGTTGCTCCAAATCATGCTGTATTCGATCCACTTAGCTGATTCAACAGTGTCGACTTCATGCCACATCAATAAAGGTACATCGGTATGCACACTCTCATCTTCACTTACAAGATCTCTACCGTATAAAACAGGCGAGAATCGAAAGACATCATAGTCCCGGCTTTTGAGAGCAATGGGAACAAGAGATAACTCATCCAGAAAAACAAATTGAGCGCCGGGAGGTGATTTGTCTCCATTGAAATAAACCTCTATAGTATGGCTTCCACTATCTATTATCCCTAATGATACCTTATAAACAAAAAGCTCATCACCTTTAAATAGAACGATGTCCTGATTTTGAAAACTATACGTACTATCGATATAGATCGTCAGTACGGCGCTTTCTGATTCGGGGATAGCCCAGTTGGTACCAGAGGACACCCGTAGATGGAGAAGGAATTCTCTGGAATTCTGCACGTTGAAGGATATAGGCATCAAAAATTCGTTTCTGACCAATTCAACGTTCAGGTCAATTGGAGTCCAGCCGGTCAATTCTACCTCTAATATTGTATCAGATGGAGTGTTTACAAAAATACTCATAGTTCCATCAGCTACACCTTGCTCTTGTGGAGAAAAAATAACAACTACAATTTGACTATCGTTTGGATCTATGGAAAACGAGGTATCTGAAACCTGGAAATAAGAGTGAGAAAAATTGATATCACCTACAACAATAGCTGTATCTCCCTGGTTTTTTATTACAAGGGATTGTGATACAGATTGCCCAAAAATTACCTCATCGAAATTCAAGAATTCGGGAAATAAAAAAACCTGGGCGAAGGCAGTTTGGTTCACTGTCAGCACCATCGCTAAACTTGGTAACAGGGTTTTGCTTCTTATTATTCTTTTCATTTCACTAGATTATTTCATGAGTGCATGAATTAATCACCATAAGGGCTGATACACTCCCGACTTGTCGGGATAACTCGCAAGTATAGAAGAGCTCGAACATTGCGTAAATAAGATGAACAATCATAATTATTTTAATGCACAGGATATTTTATATTAGTGGCCGGATGAAACCTTAAAATTCCAATGACAAGGAAAACCTCTGAGCATTGATCAACCGTCCAAATTCTTGATAGCTGTAGTCAATGATCAACTTTGCCGAGCGGCTAATTCTGTGTTTTAATCCGGCCCCAAAGGTTAA
>SCKN01000003.1:0-102500 GCA_004124385.1 Fidelibacterota bacterium
TTGGACTATCTCTATTTTCCATGATGGGTTTTATGGGTTGGGTTTTAAAATTAAGTGGTTCAAACAGATTTTTATTCACTTTGGTAAATACGTCTATGCCCATTATTTTGTTGACGATTGCGAATTCTGATGGGGTTCATGTTATGACCAAGTTTTTTAAAGAATTGAGAAATAAAAAGGATGTTAGACTTGCTTTGGCTTCCTCAATGGATTCATTATTGGTCCCAATATTTTTAACCAGCATTACAACAATTGCAGCTTTTTTGACGATGGTTACATCGCCTCTGGAACCGATGATCGGTTATGGAATCACCATGAGCGCAGGCATCACTTGGGCGTGGTTGTTGAGTTCGCTCATGCTCCCGGCTGTTATGAGTCTTAAAAAATGGGATTTGGAATCGAATGCCATCACAAAGCCAAGTATCTTTGAGAAAGGAATTAACAAACTTGGGAAAATTGTGTTAACCCATCCGAAATATGTTTTTTCTACAGGCGCATTTTTTGTGATCATCGGCATTTTTGCATTAACCAATGTAACGGTTGATGTGAATTTATCCAACTTTTTCAAACCTGGATCAGAAATCAGAAACAGTTTAGACTTTATGGATGAGGAAATGACGGGGACTGTTGATATTCGAGTTCGAATAGAAGGAGATATGAAAGATCCTGAAATCTTAAGCAATATGGTGATTCTTCAGGATTTTATGGAATCAGATGAAAAAGTCTCAATCAGCTATTCAATTGCAAATGTAGTTGAGCAAATGCATCGTACGGTCATGGATGATGATCCGGCATTTGAAACAATCCCTGATACCCGTGAAAAAGTCAACAATCTGTTTACCATGTATTCTATGTCGGGAGATCAGGATGACTTTTCATCTCTGGTCGATTATGATTATGAAGTCGGATTAATTACTGCATTAAGTAAAGCGATGTCAACGGATGATATATTTGTTTATGTAGAAAATTTGAACAACTTTATTGATGAAAATTTTAATTCGAATATAAAAACAACAGTAACAGGTATGATTGTTGTGTTTCGAGATCTGGTTATAATGGTTATAAAATCATCCATCTTCAGTATCATCTTTTCACTTATAGTGATTGGAATTATTGCATCCGTATTTTTTAAGCGAATTTTGTGGGGAGTTTTAGCCGTGATTCCTCTAACATCTGCAGTCATCATTAATTTTGGATTTATGGGGTATTTTGGAATTGAATTAAGTCACATAACAGCTATTCTATCTTCAATAATCATTGGTGTTGGCGTCGATTTTGCTATCCATTATATTGCACAATTTCGTCGTCTTTCCAGGACGATTGATAAAGATAAAGTAAGTAAGGAAGTTATTGATGATGTGGGCTATGCGATTATTCTTGATGCAGGATCTAATATGGGCTTCGGGGCATTAGTGTTCTCATCATTCATACCTATACAATATATTGGCGGTCTTATGGTTTTTGCTATGGTATCTACATCGCTGGGGACATTGACCGTACTATCGGCATTAGCAGAATTATTGAAAAATAAATTGATCGAAAGGAACAAATAGATGAAGAATATTACAGTATTAATTCTTATAGCTGCAATTTCGTTTGGACAAACCGGTATTGAAATTGCCAAAATGGTAGATGAAAAGCCGACACCGAAAGATATGTCAAATAAGATAAAAATGGTTTTGACAAATTCAAAAGGGAAATCACGAACCAATGTTATGATCTCTAAATCCATAGGAAATAATAAAAAGCAAATAACTTGGTTTATGGAACCGAAAGATGATAGAGGTGTGGCATTTTTGAAAATAGAACATAATGATAAGGATGATGAAATGCGCATGTGGCTGCCGGCGTTCAAAAAAGTTCGTAGAATTTCATCAAAGAAAAAGGGAGATTCCTTCATGGGGTCTGATATGAGCTACGAAGATTTATCTAATCGTGAATTGAATGAAAATGAATACAAACGTCTCGATGATGAAATAGTAAATGGTGTTGAATGTTACGTATTGGAAATTATTCCTAAAAAAGAAGTTAAGTCGTCATATTCAAAACATATATCCTGGATTGCGAAAAATGGTTTATACGGTGTAAAAGAAGAATCATTTGATAAGAGAGGTATTCTACTCAAGAAAAAAGAATACACATTTAATAAAGTACAAGAATACTATATCATCGAACGAGTATTTGTGGAAAACGTCCAAAAGCAACATTCAACGGAAGTAACATTTCTTAATGTAAAAGTCGACTCGGGAATTGATGACGGTTTATTTCATGAAAAAAATCTTAAACGCTTACCTCGTAACTAAATGAAACGTTATTCACTGTTACTACTTTTGTTTGTAACGACAAATGCCCAGGTATACTACTCCGGTTTAATTAGACCATTAACCATGAATCGATTATCGGATAATTCCCAGATTTCATTGCCATTTCGCATTGCAGAACTTGAAGTCGGATTTTCAAAAGGTGACATTGATTTTAAAACAAGTTCCGCCGTTGAATTTAGATGGACTGGAGGCGATCCAAAGCTTGACTTCCGGGAAGTGTATTTGATTTGGTATCCCAGTTGGGGTGAGGTGAAACTTGGCAAGCAGATTCACGCTTGGGGCGCTGTGGATGGCAACAATCCCACGGATAATCTCAATCCCTACGATTTTTACTATATGTTCTTACCGGGAGCGGATCGAAAAATTGGGACACTGTCTGCTGCTGCTAAATATTATTGGAATGACTGGCAATTTGAAGTGGTGGTCATACCGGAACACGAACCCAATCGATATCCGTTTGGCGAAGATGATTTTCCCATAGCGATGGATGATCCTGGTTATTTCTTGACTGCTGGAGAAACAACGGCGGAATATGGCATGCGTGTGCAAACCACTATGGGCAATAGCGATATCAGCCTATCCTATTTTTCTGGACGAGACAGGGGATTTTCTTTAATTGGCTACAATTATTACATCGATTGGGTAGCACCTGTACTCACTTACCGAAAAACGGATATCATTGGAATTGATATTGTCACATTTTTCGGAGATTTAACAGGGAGAACTGAGGTCGGTTATTTTAATACTAATAATGACCGTACTACGGATATAATAACGTTCAATGATGCTGCTTATGTCCAATTTGCTTCCCAATTAGAATACACAACCACGAATGACATAACGTTAATGATTCAACTAATCGGCAATGATGTACTGGAAGTAAATGGCTCTACTTATACATATGATGAAAATGGCAATCCTACAGAATTGGCAGCTATGAATGAAGATGAACTTCAACAGGGAATGGGCACGCCCTTTGCCATGTTTACTGATTTGGGTATGTTTGTATCCGCGACAGGAAATTATTTGGATAATGCGCTGGAAATCAGACTCAATTCATTTATGGATTTGAAAGACAAACAATCAATGCTGGGCGGAGGATTTTCATATTCGCCTGTTGATAATTTAAAACTCGAGTTATCGATAACTAAATTTATGGGGGAAGAGGGAACTCAATTTAATGAAATGGAAGATTTTTCTCATTTGAGCTTGGGTGTGAAATATAGTTTTTAAAAATTAATACGGATTGTGATTTCCCTTTCAGAATTATAGACATTTTTTTAATGCTTTATATTTTGTAGAATTATCAATCACTCATTAATCATTTAAGGAAGATCTATATATGGCACAATTCACCGGGATACTTGGTATTATTGTTTTACTTGCCATTGCCTATGCAATGTCTAATAATCGAAAACGTGTGGATAAGCGTTTGATCGCGTGGGGATTAGGATTACAACTATTCTTCGGTATATTTATTTTAAAAACACCTTTTGGTCAACCATTTTTTTCAACCGTGGATAAAGTAGTAAAAAAATTAATTTCTTTTTCCGATATAGGCGGAGATTTTCTTTTTAGTTCATTTGTAACAGGACAAATGGACATTCAACTTATTAATATTGCTTTCCGTGTTTTACCGACTATCATTTTCTTTTCATCGCTTATGGCTGTTGCGTACCATTTAGGTATTATGCAGTTTATAATAAAATGGATTTCTCTGGCCATGCAAAAAACAATGAAGACAAGCGGTGGTGAAACATTGAGTGTATCGGCCAATATTTTTGTGGGACAAACAGAAGCGCCACTGATGATTCGACCGTTCATTTCGAAAATGACTCAATCCGAGCTTATGACAGTTATGGTAGGAGGTTTTGCGACAGTTGCAGGGGGTGTAATGGCTATTTATGTTCAAATGTTGTCACATGTCCCCAATATTGCAGGCCATCTCATGGCCGCCTCCATAATGAGTGCCCCAGCCGCTATCGTTGTTGCAAAAATTATTTACCCCGAAACGGATAAATCCGAAACGCAGGGAACAACAATAATTAATATAGAAAAATTAGATGATAATATTATGGAAGCAACAGCTCGCGGAGCATCAGACGGATTAAAGCTTGCAGCAAATGTAGGCGGAATGCTTATTGCTTTTGTTGCTCTTATTGCAATGTTTAATTATATACTTGGCTTGGTTGGATTGTCCATGGAAGGAATTTTAGGTTTTATTTTTAAACCGTTGGCATGGACCATGGGTATCCCTTGGGAAGAATCTGAAACCGTTGGAGCATTAATGGGCAAAAAAATTGTATTAACAGAACTAATCGCCTATTCAGATTTAAGTACAATGACTGCAGCGGGTGAGATTTCGCATCGGTCTTCTATTATCGCCAGTTATGCTTTATGCGGATTTGCAAACTTTGCTTCCGTCGGAATTCAACTTGGCGGCATCGGAGGAATTGCTCCAGAAAGAAGAAAAGATTTAGCTAAAATGAGCTTAAAGGCAATGTTTGGCGGTGCACTGGCTTCATGGCTGACAGCATGCGTAGCGGGTTTATTGCTTTAAAATAAAGTGAGCTCACTCATCAATTTGAATACCCATTCCCCATAGGCGTAATCGGGCAACTTCCTGATCTATTTCTTTGGGTATATGATACACGTCGGGTTTTAGCGTTGAATAATTTTTACTCAAATATTCTGCAGATAATGCTTGAAGGGCAAAACTAGTATCCATTACTTCTGCCGGATGTCCATCTCCACACGCTATATTAACCAGGTTCCCGCCACCAAGTACATTTAGCCAATGTCCATTTTCCAGTTTATATCCCTCAATATTTTCCCGTAGGCATTTATTTTCTATAGCCATTGACTCTAAAGCAGGTAAATTAATTTCCGTATTAAAATGACCGGCATTTGCCAAAATGACTCCATTCTTCATTAATGGAAAGTGGCTTTTTCCCAAGACATTTTCCTTTCCGGTCACAGTAATAAAAATATCGCCCAATGCAGAAGCATCAGCCAAAGGCATAACGCGGCAACCATGCATAGATGCATCAATAGCTTTTATGGGGTCTATCTCACAAACGATGACATTTGCTCCCAGGCCTTTTGCGCGATCAGCAATCCCTTTTCCGCACCATCCGAACCCGACAATAACAACTGTTTTTCCTGCGATTACCAAGTTGGTCGTTCGCATGATACCATCCCAAACAGATTGCCCTGTACCATGGTAATTATCAAAAATATATTTACACTCTGCTTCATTTATAAGCATAATAGGGAATTTGAGTGTTCCATTATTTGCACGTTCTTTTGCGCGAGCAACGCCTGTTGTTGTCTCTTCACAGGCGCCGAATACGTTCTTCCGTAATTCAGATCTTTGTTTATGAAGAATTTCAACGATGTCTCCGCCATCATCAATAATAATATTGGGTTGAATATCGAGCGCATGATTCATATTATCGAATAATTCTTCTTCCGAAACGCCTTGTTTTGCATATACATGTAATCCATCCGATGCCAGAGCGGCGGCAATATCATCTTTGGTGGAAAGTGGGTTACTTCCTGTAACTGAAACATCTGCGCCGCCTGCGGCAAAGACTTTGGCAAGGTAAGCTGTTTTCGCTTCTAAATGAATACATACGAGTACGTTTAATCCTTTGAATGGTTTTTCTCTTTCAAAGTCTGATTCAATCTGACGAAGAATGGGCATATTTCTGCGAACCCAATCAATTTTTCTTTTTCCTTCTAAAGCCAAATCTAGATTAGCAATAATACTCTTTTTCATAATTCTGTTATATAATTAAAAAGGGAAGACCCAACTATTGAATCTTCCCTTTTTGTATTTAATCAGTCTTGATATTAAGATTAAAAGATATATCTTAATCCAATCTGTAATTGCCAACGTGAAAAGGCACTTATATCATCGATGAATGTTTCTTCTACACCGTTGAAGTCTAATATGGGTTCTCCATCATCATCAAACCCTGTCAAAGATAAAGGAGCTAATGCAGCTTGGTTTGCTATTTTTCTAACACCCCAGCTATCATTAATCAAATTAGCAAAATTCAAAATGTCAAAACTCAACTGGAATTTTCCAAACCCTGTATTGAATTCATTTAGTATTTTTACATCTATATTGCTAAACCATGGATTGACTAAACCATTCCGTTCTGCAATTTTACCACGATTTTCTTTTAAGTAAGGATCTTGTTCAATAAAAGCATCTAATGCATCCCACTCGCTTGCATCAGCAAGAACAATATCATTTGCATCCTCTGGAATGTAAATCAAGTCATTGGTATAGCTATCGCCATTAACGTCTCCTGCATATACATGGGAGTAGCGGTTTCCGCCAAAATAGTTATATCTGTTTCCTTCGGACATTTCAAAGAAAACGCCAAAGTTTGTAGACATATTTTCATTCCAGTTCATGCGGTAATTGGCTGTTCCAATAATACGATGACGAATTCCAAATTCAGATGGAGCTAATTGTGGATTATTTGGATCGCCTTGGACTGGCTGACCTTGCCATAAAAGTGAAGCAATTTCAGTCGACTTCAAGTTGTTTGTAGCATTGAGATATGTATAAGCAGCGCTTACATCTAAACCATTGCTAAAACTTTTACGAAGTTGGGCTGTCAATGTCAGATTTGATCCATTTTGGTCTTCAGTATTATCAATGACATATGCACCGGCACCTTCACCTGGCCAAAAAGCATTTAACTCATTGTTACCAAAACCGCCATAATAAGGACGACCATCTTTTAGATATCTAACCGGTGCCACTAAATCAGCATTACGCATATAGATGGCATTTAGGTCTTTTCCATATACCATTTCAAAAGTCCCAACCATATCTCCGGGCAGAGCCATATCAACAGCAACATTCGTTGTCCATATTTGAGGCCACTCAAAATCATCAACCATAGCATTCAAATCAAACGATTGCTGTAAAGTTGATTTACCATCTCCAACTTCACTTGGGCGACCTTCACCATCATCGGTTACTGTAGGAGTATCACCCGGCAAGTTTGAATTGAAGCCGGGATTAGAAATCACATTGCCAAGCCAAACAAATGGAAGACGTCCGGTAAAGATACCGCTACCGCCACGAATCTGCATGGAGCGGTCTCCATTTACATCCCAGTTAAAACCAATACGTGGTGAATAAAGTGGTTTTGCATCAGGAAGTTTTGCCTGATCCACAACTTCAGCATCACCATTTTCATCCAACAGAGCTAAACTCGTGGAGTATGGATTTTCGACTGGTTGAGTGTTATACTGGGGAATATCAACCCTTAAACCATAAATGAGATTTAAGTTATCGCTGAATGCCCATTCGTCCTGTACATAATATGCCATTTGGGAAATATCAATCAATTCACCTTTAAAATCTCCTGATCCGATTAAACTGCGAAAGTCTACCCGATTGCTATCCGGTAGTGCAGGATCGGTCGCCGCCATGAAATCATCCACGGAATCAAAGGTTGTTACTCCTGTTGTAAATCCCAATCCAAAAAAGAAATGGCGGAAAATATTGAATGAATTGAAAAATTTAAAACTTTCATAATTCACACCTACAGTAAATACATGGTCACCCATAAAATAGGATAAATTGTTGGATACCTGCAGAACATCCTGATCAAGGATGTTATGAATTGAAAAAGGTTCATGTCCCAATGTTGCATACGCTAATCCATCTTTACCAATTTGAATTGTTGGAAAATCTTCACTTTTTGGACTTCTCCAATCGCGAAATTTATTCTTGCTGAAAAAGAACCTGTTTGCGATATTTCCACCAAAAGTACTATTTAATTCACCAGCGTATGAGTCCAAGACATTGTTAATTTTATAACCACTATTTTCAAATGGTAAGCTTGTGTTATTTGGACCACGTCCCGTATTATTGTAGCTCAATGCAATAAAGTGAGGGGGTAAGTCGCGACTTGCATCCAACTTGCTGTATCGAAAACTGGCATTATGATTGGCGCTAATATTTACATCAAGCTTCAACAACATTTTAACATTATTAGTTTCGTGATTGTATCCTTCATATCTGCCTGTATCATAATCATATACATCTTTCATCCGTTGTGAAATTGCATCCATATCAGCAGCAGTCACGCGAGATTCACCAAATTCAACATTGCCATCATCATCAGCGACAAAATTTGATGCTGGATCAGAACGACGTTCCCTTTCATAATTCGCAAAGAAAAAGACTTTATCTTTGATAATTGGACCGCCAACTGAAATACCTGTTTGGTTAAAGGATAATTCCGGATTGGCAACCACTTCATTTCCTGCAACAGAATTACCAATAAACTTTTCATTTCTATTATACGAATAGACTGTTGCTGTTAACGTGTTTGTTCCGCTTTTTGTAACAGTATTAATACCTGCACCTGTGAATCCGCCTTCGCGAACATCAAACGGTGCGATAGATACTTGTACCTGATCCACAGCATCGAAAGAAACAGGTTCAGCATTTGTTTGACCGCCTGGTGCCGGATCGTCCAATCCAAAGGGGTTATTGAAATATGAACCATCCAGTGAAATATTATTATATAGCCAATTCCGACCGCCAAAACTAAAGTTGCCATCACTACGTGGATCTAAACGGGTTAAATCCCTTGTACTACGTTTAATGGAAGGCATTTGGGCTACTTGTTCAGAACTTATAAACGTTGCTGCGCCTGTACGATCGCCATTCATCACATTATCCATTTCAGCTATGACGTCAATACCGGCCATCTCAAGCGTTTCTTGGGTTAACGTAAAGTGCATCCGTTCTGTTACGCCTAAACTAAGAGCAACGTTTTCAACTGTTTGACTTTTGTATCCAATATAAGATACAGTTACAGTATATGGACCACCTACTTTCATGTTCAATATAGTATATGCTCCACTCGTTCGAGTCGCAGCACCATATTGTGTACCTGCGGGTGTGTATACTGCAACAACATCAGCGCCCGCTAAAACATTTCCATCTGCATCACTTACAGATCCGCTTAATCCAGCGGTTGTAACACCTTGTGCCATCAGGAAGGAAACGCTAAAAAGTGCTATGGATAATATATACCCAATCGATCTTTTAGTATTTTTCATTATATAGTTCCTTGATTTGTTTATTAATAAGTGCTTTAAATTGAATACAAGTTTAATAATAAATAGATAAATTATAAATAAATATTTTAAAAAGCTCAAGTAAGTAATCTAAAGGGATTTCCGTTTGATAAAAATAGATGAAAAAACCTATGATAAACGTAATTTTATCATCTTGAAAACATGTTACTGGATACAATACTTAAATGAAGATAAAAGGCAAACTCTACAGAACAATCTGGATGGACGGCAACACCATCCACACGATTGAACAAAATAAACTACCGGAAGAATTTGAAATAATTAGCATTGATTCTTTGGAAGGTGTGGCAAATTCTATTTCAACCATGATTATTCGTGGGGCTCCTGCCATTGGTGCTATGGGTGCATTTGGACTAGCACAAGCGATTCAAAAAATGGACAGTCCTACTGCAGAAGATATTCAAAAAGTGTACGATTTTCTTTATGAAACACGACCAACCGCCTACGATCTCCAGCACGGCCTTGACTTTGTAATGACAAAAACACTCACAGAAACGGATCCAAGTTCTATGAAACAACTGGCCATGGAATCTGCCCAAGCATATGTAGATGCATCTGCTGAAGCGTGTCGAAAAATTGGCGAATATGGGAATTCACTTATTAAAAATGGGGATAGTTTATTAACGCATTGTAATGCCGGGGCATTGGCTACCGTTGATTATGGCACGGCATTGGCTCCTATGAGAATTGCCCATGAAAATGGGAAAAACATTTTTGTTTATGTAGATGAAACACGACCACGACTGCAAGGTGCAAAATTAACAGCATTTGAATTGCACGAAGAAGGAATACCGCATGCGGTTATTGCAGACAATGCTGCAGGGTATTTTATGGCACGTGGAGATGTGGATTTAGTCATTACCGGTACGGACCGTGTCGCAGCCAATGGAGATGTGGCTAATAAAATCGGGACCTATGAAAAAGCGGTGGTGGCTCACGAAAATGGTATTCCTGTTTATATCGCAGCACCCATTTCAACAATCGATTTTACATGTCCAACCGGGAATTATATTCCTATTGAAGAGCGAGATCAAAATGAAGTTTTGGATATAAATGGATTAAGGGTCGCTTCGAAAGGGAGCCAAGCCTTTAATCCGGCTTTTGATGTGACTCCCGCTAAATACATCACAGGTATCATTACAGAACAGGGAATTTTTAAACCAGGAGAATTAGATAAAATAAATCGATGATAAATTTATATAGGGGTTATTATTTTATTTGACCATAATTTTTAAATAGATTAACCATTTTTTCCATTTCATTGTCTGATAAAATAACTGGGTCGCCTATAGATCTGGCTCTAACATAAAGTTCTGCTACATACTCTATTTGTTCAATAATATTAAATGCATTATGAATATCACCCGCCCCGACAATTATTCCATGATTTGCTAAAAGAGCAGCTTTTCTTCCAACCATTGCTTTAAGTACATTTTCCGCAAGCTCTTGTGTTCCGTATGTTGCATATTCTGCACATTTAACACTATTTCCACCCGCTACAGCTATCATATAATCAATAGCTGGCAGGTCTTCTCTTAAGCAGGAAATAGTAGTGGCAAATACAGTATGCCCATGAATAATAGCATTTATATCGTTTCTGTTTTTATATAAAATTTGATGCATCTTTAATTCGCTGGATGGCATCAACCCATCTATCAAATTCCCATCAAAATCAACAATAGAAATTTTTTCTAGTTTTAATTTATCAAAACTGACACCGGTAGGAGAGATGACAAGGAGTTGTTTTTTTCGATTAATAAGACTTACATTTCCTGAAGTACCATTGGTTAAGCCTGTCTCTAACATTTTTTTATAACAACTATATAATTCTTCCCTTTCTTGTTTTAATATCATTTTATTCTTTTACTTGTTTTCTTATCACTTTTTGAAAATGGTCAATTACATTCTTTTCATCTTTCACACAGCCATTTTCCATTAATATTTCCCCTTTTGCAATGGTTGTGTTTATGCAACCACTTTGGGCCGAATAAACTAGATTGGATATTAAATGATGATTAGGAATTAATTGAATATTATTTAAATCTATAAGTAGTAGATCTGCGGATTTCCCCACTTCAATCTTTCCCATATTCAATCCAAATAAAGATGCACTTCCTTCTGTTGCTAAATAAAATGCTTCATCTGCAGGCATAACGGTGGGATCTTGGTTGAATGATTTTTGCAAAAGTGCAGCCACCTTCATTTCATCTAACATATCTACATTATTATTAGAAGCAACACTATCTGTGGCAAGACCTATACGAATCCCTGCATCCCTTATGCGTTGGTAGGGAAATACTCCTGAAGCCAATTTCATATTTGATGTGGGACAATGAGCGATTCCTACATTATAATCTGCGAGCAGTTTTATTTCATCGTCTGTCACCCAATTCACATGTGCTGCAATAATGTGTGAACCAAGAAAACCAATACTTTCCAAATATTCTACAGGCCGTTTACCTGTTTGCTGAACCCACTCATCTACTTCCTTTTTTGTTTCTGAAAGGTGCATATGAATATTTAATGTATGTTCATTCGCAAAGTCTCTTAACCAAAATAATCCAGATTCTAAAACAGTATAAAGAGAATGAGCTCCAAGAGAAAATGTAACATTTGGAGAAAATTGGTCTCTATTTTCAAATAATTTAACTTGTTCTTCAATTTGCTTTTTTGATGTTTCTTCATCCCCTAAATCAATAAAAGCGCTTGAAAGATGTGCATGAATTCCAGAATCAATAACTGCTTGAGCTGTTCCAGGATAATGCCAGTACATATCGTTGAAATATGTGGTACCGGATTTAATCATTTCAATGATGGCGAGGCGTGTTGCCCAATAGACATCTTGTTCAGAAATATTTTTTTCAAACGGCCAAATTTTATTTTCTAACCAATCGTGAAGCTCCATATCGTCTGCGTAACTTCTCATTAAGGTCATGGCGCTATGTGTATGAGCATTAACAAAGGATGGAATGGCTACCTTATCCGTGCCGTCTAAAACATTTTCTGCTTCACAGTTTAGATTTTGACCAATAGAATCGATAAGTCCTTTCTGAATAAAAATATCCTGAATAGAATCATGCAATAATACATTTTTTATTAAAAGATTCATTAGTATTTACTTATGAATATGTTGTCAATTATATAATGACAGAAAATCTATTCTTTATATCCAATAGCCTCGAATGGATTCACCAGTGTTGTCGTTATATTTTTAAGGTGGGCACCAATGCGTTTTAAATAACGGGCATAGAGCGCAATGGCAGCCGTTCGAGCTTCACTGCCAAAATGAAGTTCATTTTTAAGAATACCGTTTACGATTTCATCTGATTTACCGGTCATTTGTTTTTTATATCCCTTCATGAGTGATCGAGCAATTTCAATATCTTGAGATTGAATTGCTTGAATCGTTTTTTCAAAACGACTTTTTACTTCTTCTTCAACCATTGCCAAATCTTCTGAAATTTCGGAAGAGTTAATGGATTGATCATGGTTAATAGCTAAATCCAGGATATTCTTACAATAATCACCAATCCGTTCAATATCTACCACCATATTAATGAGAATCAGTCCATCTGCCAGGTCAGTTGTATCTTGTTCCACAGCATAATGGGTTAAGACTTTTCGTCTGACATTTCGCTGAAATTCATTGATTTCCTTATCACGTTTTTTCAAGGCTTTCAATGTGTCAATATTTTCACCTTTTTTCAAATATATTAACGCTTGCTGAAAAATTTCGTGGGACAGATTCAGCATTTCATGGGAATCATCCCAAGCTTGAGAAAGCAGATCGTCTGCTTTCCATAAATTGATAACGTCATTGAATAGCGACATGGTTTTACCTCATAAATAAAATTAAGGATAATGGTATGATGAAGAACACAACCAAAATGTACAATAATGGGAATATTCTATTCTTTATAGCAATTTCTGTAAACCAAATAGATAAGTTTATAGGGATCATTCTTATTTTTTCTATTGGCCAAATTAGTGCAATCCCATAAATATTAAACATCAGGTGAGCAAAAGCGACTGATAATGGCGCAATAGTTCCAGAAACTAAACTGGCTAATAATGCTGTCACTGTTGTGCCAATATTGGCTCCCAATGTATATGGAAAAATTTGTCGTAAGTGGAGTATTCCTGCACCTGCTAGTGGAATCACTAGAGATGTTGTGATAGAACTGCTTTGCACGAGAATCGTTATAAATACTCCGAATAACATAGCACGTCCAGCAGTTTTGAAAATATGAGAATCAAAAAATGCTTCTAACCGCTGCATAACAAGGCTACGTATTAATTTGGTTAAAAAACGCAAAGACAGGAATAATAATAAAAGTGCCGCGATTAATAACAGCCAGTTATAATTTATAATTTCCTGTTGTTTGAATAGATTCTGTACCCATGAAACAGCAGGATCTGTAATCATTTTTAAAGGGCTATTAAACGTAAAAGTTTCTGTCCCAACTAAAAGTTCAGCTAACCAGCTAGCGCTTTTGCTAATTATCCCAAAGGACATTTCCAATGGCAATAATACTAAAACGGAAATGACGTTAAAAAAATCATGGACGATGGAAGCAGAAAACGCTCGTCGGAATTCGTTTTTATTTACAATATGTCCCAATGATACAATGGTATTCGTAATACTTGTTCCAATATTCGCACCCATAATATATGGGGTGGCAGCTGCGACGGCAATGCGTGGGTCATCGCCAAACGTTCCGGCGGCAACCAGCCCCACAACCAATGATGTTGTGGTAGAGGAACTTTGAATTAAACTGGTGGCAAGAATACCGATGAAAAGGCCAATGAGCGGACCGGCATTGCTTTGGATTAGTTGTACAGCAAATCCTTTCCCCATCCCTTTAAATGCGCTACCTATCATGCCAATACTTACCAGGAAGAGGTAAAGTATAGCAATTATTGCTAGTGTTTTGAATATCGTTTCACCTTGCGGTGAGTTATATGTGTCCGCAGCTTTTGATTCCATTTTCCGTTTAATATTTAATTATGGAATTTATGGTTTCAAATCATATACATTATATGAGCAAATTGTAATAATTTAATTCCGAAGAGGTTTCCCTTTTTTCAACATAAAACGGATTCTGTCTTGTGTTAAAGATTCACCTGCAAGAGAAACGAAGGCTTCACGCTCAATATCCAAGAGGTATTGTTCCTCTACTGATTTAGTAAGCCCTGCTTTATCTCCGCCGGTAATAACATAAGCCAGTTTTTTTGCAATTAATTCATCATGGTCAGATATTTTTCCTTGTGCTTTGAATCCTTTCAAGGCTATGATCATTGCTGTTCGTCCGCCCATACCCGGCAATTTCAAATCATCTCTATATGTTGGCGGTTCATAGTTGTCTGCCAATTCGATAGCTTTTTGTTTAGCAGTCCAGATTCGATGATCATTATTCATCACGATGGTATCTGTTTTCAGTAAATACCCGATATATTTTGCTTCATCAGCGCTGGTAGCTACTTTTGCAAAACCAATGGTTTCAAAAGCTTTTTGAGCTATTTGGAAAGAATTCATTCTACCTTTACCACTGTTTTCCATCATGTGTAAAAGTAATCGAAGATTTCCTCCGGCGCCTGGTATGAGGCCTACGCCTACTTCTACTAATCCTACATATAGTTCAGCAGATGCCACACGATGAGCGGCAGGTCCGATCAATTCAAACCCCCCACCCAATGTTAAATGAGATGGTGCAGCAATGACCGGCGCTTTAGAAAAGCGTATTCGCTGTGTCAAATCTTGTAGCTCTTTCACAACTCTTTCTAATTTTTTCCAATCTTTTGCTTCGCATACATCCAGAATACCGGCGAGGTTCGCACCTGCTGAAAAATTCTTTCCGGAATGACCTATTACCAATGAGTTGAATTTACCAGCATCTAAAAGATCCATTCCTTCATTAATAGTCATGGCAAGCGAACCATCAATGGGGTTCAGTGTTGGTTGTAAAATTGAATGAAATTCCACGTTCAAAACACCATCTCCTAGATCGATCAGGCTGGCGCTCCAATTCTGTTTTACCAGATTTCCTGCTGATTTTTGGAGATTGAGATTAATGTTTTTATTTAGTGTGGGAACTGGTTTCGCTGACCCGGTGGCTACATCATAATATGTTTTTACGCCATTATTGGTTTCGTAGAAACAGGATCGACCGCTGGCTAACATATCCAAAACCCATTGAGGTACTTTTCTGTTTTCGGCAAGCATTTTATCAACAGATTCTTGTACACCTATAGCATCCCAGCCTTCAAATGGTCCTAAATCCCAGCCAAATCCCCATTTTATAGCGTTATCAATATTGATAATATCATCACTGATTTCTGGAATTCGGTTTGCGCTATAAATGAGACCTCTGGCCATCGTTTCCCAGAAAAATTTCCCTGCTTTATCGTCACTGTATGCCAATGCTTTAATTTTTCCGCTAGTGGATGTGTGATCCTTGGCTAATCGAAAACCGTCGAAGCGTACTTTTTTTTGCGGACCATATTCACCTGTTTTTAAATTTACAGATAAAATACCTTCATCAGTTTTTTTATAAAAACCTGCTTTTGTTTTTTGTCCCAATCTGCCGTCTTTTACAAGGATTTTAAGAATTTCAGGGCTTTTAAATACGTCTCGTTCTTCATCATCTTCCACATTCTCATATGTAGTATTTGTTACATGAGCCATGGTGTCTAAACCAACCACATCCGCTGTGCGAAACGTGGCGCTTTTTGCCCGACCAACGATTGTACCAGTTAATTTATCTACTTCTTCTACTGTTAGTCCTTGTTGGATTGCCGTATGGATGGTTACGCTCATACTGAAGACTCCAATTCGGTTGCCGATAAAGTTTGGTGTATCTTTTGCATGGACAATTCCTTTCCCGAGAAATTTTTCACCAAATTCAGCCATAGAATTATATACTTCATCAGATGTGAATTCGCTTTTGACTAATTCCAAGAGATGCATATAGCGCGGTGGATTGAAAAAATGAGTAATCATAAACCGGGATATTACATCCTTTGGAAAAACGGTAATTAAATCAGATAGGGGTATTCCGGACGTATTGGAAGAAATAATAGCTGTTGGTTTTAAATGGGGTATTATATTTTTGTAGACAATATGTTTAATGTCTAATCGTTCTGCGACAGCCTCAACCACCCAATCTGCTTCACTTATTTTTTCCACATGATCGTCATAATTACAGGGCGTAATTAATTCAGCATTCTTCGGTTTGAAAAGAGGTGCGGGTTTCAGTTTTGTTAATACAGCAACTCCTTTTTCTGCTAATCCCTGGTTAATATCAAATAGGAGGGAGGGAATACCGGCATTGGCTAAATGGCCTGCAATTTGTGCTCCCATTACTCCAGCTCCCAATACAGCAACTTTTTCTATAGATTGTGACATGAAATCCTCTTTTTGTTAGTCAAATAGTGTAATGTAATTGTACATGCACATAAAGTGGGCAAAACTTCCCAACATGACACATACATGAAATATTTCGTGAGCACCAAATATTTTTGGTATTGGATTGGGCTTATTCAACCCGTGAATAATGGCACCGACTGTATAGAAAAATCCTCCTATAAAAATCCAGACCAATGCACCTAATTGCAGTGTTTGAATCATCGGCCAAATAGCAATCACCGACAGCCAACCCATAAAAATATAAAATGTGAGTGAAAACCAATCAGGTATATTTTTCCAAAATATTCTTAACAAGATACCAAAAAGCGTTAATCCCCAAATAAGGCCAAATAAACTCCAGCCCCAAACGCCCCGCAAAGGAATCAGACATACCGGTGTATAGGTTGCGGCGATAAGGACGTGAATCATTGCGTGATCAAGTGTCTGTAGTTTTTTCACAAGTTTTGGCGAAACTGGAAACCAATGGTAAATGGCACTGGCAGTGTACAGAAGAAACATGCCTGTTCCAAATACTGAAAATGCAGCAATATGCCAGGGTTTTATAGGATCAATTGATTCTCGAATTAACAAGATTAAAGCCAGAACAGCTAAAATAGCTCCAATGGCATGGGAAATAGCGCTAAATGGTTCTTTAATTTTCACAATATCTCTTATCTCTTAATAATAGTCGCAATACCCTGACCGCTGCCAATACACATGGTTGCCAATCCGAGATGAGTGTTTTGCTGTTCCATCACATTAATTAATGTACCAATAATGCGCGTTCCGGAACACCCCAATGGATGGCCCAATGCGATTGCTCCGCCATTCAAGTTAATTTTATCCATATCCCAACCACCTTCGCGGATAACAAATAGAGATTGTGCTGCAAAGGCTTCGTTTAATTCAATTGTTTCAATATCGTCCATAGTTAAACTAGCTTTTTTTAATGCTTTTTCTGTGGCAGGTAAAGGTCCGGCACCCATGCGAGTCCAGTCTACACCGGCAATGGCACGACTGACAATTTCTGCGCGTATAGTCAGACCATGTTTTTCTGCATATTCGGCGCTGGTGATAAGTACCGCTGAAGCACCTATTGAAAACGGACTACTGCTGGCTGCCGTTACTGTTCCACCTTCGATAAATGCAGGATTAAGGGTTTTAATTTTTTCAACATTTGGTTCTCTAGGTCCTTCATCTTTTTCAACTGTTGCTTCACCATATACATCGATTGAAATTAATTCATTATCAAATTTTCCATCTGCATAAGCTTTTAAGGCTTTTGTATGAGAATTGATTGAAAATTCATCTTGATCTTCTCTTGAAATATTTCCGTCATTCGCGAGATTTTCTGCTGTTTCTCCCATGCCGATGTAATATTCATGTTCAGCCAGTTCCGGATGAAAATCAGGAGCAAATCCTCCTGGTGGGATTGAAAACATATCTTCTACACCGGCTGCAATACCTACATCAATATCACCACATTCAATTGCTGTGCTCAATTGATGTAGACCATCCATGGCAGAGCCACAAAAACGATTTACTACTTTTCCGCCTGCTTCCTTTGGAATACCAGCCAAGATGGCAGCAGATCGTCCGATAATCATTCCTTGGGGGCCTTCTGGGAAAGCACAACCGACAACAACATCTTCAATATCTTTCGGTTTGACTTTTTCATTACGAGCAAGTAATCCTTTAATAACTTGGGCAGTAAGATCGTCAGGGCGTATGCCAACCAATTGACCGTTTTTGGTTCCGATGGGTGATCTGACAGCATCAATAATGACTGATTTTGTACTCATATTAAACTCCTAAAATGGGTATTCTGTTTGACTGTAAATACGTTGTGCTACTTCACGTTTTAAATTTATAATATCTGTTGTTAACAACATCCGCCCTTGGAAATGGCGTAATTGATCGATGACTGGCGCAGTCATTTGACCACCATAAATTCCATTCAATGCAGTTAGAGACTTATTCAGCAAACGCAACACCATTTCTGCCGTAAAAATTTTAGCAATACTTGTCACAGTACGATCATGATTGTCATCCTTCATTATTTTTTGTACGCGAACGACTGTACTTTCAGCTGTGTATAAATCGGTAAAAATATCAGCCAGCATTTCTGTAATCTGCTGCTCGTGCTTCAAATCCTGACCAAATTTATTCAGCGCTTCATTGAAAATATAAAGAGCAAGTCGCTTGCCGGTTTCAATCGCTTCACATTCGATTGCCAGAGGACCGTCATTTTCTTTCAATTTACCATTTGACATAAACTGTTCGATGGAACTGATGGCATCACGTATGGGCAACTCTTCCATTAATGCTTTTTTCATCATATAGCCGGTAATGATTTGGCGATTTATTTCATTGGTTCCTTCCCAGATTTGATTGATTCTGTTATCGCGATATGCCGATGCCATGGGATATTCTTCCAAAAAACCGTAACCACCAAAAATCTGTAAACCTTCATTGACAACAAATTGACTTGTTTCACTTCCAAATACTTTTGTCATAGATGTTTCGATGGCAAATTTTTCCATGGCTTCTCCGACATGGATATAATAATCTGGGTCTGACTTATCCAAATCATCAATTTCTTTCTGCAATAGTCCGATAGTTCGATAAACCATACTGTCAGCTGCAAAAGTGCAGACTGTCATATCAGCAATTTTTTTGACTATGGCATCAAACTGTGCAATGGGTTTCCCGAAAGCGCGTCTTTCCAGGGCATACTTGGCTGCAGCTTCGATGGCATTTTTGGATCCGCCTACACTGGAAGCACCCAATTTAAATCTACCAATATTAAGAACATTAAATGCAATGGTGGCTCCGGCACCCACTTTATAGAGAAGATTTTTAACGGGTACTTTAGCATTTTGAAAAATGAGTGACGTTGTGGATGATCCTTTCATACCCATTTTCTTTTCTTCGGCGCCGGTAGAAAATCCTTCCGTATCGCGATCAACGATAAATGCGCTGAACTTATTACCATCGACTTGTGCGAAAACAATAAATACATCTGCCCATCCGCCATTGGTAATGAATATTTTTTCACCGTTTAAAATATAATGTTTTCCGTCATCTGAAAGAACAGCAGTTGTTTTTCCTGCAAGAGCGTCAGAACCGGCTGTTGGTTCTGACAAACCGTAAGCACTAATGATTTCACCAGTAGCAATTTTTGGTAAATATTTTTCTTTTTGTTCTGGTGTACCAAACCAAACGATTGGTAGTAAACCGATCCCTGTATGAACTGACCACGTAACTGCAAAAGAGGGGCTGTAAGTAAGTGCTTCAGCTACGATTGCAGATGTTACCTTATCAAGTTCCATTCCTCCGTACTCTTCGGGTATATCGATACCAAGGAGTCCCAATTCTCCCATTTCCTTGATTAAAGAAAGAGAAAGCTCTTTATCGAATTTTTCTATATCTTCTTTTTTCTCTAGAATGGTTTCTTTATCGAATTCTTTCACCATAGCATAGATTTCACGATGTTCATCTGTAAAATCTTCCCTTGAATAGACAACTGCTTCGTTTATAGGTTCAACGAGGAAACTGCCGCCCGTACGATATTTAGTTTGTGTATTTTCCATGTAACGACTCCTAATGTTTTTTCAAAATTCCTGCAAGTATGAAATCGGTGATTGTTTGCATATATTCCTTTACACTGACTCCATGTGTATCAAATAATGTAAACCAGTTTATGGATTCAATATTGACCATGATGGATAAAGCAGTCATACGTATATCCAATTTTTTGAACTCTCCGGATTGAACGCCCCGTTGTATAATATCTTCAATTAATTCCAAGAAATGAGTATAGACTTTTTGGAGTTTTGTATTGAATTCATCATCTTTTTGGGCCATTGACCAAAATTCGGTAAGCGCTGCAAAGGGCTGGGGATCTGTTTCATACTGGTCTATGAAAAATTGAAATAAATCTTTTAACTGACGAGAAGGAGAGGCCTCTTCTTCCACAATATGGTTTAAAATAACACTATAGCGCTTGACCCAAAAATTGACTAGATCAAGATACATTTCCTTTTTGGATTTGTAAT
Source organism: Fidelibacterota bacterium (assembly GCA_004124385.1). Classification (GTDB taxonomy): domain Bacteria; phylum Fidelibacterota; class Marinisomatia; order Marinisomatales; family TCS55; genus UBA2126. The sequence goes on from SCKN01000003.1 coordinate 20,931, forward strand.
ACCAATAGATGGCTCCTTTGCTCAAATTAGACGATTGGACCACGTCATCCATACGGGCCTGCTCGTACCCATTTTGAACGAGGACGTGTAGTGCCGCATCTAAAATTTGTTCTTTGCGTTGAGTTTGCAAGGATTCGTTCATAATCTAAACCGACTGGTCGGTCGAGTTTACGATTGTTATATCCATACTCCAAATAATTTTCTGGAAATTGTTGCAAAGTATAAGTATAGTCTGTTAATTTGTTATTGAGACTAAATCTCATTAACAATAACAAACTAATAAAAAGAGGAAAATATGAAATATGAGTAAAATAATAATTGGAGTTTTATGTATCGCTGGACTTATAGCGCAGGATGATTTTTTTGTGCCGGGAAGTTCCATCGGTGGATATGGAGAACTCCATTATAATAAAAGTCAATCCGGTGAAAATGCTGCAACAACTAAGTTGGATTTCCACCGTTTCATCATTTACTATGGCTTTTCATTTTCAGAGGAATGGTCATTTAAATCAGAAGTAGAATTAGAACATAATTTTGTAAAAGATGGTGAAGGTGAGTTGGAGTTGGAACAAGCATTTGTAAACTATCACACAAACAAGTTTGGATTTCAAGCAGGTGTCATTTTGCTATCGGTTGGTCTTTTAAATGAATTTCATGAACCGCCCTTATTCTTGAGTGTAGAACGTCCGGATTACAGTAAATATGTTATTCCAACAACCTGGTTTGGGAATGGTGCTGCTGTTTACGGATCATTTGGTGACGTTAACTGGCGTTTTGCTCTTCTTGAAGATATGGATGGTGACGCAATCGGAAAAGGAATTCGCAGCAGCCGTGGTAAAGGGTATAAAACAACTGCTTATAATATGGTAAAAAATATGAGTATGAATTACACCGGTATCTCTGGTTTGCGCGTAGGCGGTTCTTATACGATGCATAATGCTCCTACATCTGCTTATTTCACCACGGATTCTGAAGGAAATTCAATTGTTAATGATGCTGATTCAGCTAGTGTCGGTTTTTCATTGATGGAAATTAATGTAAAATATAATGCAAATAATTTGTATGCTGTATTAGAATATGGTTCAATTGCATATGAAAACAATCCTTTGGGTTATGAAACAAGTGGTGGTTATTATGTGGATTTGGGTTATAACGTTGGTTCAATCGTTGGATTAAAGGGGACATTAATGCCTTGGGTTCGTATGTCTGACTACAACCGTGGAAACGATGATGAGGATCAATATTATACCATAAATAGATTTGGTATAACGTATTGGCCAATTTCAAATGTTGCATTTAAATTTGATTATGGAACCCATAAAAAAGAATCTGATGAAGATGCAAAAACTCAGATAAATATTGGTGTTGGCTATAATTTCTAATCTCCGAAGTCAGTTGTTAAAAAGAAGGCTGTGGTTTCGCACTGCAGTCTTCGCTTCTCTGATGATTTCGTCAATAATGGGCGGAATTAAGGAAGATGCAGAAAATATGATTATAAGTGAGTTCGGCAATGAATCAACACTTTCATTTACTAAATATATCCTTCCAAGTACAATTAAATCTCCCATCGAACGAAAGGTTAAACAGCATTTTAATTTGCCATTTGTATATATATGGGTCGTTTCACAAAATGATACTGTCTCCGGGTTTGCAATCTTGGATAATGTAAAAGGTAAATCGATGCCCATTACATTTATTGGAATGTATAATAACAAAGGGGCTATTATTAAAACGGCTGTAGTAAAGTATCGTGAGGCCATTGGCGGGGAAGTGGGTCAACCATCTTGGCAAAAACAATTTATTGGTAAATCAAAATCATCGGCTTTTACGGATGTGGATGCTATAAGCGGTGCAACCATTTCTGTGCACGCGGTAACTAAAGGAATTCATAAATTAACGATATTATTGGACATCATTAAAAGCGACTTAACAACAAATGAATGAATTTAAACTTAATCAATTAGATGTTGGACTGCGCTGGTTTCTGGCAATATTTCTATTTGTTTTAGCCATGGGCGTAACTGTAGGATTGGTGTATGTAAGTACAACAACGGACATTAATCCCCAAGGGACCGTAGAGCATTATGTAGGTTCAGAAGTAGACGACTTCGATATTCCGGAAAAGTATCCCAAATCAGTGGATGCAATGCTCTTGACGACCCATACACATATTATTGCTTTTGCGCTCATCTTTGTTTTGCTTGGCGGGTTGTTTTATTATAATTCCATTATAAGCGCAACGTGGAAAAATGTGTTGATGATTGAACCATTACTGGCTACACTGGTTACCTTTGGGTCAATTTGGGGCATACGTTTTATTCATCCTGCATTCAGCTATTTAACCATTCTTTCCGGCTCTCTTATGTATCTGTCGTTTTATACTATGACAACCATCCTGCTTTACGATCTGATCTTTAAGAAATAATCAATTTTCATTAGGTAATACTTGTAAATATTTACAAGGAGGTTTTAAATTTCGACTAGTCAGTCGAATAATAAAACAGAGTTATAATATATGTCTATTTCAGATCGTCAAAAAGAAGAGCGGGAATTGCGCAAGGAACGCATTTTCTCCGGAGCCTTAAGTGTATTCAAATCTAAAGGAATCGATGGTGCTACCATGGATGAGATCGCCTCTGCGTCGGGTTTTGGTAAAGCAACGCTTTACTATTATTTCCCCTCAAAGGAAGATGTGTTCTGTGGAATCCTGGAAAAAGGATGGTCGAAATTATTGGAAAGTTTGGAAGAGGAAATTCATTCTGACCAAACTCCCCGGAAAACATTTATCAATATTCTCATTAAGCTTACTCGCAATGCCCAGAAAAACCGGAACGAGTATGAATTTTTATTTAATGCCCCTAAAGCGATCACGCATATTGAAATGAAAGACCAGTCCTGGAAATTGTATCAACATCGGCTCTATGCAACTCTGAAAGGACTGTTGGACGAAGGTATTGCCAAAGGGGAATTCCCCAATTTGGACCCCGACTTAATGTTCAAAGCTATTGGCGGCCTCTTTGTGGGGCTCATTTTCATGGGTGAAGACAATAAAGATATCACCGCCGACGATATTGAAAAACTGCTTAATAATCTAATCACAGCGCCAAAAAAGTGATCAACAGTATCCTATATATTATGCTGTTATTAACCATACCGGCTTTGGGGGAGGCGTCTCAAATTGTCAGCGGGCGCGTGGTGGATACCGCAACCAAAGCAGGAATTCCGGATGTAAATCTTTTCATACCATCCCAAAAGATTGGCGTGGCTACGGATAAAGCAGGCGCATTTCACTTTACTATGCTTAAGGATGAAAAAGCAAAACTGCACGTATCGCACATCGGGTATACTTCATCCACAATCCGGCTCAACGGCAGTACGGAAGATATGATTATTGCGCTGGATGAAACATTTTTCGAATTAGAGGATGTGGTGGTGACCAGTACAAGAACAGAAAAACTGCACCGCAACGTGCCGGTTGCTACAGAAGTCATCTCCAAAAAGGACATTATCGATTCCGGCGCGCTGAATGTGGCTGAACTGCTGTCATCAAGGTCTGGCGTCAGTTTGCAGACATCTGTAGACGGCGGTTCCATGCTCAATATCCTGGGCATGGATTCACGGTACATTCTCATATTGGTGGATGGACAGCCCGTAACTGGAAAATTCAACAATCGTGTTCAATTGGATCATATATCCACTAGCGACGTGCAGAAAGTAGAAATCATAAAAGGACCTAATTCATCGCTCTACGGAAGCGAGGCCATGGCCGGTGTGGTAAATATTATTACATCTACAAGTACATCAGATCAATCGTTGAATATTTCTGCTCGCTATGGTGGAACAGAAAATAAACTGACTAACGATGGGCTCAACCACGGTTCCAGCAGTTACAGGTTGGGCTGGACCCATACTTTTGGCACTCTTAAAGCATCTTTGAATGCTGATATGGAAAAGATGGAAACGGACAAAGAGATCCAGCAGATCGAAATTGATGATATTCATAAACAGTCCTTGCGGGGAAGGCTATTATGGTTAATGAATGCTGACCATACATTGACGGTTAACGGCACAGTGTATAACCACGATGAAACCGGCGCATCGCAGCTGATGAATACGGAAACATTCATAGATCGCACAACCCTAATACTCACCCACGATTGGCAAATGCGAAATGGTTGGTTATGGAATCATGCCCTTCAAAACCACAATTACAGCAGAAATTATGTACAAACACGGCCTTGGGGTGATGTGGAAAGGGATGATATTACCCAAGAAGAAAATATCGAATACGAAGGCATGCTGAAAAAGAAATTTGGCTTGAATGAATTCAATGTAGGCCTGGAATTTTCCCAGGCAGCATACGTCTCTGACCGTGTTGATAATGGGCGGCAGACAGTTTCATCTAAAAGTATTTTTGGCCAATTCGATGTCCATTTTTGGGGCAATATCAACGCAGTCATCGGTACACGATTTGACATGTATAATGAAGACGAGCCGGTGATGAGCCCGCGGATCGGAATTATGTACACTTTTAATGACCGTTGGAAATTCAGGTCTACCTGGGGCAAGGGTTTCCGGACGCCATCTTTTATGGAGCGCTTCATTGACTGGGACCACGTCCAGTTCGGTTATCGGGTGCAGGGGAACCCTGACCTGAAGCCGGAAATATCAAATGGCTATACGGCAGGAGTGGAATATTATCACCCAACGGTGTATCAGGTCAGCCTCATGATGTATTACACCACATTCAAAAACCTCATTGAGGACTTCGCAATCGAGCCGGCGCTGTTGAGCTATCACAACATTGAAAAAGCCGTGTATAAGGGATTGGAAATTCAGGGCCGCTGGCGTGCATCCAGTTCTTTGGTAGCATCGTGGGGGTTAAATATAATCGATAATCGTGACGGAGATGGCAATATAATACCTAATACACAACCTTTATCAGCCTATTGCCGAGGCAGTTACCAAGCGCCTAGGCATGGATGGGGGTTTTCCACACGGGTCAAGTGGGTAGGCGCTTATACACCGGAAGAATACGATCCTGATAGTGGTACATATATTCATGCTACAGAGACATTAGCCGATTATGTTATAATTGACATTAGTACAAGCTTGAAGATTTGGAACCCCTTGATTATGAATTTTGGCATAAAAAATGCTGGGGATTACACGCACGACCGTTACGGACCTTTCATCGGCCGGGCGGTGTACATTGAATTATCAATAACGTTAAAAGGAGATTAAAAATGAAACGAATAATTATATTGGGTTTGTCCCTGTTGATGACCCTGTTTATTGCTTGCGAAGATAAAAAAGATGATGCTGCTGTGGAAGAATCCACAGTCATCACCGTAACAACCGAAAATGTGAATGATAGATCATTTTACTATAACCTAACTATTGAGGCGGAAGATACCAACACCTGGCATGTGTCATTGCAAAACATTGATGCGGGTGGAGGTTATTATATGCCAAGTATTGTGCTAAATAATAGTGTCATGGTTACCATTGACAATTCAGTAAACTTTGATGAACTTGAAGAAATTCCCAGTAATGATCAATGGTCTACTGACATTAGTATAGTTGCTTATGGCGGTGACAACGAAGTATTAAACTATGATCAAACGAACCATACTATTAGTGTGTCAAATGATAATATTCTTATTTATATCCCAACTACTCATCAAGTTTTTAAACTCCATTTTGATGAATATAGTGATGGTATTTTACTTTTCCAGTTTGATGAAATGACACAGTAACAATTTTACAGAGAAATAAAAATATCTATTGAGGGTGGTATTTGGTTGTAGCTTTTGAGAAATATGAGAATAATATGATAAAGTTAATTACATTTTTGGCATTATTACTTATCCTTGGTTGTGAAGATAAAAAGGAAGATAAAATACTGGAAGCAGATGCTCTGCTGCGCTGGGATGGTGATTATTCTTACGATGGTTGCGGATTTTTTATAGTCATATCAGAGAACGAATATAAACCTGAAGATGAAGTGGCTATTGACGATAGTTTTAAAGTTTATGGTGGTGTAGATGTTTTTATTAAATATGAATTATTAAATGAAACGATTGAATATTATTGTGGTATGATGCCTTCGGAATTGGACGGCATTAAACTTCATTCTATAGAAAACAGATAAATCTAAAAATTCTTGCCCTGCAGATGTGCTTTGACAATTTCTTTGGTCAAATAATTGTATGCATCATCAATTGTATCTGCAAAATAGAATAGATCCATATCTTCTTCAGATATCGTTCCAGCTTTTATCAAATGATCGAAGTTGATAACCTTTTTCCAAAAAGCGCCATCATAAATTACAATAGGAACTTTTTTACGAATTTTTTGAGTCTGAATTAAGGTTAACAATTCCATAAGTTCATCAAGAGTTCCAAAACCACCAGGAAATACAACCAGCGCTTTTGCCAGATAAAGAAACCAAAATTTTCGCATGAAAAAATAATGGAAATAAAGACTCAAATCTTTTGAAATCCACTTATTCCCAGACTGTTCAAAAGGAAGAGTAATATTCAGTCCAATAGCCAAACCATTTGCTTCAGCTGCTCCACGATTAGCCGCTTCCATTATCCCGGGCCCACCCCCAGACGTAATAATAAATCGTCGTCGTTTTTCCTTTAATCTCATGCTCCATTTGGTGAGTTTATTCGCAAGCATTCTTGCATCTTCATAATAACGACTCATATCCAAATCTCTTTTTAACTGTGCTTTATTTTCCTTGGAAATATTTTTTGGAGCATCCTTGAGTGTTCTTTGGGCATCTTCCTGTGATTTTATTCGAGCTGAACCAAAGAACACAATTGTATCTGCAATCTTATTTCGGCGGAATCGCTGAAGTGGCCCAAAATATTCAGCCAGTATTCTTAATACACGGCCATCTGGACTGCCAATAAGTTTGGAGTCGTAATAAAAGCGATCTTTCTTTTTGTTTGACATTGATTATCCTTAAAAAATAAGCTGGAAGTTAATACATTTTGTCAAAGGTGAGTGGGAGATGGATTCTGAATGATTTGTAACTAGTCATTCACCAGTTACAACTCACTAATAACTTTTTTAACTTCAACGCTATGAAAAAGCATAACTCACCCCAATATTATCACGATTACTTGAAATTAGACAGAATTCTGGATAGTCAGCATCTTTTGAGTAAAGAACTAGGCGAGGAAGCTCACGATGAAATGTTGTTTATTATTATTCATCAAGTATATGAGCTTTGGTTCAAACAGATTCTTCATGAACTTGATTCAGTTATTAAGGCCTTTGATCGGGATACAGTTCATGAATCTCATATTGGAATTGCCATTAGCCGGTTGGATAGAATTATCGAGATTCAGAAAATTTTGATCAATCAAATTCATGTATTGGAAACTATGACGCCCATGGATTTTTTGGATTTTCGTGATTTACTCATTCCCGCTTCAGGTTTTCAAAGCGTACAATTCCGTGTTTTGGAGAATAAGCTTGGCTTAAAGGAAGACAGGCGTTTTGTATATGGAAAAGGAGGTTATAAATCCTACGTTACCGAAGAACATAAAAGCCATATTGAAGAAGCGGAGCAGTCACCTTCTCTTTTTAATTTATTGGAAAAATGGTTGGAGCGTACACCTTTTTTAGAATTTGAAAATTTCAATTTTTGGGAGCAATATCGTTCAGCTGTGGATGATATGTTGGCTAGTGACCGTCATCATATTGAGGTAAATGAGCAATTGTCTGAAGCTGAAAAGCAGAATCAACTGAAGGAATATACTGGAACAGAGAAAAAATTTGATGCTCTCTTCGATAATGAAAAACATAATGAACTAATTGAAAAAAAGGAACACAGGCTATCATACAAAGCCACTCAGGCAGCATTGTTAATTTTATTATATAGAGATCAACCTATTCTACACAATCCTTATAAATTATTAAATAAACTCGTAGATGTGGATGAATTACTGACAACGTGGCGTTACCGCCATGCTTTGATGGTTATGCGCATGATCGGCCGCAAGATCGGAACCGGTGGCTCTACGGGGTCTTCCTATTTGAAGGAAACGGCAGAACGACATCGGGTATTTGAAGATTTAGCGAATTTAACTACATTTCTCATTCCCCGTTCTGCACTTCCAAATCTCCCTGATCATATTGTACGTAATCTTGGTTTTTATTATGACACTGGAGAAGATAAATGAATTTAAATCTGGAAGGAAAACGAGCTCTTTTGTGTGGTAGTACGGATGGAATCGGCAAAGCGTGTGCATATCTTATGGCAGAACGAGGAGCGGGAATAATATTGGCTGCCCGTAATGAAACAAAGATTAAATCAGTGTTGAGAAATCTGGCGGGTGATGGTCACAGTTATATATGTGCAGATTTTGACAATCCGGATGATTTGAAACAAAAAACAAACGATTATCTAGCGGAAATGGGTCCCGTTCATATATTGATGAATAATACTGGTGGACCCCAAGGTGGTCCGCTCATTGAAGCCAGCGCTGAAGAATTTGAAATTGCTTTTCGCCGACATGTTATTGCAAATCAATATTTAGCCCAAGCTGTCGTTCCTGGAATGAAGAAATTGGGCTACGGACGGATCATTAATATTATTTCTACTTCTGTACGACAGGTTATTCCGGGATTGGGTGTTTCCAACACAATTCGTGGTGCCGTTGCGCAATGGGCAAAAACACTGGCGTTAGAACTGGGCCCGGATAGTATCACTGTCAATAATGTTCTTCCTGGTTATACCAACACAGAACGATTAAAAGATTTGTTGGGAAAATGGGCTGAAAATACTGGTATCAGCTATGAAGAAATGGTAGAAGCAACTTCCCAGAAAACATCTTTACGACGGATTGGTGAGCCGGAAGAAATCGCATCAGCTGTCGCATTTTTAGCATCGGCTGCAGCCGGTTATATTAGTGGAACAGATTTTCCTATAGATGGTGGTCGTTTCGGAGTTTGATGGAGACTCTGGCCAATTATATCAATGGTGAATTTATCCCACCGAAATCGGGTAACTACATGGACGTATATGAACCTGCCACAGGTCAGGTTTACGCCAAAACTCCAGATTCTAACAGCGCTGATATCGACGATGCGGTTCAATCTGCAACTGCAGCTTTTGAAACATGGTCAAATATATCAAGGAATGAACGTTCAAAGATATTACACGAAATAGCAAATGGAATTGAAAGTCGGATGGATGAATTTGCTGAATACGAATCCCGTGATACAGGGAAACCACTTGAACTGGCCAAGTCTGTAGATATTCCACGGGCAGTTACCAACTTTCGATTTTTTGCGGATCATGCACTTGAATTCGAAACAGAATCAATCCTAGACGGAAATGGATCCATTAATAAAGTAGTTCGAAAACCATTAGGTGTTGTTGGGTGTATTTCGCCATGGAATTTGCCATTATATTTATTCAGCTGGAAGATTGCTCCGGCATTAGCTTCTGGTAATTGTGTTGTGGGCAAGCCCTCTGAATTAACTCCCTATACTGCATTCAAATTAGGCGAGATATGCCAGGAAGCCGGTCTTCCAAAAGGTGTATTGAACATTGTGCATGGTTCTGGACAAAATACAGGGTCAGCTATCACTTCACATCCGGAAATCAAAGCAATATCATTCACAGGTGGGACGAAAACAGGCGAAACCATCAGCCGTACAGCTGCACCGCAATTCAAAAAACTGTCATTGGAATTAGGCGGAAAGAATCCCAATATCATTTTTGCGGATTGTGATTTCGACACCATGTTAACATCAACAATTAAATCATCTTTTTCCAATCAAGGTGAAATCTGTTTGTGCGGTTCCAGAATATTGGTGGAAGATGCGATATATGAAAAATTTAGAGATGCGTTTGTTGAAAAAACGAATGCATTGATTGTGGGCGATCCCAATGATGATACTTCAAAACTTGGAGCACTAATTTCCAAAGAGCATTTGGAAAAGGTGTTAACCTACGTTGCCTTGGCAAAAGAAGAAGGTGGAACCGTTTTAGCGGGCGGAAAGAAAACTTCAATCAATGACCGCTGTGAAAATGGATATTTTATGGAACCGACCATTATTGATGGATTATCAGCTGACTGCCGTACGAACCAGGAAGAAATATTTGGTCCTGTGGTTACGCTCATCCCATTTTCAACAGAAGCAGAAGCAGTCGCCATCGCCAATTCAACAGATTATGGCTTGGCAGCCACAATTTGGAGTGGCAATCCAGATAAAGCAAATCGTGTTGCTGACCAAATTGATGCGGGAATTGTGTGGATCAACTGCTGGATGGTTCGGGATCTGCGGACACCTTTTGGCGGTATGAAAAGCTCCGGAGTCGGCAGGGAAGGCGGCGATGAAGCATTGCGATTTTTTACTGAACCAAAAAATATTTGTATGAGAGAAGTATGAAACCTAGATATGAAAAACATATATTTGTCTGCCTAAAAGAGCGGTCGGCAAACCATCCAAGAGGATGCTGTTTGGAAAAAGGCAGTATGGATATTAGAAACAAATTTGTGCAACTTATCAATCAACATGGTCTTAAAGGGAAAGTCAGGGCCAATAAAAGCGGCTGCCTGGATGTATGTGAAATGGGCGTAAATCTTGTGATATATCCAGATAATATTTGGTATACTGGTGTAACGGAAAAAGATGTTGACGAAATTTTTGAAACATCTATTTTGCATGATAAAATTGTGGAAAGATTGGCTGCGACCGAAACAACCTGGAAAACGTGCGAAAAAATAAGGAAGGGTGAACTATGAGTGAATCCTATACATCAGATAAAGCACCCGAGCCTGTTGGATTGTATCCCCATGCCAAACGCGTAGGAAACATGCTATTCCTCTCCGGTGTGGGTCCGCGCAAGCCAAATTCAAAAGACATTCCCGGAGTTACATTAAATAGTAATGGTGAAATTGCTGCGTATGATATAGTAGCTCAATGCCAATCCGTATTTGAAAATGTCCGCATCATTTTGGAAGAAGCTGGAAGCAGCTGGGATCAACTGGTGGATGTGACCGTGTTCCTCACCGACATGAAGAACGATTTTGAAACGTATAACCGTATTTATGCTGAATATTTCAAGGATAACCAGCCCTGCCGGACGACAGTTGAAGTTTCGTCCCTACCCACACCCATTTCCATTGAACTGAAATGTATTGCGACAATTATCAAGGAGTAAAGTATGCCCATAACTTCACCGATTAATTTCAAAAATTGGATCGAAGAACATCGACATCTCTTAAAACCACCTGTAGGTAATCGTGTTGTTTATGATGAAGGTGATTTTATGATTATGGTGGTGGGTGGACCTAATTCCCGGAAGGATTATCATGTAGATACGGTGGAGGAATTCTTTTATCAACTGGAAGGGGACATGCTGTTAAAAATAATGGAAGATGGTAAAAGAGTAAATATACAAATCAAAGAAGGTGAAATTTTTTTACTTCCAAAAAATGTTCCCCATTCGCCCCAACGCTTTGAAAACACCGTGGGTCTTGTAGTAGAATACCAGCGGGAAGAAGGTGCCCTGGATGCGTTTCAATGGTATTGTGATGAATGTGATAAAATGATTCATGAGGTCACTTTGGATTTGGAAAATATCGTCACCCAATTACCACCTTTATTTGAAGCATACTGGAATAGTTTGGACGCTCGAACCTGTGAATCGTGCGGTGCGGTGCAGGAAAAACCTTAATAAAGTGTAAAGGTGCTTAAGTGCTCATGAGTTAATGGCTTGAACACTTGAATACGATAACACAAAAACACTTTTTTAAATAATGAAGATTGATATACACACCCATATTTTGCCTAAAGAATGGCCGGACTTAAAAGAAAAATACGGTTACGGCGGCTGGATCCATTTGGACCATCATCAAACCGGTTGTACCAGGATGATGAAAGATGATCATTTCTTTCGGGAAGTGGAAGCGAACCTGTGGGATCCCGGTGTGCGCATGGATGAATGCAGCAGCCAAAACGTGGATGTACAGGTGCTCTCCACTGTGCCGGTCATGTTCAGTTACTGGGCGAAAGCAGATGATGCCCTGGATATTTCCAAATTACTCAATGATCATATTGCAGCCGTTGCAGCAGAATTTCCCAAACGATTTATTGGACTGGGAACGATTCCCCTGCAAGATTCGGATATGGCGATTAGTGAATTGGAACGTTGTATAAAAGAACTGGGTTTGGTTGGAGTACAAATCGGTTCTAATGTAAATGGTGTGAACCTGGATGATGATTCGTTATATACAGTGTTCGAAGCAGCGGCAGAATTGGGTGCGGTGATTTTTGTTCATCCTTGGGAAATGATGGGCGAAAATGATATGAAAAAATATTGGTTGCCTTGGTTGGTGGGCATGCCTGCAGAAACATCACGAGCCATTTGTTCTATGATTTTTGGGGGAATTTTTGAACGTTTACCGAATCTTCGAGTTGCCTTTGCGCATGGAGGTGGTTCCTTCCCTGCAACGATTGGAAGAGTACAGCACGGATTTGATGTGCGACCGGATTTATGTGCAGTTGACAGTACAATAAACCCCAAAGATTATCTGGGGAAATTCTGGGTGGATTCACTCGTACACGATCCAGATGCCCTGGATTTTCTCATGAAAAAAGTGGGAGAAGACAAAATTGCTTTGGGCACCGATTATCCCTTTCCTTTAGGAGAATTACAACCGGGAAAATTGATTGAAGATTCCTATTATTCTGATGAAATAAAAAACAAGTTCCTTTTCCAAAATGCCCTTAATTGGCTAGGACTTAATCAGGAAAATTTTATCTTATGAACTACAAAAATACGATTGTTTTTGCCCAGGGAATGGATCTGCGGGATCCGCTGAAAGATTACCGGAGTCAGTTTCATTTTCCCCAGAAAAGTGGAAAGGATGTATTATACTTTTGTGGGAATTCATTGGGATTAATGCCCAAAACGACTGCCGCCGCAGTCAATAAAGAATTAAATGTTTGGGAAAAAGAGGGCGTTTTGGGCCAACATTCACGATGGGAAGCTTATCATGAGCATCTCACAGATTCTACAGCTCGACTTGTCGGTGCAAATCCATCGGAAGTGGTCGTTATGAATGCTCTAACAGTAAATCTCCATCTGCTATTGGTTTCATTCTACCAACCCACACCCCAGCGAAATAAAATCGTCATTGAGCAGGGAGCTTTTCCTTCCGATCAATATGCAGTGGAATCTCAAATCAGATTTCATGGTTTTAATCCAAAAGAAGCACTTATAGAATTAATACCTCGAGAAGGTGAAAAATATCTCCGGACTGATGATATTTTAAATACGTTAAAAGAAAACAGTAATTCCATTGCTACGATTTTAATCGGGGGTGTTAATTATTATTCAGGCCAAGCATTTGACATGGAAAAAATTACGAAAGTGGGACATGAAATTGGTGCTTATGTTGGGTTTGATCTGGCTCATGGCGCCGGCAACTTGCTCTTAAATTTGCATGATTGGAATGTGGATTTTGCCGCCTGGTGCAGTTATAAATATATCTGTGCAGGTCCCGGTAGTCCCGGAGGAGTTTTTATTCATGAGCGTCATGGCAATTGGGAGGGGCCAAGGTTTGCGGGATGGTGGGGTCATGATAAAGGAACACGATTTAACATGGGTCCGGATTTTGTTCCCATAATAGGAGCAGAAGGCTGGCAGATAAGTAATTCTCCTGTTTTATCCATGGCGTGCTTGCGAGAATCCATGTCTATTTTTGATGAAGCCGGGATGAAAGAGATAAGAACGAAAAGTGAATTACTTACAGGATATCTTGAATATTTGGTTAAAACTATCAGTGATAATGTTGAAATCATAACTCCTTTCGTTCCGAGTGAGCGTGGTAATCAGTTGTCGCTGGTCATGAAGGAAAATGGTAAAGTTGTGTTCAACGAACTAGGAGAAAAGGGAATCGTATGCGACTGGCGTGAACCGGATGTGATACGCATTGCTCCATCGCCATTATACAATTCATATGCTGACATTTATTTCTTTTTTGAAATTCTGAAATCATTGGTAGTATAATCTCCATGATAAAAAAAATTACGCTGATCGGCGCCGGACTTACCGGTCCACTGCTCGCAACCTATCTTGCTAATCGAGGCTATGAAGTAGATATTTATGAACGGCGCCCAGATATGCGGAAGGAATCTATCAGCGCCGGACGTTCCATCAACTTAGCCATGTCCATTCGCGGAATCCATGCTTTGAAAGAGGTCGGACTATTTGAAAAAATCGATCCGTTGACCATTTCCATGAAAGGACGTATGATTCATGAACTTGACGGATCGACACATTTACAACCCTATGGTCAAAAACCTGAAGAAGTTATTCATTCAGTATCAAGGGCAAAGCTGAATATGGAATTAATGACGTTGGCAGAAGACACTGGAAAAGTGAACATTCACTTTAACCAAATCTGTACAGGGATGGATCTGGATGAAAAGACTTTGTCTATATTAGATAAAAATTCAGAAAGTAAAAAAATAATACCTTTTGAGCTGGTTATGGGTGTGGATGGGTCCGCATCGGAAGTACGAGATGCTATGATTTCAAAAGGGAATTTTGATTATGAGTTCAAACCTTTAGGCCATGGGTATAAAGAATTAACCATACCGCCGGGAGAAAACGGCGAATTTCAGATGGAGCCAAATGCACTCCACATCTGGCCCAGGGGACAATTCATGCTTATCGCATTGCCGAACTTGGATCGATCATTCACCTGCACATTATTTTTTCCCATGGAAGGTTCCACGAGCTTCGCAACTGTAAATTCTGCGGATGATATTTTACAGCTGTTTAACGAACATTTTTCTGATGCAATCCCTTTAATCTCAAACGTAGTCAATGATTACCAATCCAACCCAACGGGACGCTTGGGTTCGGTGTATTGTGACCCGTGGCATGTAGAAGATAAAGCTGTATTGTTAGGTGACGCTGCTCATGCTGTTGTACCCTTTTTTGGACAAGGAATGAATGCGTCATTCCAAGATTGTACTGTCCTTAACCAAATAATGGGCGTCCATAATAATAATTGGAATGCAATTTTATCCGAATTTTCAAATCAGCACGTTCGGAATGGTTATGCTATTGCAGATATGGCAGTAGAAAATTATCTTGAAATGCGGGATTATGTAACAGATCCTTATTATATAAAACGTCGTGAACTGGAATTAAAAATGGAGCGTATATTTCCTGATGAATTCCTGCCCCGTTATTCTATGGTTTCTTTTCACCGGATTCCCTATGCGAAAGTGTATGCAAAGGGAGAATACCAAAATAAGTTAATGGATAGAATTTTAGATAAATATGAACCTGATGACGTAGATGAATCATTGGTAAAGAGATTTATGGAATGAGTTTAATTAAATATAGGATAAAGAATATTCCACTTTGGTTCAAACCCTACTATTATTTTCATTCATATGTAGGAGCAATTATAATCTATTGTTATAAATGGCTAGTTCTTAAAACGTGTAAGATCAAAATTGAAGGGCAGGAGTACATTGACCAAAATCCTGCTAGAATCGAATCAGTATGGCATTATATAGGAGCATTGTACTGGCTGGGTTTGCAGGATTCAACACCATATGTCCAATTCAGCCATCCCTTGTGGTATATGTATAAAATTATAATCGTTTTACGCTGGCTTGGGTGTAAAGTAGTTATTGGTTCTACGGGTTATGGCGGCCGTGAAGCGGCAGATAAAATTGTGCAAGAAATCAAGAAAGGGTTTTGTAGCTGTATTACTCCAGATGGGCCAGCTGGACCATTCAAAGAGATTAAAAAAGGTGTACTCCATATGTCGCTACAATCAGGTGTTCCAGTTATTCCTGTGCAGTGCGAAAGTAATTTGTCTTTTCCTATATTCTGGAATTGGGATAAAAAGCGAATTCCCTTTTTCTTTTCAACAATAACAATTCGCTATCAAAAACCCATATTTGTTACAGAAGAAAATTTTGATGAAATTCACAAAGAATTAGCCATCGCAATGGGAGATTAATTTGAAATTCGAGTTGAGTAATCATATAGCACTTCAACACCCTGATTGGAAAAATTCACAATCATTTTATAATGATGTTCTTGGGCTTGATACAACATTAAATGAAAACCATCTACATGTACATAGCAAAGACCAAAATTTATACATAATGGACAATGATGAATTGCGAGGTGTGGTTATAGAATTCAATGTGGAAAATGTTGAAGAAGCAAGACACCATTTAGAAAAACATGGATGTTCAGTGGTTAAATGGGAAGGGAAAGGAAATGACTGTTATATGCGTGACCCTTTTGGTCTGGTTTTTAATCTGTGGGAAAAGAAGTAATGAAAACCTCATCTTTAGCAATTGGCCAATTATTTAAATATACTGCTATTATTATGTGTATCAATTTAGCCTGTAATAATGGTACTAAAAATTTCCACATGGAGTCATTTGTTGTTGATACACATAACGATATTTTGCTGCGTTCAATGCTTGGCAGGGATATATTGACTGATCTCCCCGAAAGTCACTCCGACCTGATTAAGTTTAAAAAAGGAGGAATGGATTTACAGGTTTTTTCTATATGGGTGAGCCCATATTTATTTGCCAAAGATGAGTCATTTGAAGAAGCCAATAATATGATTGATGAACTTGAAGCTCAATGTTTACGCGTTCCAGATCAGTGGTCAATACCAATGAATTATCAAGATATTATATATAATGAACAACATAATATTCTATCATGCATGATTGGCGTTGAAGGTGGCCATGCAATCGAAAATGATTTGTCGAAACTGAATACGTTATTTGAGCGAGGAATGCGTTATCTTGGTATTACGTGGAATAATTCAACCGATTGGGCAACATCTGCAAAAGATGAAACGGAACGAGGAGATTCATTAGCGTTCAAAGGCTTGACAGATTTTGGAAAAGAGGTCATAAGACGATGTAACGATTTGGGCGTTATGGTGGATGTTTCACATTCTGGGGAAAAAACATTTTGGGATATTATTGATGTTACAGAAAAACCGATAATTGCTTCCCATTCATCTGTCTACGAAATATGTCCCCATTTCCGTAATTTGAAAGATGAACAATTATTAGCAATAAAGGAAAATGGCGGTGTCGTATTTGTGAATTTTTATCCAACATATTTGGATAGTACTTTTGAGGAGAAAGCAGAAATAATAAGAGATTCATTTCAATTACAGTTGGATTCTTTAGCCAGTGTCTTCAATCCGGATGGTAATGAATATTGGTATGCAGAAAATCAATTACTAAATCCTTCATTGCAAATAATTTCACCACCCATGGATATAATTATTGATCACATTTCCTATATTGTAAATTTGATAGGTGTTGATCATGTGGGCTTGGGAGCAGACTGGGATGGTGTTGGAATTTTACCCATTGGAATGGAAAATGTAACTAAACTACCTAGTTTAACTAATCAACTTTTGCAGAATGGTTATAGTAAAAAAGATGTGCAAAAAATTCTTGGTGGAAATTTTAAACGCGTGTTCAAAGAGGTATCAAAATGACATCCCACGTTTTATATTTAGGCGATTTAAGAACGGAAGCAACCCATTTACAATCTGGTCAAAAGATTATAACAGATGCTCCCGTAGACAATGAAGGTCGGGGAGACGCTTTTTCTCCGACAGATTTAGCCGCCACATCGTTGGCATCCTGTATGATCACTATTATGGGTATTGCTGCCAAAAAACGAAATATTGATATGACCGGGACATCGGCTGATATTGTCAAGGTCATGTCACCAGATCCACGGCGAATAAGTGAAATTCAAATCAATATTAAATTTCCATATCACTTGAATGATAAAGAACGGACGATATTGCAACGGGCTGGAGAAAAATGCCCAGTAAGTTATAGTTTAAGTTCAAATCTAAAACAAATTGTTACATATTTGTAAAAAAGACTATTCATTATTGTACAGATATTTTTCACCGTTTAAGTTTCAAGCTTTATTATGGCAACTGAATTCAAATTAGCCCCCTCAATATTATCTGCAGATTTTTCTAATCTGGGGTATGCATTGCAATTATGTGATGATGGCGGTGCCCATTGGATTCATATTGATGTAATGGATAATCAATTTGTGCCTAATCTTACAATTGGTCCACCAGTTGTGAAATCACTCCGGTCAAAAACGAATAAATTTATGGATGTTC
Organism: Fidelibacterota bacterium; assembly: GCA_004124385.1. Taxonomy (GTDB): domain Bacteria; phylum Fidelibacterota; class Marinisomatia; order Marinisomatales; family TCS55; genus UBA2126. The sequence goes on from SCKN01000003.1 coordinate 39,131, forward strand.
ATATGATGGTCATCGAACCGGAAAAACTTGTGAATCCATTTGCACGTGCCGGCGCTGATCTTATTACGTTTCATATTGAAGCTACAGATGATCCCCAGTCGGTGATTGACCTCATAAAATCCACTGGCATACAAGTGGGTATTTCGCTTAAACCATCTACGCCACTTTCGGATATTGAACCCTATTATGACCAGGTCGATCTCATTTTAGTCATGAGCGTTGAGCCGGGATTTGGGGGGCAGGGATATATGGAAGGATCCACGGCAAGAAGACGGGAAATTAAAGACAAATTAAATGAACAATGCTTGCAAGACAGGGTATTGATCGAGGTGGATGGAGGCATCAAGCTCCACAATGCAAAAGAAGTAATCGATGCCGGTGCGGATGTATTGGTAGCGGGATCAGCCATTTTTGGTTCGGAAAATCCGGCCAAAACAATTCAAGATTTTTACAATTTATAACAACAAAGAAAAATGAGAACCTACCAAGATATAGATACATTTTCAGAATGGACTGCCGAGGAACAAAACCAATTTGTATTGGCCGTGACCAAGGGATTAATAATGGATATGGTGCGAAAGGCCAATTCCGGTCATAGTGGTGGTCCCATGTCGTCTGCAGATTATACGCAGATACTTTTTACAGAATATTTGAATTTTAATCCGAATGATTCGGAGTGGTTCAACCGGGATCGGTTCGTCCTATCAGCCGGACATGAATCGCCATTGCTTTACGCCATGCTGACCCAGATTGGTTGGCTCAATATAGATGATATCCAGAATTTTCGCCAACTCCACAGCCGGACACCAGGACATCCGGAAGTGGAAATTCCCGGGGTAGAAGCCACCACCGGTCCATTGGGCCAGGGATTCGGTATGGCCGTGGGAATGGCTACTGCTGAATCCATGCTTCGTTCGCGTTTTGGTGAATTGTCTGAAAATGCTGATGAGCTGGTGGGGCATTATACCTATGTAATTGCAAGTGATGGTGATTTCCAGGAACCGATCACGCTGGGCGCAGGATCCATGGCCGGTCATTGGGGCCTTTCGCGTTTGATCGTATATTATGATTCCAACAATGCCCAGATTTCCGGAAAGGTTGATCGCGCTGATTCTACCAATTATGCCCAGGTTTTCGAAGGGTTTGGTTGGCACGTTCAGAAGATTGATGGCCATGATCATGAACAGATTCGGGAAGCCATTGAAAAAGCCCAGGTCGTAGATCGCCCAAGTTTGATCATTGGTACAACTACAATGGCCCATGGTTCAGCCAATATGGAAGGGGACCACGAAACCCATGGTGCGCCCCTGCCCCAGGATGAAATTGATGCAACGAAAGAAAAGCTCGGACTTCCAAGTGAACCATTTTATTTGCCAGAAGAAGTGGTTACTTATTTCCAATCCCGTTTTGATAGTTTAAAAGAAAAGGTTTCTAATTGGAATTCTGATCTTGTTACTGCATGTGAAAATGCAGATTTCAAAAAACTTTGGGATACAACAGTCCTTGGGGAATTGGGTGAAATTGATTTCCCCGAATTTGATAATGGCACATCCATTGCAACTCGAAAAGCATTTGGAACCACTTTGGATACATTTGCTGAACAGGTGCCATCCATCGTGGGTGGATCAGCCGATTTGGAACCATCCAATTATACGGGAAATTTCGCAAAAACTTATGGCGATTTCTCAAAAGAAAACCGATCCGGGCGAAATTTAGCATTTGGTGTTCGAGAATTCCCCATGGCCGCGGCCATGAATGGTATGGCACTCCATGGTGGCGTCATCCCGTTTGGTGGAACATTCTTAGTATTTGCAGATTATGAACGACCCGCCTTGCGGTTAGCAGCCATCCAAGGGTGTGGCGTTATTCACGAATTTACCCATGATTCTTTTTGGTTGGGCGAAGATGGTCCAACACACCAGCCTATCGAGCATGCCATGGCCTTACGTGCCATTCCCAATTTCAATGTATTCCGTCCAGCAGATGCCAAAGAAACTGCAGCTTGTTTTCGATTGGCTATAGACCAAAGGGAAACGCCGAGTGCATTGCTCCTTACGCGTCAAGGCGTAGCTGTCTTACCGCAAGAAATGGAAGTTATAATTGGTGGTGTGTCTAAAGGTGCTTATGCGGTGGTCGAATGTGACAATCCTGAATTAATTTTTATTGCCACAGGATCAGAAGTGGGCCTCGCCATGGAAGTGGCCAATGCCATGGATGATAAACAGATTCGCGTTGTGAGTATGCCTTGTTGGGAATTATTCGAGCAACAGTCCGATGAATATAAAAATGCATTAATTCCAAGCCGCGGCGCTATGAAAATTTCTATGGAAGCAGGCATTACCATGGGATGGGATAAATATATTGGTCCCAATGGATTGGCCATTGGCATGGACCATTTTGGGGCATCGGCACCGGGGAAAGATTTGGCACAGGAATTTGGTTTTACTGCAGATCAAGTTGAGAAAAAAATCAGAAATCATTTAGCAAATCTTTTATGAAGATTCACATTGCCACTGATCATGCCGGATTAGAACTCAAAAATATCATCCGGGATTATTTAATTGAAAAAGGCCACGATGTGACCGATCATGGCGCCCATGAATACGACGCCTTGGACGATTATCCCGATTTCATTTTTCCCTGCGCTAGAGCCGTAGCTGCGGATACAGAAAGTAGGGGAATTATTTTAGGCGGCTCCGGACAGGGAGAAGCCATGGCAGCCAATCGGATAAAAGGTGTACGAGCTGCCGTATTTTATAATGGTCCCGCAGAAATAGTAAAATTATCCCGAGAACACAACAATGCCAATATTCTGTCTTTGGGCGCGCGTTTTATGACAGAAAATGAAATATATGATGTGATTGAAATGTGGCTGAATGAACCTTTTGAAGGTGGGCGACATCAAAGAAGGATTGAAAAATTAGATAATTAACGTTTCAGTATATGCGATGTTTTGCGGAACGTGGTGGAGCAAAATATGGGAGAGCGTAGTGCAACGAGCGAACCGCATATGCTGAGTTAGGCGAGGGTGATTTTCTGTAGCTAATCGGAGGAAAATCAAGTGCAACGACCCCTAGCCCAAAACACCTTATTGTAAAATTAATTCAGTTTGGATTCCAAAATGATCTGATAGGTGGATTTTATTGTCATTCAATTCAAAAACCGATTCTGTGAATATTATTTCAGAAGATAAAATTTTTACTTTTTTTAATAAAGTATTTTGCAAAAATATATGGTCAATTCTTTGAGAATTCGAATTCGAATGAGTACCTATCTTATTAAGATAAATTGTATTATCCCATGTATAATTATCTAATCCACTTCTTGAGTAGGAGTCTACAAAACCATTATTTATTAGATTCTGATAGTTAGAAGTTGCGATGTGTGGACCTGTATTAAAATCTCCTAAAATTACACTAGGCGAGTTATTTTTTAATAAAGTCTCGTGGATTTGTGTAATCTGGGAGTTTCTAATTTTTATTATCTTTTTAGAATCCTGTTCGTGTAAAGTACCACCTGAAGTAAGATGTGTATTTATAAAATGGATTTTCCCAAAGTTTTTTATAAAAATATCACAACTTAAAAAACCTTTATTAACAAATATTTTCTCATCAAAGCAGTTTTCGTTGAATGGATGAAACGCACCATCCGCAATAGGATATTTCGATAAAAACATCAACCCACTATCAAATTTAAAACCCGCCCCTTTTTTTAAGAAGTGGTAAGGATATTTGCTTTTTAATTCATTAATAACATATTCTTGGTGTTTTTTATTATAAATCTCTTGTAAGGCAACAATGTCAGAACAGGCTTTAATAATCTCTTTTGGTATATATTTCAATCTTTTGCTTATGTGTTTTGTCGGCTTAAAAAAGGATATTCCACAAATTTGAAAATTAAATAATCCCAGGTTAAGAGATAATATTTTGAGATTTTTTTTATCTTTCATTTGGTTTTTTCAAGATGTGAAGTTTTATAAATAGATTGTTTTCGTAGCGACAGCGGAGAAAACACCTAACTTTCCCCTTATTTAAAATTTGAATTTTTTTTTCATTCGTTTCTTATTCCAAAAAGAGACTTGGAAATATGTCGCCTAACTGTGAGTATATGAATAGTAGCCGATTGCGGCTTCCATCCCTGTTAATATGCAAGAAATTTGAAGCGGGCAACAACTTTTGGATTCACCGCTGTTTCGGCTATTATTTTTATACATTGTTAGCAATTGTTTATTTTCTTTTAAGATTAAAAATACCACTAGCATTTACCCAATACACTTCTCCTTTGGTTACCCCTTTCCACCCACTCTCTGGAGGATTACTGTATCTTCTTGAAAAGAAAAAAAACTTACCATCTGGTGATATATAAGGGCAGAAATAAATCCAATCTTTAATTAACGGTTCTCCAAGATCAAAATAAATTGGTGTTTGCCATTTGTTATTTTCTTTAAAAGATACGGCAAACCCCTTTTCTTCAGTATAAGTGTTTGCAGTAATCAAATAACTTTCATCTGGTGAAACATAAGTACTACGTTCATTTTTTTCTGAATTTACTTCTAAACCAATATTTACTGGTGTATCAAATTTTCCATCTCCTAAATATTGAGCTCTATAAATATCTCGTTTACCAAAACTATCTGGACGGTCGGATGTAAAGTATATGCTTCCATCAGCAACAACTACTGGATATGATTCAGCATACTTTTCTGTTGATATTGGATACTCCACCTTTGAAGCTATTTGCCATTTACCTTCTATTTTTTGACTTTTATAAATGTCTGGTTTAGAGTTGTTAGAACGATCTTCCGGACTAATCCCGAGAAAATACATTGTATTACCATCTTGAGTAATTGATGGGTCAATAGCCACGGATTTAGCATCTTGGTCAGAATACATTTGTATTGGTTGTGGTTCAGTCCAATTACTATCAATTAATTCAGAATGATGTATAACAAAGCTTCCATCAATAATTCTCGTAAAAAACAATTCAGTAAAAGAAGAGTTAAACACCGTATTTATTTCTATATCATTTGTATTAACTATTGATGGGGCAAATAATTCAGGTGTGATACCCGGTAGTTTTTGACCTAAATAGGGATTGTATGAGTTAATGGGTTTACAGCTTTGCAAAACGAAAACTAGTCCTATTATTGATAAGAAATAATACCTTCTGTTCATATTGTTTTATTTAAATAATTGCTAACGTTTCGCAGGTATGGTTAGTTGCTGATGCATATTTTTTACTTTGTCCATAACCATAAATTTACAAATTTTTATATATTATAAATAAACTAGCCCCGGCAATTAACTATGACCTGCTGTTATATACTGTTCTGGACTTTTTTACCAAAAAGTCTTTTTCTTATCAAAATTATAGAAAAGAAGTAAAAAGCTCACACCTTTTTTTTTTTGGCTTTTCTGACCACCACTTTCTTTTTAGTCTTTTTTTCCGGTTTTGGCTTTTCTGTTTCTTTTTCTGTTTCTTCTTCTAATTCCTCTGGATAATTTTTTACAGAGAGAACAGGTGTTAAAATTTCTAAAATTTTATCAAGTTTTTTGTTTAATATTCCAAATTCTTTTGTTAATTGATCAGTGTCCTTTTTTTTATTATTTCCAAAACATTTATCACAATAAATCGGTTTCCCTTTTGTAGGTCTAAACGGGACTTCACATTCTTTTCCGCAGTTATCACACAACGCATTATGCATTACAGAATCTCTATCACCAAAACTCCTTTTTCTTGAATCTCCGCTCTTAAACTTTCTATCGCCTCTTTCTTTACCGAATTTTTTTGGATATTCATTTTGATTTCTCTCAAAACAGCTGCTGCAAAAAATAGGCTTGCCACTAGTAGGTTTAAAGGGGACTTCACATTCTTTGCCACAATTACTACAGGTAGCTTGGTGCATCGAAGATTTTCCCGAATCGTTACCTCTTCTTTTACTGAAACCTATTGCTCTTTCAGATCTATTATTCCCAGTATAATTTTTCATGATTATCCTCTCCTATAAGGTCTAATTGAATTTAAAGCTTGTTATAAATATTCTATCAAATATATGCATAGAGTAATAAATTTAATATTTTTTTCTCATTTATTATGCCTACTTCTTTATTATTTATTTTTCTAAATCTATATTTTTCTGAGCAAGAATTTTTCTTTATTTAAAACTCCAGCCCAGAATTGAATATAACGTCTTGCTAAACCCAATAATTGCGTTTAGCGGGTTAAGTTCTCACTGTGTTTTAACCGGTGTATTGTGGGCAAAACCCATAAATCAGTCCTTTTCATCTGAACACTTCCACTTCATGTTTTTATCGTTAAATTCAATTTCAATGTAGGTACATAATTCAAGAAATAAAAAGGTCAGAAATTGCTTCATGATCTTCTGGGGTATTCATATTTAAAAAACGATCATCCTCCCCAAGTTTTACATAAGCAGTATTTAATTTTTCAAGTAATTTGAATAAACTGAAGTTTTCTCTTTGAATTTCAGAATCCAAAGTAGGTAAAATCCGTTTATGGTAAAAACCACATGTAACCTGCATTTTGTCATTGGCTATGGGAATTACAGCGTCACAATTTTCATTTCTTAATTCCCAAAGTTTTTTAAATACTTTCGAATCAATTAAAGGTAAATCACAGGATAGAAGTAGTATCCAATCTGTCTTTGCATTATTGAATGCAGTATAAAGTCCATTGATGGGGGCTTGAATATCCAATTCGTCCTTTATGAAAGGATAGGAAATTGAGTCTGGTTTTTCCTTTCCGATCACATATCTATTTTCAAATCCATTACATGTACCCCATATTCGGTCAAGAATAGATCGTCCATTAATGGTGGCTTGCCATTTTGGGGATCCAAATCGTTTACTTTCTCCGCCGATCAAAATAGTTGCTGTTGCCGGAATTTTTGTGGGCTGATTCATGTGAAGTTTTGGTTAATATTGTCCTACCCAAATATACGGGTTAAGCGCACTAAATGAATTACGGATTTGTCATAGATAACAGAAAGTGTATCGGGTGTCATGCCTGTACGGTGGCGTGTAAAAGCGAATTTGATGTTCCTATCGGTGTAAACCGTACCCATGTGAAATATATTGAAAAAGGTGAATTCCCAAATTCCACCCGCGAATTTTCCGTCCATAGATGTAACCATTGCGCCGATGCACCCTGTGTGGAAATATGTCCAACCACCGCGCTTCACACCCGTGCCGACGGCATTGTTGATTTTGATAGTGATCGTTGCATTGGATGTAAATCTTGCATGCAAGCATGTCCCTATGACGCACTTTATATTGATCCGGAAACCAATACAGCAGCGAAATGTAATTATTGTGCCCATAAGATTGATGGTGGTTACGAACCGGCTTGTGTGATTGTCTGTCCTGTAGAAGCGATAATATCAGGGGATTTGGATGATCCTGAATCGAACATTGCTTTACTGGTGGCCAATGAAGATACCATGACGCGGAAACCGGAAAAAATGACCGATCCCAATTTGTATTATATTAAGGGTTCGAATGAAATGCTGAACCCAAATGCAACAGAAAGAGATGGTGATTATGTATGGGCCGAACAGGCAACCGGCGTCGGGCATTTTGCCAAGTATGCAGAACAGCGAGTGGCCGATTCGAATACTGAAAATTTATTGGTGCAATTGGCCATGGAAAATTCAGCCAGAACAGGGAAGTCATTTGATCAACGCGCCATTGATAATGTGGCCAAAGAAATTCAACAAGATGTGGATACAAGCGCCGCCCGCCGAGTTTATGATACGCCCAGCAAAGGAGTGCTTTGGGGATGGGAAGTACCGGCCTATGTGTGGACAAAAGCAATAGCAACAGGCACATTTCTCATGATGGCCGTGTGGCATTATTTCAATGGTGGCTTGGACGCTTCATCCGAAATGGCTGGACTTATAATAACACTTATATTTATGGGATTAACGGGAGCGTTGTTGGTCAAAGATATTAACCGCCCAGATCGTTTCCTGTATGTATTACTTCGCCCACAATGGAAATCCTGGCTGGTTCGTGGCGCTTATATCATTACGGTTTTTGGCGGATTGGTTTCCTTGAAATTGTTGGACAATTATTTACAACTGGGATTCGACTGGTTGTGGATTCCGGGAATAGTCTTCGCAGGGTTAGGGGCGGTCTATACGGCATTTTTGTTTAATCAGGCTCGCGCTCGGGATTTATGGCAAACGCCCATTCAATCTGCCATACATATGTTGGTGCATGCTGTTATGGCTGGTTCGGTGGTCATGATGATTATTGCACCGGACTCATCCCAGTGGATGGTGAATATACTCTTTTGGGGAATCGTGGCTAATATGATTATTATAGCGAAAGAAATATTATTGCCACATGATACTCCTGACACAAAGAAAGCAATTGAGCTTATGACAAAAGGATATTATTCTAAATATTTCTGGGTGGGAATTGTTATGGGTAGTCTATTACCTATCGCTATCCTAAATACGGTTCCAGACTTGTCGATTATTGCCGGTGGATTGGCGTTGGTCGGGATTTATTTAACAGAATTTGTGCGTATTCGTGTACCGCAAATGATACCATTAAGTTGATGAAAGAATTAGCCACAGAGACGCAGAGCACGCAAAGTAATTTTAATATTTTTTCTGTGGACTTTGCGGCTTTGCGGCAGTAAAAATTATGAAACGCAGTTGGATAGAAACATTTTCAGAATCATTAGGGGTAATCCCAAAGATATCTGATCGACCCGATTGGTCCGAAGAATTCGTAATGGAAGGTCCCAGGGAGTTGTATAAATATCCCGACCCCAGCGAATGGGATGATTTCACAGAATTAGATGCATTGGCTTGGCCAGAGAAAAAGGAACGCCATTATTCCATCGTTCCCACAACATGTTTTAATTGTGAATCGGCTTGTGGTTTATTGGCTTATATCGATAAAGAATCCAATGAAATTCGAAAGTTTGAAGGGAATCCCCACCATCCCGGAAGTCGCGGACGAAATTGCGCCAAAGGTCCCGCCACTATAAATCAAATCAATGATACGGAACGGATTTTATATCCATTAAAACGAGTGGGCGAGCGTGGCGAAGGGAAGTGGGAGCGCATCACTTGGGATCAAGCATTAGATGAAATTTCAGAAAAGATTGCCACATCCTTGCGAAAAAGTAAAGTAAAAGTGGTCTACCATGTGGGGCGTCCCGGACACGAAGGCTATGCGGAGCGTGTCCTGAAAGCATGGGGAGTGGATGGCCATAATTCTCACACAAATATTTGTTCTGCCGGTGCCCGTACCGGATACGCCTTATGGCATAAATACGATCGTCCAAGCCCGGATCATACCAATGCAGAAGTGATTTTATTGGCGTCGTCTCATTTGGAAACGGGACATTATTTTAATCCACACGCCCAGCGAATTATGGAAGGTATGATGAAGGGCGCAAAGTTGATAGTCATGGATCCGCGTTTATCCAATACAGCATCCATGGCGGACGAGTGGATGCCTACTTATCCAGGCAGTGAATCAGCGGTTTATTTGGCAATGGCGAAAATCATTTTGGATGAAGGAATGTACGATCGTCATTATATGGAAAACTGGGTAAACTGGGATGAGTATCTTAAGAATTTGCATCCGAATGACCCTGTTGAGTTTGACCAATTCATTAAACGATTGAGCGAAGAATGGGAAGAATACACACCGGAATATGCAGCGCAAGAAGCCCAAATTGATGCCGATCAAATTATCCGTGTGGCACGCATGGTTGGAAAAGCAGGTAGCAAATTATCCACACATGTATGGCGGGGTGCTTCCATCGGAAATTTAGGCGGATGGCAAGTTTCGAGAACGTTACATTTATTAAATGTATTAACCGGTTCCGTTGGAACTGAAGGGGGAACATCCCCCAGTGAATGGAATAAATTTCATCCTGAATTTTTTGATTCGCCACCGGGGCCCGATGCATGGAATGAATTGGCATGGCCGAAAGAATACACATTGAATCATTATGAAATGAGTCAGATATTGCCCCATTTAATCAAGGATGGGCGCGGTTCTATGGACGTGTATTTCACCCGTGTGTTTAATCCTGTTTGGACATATCCTGACGGATTCAGTTGGATAGAAATGTTATCCGATGCAGAAAAAGTTGGCTGTCATATAGCCTTGACACCGACTTGGAATGAGACGGCATTTTTCGCAGATTATGTATTACCCATGGGTCACGCATCCGAACGCCATGATATCAATTCTTACGAAACGCAATCCGGTGTTTGGATCGCTTTTCGTCAACCGGTGTTGCGAGAGAAAGCCCGCCGCGATGGTAAAGAAGTGGAATTCACGTATGAAGTAAACCCCGGCGAAGTCTGGGAAGAAGATGAATTCTGGATTGAGCTTTCCTGGCGGATAGATAAAGACGGCGATTTGGGAATTCGGAAACATTTTATGAGTCCCTATCGCGATGGCAAAAAAATTAATATTGACGAATATTATCAATACATTTTTGAGCATACAAACGGCTTACCTGAAACAGCAGAAAAAGAAGGATTAACACCTTTGGAATACATGCGAAAGTTTGGCGCTTTTATGGTGGATACTGAAGTGTATGTAAAAAATGAAGATGCTGTAAATGAAAAAACCATGAATGGTGCCACAGTTAAAGAAAATGGGCAAATTGAAAAAGATGGCAATATGATCGGAATCCAAGTAGATGGAAAGAATTATGGCGGCTTTCCCACACCATCCAAACGGCAGGAAATTTATTCTCAAACTATGGTGGATTTCGGTTATCCGGAACATGCGACGCCGGGGTATCGAATTAAAAGCCATGTCCATCCCGACGAAATGGATACGAGTAAAAATGAATGTGTTTTATTACCCAATTTCAGATTACCCACCCATATTCATTCCCGCTCTGCCAATGCGAAATGGCTCACAGAAATTGCCCATAAAAATCCTATTTGGATTCATACCAAAGATGCGAAACGACTTGGCGTTAATAATGGTGAATTACTCAAAATCACCACACCCATTGGTTGGTTCGTGGACAAAGTTTGGGTAACAGAAGCCATCAAACCCGGCGTGGTGGCTTGTTCTCATCATATCGGTCGATGGCGCCGTCAACAGGATGCGGGAAATCGATTCATGTCCAATACGGTTGATATTCAAAATCTGGGTGATGGAAAATGGAAAATGCGCACGGTGAGTGGAGTCGAACCGTGGGAATCGAAGGACCCGGATACGAATCGTGTTTGGTGGCGCGATGGTGGCGTTCATCAAAATATTACCCATGCGACAAATCCTGATCCCATATCCGGCGCACATTGCTGGTTGCAGAAAGTGAGTATTTCTAAACCAAATGCAGATGAGAAATACGGCGATGTTTTCGTGGATACGAATAAATCATTTGAGCATTTTAAGAAATGGAATGGTTGGGCGAAAGAACGAGAAACACATCCGGGTGGCCTACGCAGACCACTATGGATGGGACGTCCTTTGACACCGCAAAAAAACCAATTTTATATTAATAAAGAAGAATAAATTGTCTTAATTCTTTTAGCCGAATTACCTACGTCACCCAGCTGGCTGATATGGTAATAGGCCGGTACGGTGATGTTGGAAACGACAGCATTTGCTCCCGATTCCCGATATAATAATGTCGGGATGACTTGGAATAAGAATGATAGAAAATATAATTACACCCACCCCAATTAATGGTGTGCTGGATCATTCTACGCCACCCATTATTGACCGCTTCGGTCGATCCTTCAACTATTTACGTTTAGCTCTTAATGAACAATGCAATCTTCGCTGTATCTACTGCATGCCGGAAGAAGGGATTGATTTTCGTAGCGAAGACAAGCTCCTTACTACAGAAGAAATTTTCCGACTCATCAAAATAGGGTCCCAAATGGGTGTGTCCAAAATTCGCTTTACCGGTGGGGAACCCTTATTACGAAAAGATTTGTCTGAATTGGTTCAGTTTGCACACCAGTGCGAAGGAATAGAATCTACGCATTTAACCACAAATGGACTTTTACTTTCTAAACAAATAGATAATTTAGAAAAATCAGGATTATCCGGGATCAATATTAGTCTGGATACACTCAACCCTGAAAAATTCAAAATAATCACCAGAAGAAATGGTTTAGATCTCGTTTTAAATAGTCTCCATAAAGCCATGGAATCCACCATTCAATCCATCAAACTGAATGTAGTCGCCCTGCGTGGTTTTAATGATGATGAACTCATGGATTTTGTAGACTTAACCGAAGAAAATGATATCACTGTTCGGTTCATTGAACTCATGCCATTTGATTCTCACCAGATTTGGAAGACGGGAAAATTTTATGGGGCTGATCATATTGTTGCAGATATAAAAAACCAGGTTGATGAGTTGAATCCCATTGATGGGTCACGAACCGAACATCATATTTTTCGAGTTAACGATTATAAAGGAAAAGTGGCCGTTATCCCAGCCTATTCACGGAGTTTGTGTGGGGCATGTAATCGAATCAGAATTACAGCGGATGGGAAATTATTGAACTGCCTATATAGCCAAGATGAAACCAATCTTCGAGATGCAATGCGGTCCGGAAAAACAGATGAACACATTGAAAAAATGATTCGTGGGTCAATGATGAAGAAATTTAAAGACGGTTGGGAAGCGCAAAATGAGGGAAATAATAAGCGAGAATCCATGACCCAAATAGGGGGATAATTTGAGTGAATTTTCACATTTAGATAAACATGGAAATGTCAAAATGGTGGATGTGACCGACAAAATGACCACGGCACGGATGGCAAAGGCAGAAGGAAAAATATCCATACTTCCGGAAACTATTTTAGCGATTCAGGATGTTACACTTCCCAAAGGGAATGTGCTCACCACCGCTAAAATAGCCGGTATTCAAGCGGCGAAGAAAACAGCTGAAATGATTCCCATGTGCCACCAGTTGAATTTATCATTCGTGGATATTGAATTTGAAATTGAAGGTGATGCTATTTTGATAAAATCCACGGTTAAGACAAAAGAAGCTACCGGCGTAGAAATGGAAGCTTTATCAGCTGTTTCTGGAGCGGCTTTAACTATTTATGATATGTGCAAAGCAGTGGATAAAACCATGGTTATTGGTGAAATCCAGTTGGTGGAAAAAGTGGGTGGTAAGTCGGATCATGCAGTTGAATATCGACCCAAAGTAGGGGTTATTACTTTAAGCGATAGTATTTCATCAGGAAAAGGTGTAGATAAATCCGGGCCGATTTTAATTAATGGTTTTGCTGATTCTGGATGTTCAGTGAACCATAAAAAAGTATTATCTGATGGTTCAGACAAATTGGTTTTGAACATTCAAAGTTGGGTAGAAGATGGTGTGGAATTAATTTTAACAACCGGTGGCACAGGTTTAGGCCCAAGAGATTTGACCATCCAAACTATGGAAAAAATATTCGATTCAAGATTGCCCGGGATTGAACAGGCGCTCCACGCTTATGGTCGGGGTAAAGTCAAAACGGCCATGTTATCTCGACTCACAGCCGGTGTAGTGAATGGGGCTATTGTTATTTGTTTACCCGGGAGTACCGGTGCGGCGAAGGATGCGCTGACGGTGTTGATTCCCACGATATTTCATTCGTTTCATATGATGAGTGGAGAAAAACATTGAATGATGGAACATTGGATATATGGAATCTTTGCGGAAGTTTGAAACTTCCGCAAAGTTATAGGAATTGAATTGACTGAATATTTATTACCCATCTTATTTTTCTTCGTAGCACTGATTTACTCATCCGTGGGGCTTGGTGGTGGATCATCATACACGGCACTCATGGCAATTTTCGGGATTTCTTATCAAATGATCCCCACTACATCATTGTCATTAAATCTGATTGTGACATTTATCGGGATGGTCAATTTTTGGCGTAAAGGATACGGTCGTTTAAACTTGGTTGGTCCATTTCTCATTACATCTATTCCCATGGCATATCTCGCAGGATCATTAGAAATGCCTGAATTCATTTTTCAGATTATCCTGATAAGCACATTACTATTGGTGGCGGTACGGATTTATATCATCAATAGATTGACCCTTTCATTTAAACTGTCCGAGATACAAAAATGGATTATGGTAATTTTGTTGGGGGGGATTCTTGGATTTATCGCCGGTTCGGTTGGGATTGGCGGCGGTATTTATTTGGTGCCATTGATTATTATGTTTGGACTTGGCACAGAAAAAGAAGCGGCAGCAGCAGGCGCCATGTTTATTTGGGTGAATTCACTGGTTGGCGTCATTGCCCGAGCTCAATTAGGCACATTCGATCCACAGTTTATCATTCCATTGGCGATAGCTACTTTTATCGGTGGATTTGGCGGGTCCTATTTTGGCGCAGTGAAATTTGAAACGCGAACGATTCAAAGAATCATGGGCGGCATTGTTATCATCGCCATTCTGTTTTTATTAAAAGGAATGATTTAAAAAAATGAGCCGCAAAGAACACCAAGTAACACGAATAATTTTAAAAGTTTTCCTTGGCGAATCTTCGTGAACTTCGTGGCTAAAAGGAATTAGAATGATACCACTTGAAAAAGCAAAATCAATTATTCAAAAGCATATATTTATATTAGAAACGGAATCCGTTTCATTGTCCGATGCGGGAAATCGTGTATTAGCTGAAGATATAATCGCCACATTTCCATCGCCACAATTTGATAATTCTGCCATGGATGGATTTGCCGTTCGATCTGTAGACACTGAAGGCGCCAGTCCTGATAATCCTATCACCTTACAAGTGGTGAGTATCAGTTCTGCGGGATCGCCCAGTGATGTCGATTTGCAATCGGGTGAATGTAGTCAATGTATGACGGGCGCAAAAATCCCGGTTGGGGCAGATGCCATTATAATGGTGGAAGATTCCAGTGGTTTTTCCGATTCGGATTCTGTCCAAGTAATGATTGAAGCATCTGCAGGGAAACATATCCGGAGAATGGGAGAAGAAATTGCAGAAGATGAATTACTCATTCAGAAAGGAACACGAATTACGCCTGGTGAGATCGGTACTTGTGCCACATTTGGATATGGCAAATTGTCCGTCGCAAAAAAACCGAAAATTGCTATTTTTGGGACAGGGGACGAACTCATTGAACCGGGGAATGAACTGAAGCCCGGAGAGATTTACAATTCAAATTTATATGTGTTTGCGGAATTGGTAGTAAAAGCCGGCGGTGAAGTGGTCATGCGAAATGTAATAAAAGATAATAAAGATTCTTTGAGAGCATTTTTATCTGAAGCATTGGAAACATGTGATGTGATTATTTCATCCGGGGGCGTTTCCATGGGGCGCTATGATTATGTTCGGGCTGTTTTTATGGAATTAGGTGTAACCGAACATTTTTGGAAAGTGGCGCAAAAGCCCGGGAAGCCGTTCTTTTTTGGTACGGGAAATTCCACCTTGATTTTTGGATTGCCGGGGAATCCAGTTTCGGCGTTTATTGGGTTTATGGAATGGGTTTGGCCCGTGCTGGAAACAATGACGGGCAAAAAGGAATCAAAAAAAGTAACGGGTATTTTAAAAAAAACATTCCCAAGAGAAAAAGTGAAATACCGTTTTTTATTCGGGAATGCCTGGATCGAAGATGGAGAATTGGTATGCCAAGCATCCACAAAAGTTGGATCACACATGTTGTCGTCTTCGCTGGAAGCAAACTGCATATTATCATCGGAACCCGGGAAATCGATATTGACAGTTGGTGAAAATATCAATGTGAATTTGCTGCCATGGAAAACGATTGAATGATCATTACACCCAAAGAACTTCGTGATCGAATAGACGAATTCACCGTGTTAGATGTCCGCCCTGAAACACAGAGAAATGAATTTCCCATGGATGGATTAGAAACGATTATTTCCAAAGATGGATCCACTCCAAATCTTGAAGGAAAAAAGGTATTGGTCTGTCAGTTTGGAATTGTGACGGAAGGCATGATAATCGAAAATGAATTAGACGATATATTTAGTTTATTAGGCGGCGCCCAGGCGTGGATTCAATTTCAATCTGAAAATGAAGATTTGAGCAGATGGTCCCGACAAACAATTCTACCCGAAATAGGAATGGACGGCCAGAAAAAACTTATGAATGCAACGGTAGCCGTCGTTGGTTTGGGTGGATTGGGTTGTCCCGTTTCACAATCACTGGTGACTGCCGGAATAGGAAAACTGGTCTTGATGGATGGGGATATTGTGGAATTGTCCAATCTTCATCGCCAGCCCCTACATGGTCCTGATGATTTGGAAAAAAAGAAAGTCAAATCAGCTGAAGAAAGTTTGAGCAAAATAAATTCGGTGACGACAATTAAAATTGTGGACGATTATTTGGATGAACAAAATGGATTGGATATCATTCGAAATTGTGATGTTGTCATCGATGCCACGGACAATATTGAAACACGGCAATTGATTGACCGATTTTCCAAAGAAACAAATGTACCCATGGTTTATGGCGGATTGTATCGCTGGGAAGGACAAGTGGCTGTTTTGAATATGGATGGAAGTCCGGGGTATAAAGAATTATTCCCGGAACCGCCATCGGGTGGAGACACCTGTGCAGATGCGGGTGTTTTGGGGATGCTCCCAAATATTATTGGCAATATCCAAGCAATGGAAGTAGTGAAATTGATTATAGGAATAGAGCCCAATCTTGTAGGGAAATTGCTCATCTATGATGGAATGAATCATTCAACACAAATAATACAATTATGATAAAAGTTACAATTAAATGTTTTTCTCAAGTGAAATATGCTTTGGGGACGAACGAATTGATTTTAGAATTAGATTCTGGAACCACCACATCTAAATTGGAGCAATTGGTCAGAGAAATGGCTGAAGGGAAATTAGATGACATCTCCTTGAGAGTGGCTGTGAATCAGAAATATGTGCCTAATGAAGTTGAATTACAGGACGGTGATGAAGTGGCATTTATTCCACCCGTTCAAGGAGGCTAAATGGTAACTGTTGAAATCGTCAATGGACCTATATCCTTTTTTTCGAATGATGATTCACGTGAACAAAATGGAGCAGAACTCATTTTTAATGGACGAGTTCGTGCCACGGAACATGGCAAAAATATTACTGCATTGGAATATGAGCAATACGAGGGTATGGCTGAAGTAGAACTGACTCAATTAGCCAAAGCCACATGTGAAAAATTCCCCATTCATGATTTATACTGTAAACATCGAATAGGCAGAGTGGTTGTAGGAGAGACCAGTCTTCATGTTGTGATTTGGTCTAAACATCGGAAAGAAGGATTAGACGCTATGACATGGTTCATAACCGAGCTCAAAAAACGCATCCCCATTTGGAAATGGGCGATTTTAGAAGATGGATCAAAAATTCCCAGCGAATGTTCTCACGAATAAATATTCCATCTTAAATTCACAGTCTTCATGCTTGGATTTTCAAACCGATCGCTAACCAATTTCCTTTTCTGGGCAACCCAGAAGAAATGGTTCCTTATCACAATGCTGGTGGGAGCTATACTTTATCTTTTACCTACACCTTCAGGTCTTACATTAGAAGGTTATCGAATTATAATAATTGTCATAACTGCGTTTATGATGATTATAACAGAGCCAATTCCTCTTCCGGGAGTCGCAATTTATATATTAGTCATGGAAGTCGTCTTGGGTATTGGTAGCCCAGAAGAGATATCCAAATCGTTTATGAATGATGCTGTCTTTTTTATTATGGGGTCATTAATGCTGGCGGTAGCGATTGTACAACAAGGGTGGGATAAACGAATTGCATTGGGCATTATTCGATTAACAGGCAATAAAACCAAAAACATTGTTTTTGGGTTCACAGCTATTTCTGCTATAATGTCATCTTTTATCGGTGAACATACAGTTGCGGCCATCATGCTTCCCATCGCCATGACATTAATAAAATTCACGTCTGAAGATGGGGAGAAAGTGCATGGATTAAGTGCTGTCCTGTTATTCTCAATTGCATATGGATGTTTAATTGGATCTATTGGTACACCCTCTGGAGGCGGGAGAAATGTTATTATTATGTCCTATTTACAGGATATTAATATTTCTATTTCATATCTGAATTGGATGATCTTGGTATATCCATTGGTTTTGATTTTGATTCCGATAGTGTCATGGATACTTGTTAAAAGTTTTTCTCCTGAATATGATCGATTAGATACAGGAGTCAGAAAATTAGTAGTGCAAGTTGCAAAATCTCCAGAATTAACAGGGCGAAATACATTAGCCGTTTTCATTTTCTTTCTGGTATTTTTAGGTTGGGTGTTTTTAAGTGAAACGCTTGGATTAGGGATTATAGCTCTTGCCGGTGTTCTGATGTATTTGATTGCCGGATTTGTAAAATGGGAAGATATAAGCCGAAATACGCATTGGGGAGTTATTATTCTATTTGGTTCAACTATTTCTCTGGGTGCAAATATTAAAGGAACTGGAGCCGCTTTTTGGCTGGCAAATAAGGTTATATATGTTTTTGGATCATTGATGGAAATGTTTCCGTTTTTTACCGATACGATTATTGTTATTATGACTACGACAATGGCGAATGTTTTATCCAGTTCTGCTACTGTGGCTGTTCTGGGTCCGATTACAATGAATATGGGAACGGATTCTTTACATTTGGGAATGGTAACTGCTTTGGCATCGGCTTTCGGGTTTTTCACAGTTGTGGCAGCTCCAGCGTGTACCATCATCTATTCAAGCGGATTGGTAACTGCAAAAGAATTTCTGAAGGCAGGCTGGAGAGTAGGAATAACCTGCATCGTTTTATTAATTACCTATACCAACACTTATTGGATGGTTTTTAAATAAAATGGGACTAATATAGGTAATACCGTGAAAATATTAATTGCTATAGGAAGTAAAGAATTTTCAAAACCCACACTTCGAACGGGTTTGAAAGTTGCCAAAGCATTTCGTGCATCAACGACTATTGTTGATGTTGGCGAAAAAATTGGCAAATTTAATGCAAAGATTATTGGGCTAGCTCACGAACGGATGGAATCATGGGAATTCGACAGGCCAGGTGTAGATGTTTTGGAATGGGCGTTTCAATATTTAGCGGATAATAAATTTATAGAACCAAATACAATTGAAGCAGGTTTCCCAAAAAACACATTGGTAGAAACAGGTTCGAATAGAGCAGAAGTATATTTAAAAGGAACCGTGTGCAAAGATGTAAATCTTATTTTAAGAAATGGTGATATTATTTCTGAATTGCGAGATGAAGTGCACACAGGTAGGTATGATGTAACTATTATAGGTGGGAGTCAAAAACGCAGAATGGCTCATGATTTAATCCAATATATTGACAGCTCAATTTTTATTGTGAATCAATTAATAAGTGCTCAAACATATAGAATTTTATTGGCCGTAGACGATTCATCAGGAACTAAAAAAGCTATTAAATATGGAGCAAGGGTTGCTCAAGCATTTGATATCGGCGTAGACATACTTACAGTAAGTAAAAATGAAACATTCCGTGATGGCTATCGGAATGCCGCTGAACGAGCTGCAAAATTTATGAGGCGTGCGGGAATTGATTGTAAAAATATGTATAAAGTGGGTGATCCTGCAACTGTGATTAAGGAAGAATCCGGTAATGACCATATAATTGTTATGGGAGCTTCAACTAGAAATCCATTGGCTAAATTTTTTAAAGGGAGCAAACCTTTAAAAGTCATGGAAGAGTGTAAATGTCCAATTTTAATTGTTAAATAATTATTTAATCGAGGTTTCCCCATGTTCCAAAATATAGCACTGAACATTCTACTCGTCGTTTTTATTGTCGTTATTACCATCCCACCTCTCTTATTCGTTTATTTATACTTTAAAGATAAACGTCAGAGCCAGCATTCAATTCTCCGCAATTTCCCATTATTGGGAAGAATCCGATATGTATTTGAAATGATGGGCCCAGAATTACGCCAGTATATGTTTGATTCAGATTATGAGGGAAAACCATTTAGCCGAACTGATTTTGCAAATATTGTCGTAGCTGGGAAATATATGAAAACGCTTATTGCGTTTGGATCAAAGCGTGACTTTGAAAAGCCAGGTTGGTTTCTACGGAACTCTATGTTCCCAAAATTAGCAGAAGAAATGCGAGTAGTCTGCACTCCAAAAATAAAAACCAAACGATATGTGGGCACTGAAGGATTGTTCTCTAGAAAAGAAAGTTTAGAAGAAATTGATGTTCAGCCTTGGCTTCTTACCGAAGAAGATGCCATAGTTATAGGACCCAATTGTAAAACTCCGTGGAAAACATACGGCACAGTTGGTATGAGTGCAATGAGTTACGGAGCTTTGGGTGAAAATGCAATCAGTTCTATGAGTTTAGGGTTGGGAAAAGCTCAAGGGTCATGGGTTCACACTGGAGAAGGAGGATTAGCTAGTTACCATTTGTTAGGTGGTGGGGATGTCATTATGCAATTAGGTCCCGGTCTATTCGGTGTCAGAACGAAAGAGGGTGAATTTTGCCCAGATACATTCAAAGAAAAAGCGGCAAATCCCCAAGTGCGAATGTTCGAAATAAAACTCGCACAAGGTGCAAAGATTCGAGGTGGTCACGTTGAAGGTAGCAAAGTGAATGAAGAAATTGCAGCTATCCGTGGAGTCACACCTTGGAAGAATGTGGATTCACCAAATCGTCATCGTCAATTTCATGATACATTATCTTTATTTGATTTTATTGATCAATTAAGAGATATTGGAGGTAAACCAATTGGGATAAAAATTGTTATGGGTGGTCCAGATTCTGCAAATGATTTATGCAAAACGATGGCGGAAACAGGTCGCGGCCCGGATACAATTACAATAGATGGCGGTGAAGGTGGTTCTGGAGCTACCTATCAGGAAATGGCTGATACAATGGGATTACCTCTTAAATCAGGATTATTATATTTGGATAATGCACTTCGAAAGTATGGTGTTCGTGATCGTGTAAAAGTATTTGCAAGTGGAAAACTATTCAGTCCGGATAAAATTGCAATCGCCATGGGTATGGGAGCTGATTTAGTAAATATTGCCCGAGGAATGATGATTTCTGTTGGGTGCATCGGAGCTCAAAAATGTCATACGAATAAATGTCCGGTGGGTGTTGCTACAACCGATCCAGGTCATCAAAAAGCTTTAGTCGTCGATGAAAAACAATGGCGTGTTCTGAATTATATAATAACGTTACGCAATGGATTGAATTCTCTTGCTGCTGCTTCAGGATTGAACAACTATACAGAGTTTAACAGAAGTCATGTCGTATATAAAGATCAACAGGGTCATGTGCAAACATTGGAAGATATATTTCCATATCCTGAAAATTAACTCAATTACTAAATAATCCAATTAGTTGAATGATGATTATAAAGCGTGTAATTTTATGACTTGGTTTTATAGGAAACAAATATCATTAAAGGAGAATCTCAATGGAATTCATAACTCCCATTTTTAAATGGTTACACATTATTGCAGGCGTTCTTTGGATCGGGTTGCTTTATTTTTTCAATTGGATTAACGGTCATGTAGTTGCAACCATGGACGGCTCAACAAAACAAAAGGTTATTCCAGAACTCATGCCGCGTGCTCTCTACTTTTTTCGCTGGGGTGCAGCTTGGACTTGGATTACAGGTATTGTTTTATTGCTGATCGTATACTGGATGGGCATGAATGATTCAATGTTTAAAGAACTTGGCATTGACGATGAGCCTAGTAAGTTCAAACATCTTGCATATCTTTTACCTTTTGTAATGGTTTTTGTATATGATGTATTTTACAAAAGTTCTATTAGTAAAAATACTCGAGTAGCAACAATAATAAGTTTTCTCGGTATTGTAGGTGTTTTATGTCTATTGATTTGCGTTTCTGAAATGGAGTCATATCGTGCATATAATATTCATATTGGAACAATGTTTGGCTCTATGATGGCTTTTAACGTGTGGTATAGAATTTGGCCGGCACAGCAGCGTATTATTACCGCTATCAAAAATGGTGACGCACCGGATCCTGCAGATGCAGGTATGGCGGGTCTACGATCCAAACATAATACATATATGTCCGTTCCATTGATTTGGACCATGATAAATGAACATACAGTTGGCGTATCGCATTATTTAGGCGGATATGGAGTATTATTAGTGATGATAGTTGTAGGTTGGCACTTGGTTTTTCAGATTTATAAAAAATCTGCCAAAGTCCAAGGGTTCTGATTAAATAATAACACCACAAAAAAAGACTGAAAACAAAAAACCCTGCCGAAGCAGGGTTTTTTATTGGAGGGTGTTTTTATAGGGCAAATCTAATTTTTGAAAACTTTTCTTATATACACCTTTACAAATATTTGTGCGTTTAATATTTATTTAACTTCCGTACCTGAAATTAATAATAAATAAACAAATAACACTATCTTTCATGCAAAATAAATTAAAAAAAATAATTTGGCTATACATATCATCATTCGGCATCATGTTTGCTTTATTGTCGTGGTTTCAGGAAATGGGTGTACTTTCTAATTCTTTAGGGTGGTGGAAAGGTGGATTTGCTGCAATATGCGGTTTAGTCCTATATTTGATTTTACCAGCAAAAATTGATCATTAATTCGATGAAACACAGCACAGCTGTATTTTATTTAGTGCTTGCCGGCCTTTTGTGGAGTTTGGCTGGTGTATTGATTAAAAGTATTCCATGGCCACCTTTGGCTATTGCAGGGTTGCGTAGTGGATTAGCAGCAATTACAATAATGATATATCTTAAAAGACCACGATTTACATGGTCAAAATATCAAATTGGCGCTGCCATTGCCTATGCTGCAACAGTGACATTGTTTGTCCTTGCGAATAAATTGACGACAGCCGGAAATGCAATATTACTTCAATATACTGCTCCGGTTTATGTCGCATTGATGAGCTATTCCATTTTAGGTGAACGGTCTACAAAAGTAGATTGGCTGTCAATTCTCATTATGTTAACTGGACTAGCATTGTTCTTTTTAGATGATTTGACGACAGCTGGATATTTAGGAAATATTTATGCAATTATAGCTGGAATTGCTTTTGCTTTTTTTATTGTATTTCTTCGTAAACAAAAAAACGCATCTCTTGGGGAATCTATTTTATTAGGGAATTTACTTACTCTTTTAATTGGGCTCCCTGCAATTACTACATCTGTATCGTGGGATATTCAACCATGGATTTTCACATTTATTTTGGGAATTTTTCAATTGGGTATTCCTTATATTCTTTTTTCGATTGCTATTAAACACGTTACGGCACTTGATGCAATTATTTATCCTATAATCGAGCCCATTATTAATCCTGTGTTAGTTTATTTACTTATAGGAGAGGCTCTGGGGCCCTGGGCTGTGTGGGGCGGTCTACTTGTATTAGGGGGAGTTATCTTCCGGGGAGTTGTCCAAAAGATAAAATAAAAAACCCCGCAAAAACGAGGTTTTTTATTTATGAAAAATTCAGTTATTCACTTGCTGAATCTGATGTACTACAGGACATATCATTTCCACAGCACATTGGTGATTTAATCATACCACAGCCATTAGGACATTTTGCCACGCCCACTTGTGTGCCGTCGTCTTTTGTAATATGATCATGTACCAGTTCAGCGCTGCATTTGGCGCAGGTTAATCCTGTAACGCCCATACCGCAATGTTCACATGTAAAATCTAACATTTCTTTATCCTCATTTATTGGGTTAAATAACATGAAAAATTAATATCCTTTATAGATATAAAATGAAAATAATAAATTATATAAGTAGGAACAATTCCTACTTATATTTAATTTTACTTATGAGATACAGTCAACAAAGAGAAGCTATCAGAGATATTATTTGTGGAACTCGATTACATCCCACTGCAGATTGGGTTTACAACAAAGCTAAAAAAATTATTCCTAATATTAGCCTGGGAACAGTTTATAGAAATCTAAAGCGCTTGGAAGAAGAAGGTGAAATAAACACCATTTATGATGGAAATATCGTGCGGTACGATTGGAACAAGGATCCCCATGACCATCTGAAATGCAAGGTTTGCGGAGACCTGATTGATGTACAATTATTTGATGATAACATCCGCGAAACAGTGTTGAAAAAATATAAATTTGAAGTCGATGATGTGGAAATGACCATTATCGGCACATGTCATAAACACACTTAATATAGGATTTATTATGGAAGAAAATGGAAAATGCCCCGTTTCACACGGGTCGAATAGCCAACATACACTCGGGTCAACAGCAAACCAGCAATGGTGGCCAGACCAGTTAAATTTAAATATTCTTCATCAACACGATAAAAAGTCCAATCCCATGGGTGAGGACTTTGATTATCGAGAAGAATTTAAAAAACTTGACTATGGTGCTCTAAAGAAAGATCTACGCGATCTTATGACAGACTCACAGGATTGGTGGCCTGCTGACTATGGACATTATGGTCCTTTCTTTATTCGTATGACTTGGCACGCCGCTGGCACGTATAGAACTGCTGATGGTCGTGGCGGTGGCGGTACTGGCAATCAGCGTTTTGCTCCACTTAACAGTTGGCCAGATAATGGCAACTTGGATAAAGCACGTCGACTTCTTTGGCCTATTAAACAAAAGTATGGTAAGAAAATTAGCTGGGCCGACTTGTTGATTCTAGTAGGTAATGTTGCTATTGAGTCAATGGGTGGTAAAACCTTTGGCTTCAGTGGCGGACGTCCAGACATTTGGGCACCAGAAGAAGATATCTTCTGGGGCAAAGAAAACGAATGGCTTGGCAACAATCGCTATACTGGTGAACGTGATCTTGATCAGCCACTTGGCGCAGTACAGATGGGTTTGATTTATGTTAATCCACAGGGTCCAGACGGTAATCCAGATCCACTTGCAAGCGCAAAAGACATTCGTGAAACATTTAGTCGCATGGCTATGAACGACGAAGAAACTGTTGCTCTTACTGCAGGCGGACACACATTTGGTAAGGCACACGGTGCAGGCGATGAGGATCTTGTTGGCGCTGAACCAGAAGGTGCTCCAATTGAACAAATGGGACTGGGTTGGAAAAACGCACACGGTTCAGGTAAAGGACGTGACAGTATTACAAGTGGCATCGAAGGTGCTTGGACTGCTAAACCTACTCAATGGGATAATGGCTATTTTGATCTAATGTTCAGATACGAATGGGAACTTGTTAAAAGCCCAGCAGGCGCACACCAATGGCATGCTGTAGATCCTAAAGAAGAAGATCTTGCACCAGACGCAGAAGATGCTTCAGTCCGTGTGCCAACTATGATGACAACGGCAGATATGGCGATACGTGAAGATCCAATCTATAAAGAGATCGCAAAGCGTTTCCATGAGAACCCAGACGAGTTAGTAGATGCATTTGCTCGTGCGTGGTTTAAACTGCTACATCGTGATATGGGTCCTCGCACACGTTATATGGGTCCGGAAGTTCCAGAAGAAGACCTTATTTGGCAAGATCCTGTTCCAGCAGGCAACACTGCCTATGATATAGATGCTGTTAAAGCACGTATCGCAGAAAGTGGATTGACTGTTCAAGAGATGGTAGAAACTGCCTGGGCAAGTGCTTCAACATTCCGTGGTTCAGATTTGCGTGGCGGTGCCAATGGTGCTCGCATTCGTCTTGCTCCACAGAAGGATTGGGAAGCAAATAAACCAGAGCAACTTGCTCGTGTATTAGGTGTGCTTGAAGGTATAGCTGCAGAAACTGGTGCGTCAGTCGCAGATGTGATTGTCCTTGCCGGTAATGTTGGCATTGAGCAAGCATCAGGCGCGAGTGTTCCATTTACTCCAGGTCGCGGAGATGCAACTCAAGAGCAAACCGATGTTGAATCATTTGCAGTTTTAGAACCTTTTGCTGATGGTTTCCGCAACTATCAAAAGAGAGAGTTTACAGTTAGCCCAGAACAAATGATGCTTGACAAAGCACAACTACTTGGACTTACAGCACCAGAAATGACAGTGCTTGTAGGCGGTATGCGAGCATTAGGTATCAGTGCAGATGGTCACGGTGTATTCACTGATACACCAGGAAAGTTAACCAACGACTTCTTTGTCAATCTACTTGACATGAGCGTAGAATGGAAGCCAAATGGCAGCAATTCCTATGAAGCAACTGATCGTTCTACAGGTGAAAAGGTAAGAACTGCTACACGAGTTGATCTTGCGTTTGGTTCTAATTCTCAGCTACGATCCTTAGCAGAAGTTTATGCATGTGAAGACTCACAACAAAAATTTGTGAGTGATTTTGTAGAGGCTTGGAACAAGGTGATGAATCTTGATCGTTTTGATCTAACTTGATCGAAGTTGATGATGGAATGAAAGATACATCAGAAGGTGTGGCCAGTTATTTAACTGATCATGCTGATGAACTATAATCTGAATTAAAATTCCATTAAAAAGCCCCTTCCATTTTTCGAAGGGGCTTTTTATTTTTAAAATGTTTTCAAGAAATTGATTATTTTCTTGTAGAAAAATAGTCTTAAATTTCCTCCTGCGTAAGTAACAGTTTTTTCAAATTTCATTCGAGGTAGTAAAATAAATGTCAAATTGGAATAAAAATCGTTTCACTGATCATATGACTGAAAACTGCAGTCGTGAAGTAGCCAAAGTTGGGAATGCCATCATCGAGTTCACAGAAAAACATGCTGATGAAATTACCTGGGGTCGTGGAACTGATCACGGTACGTTAACATTTCGTTGTAATTCTGATTTTGGTGTGTTGCCATTATTTCATATGACAAGCGAAGGTAACTTAAATATTCAGGTAAATTTTCTGCGGAGTAAAGGTGTGCCTAAACAAGTTATGCTGGATATGGTTCGTAAACTGGAATCAAATTTTCTCCGTGATTATGATGTTGTCATGTATGATGTCGATACATTTGAGCCCATCAACGAATTATTTTTTACGTCTTCGCAAGTGGATAAATTCCTGAATACAATGGAAGGGTGCTGCTACAGGCTCCGACAATAAAATGCCCATAACGGTCTATCTAATTGGAGCCCTGTTGGCATTCGTCGGCGGGGCTCTTTCTTTTTATTTCTACGGGGTTTATAAAGGAATTATAAATGAGAAACAATGGTGGATTCCTTCAATTCTACATGTGTCATCTGAAACGTGTACACGAGTGATTGATACACACTATGGTAAACATTTTGGTCTTCCCAATGTTTTAGTAGGGATTCCATTTATGTTTGGATATGGTATTATACTATGGGAAACAGGGCGGGGCAATATCTCAACAACGATACCATTTTCTATAGGAATAATATCAATTGTAGTCGGTATTTATTTAATTTATGGATTGATGAAATTACATATGCATTGCAAAATTTGTTATACAGTGCATTCAATAAACTTAATAATATTTTTATTACAGTTTTCAGTATAAATTATTTATGGGCATCTATATATTTTTAATCTTCCTGATTTTTTCCGCTATAATGGGTGCAACTCTTTATGTTACTGGAAAAAATAAAAAAAAGGATACATATACCGATTTGAATACGGAAGAATGGGATTGCCCGGAATGTGGATTTCACGTCCAAGCAGGAGATAAGTGCATTTACTGTGATACAGAAAAACCAGCCTGAAATTTCCGTCATCATCCCGACGTTCAATAGGGTACACACATTGCCTCGTGCGATTGATTCTGTTTTATCCCAAACAGTTCAGTCTAAAGAAATAATTGTTGTTGATGATGGATCAACCGATGACACTCAAGCTGTATTAGTTGATTATCCCGAGCTACGAATTTTCTCAAAAGATAATCGTGGAGTCAGCGCCGCTCGAAATGTGGGCATTGAAAAAGCGAGTGGTGAGTGGCTTGCGTTTTTGGATTCCGATGATGAATGGTTACCAGAAAAACTTGAAACGCAATGGGCTGCTATTTGCAATAATGACAAATTGATTTGCCATACGGAAGAAATATGGATCCGGAATGGGGAACGTGTGAACCAAATGAAAAAGCACCAAAAATTTGGCGGTTGGATTTATGAAAAATGTCTTCCTCTTTGCGTAATTTCACCATCGTCTGTTATGATTCATACATCTATTTTCGAAGAGGTGGGATTATTTGATGAATCGTTGGAGGTGTGTGAAGATTATGATTTATGGTTACGCATCTGTTCAAAATATCCCATATTATTTATTGATGAACCATTGATAGTGAAATATGGTGGACATGAAGATCAGCTATCTAGAAAATACTGGGGTATGGATAGGTTTCGCGTAAAAGCATTGGAAAAAATGATTTCGTCCGGGGAATTAAATAATGAACAAAAAAAAGCTACCGTGGATATACTTATTCAAAAATGTGAAATCATATCGAATGGTATGAAGAAACGAAAGAAGGATAATGACGTGTTGAAGTGGGAAGAAAAATTGAAAATATATTTATCATTCTAATTCGCTGAAAGCGGATAAGCAAAACATAAGTTGCCTAATGACTAATAAAATTTTTCAAATGTTCAAATAGAAATACAGCTTGAATTTTTTCACTTTGTTCAAGATGAATATTTTATCAATATAATTAAAAAATAGAAAAAGGGTAACAAGCAATTTACAGCCACCCCTTCAAAATTTAATAAGTTGAAGAGAGTCGATTAAAATGATGAGGATATGTCATAGGTAATCATAATGCCTGCATTGATCCACCCAGTCGGTTCTCCTTCGATTGAAGAATCCTTTCCTGCATCAGATATTGCGTTACCCCTGCCATATAATTTCACAGCTAATGGTATAGATTTTCCCAAAGGAATATCAATTGCTCCACCTATCGTTGTCCCAAAACCGCCACCAAATAATCCAGCGCCAACTTGTGCTGAAATTTGGATAGGTGAATTTGTTGGGAAGAAAGGTAAATCGTTTAATCCAATATTGAATGTCCCAAGATATGCCATTCCTGTAAAACCATCTCCACTTGCTGCGTCTGGAAAATCAAATTTTAATATTTCAACACCAACACCAATATTAAACGGCCCCAAAGGAAGACCATAGGGCGTACTTATTATAATTCCCAAGTTAGTTCCACTGTATCCATCAAGGTATGCTCCCGTTTTAACTGGTACTCCTACATTAAATCCGAAGGCAAAACCATCAAGAGAATTAATAGATTCTACAACCGCTTTCGCAGAAACGACATTTTGTTTAGCAGTGATTATTTCAATATTTGAGATGACTATCCAAGCGCTTGGATATCCTAATTCTTGTACTTTTATCAAAAGGTTCTCTGCTGTATTTCTATCTGCACAATTCCCAATTCGTACTTTATAGTTTGGTTCTTCGAATGTGATATATGTTTCACCAGGAAAAGATATATCTATTTCTGATTTAAGATCCTCTGCTTTTTCTTGATTGGTTGTTGCAAATATTTGTACTCTAAAACCATTTGCAGAATCCTGTGCGAAAAGCGCTCCGATTCCGAAAATAAGCAAAAGAGTTCTTATGATTTTCTTTTTCATGATATTTCCTTTAAAAATGATAATCGAATTTATGATTTTCATTTCTCTTTTCAAATTTGTATAATCAATTATTACCAATTATCTTTGTTTAAGCTATCAAGTTATTGTTTAGAATAACAATTGACTAATATGTTTTGGTGAAAGTTCTTATCTTATCCGTTTTAAATTTACACAGATGAAAATTTTAATAATATCTATGTTCACCATCAGTTTTGCATTAGGGCAAGATTCATTACCCCGCAGTCTAACAGCTGAAGAAAAGACTCGTCTTCACGAAATTGGTGCCAACAGAACAATCACGGATCCACCGGACAGTATACTGTATGCACCCGCTGAATTTGATTCAGTGGCCGGAATTATATTTGCCTGGGAATCTTATTATGATTTATTGACAGATTTAATCAAGGAAGTAGCAGAAGAGGATACTGCCTGGGTGATGGTGGACAATATCGGTGAAGAAGTTTCGGTTGCAGCATCATTGACAAATGATGGTGTCAACATGGATCATGTCATTTTTCAACAGATTTCTACCAATTCCGTATGGATACGAGATTACGGTCCCTGGTGGATTTACCAGCCCGATGGCTCAAGGGCAATCCTTGATTTGGACTATAACCGCCCCCGACCCCAAGATGATGCCTATCCGGAAAATTTGGCAACTGAATGGAATATGGATTATTATGGTTTGGGACTTGTTGAAGCAGGCGGAAATATGCTCTTGGATGGAACGGGGAATGTATTTATTTCTGATATTATTTTTGACGCCAGTCAGGGGTTTGATCCCAATCTAACTCAAGACCAATTAGATGAATATTTTCTGGATTATTATGGAGTAGACAATGTCATTATTACAGATCATTTGGATAATGATGGTACAGGACATATTGATATGTTTGTAAAGGTCATTAATGATACAACCGTGATCGTTGGTGAATACGAAACACCATCAGCGGGAGCCGGAAATAATTACAACATTTGTAATAATGTGGCTGCCCAAATTGCGGGATTAACAAACGGAAACGGCCGGCCGTATACTGTAATTCGCATGCTTATGCCGCCGTACAGCGGCGGTGTGACGTACACGTATATCAATTCGCTAATCGCAAACAAAAAAGTGTTTGTACCAATTTATAGTTTTTCTACCGATGCTGATGTATTGGCACAATATGCACAAGTCATGCCCGGCTATGAAATTATAGGATTTGACTGTAACCAAATTATTACTGCCAATGGTGCTATCCATTGTATTGCTATGAAAGTTCCAGCAATGCTGCCAGAAATTTCATGCGACCAATGGACAGTTGGAGATGTAAATGCTGATGGTGTAATTGATTTATTTGACATGCTTACAACAGCTGATATTGTTTTGACTTTATTAGAAGCAACGCCATGTGTTCAATTTGCTGCTGACATGAATGAGGATGGAGATGTTACATTCTATGATATTATACTATTACTGAACATAATAATGGACTTATAAAATGAATTCAGAAAATTTTAATTTTTTATATACGAGATTAATGCTTATCACCTTCCCACGAGACCCCTCCTCATATGAGGAGGGGATTTAGGGGTGTTGTAAATAATCATTTTTCTCTAGTTAGTAAATGAAACTCGATTGAAAAGAAGAAAAAATTAAATGAAAAAAATTATATTAATCACCTGTGCCTTAATCCTGATTCAAGCTGAACCCAATTGGGAAAAAGCTCGCAATGAAACGGTTAATTTGTTTCAGGAATATTTACGAATCGACACGAGCAATCCTCCCGGGGATGTTCGATTAGCTGCGAAATGGTTTGCTGATATATTTGGTGAGGAAGACATTTCATTCGAAATATTCACGGTGCCCCAAGATCCCCGCCGCATGCATGTTTTGGCGGAATTAACGGGAATGAACCCTGAATTGAAACCGTTACTTTTGCTAAATCATATGGATGTTGTCCCAGTGGATATAAATTATTGGAATGAAAAACCTTTTGACGGCGAATTGCGAGATGGTGTTATTTACGGTCGTGGAACAATTGATATGAAAAGTTTGGGAATTATGCATCTTATGGCTTTGATGCAACTTCATCGGGAAGGGTGGCGACCTGAGCGAACCATCAAATTTCTTGCTGTGGCTGATGAAGAAATATTAGGACCTTTAGGCACTTCATGGATGATTGAAAACCACTGGGATAAACTGGATCCGGAATGGGTGTGGGATGAAGGCGGCGTTGGGAGTTTAGATTCTTTTTCTGGAATGAGTGCGTTTGCCATTGCCGTTGCTCAGAAAAAATCATTTTGGGTGGAAGCGGTTGTAGAAGGAAAATCTGGTCATGGGATGCGACCTTATAAGGATCATCCGAATGAAATTTTAGTTAAAGCACTTACGAAAATTGTTAACTGGAATACACCATTAGAAATTGCTCCTGTCGTGGATGAAATGTTTAATCGCATGGGCGAACGAATCGGAGGTGGACAAGGATTAGTTTTGAAAAGTTTAGACAATGGTTTGGTACGATATTTTGCTGGTGGAACGATTGCTAATTCGAGTGTTACCACGAACGCTATGCTCCGAAACACCATTTCTCTCACAATGCTCAATTCTGGTTATAAAACAAATATTATTCCAGAGAAGGCAACAGCCACATTGGATATTCGACTTCTTCCCCATGTGGAACCAGAAGATTTTTTAGAAGATTTGAAATTGGTTATAAATGATGATCGCGTGCAATTCATTCCGAAGCGGATCCCACGAAATAAACATGTATCCAGCTGGGAAACGGACTTTTTTAATATTCTATCTGATGAATTAAATCGTGAAAAACCAGATGCATTGGCCATGCCCTTTATGACAATTGGTGGCACGGATTCACAGTTTTTTCAAGCAAAAGGTGTAGATTGCTACGGACTTATTCCTATTATGATTACAGAAAAAGATATTCAATCCATTCACGGTATTGACGAAAGTTTGTCCGTGGAAAATTTGATGATGGGTACGCGGATTGTCTATCGTACTATAAAACGTGTTTGCGGCCCCGGTGAATAAACCGCTCATATACGAACCCATGACGGCGTTTACTGATCTGCTCATTTTTGGATTGGGTTTATACTTCGCTCGGGAAGTTTATGGTATTTATATTACAAAACTCATGAGTGTACATATACATTTTATGATGGTGTTTTTATTCATGGGCTTGGCCGGATTACTCGGCGCTTTAAATCATGGAATAGGTCCGCATCTGCCCCAAAGTTTGCACACATTTATTTGGAAAATTACATTATATTGCATTGGGCTTTCCACTTTTTCCATGCTTTTGGGCGGGCTGTATCATATCGTTCCATTTAATACTATGGAGTGGCTGAAATGGCTACCATTTTTGGCGCTCGTTATTTATTTAGTCGCCGTAACACGCAATGATAATTTTAAGACTGTAATCCGTTTTTATACTCCTGCCATGACACTGGTCCTGCTCATGATGCTCTATTCATGGTTACGGTTTCATGGAGCTGGAACTGGTTGGATTATAGTAAGTATCCTGGTTGCTTTTGGCGGCGCCATCGTTCAACAGAGCGGATTTGCACTCCATAAACATTTCAACCATAATGACATTTTTCATGTGATTCAAATGGGCGGGATGTATTTATTATATAGAGGAGCATTGGTTCTGAAGGATTTTATTCATTAAATGTGTTAATTCTTTCTTTTAGTGAGCAGATTTTGTAAATTTTTCGAGATTCAGGAAATTTGCCATGAAATTTTTTAATAGCCGCTGTTTATTTATCTTCCTTTTTCTTTCTATACTTTATTCTCAACCTTTGTTTGATCTACCTGATGATTCCGCATCGTTTGGTATGTTGATTTGTGATTACGAAACCAGCGAATTTGAAGAAGGCATTGTTTTAAATGTTCCTTTGTGCGCTGGATGTGATTTAATTGGTTTTCCTTTTGATATTTTTTATCAGTCCCCCGGAGATTTCGGGTGGATACAATTCAATTATACTGAAACGAATGACACAATATTTTATGCAACAATCGTTTGGATGGGGCAAGGTTCAATAACGTTTCCGACTAATTTTTTACCTGCAGATTCTTTTTCAGTTGAAGCTGGAAATGCTTCTGACCCAGACTCAATTTATTATTGGTCTTCTTGGGGCGATATAATTATTGAAGATGAAACATTTTTTCAATCCGCAGCGGCTGCTTATGAAAATATAAGATCCCTTTCAATTGTCCATCAATTTGCGGATTATCCTTATAAAATTATTGCATTTATGTATACCCCAACAGTTGGAGCGACTGACCTGACTGTAGCCAAATGGATATTTTTCCTGTTCCGAAATCCGGAAGTCATCAGCGTTGTTGATGAAAATTCATACCCCCAAAATTTCAAACTGCACCAACCCTACCCTAATCCATTCAACCCAACCACCACGATCAGATTTTCGGTAGAGACGCGATTAATCACGTCTCTACAAATATTGGACATAACCGGTCGTTTGGTGGAAACATTGGTGAATGATGAAATGGTTCCTGGTGAACATGAAATTGTGTGGAATGCCGGTAGTCATCCCAGCGGGGTGTATTTTGTGCGGCTGGAGAGTGGGGAGTTTGTGGAAAAGCAGAAAATTGTATTGGTGAAATAATTTTCTATTATTATCCCTTTTCCTTTAAGAAATACCCATCAACTAAACTATATTCTCACCCGTTTTTTAAAGAGGAAATTTTGGAAATTAATATAAAAGAAATAAATGCTTTCGAGCGTGAAATATCCGTCCATGTTCCCTGGGCTGAACTGGAAGACGGTTTTAATAAACACGCCAAAAAATTTAGTAAAAAAGTTAATCTCAGGGGTTTTCGTCCAGGCAAAGTACCCATGAAGGTTTTGCTGAGACAATTCAAGCCGGCCATGGAAGAGGACTTTGTGGAGCACGCCCTGAATTTATATTATTTGCAAGCACTCAAGGAAAAAGATCTCCTGCCCGTAAACAAGGCGGAGGTGGAAAAAGTGGATTTTGAGCATGAGGGAGATATGTCCTTTACTGCAAAATTCGAGATCGAGCCGGAGATCAAATTGCCCAAACTCCGTAAGCGTGCTTTTAAAGTGCAGAAGACGAATTATATTCATGATCAGGAAGATATTGATCGTGTCATCAACGATCTACGTCGTAATCATTCTACAATGGAAACAGTAGAAACCGGTGCAGAAGAGGACAATTTTATTTTAGCGGATCTTCAAAAACTGGATGCAACCGGTGTACCCATTATTGGTAAAAAACTGGAAAAGAGATATTTAAAAGTAGGCGGCGGCGTCATCAAAGATGAAAATTTAGAGAAGCTCAAAGGCGCCAAAGCGGATGATAAAATTCGAATGCATCTTACGGAAAATGAGCAAGGTGAAAAATCTGAATACGAAGTGTCTGTAATCAATGTGGAAAAAGAAGTATTGCCGGAAATCAATGAAGAATTTATAAAGAAAGTCGATCCGGATGCCACCACAGAAGCCGAACTCCGAGCCAATGTGGAAAAACGCATCAAAGATAATTATGAACAGCGCAGCAAAGAAGCATTTGAGCGACAGCTATCCGATGCGATGATCGAAAAAGTCAATCCGGAATTTGCACCCTCCATGGTAGAATCCTATTTGGACCATATGGTTGAGGATATTAAGCAATCTGGTCAGGCAGGGGCGAATGAACTGGATGAAGCCAAAGTGCGTGAAACGTATCAATCGGTTGCGGAACGAAATATGAAGTGGTTCTTGGTGCGGAAAGCAGTCATTAACGAAAATGAGCTTGAAGTGACCAAAGAAGATGTGCAGACAGAAATCCAAAAATTGCTGGATCGCTCGCCACAACACACAAAAGAAATTGAAAAGTATTATAAAAAACCCAGCAACCGCACAAGAATTGAGGATGATTTAATGGAAAAGAAGATATTAGATTACCTCCTGCAATTTGCTAAAATAAAAGAGGTGGACGTTAAGACGAAGAACATCCGCCAACAGGAAGAGCATACACATGACTAAACTACAAAACGAAATCGCACAACTTGTACCCATGGTGGTAGAGCAGACCGGCCGCACCGAACGGGCTTATGATATCTACTCAAGACTGCTCAAGGAACGCATCGTCTTTTTAGGAACACCGATTGATGATACAGTTTCTTCATTAATCATCGCCCAGTTTTTATTTTTAGAAGCGGAAGATCCCGATAAGGACATTTATCTCTATATCAATTCCCCCGGTGGATACATCACTTCGGGCATGGCTATTTATGACACCATGAACTATATCAAACCAGATGTAGCTACAATTTGTATGGGACAAGCATCCAGTATGGGCGCATTCCTTTTGGCCGGTGGCAAGAAAGGCAAACGATCGGCGCTGCCCAATTCCCGAATAATGATTCATCAACCTTTAGGCGGAGCGGAAGGTCAGGCGACAGATATTAAAATTCAAGCCGATGAAATTATTCGTATTAAAGGTAAACTGAATAAAATTTTAGCAAAACGAACAGGTCAAAAAATATCAAAGGTTGAAAAAGATTCAGACCGAAATTATTTTATGAGTCCAATAGAAGCTAAAAAATACGGCATTATTGATACCGTTTTAGCCTCAAGGAAGTAGCATGAAATCTGATCCGGCCAGCCAATCTGAATTTACACCCGATCAGGTACCCGATACGGACGCACCGGCGCCCAAACATAAAACACTTCCTCGTCCTTCAGAAATAAAAAAATATCTGGACCAATACGTCATTGGTCACGAAAACACCAAAAAGGCCGTGGCTGTTGCAGTCCATAATCATTATAAACGCATTTTTTATAATGATGTGGATGATGGCGTAGAACTTGAAAAAAGTAATATTCTCATGATTGGTCCCACAGGGACCGGGAAAACGCTCATCGCTCAAACATTGGCCCGATTTTTATCAGTTCCCTTCGCCATTGCCGATGCGACTTCATTGACCGAAGCCGGGTATGTTGGGGAAGATGTTGAAAATATTTTGGTGCGTCTGCTGCAAGTTGCAAACTACAGCATTAATTCTGCCGAACAGGGTATAGTCTATATTGATGAAATTGACAAGATTGGACGCAAGTCGCCCAGTAGTTCCATCACACGGGATGTGTCAGGTGAAGGCGTTCAGCAGGCTATTTTAAAAATACTCGAAGGAACGATTGCTAATATTCCACCGAAAGGTGGCCGCAAGCATCCAGAGCAGAGTTTAATTGCTATAAATACGAAAAATATTTTATTTATTTGTGGCGGTACCTTTGAAAGTTTAAATGGTATTATAGCTCGCCGTGTAGGTCAAACTGAAATAGGATTTGGCGGTAGCAGGAAACGTCAAATGGCGGAAAGTAAGGATGTTCTGTCTCAAGTTAAACCAAGGGATTTAATTGAATTTGGATACATACCCGAATTGATCGGCCGCCTCCCCGTAGTCACTACATTGGATTCTTTAACGGAAGATGAACTTTATGAAGTATTAATCTCACCCAGGAATTCGCTGGTGAAACAATACCAGAAACTGTTCCGCATGGAAGGAATTGAATTAGAGTTTCGTGAAGATGCACTCAAGGCTGTTATTTCCAAAGCGTATGAGCACCTTGCCGGAGCAAGAGGATTACGCGCAGTTATGGAAAATGCTATGATGGATATTATGTATCACATTCCGGAAATGGAAAATGTGCGCAAGATTATTATCACCAAAGATGTAATCGAAAAGCAAAAAAGCCCCTTGTATCGCCGCCGAAGAAAATCGGCGTAATTTATTTCATTAACACCAGTTTTCGTGTTTTAAGAAAACGTTCACTTTCCATCCTTAGTAAATAAACCCCTGAAGGCAGAGCATTGCCCATTTGATCCCGGCCGTTCCATGTAAGTTTATACGTTCCCGGCTGATATTCATTCATTTGGGACATGACTTCCTGACCAAGTAACGAATAAATAGAAAATGACACATTCGCTTGTTCAGGCACATCGAAGTTCACATGAGTTACAGGATTAAAGGGGTTGGGATAATTAGACGACATGGAGAATTTGGTGGGAATAACCGTCTCATCAACAGTGCCTAAACCAGTAATAATGAAAACACCATTTGTACTCGTGTATTGGAGATTATAGTTGCCGAAAATATCCGTTAGGTTCACCATATTAAAATTGAGACCTACATTTACTACGCTGGATGAATTATCTGCCATTAAGTTAATCTTGAAAATGGGGCCTTCTCCAATGGCGATTGAATCAACAGAATTTATTCCTGATACTGTAATTCCAACATCATGCAGCTGATATGATAAATCCCAAGTTTCAGTACGATCGGTCGTTTGTAGAATGGGTGACCATTCTCCATCTCCATTTAAATCCATAAACATTTCACCTGAATCATACATTCCATTTTGATTCTGGTCCGTATATAATTCTGCTATGGGAGTTAAACTATTTTGAGTGAACGAAATTTCAAAAATGATCATTCGTAACGGAATCGTGTTTTCCAGGTTCACTGAAAGAAGTGCTGCCCACGCAGCATCAGCTGATATTGTATCCATTTCAACAGTTTGTATGATTGGATTAACGAGATAGGTTCCCTGATCCATTGTCATGCAGACTTGGTTTCCATTAGCGTCATAAGTAGAAAAATCTTCGAATTCAATATTAACAGATCCATTTGAACCGGTATTGGCAAAAACTGTAAACATCAATATTTCACCTGTACCTGCGGGTATTACCGGATTGACTAATTCAATCATATTGTTGATAAAAATAATTGAATCAGCACTGGCACGACCGGCAATGGCTATGGATTCAATTGATAATAAATTGGGTTGCTGATCCAGTGTGAATGACAAGGTTTGGACTTCAACGTAATTGGTCATTGAAACTGAAAGATAGCCAATTGCATAGGCATTACCAAACCCAATAGCGTCCATTGTTCCAGACTCTACATCCGAAAATGAAAGATCAAAGGTCATGATTGAATCAGGGTTAGAAATATTTATTAAAGCCACCATAGATTCTTCACTATAATAACTGGTTGTATTTGGCACACTGCAATGGTTGAATTCTCGATTATTGGTTAATCCCGGATATGGATCACCACCGTCACTGGAACCATTATTCTCAAGTTGAAATAAACCGTCAGCTTGTTCAAGTCCAACACCATAATGGGGCTCATCATTATTCACTCCCCAGCCGGATGTTTTTTCTGTATCGATATGCCAGAACAATAATCCAGGAGATGGCATTAGATTATCCGTACCACGTTTCTGCCGGTTTTCAATCAACCAATATTCACTGTTATCATTGGGGTGATTTACTCTATAAATTAAATTGTTTGTAAAGGACTGTTCCAAATTGATATTACTTTGATCAGTAGAAAGAGTTTGAACATTAGACCAGCCCATTTCTGTTTTACACCAAGCGTTCATTGCAGAAGGATACCAAGGCGTATTCCCTGACGTTCCCCAAGCTCCACTTCCCATAAGAGCCAGTTTCCCGGATCCTGCCGATGAATAATCTGTATCGTATAAATCAGGTAAACCGAGAACATGTCCAAATTCATGAGCTAGTACACCAATGGCTACAATATTATTGCCCTGAATTTCTGGATTTATACTGTAATCATTTATATAGACTCCATCATAATAGACTGCGTTGCTTCCCATGGACCAACGGTGTGACCAGATATTTGATCCATCACCTTGTTCAGCGCCAGCCCCTGAATGAACCAGAGTTACGCCATCCACGTCGCCATCGCCATCATTATCAAATTGTGACCAGTCAAAACCGGCCGCTTCAGCCGAATCCACCATTGCCCGGACCAATTGGCGTACACGTGTTCCGTAATTTGCGCCATCGCTCCCATAATAATCATGATTATGCTGTGCAGTAAAAACACCGATAACTGTTGATACTGGGCTGAATTGATTGTACGAAATTTCTTCATGGAATTCCCGAAAACTTCCTGTATTAGGCTGTCCCGGATGTCCATAACCTTCTTGATTAAAAACAGCATCAATATCAGAAAGTGGATATGTTGCATTCTGATCAGGAAATTGAAAGAAAATGACGGCTATTTTAAAGGTATCTGTACGTGAATAATTCAGATCAACATTTGATTCATGTATGGGTCGATATTCTGCGATGGGTTTTAAATGTTTTTCAATATTTGTAGGTGGCTGCTGTCCAACCATTATATTACCGGGAATAAGAAAGCGTCCGGCAATATCTTCTGCATACATCCAGATCCCGTTTTCATTTTTAGTTATGCTCCAGCCTTCGGGTGTTTCGTGCCAGGAAGCCCATTCATCACCATGAATAAAACATTCGATAAGTGTCCCATCCGGTTGCTGGACGGTGATTAGTCCTGGCATAGCATTCACAGCAAATAAAATATTGATTGAGTAAAATAATAATACTATTCGTTTAATCATTAAGAAACATCCTTTACATGGCTAATAGTTATTTTTGTCTTCCAATTTTGAAATCATATTAATGACTCTTTCCCCTTGTATTAATTTAACAATCTCGCTACAATGCTAGATAGAAATTGCAGAGAAATTTTGAAATTTGTAAGGAGTTAACATGAATAAGTATTTAACTATATTTCTAGGAGTCATAGTATTTACGTCTGTAAATGCCGGAGTACTCAAATCAGAGAAACAACAACAGGTTTCTAGAGTTTATACAAAAAATTTGGATGAAAATGTTGGTGTAGGGACTGGTTCTATACCAAAAATCTTGCGCCCAAACAGATCAATGAGATCTTCTCAAAATATGAATGTGACAGCTGTATTAGTTGATTCATCTGTCCATGGTTATGGATTGGTCGTCCCCCAGACAAATCCAATAACGTATGTAGAAGGGAAGGGCTTTTTCCTTGGTTATCGCGGTTGGGTATTAGAGCCATATACCGATGAAAATGGCAATACAAGCGGTGCTAACAATAGTGGTTTTATCAAAGGAGCTGCTTCAGAGGATGGTTTAAGTTTTACGAATTTTTCTGGTTTAAATGATCAAATAATGGTTCCATTTGGAACGGGTACAACTGCAGACGATGGACCGTTAATGGGTAGGTATCCCAGTTCAGTGGCGGATGAAAATTACCCATACGTTGTTTGGACAGAAGCGATTAATTATACAGGAAGTGCGACAAATAATGGTGGTCGTCCCATGTACACATACGATGAATATGGTTGGAATATTGGCTCATTTTCATCACCGGCAATTGATATGAATTATGGCTGGAGTGATGGTAGTGAACCACTGGATGGACCAGGTGATCTTTGGGTTAACTGTCCTGTTTTAGTCAATAATAATGGGGATAAATCTTTGGTGAGTACGTCAACCCAGTGGAGTTCATCCCCCGATGAAAACTTTCCAGATAAATCGACTTATTTTTTGAAAAGTTCAGGAATGATAGGGGGTGCATTTTATATGTTTTTATCCCCACCACAATTATTATTTGATATCAATAACTTGGGCGACGGAGGTACAACTTCTCAAGCATCCGTTGATATAAATTCAAGTGGTGTTGGTTATGCAATGTGTACAGCATATTTAGCTGATTCGACTGTTTCTGAACGGCATAATTTTATTATTAAAAAAACAGAAGACTATGGAGAAACCTGGAGTTCGACAGGTTTAGATGGTCAGGATTATTATTTTATGCCTGACACAACTATGCACCGTGTATTTGTAGAGTCTGGCTTTTTGCCGGATTCTGTTCTTTTTTATTCAGTGAATGATACCACAGGTGATACAACTTGGACGCCAACGGATATACCGGGTGTATTTCCACTCTACGATCATGAAGTGCGAGTGGATGAAAGCGGCACCCTTCACATTGTTACAACAATGGTAGTTGAATCAGATCAAGCAGGATTTATTTATGTAGGCTTGGAAGGAGTAGGGCTCTATCATATATGGACGGATGACCCATCCAATCCTGGATCATGGAAAGGTTCACAAGTTGCTGAATTATCAAACACCTTTTCATTTAATGGTATGCCCGATGGTACAGGCGGCGGGAATTATTTTAACGTTTTTGGCACATCCGCTATTAGTAAAAATAACGATGATATCATGTATGTAGGCTATCATGCCTTGGGTGATACTTCAGCCGCAGGATTTAATTGGGATATATTTGTTTCAAAATCGATGGATGGTGGAGAAACGTGGAGTGAATCAGAAAATATTACCATGACAAGCGGATTGCAGGAAGATGAACTATATGTGCACTTGGCGCCCACAGCAACGGATACCAACTGTTTTATGGTTTATCATCAACCAAATTACGCAATTAACCACTTAAGCGACCCAGCGAATATGGCAGCCTATCAGCAGAATTTCTGGTTTGTAACCTATGGCAATACAATTTCAGTTGGTATTGATAATAGTGATTTGCTGCCGGGTTCATTTTCCCTGAAGCAGAATTTTCCGAACCCATTCAATCCGGTAACTCACATTGCTTATACAGTAGAACGCAATGGCATTGTTGAATTGAAACTATATAACGTAATGGGACAAATGGTAAAGACATTAGTGAATGATGAAAAAACACCCGGTGATTATTTCGTTGATTTTAATGCGAGCGATTTAGCCAGTGGTGTATATTTCTACAAAATGACCCAGCACGGACAAACAGTGACTCGTAAGCTGGTTTTGATGAAATAATCAGACTGAAGTCAAAAAATAACATGATTTAAATTAAGCGGTGTTGTCTCAAACAAGACAACACCGCTTAACGTTTAAACTTAAGACTAAATTAAAAAATAAACAGAAGTGCAAAGGCTCAATCGTATAAACAAACGTATGAAACCAAATATATTATATTTGTTATTAATATCTTTATTTTTATTGATTTCTGCATGTGAAGAGCCTGAAAAGAAAAACCAATTTGTAGAAGAAGAACTAGCGAATACTCTAGAAACAACCGACTTGGGTGG
Organism: Fidelibacterota bacterium; assembly: GCA_004124385.1. GTDB lineage: Bacteria > Fidelibacterota > Marinisomatia > Marinisomatales > TCS55 > UBA2126. Next base: position 81,561 of record SCKN01000003.1, read on the forward strand.
GGAAACGGGTCATATTAGCGACTATTTTTATTCGTTCAATTCAAACATTGATGTCGAATTTTATCGATTTTCTTCGAGTTATTTTTCCTTTGATTATAATCAATATTTAAATCTACTCCAGGAAACGCCTCCGAGTCTTAATATGCGCAGTTTTCCGGAGTATCTGATTGAAGTGACTCCTACGCAACAAGAGTTTATAGAACGATCTCTGATTGATTCCCTAACGAATATGGGTGTTATTGATAGTAATTCTATCCTGATCTTATCGACATTGTTTAAAAATATTGAATCATTGGTTTGGGATACAGATGTTGAACCGGAAGCCCAGCGTTATAAGCCAAATAATTCAGATTGGATTTCTGATTCAGCCATTGTCACATTTACCGATACAATGGATATCATTTCCTATCGGGCAGTGGTTGACACACCCATGATTGATGAGGGTGTTTTATTTATTGATCAGGCTGAATGGGTGGATACAAGATATGAATACGTAGCGGATCAGCGATTGGAATTCAGTCATGTATTTTCTTTTCAACGAAAGCAGTTAAATGGCGATTCATTAATGTTTCGCGTTAATACCGATTGTAATGATAATGGTGTTTGGGACGATGCTGAGTCAACGGATGTTGGCAATGGAATTTGGGATCCGGCTGAACCATTTTATGATTTGAATAATGATGAAGTGAAAGATGCGAACGAACCGTTTGAAGATCGCAATTGTAATAATAGTTGGGACAATGCTGAAGCGTATACAGATGCAAATTCCAATGGTCAGTATGATGATGGCGAAGATTTTGTTGATAGTGGGAACGGGATTATTGATGGCGCAGAAGAATACACAGATTTAGACGGCGACGAGCAAGCCGATAATGATGAACTATTTTTATTCAATCCCATTCCTAATAAAATGCTTGTAACGTGGGCTGATCCCCAAAACCCTCAGGTAATCAATATTATTGAACCGGGCGACTCCCTTGTAACTCGCTGGGGGATCACCTATTATGATATAATTGAAATTTCAGATTATGATGATACTAAAACTGTATCAGCGTTGGATAGAGATTCATTAGTCACGTTGTATACAAACCAAGTGATTGGCCATATTATTACAGACGGAGGACAAGACGATTATTTTATCGTAAAAACAGAATGGGAGGCAAATAATTCAGCAGGTTACGATTATGATTATTTACTTTTTAAAGAGAACGAGCATATTTATAAGCTGGTAAAGCCCAGCTTTTTCAAACCATACGGATATTACTGGTCAGAAGGTCAAATGGCATCCGGTTTCTGGTTTAAAAACCAGTTTGAAGATGAAGTTGTTTATTATACATCCAGCGGATTGTTGCGGGAAGGTGAGCATGTTGAAACAATGTATTACGATACAACAAAAACAGCAATTTATCGAGTTGAAAGGTCATTTAAGGTCGATGTTGAAGATGTAACTGTTCCGGCTGTAAATATACGTGGTTTTATCAATAATGATGGAGCTGTGGAATGTTTTGCAAATGCTGCTTGGCCCGCAGCAACGATCGACGACTGTCCCGGGGCTGATACAACATTTATTGATGCATTTAAAATTACGAATATACTGACACAAACGATGATCGGAACGGATGTTGAATATGGAGAAAAAAATATTACGTGGTTGGTTCAGGGTTATGGAATTGTGAAAGATGAACTACATATCCGCTGGACGGAACGACCCGATGCGAATAAAGAATTATGGGTAGGATTATCTCGCTGGGAGCTCGGCAAATTTTCTGCGACTACAAGCGATGGTGGACAATTTGCGAAATTACTTAATCGAGCTCATGTGGTAAAAATAAATGAATTACAAAATATTCCTGAACTACAAGACCCCTTTCAAATAAAGCGCACAGCGGGTTTACAACGTGTGGAACTGCCCAAATGAAGCAGTTTAAATTTTCAATATTAATAATTTATTTAGTGAGCTTTGTATTTGCAGGAACGGATGGTACAATTCGCGGGCAAGTTAAAGATGCAGAAGGAAGCCCGTTACCTGGAGTACAGTTATTTATTCCGGATCTTTCCATGGGTGCCATTGCTGATATAAATGGAAATTATATTATTCTAAACCTTCCAGTTGGCTCTTATGATGTAAAAGTGATGATGATAGGTTACCAGACGCAGACGATGAAAGAAGTTGATGTCATTATGGACCAAACTGTGTGGTTGAATTTCACAATGGCGATTGCAGCAATCGAAGGAGACGAAGTCGAAGTATACGGTGAAAAACCGTTGGTGGAAAAAGGTCAGACGTCACGAAAAATTACAATAAATAGTGAAACGATTGAATCACTACCCATACGTGATCTAAATGAGATTTATGCATTGCAATCTGGTGTTGTTAGAGTTCAAAGCCGGACACATGGAATCCCGGATTATGAAGAAAAAGGTCTTGAGGAAATCCATGTACGCGGTGGGCGATCAGGTGAAATTGCTTATATGATGGATGGTATGTATTTACGCAATCCGATTTATAATGTTATTGGCAATGGGACACGGTTGAATTTGATGGCATTGAGACAATTGGATTGGCAGCCGGGTGGTTTCAATGCTGAATACGGTGATGCCATGTCAGCCGTTTCTAATTTACATACACGATCTGGCGGAAAAAGTTTTCAGTATGGCATGCGTTATGAAACCAGTGGCATTGGTGCTTCTTTAGGATCACGTTACGATGAATTACGTGGTTATGATGATATATCCATTGGACTTGGCGGACCTATATGGGGATTGAGCAAACTAACGTATTGGATTTCCGGTGAATATACTAATAATGCATCTGCACGCGTTTTCGAATTTGATGATAAAGTGTATCAAACATTGCCTGAATTACAAAGCGATGGTTCCAATTATCAAGAGTACATGAATATTCTAAATCAGAATAAAGAAAATTTGGTTCAGCCTTGGGATACTCAAGAAGGATTTAGGGGATTTGGGTTTCGCAAAACGTGGGATGTATTTGGTAAACTAACCTATAAACCGACTAATAAAATTCGTATTAATGCTTCCTATTGGCAGGTTGCAAACCATCAAAAAGTATTCAATCCTGCTTTTATGTATTGGGATGATGGGCAAACCGAGTTATTTCAGGATACCTACCGCGGTTATTTAGAATATAATCAATCGGTTACCAGCAGGACCTTCTTTACAGTTCGCGCTACGCGTTTCATACAGGACAGATTTTTAGGAGTACGCTGGAAAGATAGCGATAATGACGGCCGTCCGGACTGGTATGAGTGGCGCCATAGTGCAGGTCCTTATGAAGATACATCCGATCCTTATAATCCGGATATGGTTCCTTACTCTTTATCTGATAATGGGGATACATTATATTATACGATGGTTGACCCCCGCAGCGGCTGGTATGTGGGAGCTGAACCGGGATTGTATAATTGGGATACAGCTGAAGACTTTACAGATTTGAATGGTAATGGCATTTGGGATGAGGGCGAGCCATGGGTTGATCGTGATGCTGCAGGATATACAAATGGGCAATGGGATGGACCCGAACAAGTGGCAGCTCTCTATTTTCGAGATGGTGATTATTGGTTGGAACCGGAAATGTATGAGGATTTTTCTCCTTTTATAGACTATAATTATTTGCAAAACAGCATAGGTTTACACCCATCAATTCATCCTCAAGCATTTCCTCAATTTTCTCCAAATGCCCAATATTTGGGATTGCGTTATTCCGGTTTTTCTGATGATCCAAATTATTTTATGCCATCCTTTGGTGGTTATGTTTGGAATGAAGGTAGAATTTTCGGAGGGAATAGCAATTTATATAATAAATCACGCGCGGAAACGAATGAACTTCGTATCGATGTAACATCGCAGCTAACTGATAAATTGAAGATTCGTACCGGTTTTGATTATAAATCTCATAAATTAGATTTTTATGAAGTATCGTCCCCTTGGTTAGGTGAAGGAGCCATGGTTCAAACTTTTGCAGAATTTTGGGAAGATACCGGACCGGATTCACTCTTGCCAACGGATGATGGTTATGAAGAGCCGGATCGTGGTGAAGGAAACAATAGGTATGATCCCGGAGAACCTTATGCAGATGCCAATAAGAATGGAAAGTGGGATGCGTATCGTGAACCGGAAGAAATTTCAGCCTATATTCAAAATACGTTTGAAGTTCCTTGGATGGTTATTAACGCTGGTGTTCGGATTGATGCTGTTAATTACAACACTCAAGTATGGGCGGACACTTTAGGCAAATTTTCCCCGGGGAACCCCTGGTTTTATTCTGATCTAAATGACAATGGTGTATGGGATCGAGGATCAGAACCGGCAACTAATCTGGCTGGGGTGGCTCATCAAAAAGTATTATTTACTGATACCAAATGGACATATAAAATAAGTCCTCGACTTGGATTCAGCCATGTAATTACAGACCAAGCAACATTCACGTTCAATTATGGTATTTATTACCAAACGCCTACATATCAAAATGTATTTTTGCGGACAAATATGTTGGAAGATCCTGAAGAATTGTTTGAAACATCTTCTGATCCGAAAATTGGGAATGCAAATATGACTGCAATGCGGACAGAGTCGTATTCTTTCGCATTTAATATTCAATTTAATCGCTACTGGGCATTTACATTGGGTGGTTATAACAAGAATATGGCACAGAACTTATTTTACAGAACCAATAGATCAGGAGTATACGAATATAAGGTGTTTTCCAATGGCGACTATGGCAGTGCTCGAGGTATTGAATTCATGCTGCAGAATCGGGGAATGTGGTTTAATACAATGCTCCAGTATACCTATTCAATAGCAAAGGCCAATAGCGCACATGATTGGGCGGGTGATACGGGAGTGTATGTTGATGCCCCTTCCAATGAATATCGTATGTCCTATGATCGACCCCACGATTTAACGCTTTCGATTTATTCAAAACTACCCTTGAGAATTAATGCAGGAATAACAGCTTTTTATCAGTCTGGGGCACCTTACACACCGTTGATTTTTGATGGGCGCGATCCAAAGGTGGATATAAAAAATCCAAATTCTAAAAGACAGGCTCCTTATAAAAATGTAAACCTGCTTTTAACCAAAGCATTTAATTATTATGGATTAACTGTGAACATGGGGCTCAATATTCAAAATGTATTTAATTTAAAAAATGATCTTGATATTTGGCCCTTGACTGGTATAGCTGCAGACCCCGGTAAATATTATACAGATCAAGTTGGATTACCAGATGCGCAGCACGACAAGCCCAGTTCTTATTATGACAGACCGTGGATGTATTATTCCCCAAGGCAAATGAATTTTTATATACGGATTGATTTTAAATAATGAAACGCTTTTTTATCATAATGACAACAATCACATTTTTAATGGGCACGGACGCTGGCGTTGATAGGCGAGCAACATTACCTATGAAAAAAGGGTTACCTGGTCCTGTGGAAAAAATTGGAGATTATCCATTTCCAACAAATCCAATGAATGATCGTGGTAAAGGATATTTGCTCCAGGGAAAGATTAAAAATGCAGTTACAAATTATGGTGGGTTCATAGATTGGGATAACCATCCTGCAGGCTTATGGGGAGATTATACATATTTGCCAAATGTATCGTTTTTAGCAGGTGTTCCTGGGCAAAAATACACATCTGATTTTAATTGGTCATTATACGAAAGTATACAATTAGGGGGCGATATACTTCGCCAAACGTGGACATCTGCCGATGCATATTCCGCATGGTTTGAAGATGGTGATACCAATTTTGTCAGTATACTATTTGAAGCGGATAATGATTACGGAAAATGGCGTCCGGATAGTATTGCTAAAATGTATTCAATTGATGCGGTAGATGATTATTATCAATGGGGTATAGATGATGTAAACGAACGCATTTTCATCAGTACCAAGGAAACAGCTGATCCAAATAATTCAGGTTCAAGAATGGGCTTAATATATCCCTGGGCATTACGTCCTAAACTAAAAGAACGGACAGATGATTTTGATGTATATGAATATGGCGAAGATAAAGAAGAATGGACACAGGATGATATCTATCATTATTATGGTACAAATGTAGCAGACTCTTGGTTCACGTGGTCTGAAGCGTATACGGATTGGCAAGCAACTACAAAATCAAGAGTCAATACCCATAATACTGCCGTAACAGCCGGAGATATTTTTGGGGATACATATTTTTCTGATCCCGGAGATACGTATCCGTTATTAGCCCACAGTAATTATTCGCAAACATGGCCCACACGATTAAATATTGAAACAGGCGAGATGGAATCTTTTTGGCCGGGATGGTGGGCTGAAGAATATATTGAAGACCTACCAGGCTGCAGCGGTAACAGGAAAGATCCCGATTGTTGGCAGGAAGTTCCGGGGCGCTTTATTTCTGATACGGATGTGTATATGGAATTTGATGATCGTTGGGCGCATCGCGGGAATCGTGTCAATACGAATGATGAATATGAAGTCAGTGGATACCCCATGGGATTTAAGGTTAAAGCTGAAGCGCATTCATACGGCGTTTCTTATGCTGAAGATATTATGTTTGTTACCGTTCGAGTCCGCAATGAAAGTGGTGATTGGTACGATGAAGACGGCAATTTCCACCACGGCTTAATTATGCCCGATGGCACAAAACTGAACCATGGAAAAGGGTTTGATTATCAAGGTGTTACCCTTGGGTTCTACATGGATGCAGATGCTGTTAGTACTGATATATATGGTAATACGGGTGTTCATACAAATGATGATGATTATATGGAATACTATGATGAACGGTTTGAAATTGGCGATGAGGTTCTCATCATCAGTATGGCTATGATTTATGATTATGACGGTAATAGCAACGGCGCAACTGATTTAGGAATTGTTGCGACACAATTATTGGACACACCCAAAGCAACCCGAGAAATTGATTTGGATATGGATGGATTTCCCGATCGTTATCCCGGCGAAGATTTGAAGATGACGGATTGGCATTGGTTTGACTGGTACAACCGACCGGGTGTTGTCAATAGGGAAGGGAGCGGTAGTTGTTATGCGGGATCTGCCGGATGTCCCCAAGCAAAAAACAAAGAAGAAATCATGTATAAACTAATGGTTGGAGATACGACCAATACAAAGACATCAGAAAATGCATGGTTTTTTCATACACCGAATCCGGATACAGATTTAGGAACGGAATTGAATCCCCATTTTGATTCATTGGAAGGTCTGGAAGAAGAAGATGCCTTTGATGAAGGGCTGGATTGTGTTTTTATTATGAGCTGCGGACCCTTTGATTTAAAAGTCGGTGAGGAAGTCCCCTTTTCGTTTTGCATTATTTTTGGACAAAATAAACAGGATTTAATCAGTAATGCCAAATTTGCCCAAATCATGTATAATTCCCATTATCAGGGATATACTCCTCCAACACGTCCTGACGTTCATGCAGTTACTGATCATAATAAAGTATCATTATTTTGGGATAATGCTGCAGAAATATCAAACGATATTGTAACCGGTTATGCAGATTTTGAAGGATATAAAATTTATAAAAGTAAAGATGGCGGTCGTACTTGGGGCACGCCCGATAAACAAATTTATGATGATTATGGAATCGCCGTTGGATGGCAGCCTTATGCACAGTTTGATCTAAATGCTGAAGAAGATTCATTGCATTGTATTTGGGAAAATGATGAATGCTCTGATGGCTTGAATCGCGGAAGATCGATTTCTGGCCCGGACCCCCATGCGCCTTGGTTTAATCTGGGTTTTGATACAAGCTTGGATGAAATTAAAAAAGACACAACAATTAATGGCTCGGATTATCAGTATTATTTTGTTGATAAAAATGTTCAGGATGGAATACAGTATACATATGCCATTACAGCGTATGATATGGGTGTCGAATCAGATTTTATCATTATGTGGGAGGATGATACAAGCGGTGGATTCGTTCCCGATACACTTTGGTCGTACTCCAACCCGGAGCACTGGTCCAGTCCAGACGGTTATGCGAGTATTGAAAATTCAAAAGGGACCTCCATTTTGGATAAGAATTTTGTCCAAGTGTATGCAGGATTTAAATCTCAAAATCAGCTTTCAGAAATTGGTGTCGTTCCCAATCCATACATTGTGCGATCCCACCTAAATGAAAATGAATGGGTACGAGAAATTAGATTTACAAAACTGCCACCAGAATGCACAATTAATATATATACAGTAAACGGTGAACATGTCCAGAAATTAGAGCATATTGACTTAACCGGTCAGGATTCAAACGAAATTTATTCCGGTGGAGAAGCTGTATGGGATTTACGAACGGTCAATAATCAAGAAATTGCTCCCGGATTATACATTTTCACAGTACAAGCAGCAGGGATGGAAGATCACGTCGGTAAATTTGCGGTGGTGCGCTGATGCGATACTTAATAACATTATTGTTGTATATGAGCTTTGGTTTTAGTCAGTATAGAGATATCCCGGATATAGTAACAAAGGTCGCTACATCTACAGCAAATTGGCTGAAGCTGGAGACACACCCCAGAGCGGTGGCGCTAGGCGGAGCATTTGTAGCGAGTGGAAGAGGGATAGGAGCTGTCTCCTATAATCCGGCAGCCATTGCATTTGTAGAAGGCCAGGAGAGTTATGTATTTCGAACAAACTATTTAGCGGATATTACCCATAATGTTGTGTCTTATGGACGTAAGCTGTCCGGATCAGACTTTGCCGGTTTTCATCTGTTTTATCTTGATTCCGGTCCCATGAATGTAACCAATAGAGCATATCCTGATGGAACAGGAGAAACGTTTAATGTTCAGTCTATTGCTTTTAGAACCACATACGGTAGAAGACTCACAGATAGATTAAAAGTGGGTGTTAGTTTAAACTTTATACGAGATGATATTCATACAGTATCTATGAATACACTGGCGTTTGATATTGGCTCCAACTTTGATACAGGTATTTATGGTTTTAATCTGGGAATGAGTATTACCAACTTTGGTCCGGAAGTACAGTATTATGGAGATGGATTACAACAGATAGTCCCGGATAGTATAGATGTGGATGGCGTATTGCATAAAGTGACTGAACCATTTCCGTTACCCTTGGCATTTAGATTAGGGATAGAGAATGAACTTATGGGTCCTAATAGTGAGTTTTACAAAAGTGAAGTTCACAGCTTAACCGTCGCTTTTGATGGTGTTGTTCCCAATGATTATACGCCGACTGGTCATTTAGGATTGGAATATGGATATAATAATCTGGGCTTTATTCGAGGCGGAGTACGGTTGGGCCATGATACGGCTACGATTAGTGGCGGCGGTGGTATTCGTTTAAAGACACGAGCTTTAGCCATCATTATTGATTATGCCTTTGTGGACTTCGGTATACTCAAACTCTCTCATCAAGTTGGACTGGGGTTGGAATTCTAATTAGGATCAAATGAAAAGAATAATCGCAATATATTTTTCAATAGCTTGGTACATTATTGTGGGTCAATCTCCACCAGAATCACCGACATTATACGCAACAGTTAATCATGAACGTGTGCAATTATCATGGAATAATGCCGCAGAACTGTCCATCGATTCGTTGACAGGCTATGCTGATTTTGAAGGGTATAAAATTTATCGCAGTACCGATGGCGGTGAAACCTGGGGTGGAGCTCATGATAGACTTTTTGATCACAATGGCCAATTCATTGGCTGGAAACCATTTGCGCAGTTTGATTTATCTCAAGATGAAGATGAAGAGTTTTGTATCTATGGCGATGATTGTGATGAATCCGGCGCACCCACAAGAAGCATAGGAATATCCGGGCCGGACCCATTAAATACTCGGCAGCACTTGGGATATAATACCGGTCTAGTTCACAGCTTTATTGATTCATCCGTTTTGGATGGAATGGAATATACCTATGTGTTGACTGCCTACGACATGGGGCTTCGGTCTTACGAAATTGAATATACCGATGATAACAATGATGGAATATTCACCGCTGATACAATTTGGTCACTATCTAATCCGGATCATATTTTAGTTAATGGCAGCGGACTTGCCAGTTTAGAAAGTGATTATGGATTATCTTTGGATCAAAATTATGTTTCAGTAACTCCCGGATATTATGCCAGTAATGTCTGGTTTCCCGACCCCGACAATATTGATACTTTATTTGTTCGGCAGCCGGGGACGATTGGAACAGGTAATAAATCATACTCTGTAGTAGAACGATATGAATTAACAGATGAAGTATTAAAATTTGAAATTCAAGCATCTATAGCCACAGATGCGGTTGAAAATATGGCAAGCGAAAATGCCCTTATTTATGTATATGAAGTGGATAATGCAGAATCGCAAATACCCGTTACAATTGCATCAACATTCGATACAATAAATTTTTCAGAAAGCGGGAAAGATTCTCTACGTGATTTACCGGGAGCGTCCGAAAATGGCGGAAGTATATTTATTCCGGAATACAAAATGATTACTGGCGTAGACGTAATAAGTAATAAAGTGAGTGGAATACAATTTGAGTTTGAAAATATGCCCCGAGTTGCACCCGATAGAGTCCCCATTGAAAATTATGAATGGTCTGGGGACACCATTACATATTTGAATATTCTAAAAGGATCAAAACTTATCAATCTCAATTTTCAGTACAGTAGTCAGAATACCTATAATAGGCGGTTGAACTTTGATTATTTAATCGAATTTTTTGACACACCTCGCGGCGACACAGTTCAAAATTCTTTTTGTAATACATTCCCGACAGTATTGCCTCTTCAAATAAAAAATCTTACTACCGGAAAGAAGGTAGCATTGAATCATAAAGATAATGGTGTTCCAGGTACGCTGAATCCGCCTAATTATGATTTAGGAGCTTTAGACTGTATGTGGACTCGCAATGAAGAAATCAAGTTTTGGGGTGACACATTAGAAACAACTGACGGATTAGAAGCTATTTATACATTTTCTCTAAAATTAAATTTCCCCATTTTTGAAGCGATTGGAGATTCTTTAACTTGGTCTGAAACCGGTACCTATGAGAAGGATGAAATCGTGTATTATAAAGCAATGATGTGGATTGCCCAGGAAGATATTAATGCGAAAGAACCGACAGCAGAATTTTATGATGATGATAGTGATGGTATGAATGATAATCCGTGGAAACCATACTATCCTTGGGATGATGGAGATTCACTTATTATTCGTACTGAAAAGTTTTTTGTAGATGGCGACAGTTGGCTGGTGGATATGTCAATGCTGGGCAGTCAACAAGACGTAAGTGTTGAATCCCTAAATGAAATTAGTGTTGTTCCTAATCCTTATTTTTCCCGCTCCCATTTTCAGGAAGAAGAAGAGCGAAGATTACGTTTTACACGATTGCCAAGTGAATGCCGTATTACCGTTTATACTATCACAGGTGAACTTGTAACGGTTATTAATCATTCCGATCCATACGACAGTAATGAATGGTGGAATCTGCAATCAGGTGAAAGTCATACCGGCAAAACAATTACACCGGGGCTATATATTTTTGTTGTTGAAGCTGAAGGAAAAGATCACATCGGTAAATTTGCGGTGGTGCGCTGATGCGATACTTAATAACATTATTGTTGTATATGAGTATTGGTTTTAGTCAGTACAGAGATATCCCGGATATAGTAACCAAGGTCGCTACATCTACAGCAAATTGGTTGAAGCTGGAGACACACCCCAGAGCGGTGGCGCTAGGCGGAGCATTTGTAGCGAGTGGAAGAGGGATAGGAGCTGTCTCCTATAATCCGGCAGCCATTGCATTTGTAGAAGGCCAGGAGAGTTATGTATTTCGAACAAACTATTTAGCGGATATAACCCATAATGTTGTGTCGTATGGACGTAAGCTGTCCGGATCAGACTTTGCCGGATTTCACCTGTTTTATCTTGATTCCGGTCCTATGAATGTAACCAATAGAGCCTACCCTGATGGAACAGGAGAAACGTTTAATGTTCAGTCTATTGCTTTTAGAACCACATACGGTAGAAGACTCACAGACAGATTAAAAGTAGGCGTTAGTTTAAACTTTATACGAGATGATATTCATACAGTATCTATGAATACAATGGCGTTTGATATTGGCTCCAACTTTGATACAGGTATTTATGGTTTTAATCTGGGAATGAGTATTACCAACTTTGGTCCGGAAGTACAGTATTATGGAGAGGGATTACAGCAGATAGTCCCGGATAGTATTGATGTAGATGGCGTATTGCATAAAGTGACTGAACCATTTCCGTTACCATTGGCATTTAGATTAGGAATAGAGAATGAACTTATGGGTCCTAATAGTGAGTTTTACAAAAGTGACATTCACAGCTTAACCGTCGCTTTTGATGGTGTTGTTCCCAATGATTATACACCGACTGGTCATTTAGGATTGGAATATGGATATAATAATCTGGGCTTTATTCGAGGCGGAGTACGGTTGGGCCATGATACTGCTACGATTAGTGGCGGCGGTGGTATTCGTTTAAAGACACGAGCTTTAGCCATCATTATTGATTATGCCTTTGTGGACTTCGGTATCCTCAAACTCTCTCATCAAGTTGGACTGGGGTTGGAATTTTAATTTGTGATGGGTGTCAACAGTTGATACAAAGATAACCCAGTAGATTCTCTTTAAACATATTCATATAAATTCAATAAGTAACATCAGGAAATAATACGTTACTCTAATATATTCTCGATGTGGTTCTCGGGAAAATTAATTATTATACGTAAATTTCTACACTTTGATAAAAGATAAAACAGGAAGGAAACTCATGAAGTTAACAAAATATATTTCTTTAATCATTTTGTCATTCACCCTTGCTTGGGGTCATAATGTGACAAAAATGAAGAGTCAGCAAATATTAAAATCCAACATTGATAGTCAAAATGAAAATATAACACAATTTGCTCGATCAATGGATAGTCGAACGGATACAGTAACCATCTTTTTTGATGATATGGAAGGCGGTACTGACGATTGGACATTTGAAACAGGTTGGGGAGAAACATCCACCAGTTACAGCAGCCCCTCCACGAGTTTGAATATAGATGATGATAATTATGATACTGAAAGTGCTATAATATCACCTGTAATTACATTACCTGAAGTGGCTGAAAATGAACTGATCAAATTCAATTTTGACTTATGGTGCGATTTCCCAGACTCAGATGGTGATGGAGATAATTATCTTGAAGATTACTATCGGGTTGAAGTTGCTAATCTTGATAATTTACCTACTTATTTTCATACGTCTTCTAATGATGCTTATAGCGGTAATTCCTGGTGGTGTGCAGATCAAAATGTTGGCGGTTATAGTGATGCTTGGCTACAATTTTTAGATACGCCCTCAATTTCAATTCCTGCAGGTGGTGGTTCTTTATCCACTCAATTAAAATGGGGTATTGAAGCTTATGCCGGAGCATCAGTTGCCGGAACGTGTACCAACGGCTGGGATGCAGCAAATGTACGAATTTCGACGAATGGTGGCTCAACATGGGAATTATTGACAGGCGATGATGCCTATGATTTCACTGATGGTTATGGCTGGATATATAATGATGAGACATATTATAATTGTCAGGATCTGGCCGCAGGATGGGGCAATGTAGTCGACTGGCATTTAGTCACATTCGATCTGAATGCATATGCAGGTCTAGATGTTATAATCCGCTTTGGTTTTGGCTCTGATCCGGCTTTGAGTACAGCTGATGAACCGGCCATAGATGGTTTTCGCATTGATGACGTTTCAGTAACAGATGCCAGTGGCAATGTTCTTTTCACTGATAATGCTGATGATCAAGTACTCATGACCCCTACCAATGGATTTGACGTACAGTGGGATATTGTTTTTTATGATTATGGCGATGATTCACGTCCTGGTGGTGCCAATGTTGGCTGGCAGACTTATATGCCCGGAGATCCGTTTAATAATAATATTCAACTTGATTTAACACCTCATGCAGGTGATGATGTGCAATTTCGGATTACGGCTAGAATCGATGATAATGATGATGGTGGAAATGGCAGTGGTTTATTCATTGATGATTTTCATGTATGGTCCGTTTCATTTGAAGAATCAATACCTGAAGTCACAAATCTTAATGTTGAGCCCGGAGATACGGAGATGCATTTAACATGGGATGCATTGAATACGGACTTTGATGGAGAAATTGCTTACGACAATGATAATTTTACAGGGTATGCAATTGGTGGCGTTGCCGGATGGGCTGGCTCATATTTTGATATGCCTTTTGGAGTGAATAGCGTTACAGTGAATTCAGTAAAGATTTTCGCTAATGATAATTACGCAATTGATATTGCCGGTTTTTCGATTTCAGCTGGTGTTCCAAACAGTACGCCTGATTATACGACTTCACAAAGTATTGTTGCAGGTTCTTGGAATGAATTTTCTGTAAACGGCTGGACATTTGATGGCGACTTTGTAATCGCTACGTCTATTGCTGACGGTATTTATATGGCTTTAGATAATTCAGCTGTCCCCAGCGGACATGCTTGGATTAGTACCGGTGGTGTATGGCAAGAGTATAATGGAAGCGCAACTTTGGATGATGGAGAATGGATGATCCGTGCCAATGTAACTGTTGAAGGCGATGGTGATTACACATTCAATGTTTACCGTAGTTCTGAAGGCTCTGAATATTCACTTATGTTTAATGGCCAAGGAATTGAAGCAGCAGAATATATAGATATTCTTGTAATGAACGATACAGAGTACTGTTATAAAGTAACGGCATTATATGATGGCAATGAAGGTCCTGAATCCAGTGCTGCTTGCGGCACTCCCGAAGCCCAAACTATACACGAAATTGCATATGATGATGGAGGTGCTGAAACAAGTACAAATGTTGGCAGTGGGAATTATATGGCTGTAAAAGTGACACCCGTTAATTATCCATCTGAACTAAAACGAGTTAAGTTTTATGTACCGACAGGTTCCCCTGGAATTTGTGCTGTACGTGTGTGGGATAACGATGGAACTGATGGGCTCCCAGGTACAGAATGGACGCCTTCTGGAGGCGTGATTATGCAGCTTGCTCAAGGTTGGAATGTGAAGGATGTATCTATTTTAAATATTCAAATCTTTTCTGGAGATTTTTATGTTGGTTGGGAAGAAACATCTAATTCACCTCCCATTGGTATTGACCTTACTGACCCGGATTTTCGCAGTTATATAAACGTTGATGGCTCACCTCCGGTTGGAACGAATGGAGTATGGGCTGCATTACCTTTGGACGGTGATTTTATGGTTCGCGTAGATGTGGATTCAGGTGTATTGGCAATTGATGATGACTTATATGATGTGATTCCGGAAAAATTCACATTACATCAGAATTATCCCAATCCGTTTAATCCGGTAACGAATATTGATTTGGAATTGCCGGAATTTGCCAAAACACATTTGGCTATATTTGACATTACCGGACGTGAAGTCATAACACTTATCAATAATGAAAACCTGAATGCAGGTCATTATCGTTACCAAGTGAATGCTAACGGTTTACCTTCAGGAATGTATTTTTACAGAATGGTGGCTATATCTACTTCGGGCAATAAATACACAGATACAAAAAAACTGGTCTTACTTAAATAGACTCTCAATCAAGGGCGTCCTTTTGGACGCCCTTTTTAATAAATACATATAAATGAAAAATAGTTACAAAAAATTAATCCTTTTCAGTTTCCCATGGATGCTGTGTGCAAATTCTATTACCATTACTCCAGATACACTTACTGCTTCAATTCAATATGGAGAAATAACAACGGAAACTATTACAATTACCAATAGCAATAATTTCCCAGTGAATTTGGACATTAGTATTCTAGAGCAGTCACCTCCCAATCCTGCGCCATTATTTGATGCAGACCGTTTTGAACCTGACAATGAAAATAATCGCCAAGAAATGGTAACAGATATTCAGTATCTGGATGAATATGGAAATTGGGTAGATGGTATTCGTTGTGGAACAGCGCCAACTCAAGAAGGTATTTTATCATTTGTGCAGAGTTCAATTGAAAATAATAATAACCAAAATCGATCGAGTCGAAATTTGGTAAATATCCAAGTGGCATGGCATGTGTTATACGCAAGCAATGGTGCTGGGAATATTTCCAATGATATGATTATGGGCCAAATTGATGTCTTCAATGATGCCTATGCACCGTATGATATATTCTTTACGCTTGTGAGTGTGGATTATACGATGAATGATAATTGGTATAACGATATGGATCAATATGAGAGCACGTATAAACAGCAATTATATATTGACCCGATTCATCATTTGAATATTTATTCGGGCAATATGCCGGGATTGCTAGGTTGGTCATACCTGCCGTATCAATGGGCTGAAGGCAGTTACATGCATGGAGTGTGTATACTTCATTCATCATTGCCTGGTGGAACATCGTATCCTTATAATGCCGGCGATTCAGCTACCCACGAAGTGGGTCATTACTTGGGCTTGGATCATACCTTCAGGAACGGCTGCAGTGTAAATAACGATTATGTGGATGATACGCCTCAGGAAAATGATGGCAATAATATTTACAGCTGTAACAATACAGATACCTGTCCTAACGATCCTGGCATGGATCCAGTTCATAATTATATGACTTACACCGATGATGCCTGTTTAAATCAATTTTCAAATGGACAAGGTGAACGAATGGAAGATATGATTGCTACCTACCGTCCTGGTTTGTTAGAGAATCCTGTATCGCCGGGGTGGATTTATACTACAGTTAATGTCATTCAAGTTCCTGCAAACGGATCGGTCGATTTCGATATTACGTTTGATGGCACTACCTTGGTCGGTGGCGATTATGCAGCAAATATTTATTTTGAAGAATCGACTCTGGATACGACTGTATTACTACCATCATTTTTGAACATCATGGGAATAACCAACTTGGAATTGAGTTTTGAGTCCATAATAGATTCATTGTACCCTAATGAATTTTCTAACAATTTTTTGGAAATGACATATTCAGGTTCCGATCCTTTATTGTATCAATTTGATAGTGAAATTGATTGGGTAACAATTCTTGGTGGAGATGGCAGTTTGGAGAATGGAGAGTCTCAATTCATTACGTTCAATTTCAATAGTTTGTTCATGGCTCCCGGGGAATATGAAGGCGATGTTATTTTGAACACAAATATGGGATCATTACCCATTCCTCTATTGATGGTAATCATGGAACCATTAGGAGTTGCTGATGGTGTTGTTCCTATGAAATTTGCTGTAAGTGATAATTATCCTAACCCTTTCAATCCATCAACTCGAATTACAATTTCAATTCCAGATCGTTCGAAGGTTTCCGCAATAGTGTTTGATTTGAGTGGATGTAAAATTGTTACATTGCTCAATTCTACACTTGAAACAGGTGTGTATGATTTAACATGGCTAGGGAAAAATGATTTGGGCAATCCTGTTTCAGCTGGCGTATATATTTTGCGAGTAGATGCTGGAAAATTTCACAATAACCAAAAAATGATTTACTTAAAGTAATTAAATAATATGAAAAAAATATTTATATACTTATTAATTGTATTCGCAGGCTTTGTCTTTGCGGATGATATTGAAGTTTCCCAAGATACATTATTGCAAAACTTGATTTATGGTGAAACAGCTGATCGTATTTTAACCTTCACAAATAATACATCTAATGATGTGGATTTAACGATTACCTTGGTAGACCAAACATGGATTCCACTCGTGGGGCGATTTTCAGTTCCAGAAGATATTCAACTCCCTGATGTAGCGATTGAATTTGGATTGGGTAATGATTTGATTTGTGGTACGCCTGATCCGAATCCGGAAGATTTGTTGGTCACAATCGATCAAGTTGAACGTTGGTTAGAAAGGCAAGGACGCAGTTCCCGCAATATTGTTAATGTAAAAATCGCATGGCATGTGATACATCAAGACAACAGTGTTGGTAATTTGTCTGATCAGCAAATTGCCCAGCAGGTAACATGGCTGAATAATACCCTTGCTGATCATGATTTTATTTTTACACTGGATATCATTGACCGTACAGTGAACAATGACTGGTTTAATGATATGTACGATACATATGATGCTGTAGCAAAACAGGCTCTGAATATTGATTCGTTTCATTATTTAAATGTTTATACTTCAAATATTTTTATTGATGGAGTAGCCGGCTATGCTTATATGCCTAATTCATGGTCAGAAGGCAGTTATATGCACGGTATTGTTCTTGATTACCGGACCCTACCCTATGCTGGTGGTTACGATGGTGATGTAGCAGTACATGAAATAGGTCATTATTTAGGCTTGCATCATACGTTTCTAGGAAATTGTACAACCGGTAACGATGGTGTAGATGATACACCAGCGCACCATGATGATTACCTGTGGCAATGCAATGGCAACTTGGACAGCTGCCCGACTATGCCGGGGAATGATCCAGTCCATAATTATATGACCTATACAAGTGACGGCTGTACCTGGGAGTTTACTCCGGGTCAAAAGGATAGGATGCAGGCCATGGTGGCGACATATCGACCAGGTTTACTTGAAAATCCCGTCGCACCGGTATGGATGACCACCGAAAATGAAACAATCACTGTTCCAGCGAATGGTAATCTGGATGTCACCATTAACTTTGATGCTACAGCCACATACGGTGGCACCTATTATGGTGACGCTATTTTCACAGTTGAAACACCAGATATTTCCATCACAGTTTCAGCTACATTGAATATTACCGGCTTTCCTGAAATTGGTTTAAATGTGACAACTGTTACATTTGACGATACATATATCAATGACACCTCATCCGTTTTATTAGAAATAACAAATGTTGGTTCGGATGATTTAGAAATCAGCAGCTTTGATTTTGATAATGATTATTTCTTTACGAATGAATCTGATCTAGAATTAAATCCAGGTGAATCTACAGAAATAACATTATTATTTATCCCAGACTCAGTTGGTCAATTTAGTGGCTCCCTGACAATTAACTCAAATGACAACAATGATCCAATTATTGCAATCTCTTTAAATGGTACCGGAGAAGTATCCCCTTTATTATTGTCATTTTCTTCACTTTCAGATACACTAGATGCGAATACTGTATCTTCACATGTGTTATCTCTAACTAATTCAAGCAATGAAATAATAGATTATACACTTAGTCATGATATCGATTGGTTAACGATTAATAATGAAAGTGGGTCTATATCAACCAATTCAAATGCGTTGGTTCAGTTCAATATCAGCACTCTGTTTATGAATTATGGTGAATACACCGGGACAGTGTATGTTGCAACAAACGTTGGACAGTTTGATATTGACGTTAATATTCTTGTAGCTGCATTGGCTATTGGGGATGACATAAATGGTATACCGCTATCATTTAAGGTTCATAAAAATTTCCCCAATCCGTTTAATCCAACGACTAAAGTACATATTGATATTCCCGAAAAAGGGCATTTGCAAGTAGTAGTTCATGATATATACGGTCGATTGATAAGAACATTAATGGATTCAGATGTTGAGCCGGGATTTAGCCGTGTAATATGGAATGGAAAAAATAGATTAGGTGTTAGGGTTGCTTCGGGCGTATATATACTAAGTGTACGCTTAAACAACCAGCAATATTCACAAAAGATGTTATTGGTGAAATAAAGCTTTTACCGTAACTTTCCCATTAGGAGATAAAAATGAAAAGATTATTAATATTATTATCGCTATGTGTAGGATTTGCCCAAGCGTTGGATTGCCCGGCAGATTCTTCATATCACACAGACAATCGAACCCTTCTGCCTGATGGGACTCCAAACCCCAACTATGGACAGATGATTGCCACAGGCATTTGTGCGTGTATTGGTTTTGAAGTAACTCTTTCGGGTTCGTCTGATGATTCAACAGTGACACTTATTTTCAAAATGGTGGATAATGAAGCTATCCGAGGTATACAATTAGATGTTTATCATGATGCCGGCTCTGATCTTGTTTATGGAGACGAAGGTGTTGTATATAAAGGTGAAAAACTTGAAAATGTGTTTGATGAATACGGTGACCCTGTTACTAGTTCAAATGCCATGCAGTTATTGAGCAATGAAATTAATGACCATGTTAAAGTGATGGCATATAGTACAAACCGAACCCAGACAGCTGGCGATGGTGTAGAAGGTACTTTGTTTCAAATTACGTATAAAGCACCCAATGGCCATGAAGGCCTTCCAGCGACGATTACGTTCTGGCTGGATGGCGTAAGGCTGCCAGGTACATCCATGGCGCCGGATTTATTGGATGTCTCATGCAGTTATCCTGATGTAAATAATGCTGTAACCTTTAATACATCTGAAATGGGTATTGGGGATGATCCGTTACCAACGGCTTTCAGCTTGGCTCAAAATTATCCAAATCCATTCAATCCCACGACTCGCATATCATTTGACTTACCGGAACAAGCACTTACAAAATTGGTTGTGTATAATATATTAGGTCAACAAGTGAGTGTACTTACGAATAGACATATGAGCGCAGGGCATCATGTGTTTGATTGGAATGGACAGGATGCCAGTGGGAATTCGGTTGCATCAGGTGTTTATTTTTATGAGCTTCGAGCCGGTGATTTTGTTGCTAAGAAAAAGATGCTTTTGCTGCGCTAATTCAGTTTATTATAACAAAATTCTTTCTAAATTCCCCTGTCCTTGAGGTCAGGGGAATTTTTTTTATGCGAATAAAAAACATATTATTAATTGGATTAATTGTCTCCTCATTAGTGAGTCAGGACCAATATCGATCGGTCCGGCAAGCACAGGATGATTGGGGAGATTACACCAAATTTCAAAAACATGAACTGCTCTCATTTTGTGATTTCCTTATTAATGAAGGTTTTCA